>JAJEGM010000013.1 GCA_022819825.1 Acidimicrobiia bacterium | reverse complement strand
ACGCTCAGCCCGAGGCTACCGAAACCTACACAACTACCGGCTCAGAATCCTGCTTGCCGCCGGACGAAAACCAGGCCAAACTCAACCCGTCACAAAAATCAGAACCCGACGTCCCCGCTTCATCGCGTAGAGCCCTCAAAGGGCATTGTGATCGAGTTCGACTCCAAAGCAACGAACGACTACGTGGAAGTCGGAGACATCAGGATCGACGCCATCTCCTGGGACATCGGCCAATCTAGCCCTGACATGTCTGCCAAGAAGCTGACAGCAGACATCCGAGCATGGCTCTCAACTCCTCACCCGGAATAGCGGTGGGATCCATTTGCCCCCTCATGGATTCAGCCACAACCACCTGCAACACCCGCCCCTCATCGAACGGCCCAGGGCCAACCCGGGCTCTACCTGGATGAAGCGCTTCAGTTCGCCGGTGAACTCGAGGAAGATGATCTATTGCGAAAGACGCAGAAGAAGCAATGCTCGCAATTCCCGATGACCTCGAATCGCTTGAGTAATCGCTAGCGCTCCATTGGGTTAGGTAGGCGGGTGCCGGGGGGTCTTGAGGCCAGCACCGTTGGGACGCGAGACAAGTGAGTTATCCATTCGTGAGTGTCGACGCACATCCACTCGACAAGCTTGAGGATGTGATCTGCATCATCGGCGAGGCGGCGGCGGTGGACTGGCTCATGGTGGGCCACTCGATTCCTCAGGAAATGCAACCGGTCCATCCGCAGTTCTACATCGGCTCGAATCTGGACAGCGTTGTCCGAGGCGGGATGGTGAGGAAACAAGGAGGCTAGAGCTGGCCCCCATAGCGAGGTGAGATGACGAGGTGCGCACAAGAACCGCCAGAACCCGAAGCTCAGCTGTGAAATAACTCTGCCGTGGTGAACAGGCAGCCCCCCTCCGTGCGCGACCCGCCGCTTTGCCTCCTCAATCGCTTGCCGAGCGCGGTTGCCTCCTCGACCAGGGAATAGCGGTCCGTGATCGAACCAAGGGCGGGTGAGTCCGGCCGATGCCAAGAGCTCAGTCAGCGCCTCGTCGAATCGGTTGCGAATCACGACTTCTAGCCGACCCAAGTCCTCAAGGAACGCCGCCGCTATCTGGGCATTCCAGGCGTGTAGGACCAGCGCTGTCTCTACGTCGCTCCCGCAATCCTCAAGGTACGACCTCAGATGATCCATACCCAGCCGATCGCGGACAACGGCGGGATTGAACGTTGAAGAGTTCGGCATCGGGAGGTAGCCTCACTTGTGAAAACCCCGGAACCGTCACTGCTTCGGCAAACGGCCGGGGTTACGTCTTCGGGGGAAGTGAGAGGCGGCAGTAACGCCGCAATGTCGCCGTCAGAACTCAGGCTGTAATGGCAAGTCTACCTGGAATCGGGCCTGCACCAAGTCGGGATCACAGACAGTCTCGATGAGGGTGAAGGCCGTTCGCCCTCGCCGCATAGGGCTAGGCGGCATGGCAATCTGCAAGTACTACTTTCAATTTGTGCAGAGTGGGAGGCGCTTTAGGCGACGTTGAAGAGGGTGGCGGCGTTTTCTCGCATGATTTGGCGTTGTTCTTCTTCGGGGCGGTTGGCGATGAGGGTTATGAAGGAGTTGGGGTCGGCGATGCCTTCGGGGTGGGGGTGGTCGGAGCCGAATAGAACCTGGGAGGGGCCGATGCGGTCGGTTAGGGCCTCCACGTCGTCTTCGGGGTAGGGGGACACGAAACAGCACTGCTTGAAGATCTCACTCATGCGCCCGGCCGGGCGGCCGGCGGGCCAGGGGCCGAAGCGGGCCATGCCCTTCTTCTTGTCCATCAGTGTGAGCAGGTAGTGGACCCAGTCGGAGCCGTTCTCGATGCTCAAGAAGTTGAGGTTGGGGAAGCGCTCGTGCATGTTGCCGTAGAGCAGCGCCCCGAACGTCTCCATGATGGGGCGGTCGCCGTGGAGGAAGGCCCACTGGAAGGCCGACATCTCCCGCACGTTGGCCACCGGGTCGTCGCCCATGCGCACGGCTAGGTCGCCGTAGCGCAGGTCGGAGATGTGGAACGCCACTGGGACCTGGGCCTCATTGATGCGGGCCCAGAACGGGTCGTAGTAGGGATCGGCGATCGACTTTCCGTCGCCGCCCCACGGGCACGGGCGCAAGTGCACGATGCGGGCTCCGGCCTCGAGCACTCGGTCGAGCTCCTCGATGGCGTGCCCTCGATCCAGCAGCGACAACAGCGGCGGGGTGAACAGTCGATCCTGGTAGTCGTAGGCCCAGTCATCCTCTAGCCAGCGGTTGAAGGCCCGCAGGTTGGCGTAGGTCTGCTCGATGTCGTCCACCATGTACTCCTCCACCGACACCCCGAAGGTGGGGAGCAGGATGGCCCACTCCACGCCCTGGGAATCGAGCAGCTCCAGGCGGGCGTCGGGCTGCTTGTAGGCGGGCAGCATGTTCTCTGCGGTGTAGGAGTCGCCCCAGCTCAGGTCGGGGTTGTCCCGCTTGGCCTTGAACATCTCGTACATGGAGCCGGGAGCGTTGGTCTTGTCGAATTTCACGTGCATGAAGTTGTAAGGCCGGTCGCCTACTTTGACTTCCCACTCCCCGTCGGTTCTTTGGGAAGCAGTAATCGCTTTTTCCCGATAGCGAGCTTCAATGTGGCGGCTGAAGCAGTCGGGGGCTTCGTAGTAGTGGTTGTCGGAATCGAACGTGCGGTAGCCGAGAGCGGCCATGGGGTTCAGCTTAGATTCTGGGCACGACGGGTAGCCCAGCGGCTACTGGATGCCCAAGACCAGCAAATCGATCGTTAGGGCGACGGCGAAGTGGAGGGCGGCGCCTAGGTAGACGGAGCCGGTTCTCAGGCTGAGGAAGCCGAGGACGGTGCCGGCGACTATGGATCCGAGGGCTTCGGCGAGGGGTTTGGTGAGGTGGATCATCACGTAGGGGATGAGGGCGATGAACACGGCCATGGCGCCGAAGCGGCGGGCCAGACCGTGGACCAATACGCCGCGGAAGAAAAACTCCAGCGCTAGGAACTGCCCGGCGTACACCGCCTCCCAGGTGTAGAAGCGGGGCCAGTAGTCGATGCCGGGGGGCGGCTCGTAGAAGGGGTAGGTGTCTTGGAATTCGCCGTTGAAGCTGGCCGCCACCACGAACGGCAGCAGCACCAGGTAGAGGCCCAGATAGAGGGGCGCATGGCGGCGGAGCTCGGGCCCGGCCTTGAGGCCGAGATTTCGCAGGCGGGTGCGCAGCACATAGCGGGCCACCAGCACGGCGGGCACCACGTACACCACCCAGCGGAACAGGCCCCAGTACATGCGGCGGTTGAACCCAGCGTGCTCGGAAGCACCCAACGCCTCTTCGAACCGGTCGGCCAGCCCATCGAGGGCCACACCGTCGAGGGTGGCGATGAGCCAGTCGGTGGTGGACGACAGCCCGCCGTAGCGGATGGCGATGACGGTGCCGATGGCCAGCAGGATGAGAACAACCGCGTTGCGGTCCACCTCCCCCGGCGCTGGTGCCGCGGCTCGAATCCGGTCGCCGACCCCGCTCATCGGCCGGGATTCAGGGTCACGGGGTGAGGTACCAACCGCCGGAGATGTTGATCACCTGGCCGGTGATGTGGGCCGACTCGTCGCTGCACAAAAATGCAATGGTGTTGGACACGTCTTCAGGGTCGCCGTGGCGACGCAGCGGGGTCTCCTCCCGGAACGACTCGTAGTGCTCGGCCTGGGCGTCCACCCACTTGGAGCGGATCAGGCCGGGCGCCACCGCGTTGACCCGGATGTTGTGTGGCCCGCCCTCGATGGCTGCTCCTCTTGTCACTTCATTGAGGGCGGCTTTGGCCGCGGCGTACGGTCCCTCACGGCCGTTGCCCCCCAGATAGGCCGCCACCGACGAGACGTTCACGATGCGTCCCCACTGGCGATCCCGCATTGCCCCGATGGTGCGCCAGATCAACCACCAACAGGCGGTGAGGTCCACGCCGATGACCCAGTCCCAGTCCTCGGGCCTGTAGTCGAAGATGCTCCCCTGCACGTTGACCGCCGCGCTGTTCACCAAGATGTCCACCGACCCCATCTCGGCGTACACCTCGTCCATGGTCCTGGCCATGTGCTCCCGGTCGCCGATGTCGGCAACCGCGGCCATCACCGGCACGTCATAGGCCTCCCGCAGGGCCTCGGCCGTCTCGTTGGTGCGACGCTCGTGGTTGTCCAGCACCACGATCCCAGCCCCATAAGAGGCCAGCGTCCGGCACGTGGTCGACCCAATGGCCGCCCCTGCCGCCCCCGTGACCAGCGCCACCCTCCCCCGAAACTCATTCTCCCCAGGCATGGAGCGATGGTAGCTACCCGGCGAGGGCGCGGTTGCGGGCATGGCGTTTGGCGGCAGCCACCGCGGCCATGGCTTCGGCGAAGCGGGTGAAGGTGGGGAGGTTGGCGTTTAGGCAGGTTTGCTGGATGCGGGCGGCGATGTCGGGTGGGGCGCAGTCGAGGTTGCGGAGCACGAGGGATAGGCGGGAGTGGGGCCAGGATTCCTCGGCGTGGGCGGCGGTGGTCTCGATGATGGGGAACAGGCGCTCGATGCCGTCGCCGGCGTAGCTGAAGAAGGCCTGGACGTTGGAGTGGATCACCACGTCAGGATAGGGCTGGACCTCGAGGATGGGATCGAGGGCCTTGACCAGCACATCGGGGTCGGACACAGGGCCGAAGCCGATCTCGATGGGATTGCGGATGCTGGTGCCCACCCCATAGCCCAGATCCCGAACCGCCTGCTGGCCCCGATCGCTGACCGGCGTGGTGAACAGGCCAGCTCGGTCGGCGGCGTCGGTCCCCAGCACCGAGGCACCCCCGCCCACCCCTATCACCAGGGTGTCGAGGTCGCCGCTGATGTCGGCCTCTGCCCAGCGCTGGAGATAGGCGACTGCGGCGAGTAGATCCTCGATGGTGCTCACGATGCTGGTGCCGGTGGACGCACTGATGGCGTCCCAGATCCGGTGATCGGCCACCAGAGCCCCGGTGTGCGACACGGCCGCTCCCCCGCCCTGAGCGGTACGGCCCCCCACCAGCATCACCACCGGCTTGTGACCCTTGGCGGCATGGAGGGCGTCGGTGAGTCGGCGGCCATCGCGGGGGTCCTCCAAGTACAGACCGATGATCCGGGTATCGGGATCGCCCACTAGCCACTCCAGCAGTTCGCCGGGGGTGACGTCGACGCTGTTGCCGACGGTACACAGCTTTGACAGGCGGATTCCCCGGATCGCCCCGGCCTTCACCATGTCGCCGGCCAGACCGCCGCTCTGGGAGATCATGGACACCCGGCCCACATCCATGGGGGCATTGCGCAAGAAGGTCTGCCGACCGGCCGGGCTATGGGCCCCCAAGCAGTTGGGACCCAGTACCCGTACCCCCGACTCCCGAGCCACCTCACCCAGGGTGTCTTCCAGATCAGCACCCTCCGGGCTGGCTTCCCGGAACCCGCCGCTGATGACGTGGACGAACTTGGCCTTGCCCGCCGCCCCCCTCACCAGATCGGCGCAGGCCGTGGCGGGCACTGCCCCCACCACGTAGTCCACGTCGCCGTCGATGTCGGCCACCGTGGGCACAGCGGGCACCCCGTCGATCTCGGTTGCCTTGGGGTGGACAGCCCACAGCGTGCCCGGTCCCCAGCCCAGCTCCTTGTACGCCGTCAGAAAGGTGTTGCCGAATCCCGGCCGGCTGGTGGAAGCCCCGGCCACGGCGATGCCTCGGGGAGCGAACAGCGGCCCAAAGTCGGTAGGCGGCGGCTCGGGGTCCGCTCCCGAAGGTGCCTCCCGGGTGATGAGCCGGGCGTCCACCGCGATGGCGCCACCGGGCGTGGCAATAGCCGGGTTGCACTCCAGCTCAACCAAGCGCTCGCCCAACTGCTCAGCCAAACCATCGGGTCCGGCCACGGCCAGCAACAGCTCAATGAGCGCATCGACGTCCACCGGAGGCTGCCCCCGGAACCCGCCCAGCAGTACGGCACCCTTGAAGCTGCTCACCATGGCCTCAGCGTCGGTTCGAGAGATGGGTGCCAGCCTCAGCACCACTTCGTCGAGCACCTCAGTGAGGGTGCCGCCCAAGCCGAGAGCGGCAACCGGGCCGAATGGAGGCCGGTCCACCACCCCGACTAGTAGTTCCACCCCAGCTTCGGCCTGTTCCTCCACTAGGAACCCGTCGAGCCGCACGCCCGCCGCCGCGGCCTCCGCCGCCATCGTCGAGGCCTCGTAGTCCAGTTCGTAGGGAGCCAGCCCCAGACGCACCGCCCCCACGTCCGATTTGTGCACAAGCCCACCGCCCCAACCCTTGAGCACCAGCGGCCCGGCTAGTCCTTCAGCTTCCGCGGCCACGCCCAGCACCGAAGGGTCGGCCACTGCATCCGCGAAGGCCACGCTGACCCCTCTAGGAACCGCAACCCCGGCCGCCGCCAACTGCTCCTTCACCTCGGGCTCAGGAACAGTCATAACAGGCGAGTAAACACCCGGCGGGCGGTGCCTCCGAGCAGGTTGGCCCGGGCCTCGTTGCCCATCTCCACCTCGCTCAGCTGGCCGAGGCCGTGGCGGTGGCCCACGGTGGGGAAGCCGGTGCCCCAGAGGCACTTGCGTCGCCCGGCGCCGTTCATGAACGCCACCAGCTCGGCTGACCAGTGCCGGGGCGGGTACACCGATGTACCCAGGTACACGTTGGGGAACTTGAGGGCCATGGCGATGCACTCGGCCACCCACGGCCAGCCGGTGTGCGACAGCACGAAGCGGACATCGGGGAAGTAGAGGGCGGGGCGGTCGATGCTGATGGGCACCCCGCACTCGCTGGGCATGAGCCCGCCGGAGGTGCCGGCCTGCATCACGAAGGGCACGCCGTGGGCCGCGCACAGGGCGTAGTAGGGGTAGTAGTCGGCGTGGTCGAATCGGCGGTCGAAGCTGTGGGTGTGGGTGTGCAGACCCACGCACCAGGGCCGGTCCAGCATGGCGGCGGCCTCAGACACTCCGGTCATGCCGGTGCGGGGATCCACCGACCACTGGCCGAAGAACCGACCGGGGTGGTCTTTGGCCAGCCGGTCCAAGTCGTCGGGCTGGGCGGCCACCAGCTCGAAGTCGGTGGCCTCGGGATGGGTCGGTAGATGGGTCACGGGCAGAATCACCGCGGCAACGCTCAGCTCGTCCATGCGAGCCACCATGGTGTCGGCGTCACAGAAGGAGTCGGTGTCGTCGGTGCGGACCTTCACCGCGATGCCGGTGGCCTCCAGCGCCGCGTTCCACACGTCGGCCTGCTCGGGGAAGAACCGGTTGCACCAGTAGTCGATGGCACCCTCGGCCGGCGCGGCAGCGCTCATGGCCGCTCGTCCTTGAACCGAATCAGCTTGGCCGCGCCGGAGGCCATGCCGGTGAGCTCGTCCAGCCCGCCGGGGCCGACCACCTCGGCGGTCATCCTCACCCCTACGACCTCCTTGAGGCGGTCCTCCACCCGCTCGGCCACCGCGCCGAACTCATCGGTCGGGGCGTCGCTGGCCACCATCACGATCATCTCGTCGCGATCGCTGGCCCGCACCGCCCGACAGAAGAAGTCCTCGGTCACCCCAGCCACGTCGCTGATCACCTCGCCGATGGCCTCGGGCCACACGTTCACCCCCCGCAGCTTCACCATGTTGTCGCCCCGACCGGCAAAGGGTCCCATGCGCCGCAGCCACGAGCCGCACTCGCACTGGCCCGGCGGATACAGAAACGCCAGGTCCATGATGTTGTAACGGAACTGGGGTGAGCCGGTCTTGTAGATCTCGGTGATCACCAGCGCCCCCTGAGTGCCATCGGGCACCGGCTCGCCGGTCTCCACGTCCACCACCTGCACCACGAAGCAGTCCTCGAAGATGTGGAGTTGGCCGTTGCGCAGCGGGCACTCGATAGACACGTTCTGCACCTCGTGGAACCCGTAGGGCTGGGCCGGGGTCACCCCCCACACCTCCTTGACCCGCTCGGCGTCACCGATGTGGCCGCCGGGCAGGGCCCGGATGTTGAAGTCGGTCTTGGGGTCGAGGCCCATCTCCACCGCGGTCTCGGCCATCTTCAACATGTAGTCGCCGGTGGTCAAGATGGCCGCCGCCCCGTACTCATACGCCAGCTCCACCTGCCTGCGGGTGGAGGTCACGTTGCCGGTGCCGGTGGTGAGGACCACGCAGTTGAGCCAGCGGTACAGCGCCTCGTCGAAGGCGTGGGCCCCGTTGTGGGTGGAGTAGGCCCAGGCGTTGACCACCACGTCGCCGGGGCGGATCCCCTCGGCGTACAGCGCCCGGGCCATGGTGATGGCACCCACCTCCCTGTCCCAGGCGGTGTAGAGGGTGGGCCGGGATCGCCCGGTGGTGCCGCCCGACACGTACAGCCGCATGGGCTCGTTGCGGGCATCCTCAAGGCCGATGCTCTGGTAGTCGCCCAGCGGGGGGTTCTCGTTGATGGAGGCCCGGATGTCGTCCACCGTGTAGGCCGGGGCCTTCCACAGATCGTCGAGGGTTCGAAGCTGGTCGGGGTGGAAGCCGGCCGCCTCCCACCGCTTGCGGAAGAAAGGCACCTGCCAGGCCCGATGGGCCCGGTCTTGGAGGCGCAGGAGCTGCTTGCGGGCGATGGTGTCGGGATCCTCGAAGAACGTGGTCTCGAAGTACTCCGGAGGGGGCGGGAACAGGCGCTGCATGGCCTCGTAGTCCAGCTCGTGCGGTCGGCGCATCCCCGTGCTCATGGCCGCATCCCCGCGCTCAGAGAGCCACTTCCCGTGCTCATAGAACTGCCACGGTACCCGCGCCAAAGCAGCCGGCGACAGGCGGCGAACACTGCCGCGGCATGAAACCGCAGCCGCCAGCTACCGTTTTGGCCGTGAGAGTCATCTCGGCCGATTGCCACATCAACGAACCGCCGCACGTGTTCGAGCGGGTCCCCGATGAGTACAAAGACCGCATCCCCCGAATGATGCCCGCCCCCGACGGGGGCGACGGATGGTCGTTCGACGGCGGGCCGCCCAAGCGCAGCTTCGGCATCGAGGCCATGGCCGGGGTAGCCAAGAAGGACTACAAGCTCTCGGGCATGAAGTTCGAGGAGATCATGCCGGGCAACTACGACGGCACCGCCCACTGCGCCGACATGGACATCGACGGCGTGTGGGGCTCGGTGGTGTACCCGGCCAACTCCATCTTCACCTACCTGGAGCCCGACCGGGGTCTGGCGGTGGCCTGCATGCGCTCGTACAACGACTGGGTGCTGGACGAGTTCCAGGGCGCGGCCCCCGACCGGCTGCGGGGCCTGCCCATGCTTCCTACCGAGGATGGCATGGACATCACCCTGGCCGAGGTGGATCGGGTGCTGGAGAAGGGGGCCAAGGGTATGTTCGTCCCCGGCATGCCGTCACGCCCCTACAACCACTCGTACTACGAGCCGCTGTGGAAGGCGTGCTCGGAGCTGGACGTACCGGTCACCTTCCACCGCACCTTCGGCGGCAAGCCGCCCGACTCCGACTGGGACGAGCTGGTGGAGCAGAACGTGTCGGTGCCCGGCATCGTCAACCGTTTCTTCAGCGCGGTGCGCCCGCTCACCTACATGATCTTCGCCGGCATCTTCGACCGCCATCCCAATCTCAAGGTGGTGGCCGCCGAAGTGAACTACGGCTGGGTGCCGTTCTGGTACCAGACCATGGACGACGAGTACCACACCCAGTCGGCCTGGTCCGACTCCCCCATAGAGCGCGAGCCCAGCAGCTATCTGGGCACCAACGTGTTCGTCACCGGCCTCGACGACCACAACGGCCACATGCAAATGGCCGGCGGCAACCAGACCCTGGTGAACATGTCCATGTGGTCGTCCGACTACCCCCACTCGGTGACCCTGTGGCCCGACAGCCGCAAGATCATCGCCGAGCTCGTCCAAAACATGACCGACCCCGACAAAGAAAAAGTCCTCTACGCCAACGCCGCCCGCGTCTACAAGTACAACTAACCCGAACCCTCCTCGGGCCAAACCCCGCTGGCCGCGGCCTACTGGTGGCGGCGGTCTTCGAAGTCTTCGGGGAGGTCTATGGGGGGGTCGGGGAGTTTGGTGATGTCTCTGCTGGCTAGGAGGGCTTCGAAGCCCTCGGGGTCGGCGGCCCAGGAGGCGGCGTCGCCCATCATCACCTCGAAGAGCTCTACGCCGTCGGGGCCGGCGATGAGGGGGCCCAAGGCGGCACCGTGGGGGAGCTCGATGTGGGTGCCGGCGGGGCAGTGGACGTCGCCGCACATGAGATCGCCGCTCAGCACGTACATCACCTGGGGGGAGTGGTGGCCGTGGCGATGCACGATCATCCCCGGATCCCAGCGGGCCCACATCGACAGGTACTGCTTGCCGTGGCTGCCGAAGGTGAACCACTTCTCCCACACCGACTTCTGCCCGTCGGGGTGCATTTGGGTGCGGACCTGCTGGGTCTTCAGATCCTCGTCGTCGAGGTGCCGGAAGATGGGCTCCACGCCGGGAACCTCATGGGGCGATGCCATTGCTCAGCCCACTCCCGCAGGCACCTTGGGCACATAGGTCGAGGGGTCGTACTCGTAGGTGGTGGCCTCGATGAACTCGTCGGGCAGATAGCCCTCGGGGAACCGGTACAGGTCGATGGAGTTGTCCCACAGGATCTTGCGCTTGGAGTCGTCTGAGATCTTGGGCAGGTCCAAGAACGACTGCACCGCCTCCGGGTACTTGGAGTCGGGGTGGGGGTAGTCGCTCTCCCACACGATCTTGTCGTCGCCCAGCTCCTCGATCACGTGGTACACGAGGTACTCGTCGGGCTCCACCGAGATGAAGCAGTTGTCCTGGAAATACTCCTGGGGCGACTTGGTGAGCCCCGGCTTCTCGTAGTCGCCCGAGAGCTCGATGTGCTCCTCCATACGCCACAGCCACCACGGCAGCCACGCGCAGTTGGCCTCCATGTAGGCCACCCGCAACCGGGGGAACCGTTCGAAGACCCCGTTGCAGATCATCGACAGCATGGCCATCTGGGCCTCGTGGGGGTGGCAGACCGTGTGCCACTCGGTGAACGTCTCGAACCGGTCAGCGCCGGCTGACGAACCGTTGTGGCCCATGAAGTCGTGGGTGGCGAACGCGCAGTCCAGGTCTTGGAGGAGCTCGTACATGGGGTCGTAGTAGGGATCGCCCAGCATCCGGCGGTTGAACATGTTGGGCCGGGCGAAGAAGCACCGGGTGCCCAGATGGTCGTAGGCGTACTGGATCTCCTCCACCGCCCGATGGACGTCGTTCATCACCACCGGCCCCGAGGCGATGACCCGCCCGCCAGACATCTCCCGCATCTCCTGGCCCCAGCGGTTGTAGGCCCGGCACATGGCGGCCTGGAGTTCGGGGTCCATGCCGTCGGACCACAGGTCGTACCCGGGGCCGTAGATCACCATGAAGTCCATGCCGTCCAGCGGCATGGCCTGGGCCACGGCGTCGCCGGGGAAGCCGTTGTCCACCACAGCCTGGCCGTATTTTTCCCGCATTACGTCGTAGGTCCAGTTCACCGCTTCCATGAAGTCGCCGTAGATGGTGACCCGACTCTGGGTATAGCGGCCGTCCACGGTGGCCGGGCGGAACGCCTCTCGGCCGGGGACTTCCTTCCAGCCCACCCGGTGCTGGAACTTCTGGTCCAAGAACCGCTCCCACAGGTTCTTGGGCTCCACCACGTGCCCGTCGGCGTCAAAGACCTTGTACCCATGCCGCATGTCCGGCTCTCCTCAATCGCTACTGAATGCCAGTTGGTCCGCCAAGAGTAGGGCAACCGGACGACAGGTGGTAGCAGACGGCGAGCCGCACCCACTGGACGGGCCAAGACCTACTATTGCCCGTTCGCTATGTTCACCCCATCGGACCAACGGGCGCTGGGAGCGGTCGCCGTCCAGTTCTTCGTAAACGGCGCAATATTTGCCTCGTTCATCCCCCGGCTTCCCGAAATACGAGACCGAGTGGACATCAGCGTGGCCGAAGTCGGCCTGCTCCTGTCAATTGCCGGCATCAGCGGCCTGGTGGGAAGCGCGGTGGTCGGCCCGGCCGTCAGCCGCTTCGGAACCCGGCGGGTGATGCTGGCCGCCGGCGCGCTCACCGCCCTGTCGCTACCGGTCATCGGCATCGCCGGCTCCCCGCTGGTCCTGCTGGTCGGCTTGATCGCCCTGCAAACCTTCGACGTGCTTATGGACGTGGCCATGAACATGCAGGGGTCGTGGCTGAGCGCTCGGCGGCACACGCCGGTCATGACCCGCCTGCACGGCCTTTGGAGCCTCGGGACCGTGATCGGAGGCGTTTCCTCCTCACGAATCGCCGCAGCGGGCATCTCAATCTCCACCCACTTGGTATGCGCCGCGGCGATCCTGCTCATAGCGCTCGGTTTCGCCAGCCGGGGCCTGCTGCGAGTCGACGAGCACCCCGCCAGCGACGCTTCGGGCCCTATGGATGGGGGCAGCGCAGCAAAGCGGCGGGTCTCGCCGGTGCTGGCGGCGTTCCTGCTGGTCGGATTCTTCTCCATTGCCCTTGAGTCCACCGCCATCGACTGGGCTGCGTTCCGGCTCACCGACGACTTCGCGGCCACCACCGGCGTGGCCGCCCTGGGCTATGTGGCCGTGGCCGCGGGAATGACCGGGGGCCGCTTCTCCGGCGACTTCATCGCCGCCCGGCTGGGGGCAACCCGGCTCCTCAGCATGTCGATCGTCTTGACCGGCGTCGGGCTGGCTGCCGCCACCCTTTCTCCCGGCCAGAACCTCACCCTCGTCGGATACACCATTGCCGGCCTGGGGGTGGCCAATCTGAGTCCGATCCTCTACGACACCGCAGCCCAACACCCAGGACGGCCGGGCGTCGGCCTCGGTGCGCTCACCGGCGGCCTCCGCACCGCCAACCTCACCGTCCCCCTGTTGGTCGGCACGCTGGCCGCCACCCGACTCTCGGTGGGCAGTGCCATCGCCATCGTCACCCTCCCCAGCGCCATCGGATTCCTGGCTATGTCCGCGGTGATCTCGCGCCTTCGCAGCAACGCGCCGGGTAGCTAGCCAGACGGGGTCAGGTAGCAGACGGCCTCTTGAGCCGAGCGCACCCAGTGAAGGTCGGTGTCGGGGGGACAGGGAGCGCCCAATGGAACCCACTCCACGAGCTTGCCGTCGTGGGGGCGGTCGCAGGGCACGGTGATGAGGGTGGTGGTGCCGATGCGAAAGCAGTCACCGGACTCGGGGCGGGACTCAGAGACCGGGGCCAACGCCGTGATGGGGGCAGCGGGGTCGGAGTCGTCGATGGCCGATGTGGCCAAGAAGATCACCACAACCGCCACCGCGGCCAAGACGACCGCCGCCAGGCTGAGCCATCGCCAGCGGATGCCGACAATCTCGAGGGGCGGACTTGGAGGGGACTCAGAAGATCGAGGGCTGGCCGCGGAACGGGGGGCGTTGGGCGGCGGACGCGAGCCCGCCGGTTGGGACGTGCTGGGCGAACGGGGCACTCCACGGGCCAGACTCCGGTCGTAGGCAGCGCGGGATCGAATGTCGCCCAAGACTTCCCAGGCCTCGTTGACGGCCCGCATCTGCTCGGCATCGCCCGTCGGGCGGTCGGGGTGCCACCGGCGGGCCTGGCGCAAGTAGGCCCGTCGGATGGCATCGGGCTTGGCGCCGGGAGACACGCCCAGAACGTCGTAGTGCGACCGCTCCGGCATGACCCCTCAGTCAATCATCCAGAACACTGAGAGAGGAGTAGGGGAACTTGGCACCAACACCGCCGTCCACTAGCAGAGTGCGGCCGCTCACGTAGCTGGCCAGCGGCGACGACAGGAACAGGGCCGCCCCGGCGATGTCGGCGGGCAGGCCCATGCGGCCGATCGGCGCGTTGCCGCTGGAGTGAGCGCGCTGGGCATCGCTCAGCATGTCCATGATCCGGGGGGTGGCGATGGCCCCCGGGGCCACCGCATTGGCCCGAACCCCGTGGGGGCCCATCTCTACCGCCATCGACTTCACCCAGGCCATGAGCCCGGCCTTGGCCGCCCCGTAGGCGGCGTGGTTGGGGGCGCCGTCCATCCCCGAGGCCGAGGCGATGAACACCATCGATCCCTCCCCATTGGCCACCATGTGGCTGCCGAACACCTGGCCCAGCAGATAGGCGTGGCGCAGGTTGATGGCCATCTGGCGGTCCCACACCCCGTCGTCCATGTCCACGATGAAGCCCCACTCGGCCATGCCGATGATGTCCACCAGCCCGTATACCTGGCCCAACGCGGCCACCGAGTCTTCTAGCAGTCGCTCCACGTCGGCCCGCGCGGTGGCGTCGCCCGACCACGGTGTGCCGCCCACCTCCTCGGCGATGCCCGCGGCCCGGTCGGCGTCGATATCCACGCAAACCACGCGGGCACCGCACTGCACCAGCGCATGGCTGGTTTGGCGGCCCATGCCCTGCCCCGCGCCGACCACCACGAAGCCCTTGCCGTCAAGGCGCAGCAGATCGGGATAGTGCGGAACCGGGGAGTTGTCAGAACTGGTCATGCTCTGAAGCTATCCCGCTGTCTACTCAGGCCCGCTATCGGCTAAGGCCAGGGCCGGTTATCGGCTCAAAGAACTCACCAGGGCGTTCAGAGGCCACAAGTCGGGAATCTCGACTGGCTCCGGCGGTGAGGGCAGTAGGGCATAGGCCTCTTCGCCGGGGTACACCAGGTTGTACTCCGACCGGGCCAGACGCTCGATCTCCTCCGGATTCGACAGCTCCTCCAAACGAGACCGGAGGGCAAAATATTCCTCGTGCAGGGCATCCAACTCTGCCCGGGCGCCGTCAATGGCCGAACTCTGGTCCATGAAGGTCCGAGTAGGGAACGCGGCGTAGAACAGCGCCACCAGAAGCACCAGCACAACCACCAGCGGGATCACAGAGCGGCGCAGAGCGATCACCGCCCCACCTCCGTGGCTGTGGCGAGCGCCTCGCCTCCCCGGTAGGCGGCGGCCTCGCCCAGCTCCTCCTCGATGCGTAGGAGCTGGTTGTACTTCGACACCCGGTCGCTACGGGCCGGAGCGCCGGTTTTGATCTGACCGCAGTTGGTGGCCACGGCCAAATCGGCGATGGTGGCGTCTTCGGTCTCGCCCGAGCGGTGCGACATCACCGAGGTGTAGCCCGACGCAGTGGCCAGCTCCACCGCTTCCAGGGTGCGGGTGAGGGTGCCCACCTGGTTGACCTTCACCAAGATGGAGTTGGCCACGCCCAGCTCGATGCCCCGGGCCAGCCTCTCGGTGTTGGTCACGAACAAGTCGTCGCCCACCAGCTGCACCCGCCCGCCGAGTGCCTTGGTGAGCAGCGCCCAGCCATCCCAGTCGTCCTCGTCCATCCCATCCTCGATCGACACGATGGGGTAGGCGTCGCACAGCTCGGCCAGATAGGCAGCCATGCCAGCGGAGTTGAGCGATCGGTTCTCCCCGGCCAAGTGGTACTCGCCGTCGGCAAAGAACTCAGTGGAGGCCACATCCAGGGCTAGGGCCATGTCATCGCCCGGCCTCAGCCCGGCGACCTCGATGGCGTCCACCAACACCGCCACCGCGGCCTCGTTGGAGTCCAAATCAGGGGCAAAGCCGCCCTCGTCGCCGATGCCAACCGACAAGCCCCGTTCCACCAGCAGGCGGCGCAGATTGTGGTAGGTCTCAACCCCCCAGCGCAGGGCCTCGCGGAATGAGGCCGCCCCAACCGGCACCACCATGAACTCCTGAAGGTCGATGTTGTTGGCGGCGTGGGCCCCGCCGTTGAGCACGTTCATCATGGGCACCGGCAGCACATGGGCGTTGGCCCCGCCGATGTAGCGGAACAGCGACAGGCCGCTGTCGGCGGCCGCAGCATGGGCCGCAGCCATGGAAACCCCCAACACCGCGTTGGCACCGAGACGGCTGAGCCCGTCGGTGCCGTCTAGGTCGATCATTGCCTGGTCTAGGTCCCGCTGGTCGGCGGCGTCGATCCCGACGACGGCATCTGCGATCTCGCCGTTGACCGAGGCCACCGCGCTGGCCACTCCCCGGCCCAGATACCGTTCGCCTCCGTCGCGCCGCTCCACCGCCTCGTAGCGGCCGGTGGACGCCCCCGAGGGAACCATGGCCCGCCCGGATATACCAGACTCCAAGGCAACCTCAACCTCAACGGTAGGGTTACCTCTTGAGTCCAAGACCTCTCGGCCGACTACCCGTGTGATCGCGCTCAAAATCCAGGTCTTTCAGGGATTCCCTCGCCCATCGCGTGTTATTGATGTGGCTGGAGTTACAAAAATAGACGATAAAGCCCGGTTTGACTAGGGATTGCCGCAAATTACAAAGAAGAAATTTCACGGGCGCGAATTTGCTCTCCAACGGCATTGGCGAAGGTTCGGAGCTCAGATTCGGCATCCAAACCCGCGGTTTGAGCGGCCAGAACGGCGTCGTAGAGGCGGCCCGCCACCGTGGCGGTGTCCACATCCGGCACCACTCCCACCGAGCGGGCCTTGTGGATCACCTTGTCGGCAAACAGCAGCGCGGGCAACCCCGGCGGGATGCCGTCCATCACCGATGACCGCCCCTTTTGATCCCGCTTGATGGCCTCCCAGTTCGCCAGCACCTCATCGGAATCCTCCACCTCAACCAGATCGGAATCGGGGGTGCCAAACACATGGGGATGGCGGAACTTGAGCTTGTCGTGGATCCCCCGGGCCACGTCGGCCAAGGTGAACTGGCCGGCCTCGGCAGCCAGCACCGAGTGGAACACGATCTGGTAAAGCAGATCGCCCAGCTCCTCCTCCAGTTCCTCGTAGCCCGACAATGTGTCGGGGTCTACTCCGTCCAGCGCTTCCAACACCTCGTAGGTCTCCTCCAGCAAATGGCCCCGCAGCGACTGGTGGGTCTGCTCCTGGTCCCAGGGACAGCGGCGGCGCAGTTCAATGGCCAGATCGGCAAACCGGGCCACTTCTCCGGCGATTGGCGCGCCGAGCTCGGGCACATAGAGCGACGTGAGATGATCGGGGTCCACCTCATGGTCCAAATCGGCCCAGGCCACCTCGAAGACCTGTTCGTCGGGCAAACCCAGGCGCTGCAACACCACCACCGGCGGGTGGGCCCCGGCGGCGGCCGAGCGGTCGAGGGTGTCCAAGGCTGCCAGCTTGACTTCGCTCAGCACATGGGTGGCGTCGCACTGGGCCACGAGCAGCGGCCCCCGCTCCCCGGCGGCGTCCACCGCGAAGCGGCGACCGTCTACCAGCCGCACCCCAGCGGATAGCGGGTCAACACCAAGCCGGTCCCACGCCAGGTCGGCGAACGACAGGCCGGCCAGCACCTCCAACTCCACACCGGACTCAGCCCGCAACAGCTCCACCGTGCGCTCGGCCACCAGCGGGGAGCCGGGCACGGCATAGAGCACGTCTTGGTGGCCGTGATCGGCCTCCGCGGCCAGCCGATCCACAATGGCCCGATACACCTCCTCGAACGACGAAGCCCGGTCGTAGAGGTCGTCGAACGACTCGGCCGGTTCCACCGCCGCGGCCGCGGGATGGCGTCGGGTGCGGACGAAGCGGCGGCTGGTCTGGCTGATGGCGCCCAGCACCGCCCCGGTGATGAGCTCGGGTCCAGCCGGACCGAGACCGGCAACGATCACCTTGGCCATGTTGCCCTGCCTATCACGATGTTGCCGCCTGTCTCGTGATGTCCGTGGCGATCCTCACGATGCCGCTGCCTCGACTGGCTCATCGTCGGGAACCAGATCTCGCAGGGTGGCGATGAGGGTGTCCACCGCGGCAGCCGCTGAATCCAGTGGGAGCTTCAGCAGCCCGGGTGCCTCCAAGTAGTCCGCTTGCGGGTAGAGGCGCTCCAAGCGCACCCGGCGGCTGGGCCGGAGCCTCACCGGGCTGATCCGAGCCAGCCACTTGGGACCGCCGAAGCCGGGGCCCTTGGCCACCGCCACCTCCCTAACGCCGGTGCGCAGGCATTCGCACCGCAGCCGGGCTGCCCCCAGCAGCACTTGGGCCACCTCCGGAATCGGCCCATAGCGATCGGCCCACTCGGCAGCCACGTCGTCCACCTGGTCGGGGGTAACGCAGGCGGCCACCCGGCGGTACGCCTCCAGACGCAGCTCCTCTTTGGGCATGTAGTCGGCGGGAATGCTGGCGGCCTGCGGCAAGTCGATGCTGATCTCCACCGGCTCGGGCGGGGTTTCGCCCTTCAGCTCGGCCACCGCCTCGGTGACCAGTTGGCAGTACAGGTCGTAGCCCACCGCGGCGATGTGGCCCGACTGGCCGGTTCCCAGCATGTTGCCCGCGCCCCTGATCTCCAGGTCGCGCATGGCGATTTTGAACCCCGATCCCAACTCGGTGGCCTCGCCAATGGTCTTGAGCCGCTCGTAGGCCTCCTCGGTGAGCACCCGCCCCTCGGGGGTGAACAGGTAGGCGTAGGCCCGAGTCCCCGCCCGGCCCACCCGGCCCCGAAGCTGGTGGAGCTGCCCCAAACCCAGCAGGTCGGCCCGATCCACCACCAGGGTGTTTACCGTGGGCATGTCGATGCCCGACTCGATGATGGTGGTACATACCAGCACGTCGTAGGCGTGTTCCCAGAAGTCGATCACCACCTGTTCCAGGGTGCCCTCGTCCATCTGGCCGTGGGCCACCGCGATGCGGGCCTCGGGCACCAGATCTCTCAGATCAGCGGCCACGTGGTCGATGCTGGCCACTCGGTTGTGCACGAAGAACACTTGGCCGTCGCGCAGCAGTTCCCGGCGGATGGCCTCGGCCACCGGGCGCTCGTCGTAGGCCCCCACATAGGTCAAGATGGGCTGGCGGTCGGCGGGGGGCGTGTGCAGCAACGTGAGGTCGCGGATGCCGGTCAGGCTCATCTCCAAGGTGCGGGGGATGGGCGTGGCGGTAAGGGTGATCACGTCGACGTCGGCCTTGATCGACTTGATGGCCTCCTTGTGGGTGACCCCGAAGCGCTGCTCCTCGTCAACCACCAACAGGCCCAGGTTCCGAAACGACACGTCGTCGGACAGCAGGCGGTGGGTGCCGATCACCACGTCCACCGAGCCGTCAGTCAACCCCGACACCACCTTGCGGGCCTGACCGGGCGACAAGAACCGGCTCAGCACCTCCACCCGGATGGGATAGCCGGCGAACCGCTCGCTGAAGGTCTGATAGTGCTGTTGGGCCAAAAGGGTGGTGGGCACCAGCACGGCAGCCTGCGATCCGTCTTGAACGGCCTTGAACACCGCCCGAATGGCCACCTCTGTCTTGCCGAACCCCACATCGCCGCAGATCAGCCGGTCCATGGGCAGAGGCTGCTCCATGTCGCCCTTGACATCGGTAATGGCCTTGTGCTGGTCGGGGGTGAGCTGGTATCCGAAGGCCGACTCCATCTCGGTCTGCCACGGCGTGTCGGCGGAGAACGCCCGTCCGGGGGTGGTGACGCGGCGCTGGTACAGCACCACCAGCTCCTTGGCGATCTCGCTGACCGCGGAGCGAACCCCGCTCTTGGTCCGCTGCCAGTCGGCACCCCCCATCTTGCTGAGGGTTGGAGTCTCGCCCCCGGAGTAGCGGCGAACCGCGTCCACCTGATCGGTGGGCACGTACAGCTTGTCGCCACCCCGATACTCCACCAGCAAGTAGTCGCGGGTGACCCCGGCAATGGTCCGAGTCACCATGCCGCCGTAGCGGCCCACACCGTGATGGCGGTGGACGACATGGTCGCCCGCGGCCAGATCGTCCATTTCCTGGGCCAACGACGGTCGGGGGCGGCTGCGCCGGTGGGCCCGGCGCCGGCCGGTGAGGTCGGCCTCGCCCAGCACGGCCAGGCGGGAGTCGGGCAGCACAAACCCCCGTTGGAGGGGGGCAACCACCACACAGCCCCCCGAATCGGAAGCGTCTCTGACGCCAGCGCTAGCCCCCGGATCGGAAGCGTCGCCGAATCCTTCACCCTCGCCAATTCGAACCGGGAGGTCCACCCCGTGGTCGCGCAGCACGGCAGCGGAACGATTGGCCGACCCTTCACCATCGGCCGCCACCCGCACTCGGTACCCCTCGCCCAGCAGCCGGGACACCTGCTCCACCGGAGCCGACGGATCACCGATGGCCGAGGCCCAGCCTCCCACCGCCACCACCGGGGTCTTCGGCCCGGGCGGTACAGCGGTCATGGTCCACACTGGCGACGAGCAGGCGGTCAGCAACCGGTCGTAGTCCACGTGAAGGCGGGGGAACTCTTCGCCGGTCGCTCCCCAGGTCTGGGCCAGTGCACCAGCCAGGTCGGCCTCCTCGGCGCCTATGTCAGCCGCCCGGTCCCGGAGCCGCCCTGGTTCCAGCAGCACCATCAGGGCATCGGGGCCGAGACGGTCGGTAATGATCTCGTCGATGTCAATCAGCCACGGCAGCCACGATTCCATCCCGTCGAAGAACTGGCCCTCAGACAGGCGCTCCCACTGCTCTCGACCCCATGGGCGGGAGGCCACCAGCCTCTCGGCCGCGGCCCGAACCTGCGGCACTGGCCGCACCTCCCGAGCAGGAAATATCTCAACTTGCTCCCGCGATTCGGTGGAACGCTGATCGGCCACCGAGAACTCGGTAAGGCGATCCACCTCGTCGCCCCACAGATCGATGCGGATCGGGCTGTCGGCAGTAGACGGGAACACATCCACGATGGAACCCCGCACCGCGAACACGCCCCGGTGCTCCACCTGCACGTCGCGCCGGTAGCCCCGAGCGGCCAGGTCAGCGGCCAACTGGCCCAAATCAACCCGATCGCCCGACGACACCCTCACCGGCTCGGCATCGTCGGAATCAAACACCAATCGCTGAAGCAGGGCCCGAACCGGGGCCACCAGAACCGCCGGGCACTGCTGAGGGTGGTGGAGCTGCCAGATGGCCTGACAACGCCGGCCCATTGTCTCCACTCCGGGGCTGATCCGCTCAAACGGCAAGGTCTCCCATGCCGGAAACAGGGCGACACTGCCGTTGAGCATCGTCGACAGGTCGCCGGCCAAGCGCTCGGCGTCGGAAGTGGTGGGCGTGGCCACCACCACTGGTCGGCGGCCGTTCAACTCGGCGATGGCGGCCAGCACCGCAGCCTGGCCCGACTCGGCCACGGCCAACGAGGCGTCGCGTCTTCCGAGCACGTCGATCACCGCGGGCTCGGCAGCCAGCAGCCGCCCAAGGCCAGCCAAACCCGGCCCCACAGCAGCAACCGCGGTGGCCATCAATTGAGCCTGTCCGTCATTGGCCAAACCTGCTCACCATCAGTTGAACCTGTTCATCACGATCTCAACCGGATGGTCGAGCAGGGCCAATGCGGCCTCAGCAGCCCGCTCTACCGCATCGTCCAATAGGTCGCGGTCGGCTCGGCCCGGCCGTTTCAGCACATAGTCGGCGCCGGCTTGGGGATTGGGGGGCTTGCCCACTCCGACGCGAATCCGGGTGAAGTCGGCGGTGCGAAGGTGGCCCTTGATGGAAGACAGGCCGTAGTGACCGGCCAACCCCCCGCCGTGTTTCACCTTGACTCGTCCTGGGAGCAGATCAAGCTCGTCGTGGATCACCACCAGGCGCTCCAGATGCTCGGCGATGCTCCAACGCCGCACCAGCGCCCGCACTGCCTCGCCCGATTTATTCATGAAGGTCTGAGGAAAGGCCAGCACCACCCGGCGACCATCAACCCGGGCCTCGGCTACTAGCGCCGCTTCCCGGCTTTTGCGCAGCGTCTGCCCGTAGCGCTCGGCCAGCAGCTCCACCGCCTCGGCGCCCACGTTATGACGGGAACCGACGAACTTGTCACCGGGGTTGCCCAACCCCACGATCACAAGATCGGCCGGGGTGTCGGTGTGCTTCTTGCGGGATCGCCAGCGGGAAGGCACGGCGACAGGCGCCGATCAGCTCAGCTCTCGGCGTCTTCGGAGGTGTCGGCGTCGGCGTCGGCCTGCTCGGCGTCTTCGTCGGCGTCCTCGCGGACAATCGGCTGGCCGTCTTCGTCCAGCTCCACCTCGAGCTCTTCATCAACCTCGGGCTCTTCGATCTCGATGACCCGTATCGAAGTGCTGGCCACCAGCTCATCGGGGTCGCCGGCCAGCTCCACGCCTTCGGGCAGTTCGAGGTCGCCGGCCCTCACCGAGTCGCCCATCACCATCTCGCTGATGTCGATCGTCAGCTCGTTGGGAATGGCCTCCGGCTTGGCCAGAACCCGGATGGTAAAGGCGGCCTGGTCCACCACACCGTCTTCGTTGGTCACCGCGGTGGCGTCGCCCTCGAGCACCATCCGAACCTCCACCTCCACGGCAACGTCGGCATCCACCCGGATGAAGTCCACATGGATGACCTCGTTGCGCACGGGGTGGTGCTGCAACTCCTTGATCAGGCCGAGCTGGCGGTCGCCGTCCACTTCCAAGGTGAGCAGTGCGTTGAGACCGGCATCGGTGGTCAGGGCCGATCGCAGCTCGCTGGCATCCACCGCCACTGAAACCGACTCCCCTCCTAGCCCGTACACCACACCGGGCACCCGCCCGGTTCGGCGCAGGCGACGCGACGGCCGGGTTCCCAGCTCACGCGAGGTGTCGGTCTTCAAGATCAGCTCAGCCATAGCGCAGCTAGAAATGTTATCGGGCCGCAGCCCGAAACCTCTAACGGCTAGGAGAGGTTCTTGCCGCCGAAGATCTCAGAGACGGAGGTGTCTTCGAATACGGCGTCGATGGCGTCGGCGATGATTCGGGCCACCGAGAGCACTTCGATCTTGTCGATCTGCTTGTCGGGCGACAGCGGCAGGGTGTTGGTGATCACCACTTTGGAGATCACCGAGTTCTTGAGCCGGTCGACGGCCGGGCCGGAGAACACGCCATGGGTGGTTGCGGCGACGATGGTGGCCGCTCCCCGGGCCGCCAGCGCATCGGCCGCGGCCACAATGGTGCCACCGGTGTCGATCATGTCGTCGATGAGCACGCAGGTGCGGCCCTCCACGTCGCCCACCACCTCGATGACCTCCACCGCGTGCTTCACATCCATGGCCCGGCGCTTGTGGACGATGGCCAGGTCGGCATCCAGCTCGTTGGTGTAGCGCTCGGCCACCTTCACCCGGCCGGCGTCGGGCGACACAATCACCAGTTCGCCGTTGAAGTCCTTGAGATAGTCCACCAGCACCGGCATGGCGGTGAGGTGGTCCCAGGGGCCGTCGAAGAATCCCTGGATCTGCCCGGAGTGGAGGTCGACGCTCAGCATCCGATTGGCCCCAGCGGTGCGGAAGGAGTTGGCCATCAGCTTGGCGGTGATGGGCTCTCGGCCCGCAGCCTTGCGGTCTTGGCGACCGTACCCGTAGAAGGGGCACACCGCGGTGATCCGCTTGGCCGATGCTCGCCGGGCGGCGTCCACCATGATGAGATGCTCCATAACCGCGTCGTTGATGGAGGCGTCGCCGTGGGCGGTGTGGCTCTGGACGATGAACACGTCGGTGCCCCTCACCGATTCCTCAAACCGGCAGTGGATCTCGCCGTTGGCAAAGTCGGCGATATTGGGCTCCACCAGCTCTTCATCAAGCGCCTCGGCAATCTCAGCGGCCAGATCGTGATTGGCCCGCCCCGAGATGATGGCCAGCTTCTTCTTGGTAACCAGTTCCATCGTTTCAGTCTCCTTGCGTCGAAGCAGGTGGGATCTGCGCGCCGGGCTCCAGTGTTATGTAGGCCCCCACATGGGCATCGGCACCGATCTCAGCATCGGTGGCCGACACCGCCTCCAGCACCGCTCGTGGACCCACCACGCAATCCACCAGGTGGGTGTGGGGGCCGATCACCGCACCCTCGCCAATCACTGTCTGGCCTCTGAGCACGACACCGGGGTGAATGACCACATCGGGGGCCAGTTTCACACTGACGTCGATGTAGGCGCTGTGGAGCGCCATGATGCGCACCCCGGCCACCATCCAGTTGCGATTGATGCGCTGGCGCATCTCCGCCTCGGCGAAAGCGAGCTGCTCCCGATCGTCCACCCCCTGCGCCTCAGCCTCGTCGATGGCGAACGACCCTGCGTCATGTCCGGCAGAGGTGAGCACGGCGACCGCATCAGCAAGGCTGTATTCGCGGCCCGAGTCGCTGGCCGCCAGTCGGCGCAGGGCCGGAGACAGCAGGCCGCGGCGGAAGCAGAAGACCTCAGCGTTCTCCTCGGCCGCAGTAGCCACGGTGGCCGCCGTCCCGGAGAGCCGATGCTGGGCGGCCAGGCCCCGCAGTGTCTGTCCCTGGATGAGCGGCATGTCGGCCGATACCACCAGCACGTCTTCATCATCGACATCGCTGTCCAGAGCCGAAAGGCCCAGGGCGGCGGCATCAGCTGTCCCCCTCTGCACCGGTTGCTCGACGAAGTCGATGCGCAGATCGAAGGCTTCTTCGGTGACGTGCTTGGCCACTTCTTCCGCGCCAAATCCCACCACAACAGTGATTTGGCGGGGTTTGACCGCAGCCACCGCGTCGATCACGTGCAGCAGCATGGCCCGACCGCAAACGTCATGGAGAGGCTTGGGCCGCCCCGATCTCATGCGAGCGCCCCGGCCCGCGGCCAACACCACCGCAGACAGGGGCAGAAAATCAGTCGTCATGGGTTCAGTGGGCCAACCCGCTCTGCACCTTCACGGGTGTATTTCTAGCGCGATTACTCGTGTGGCTGGCGAGGCAGGACTCGAACCTGCAACCTCCTGGTCCAAAGCCAGGCGTTCTGCCACTTGAACTACTCGCCAAAGAGCCCTTTGCTTGGCAGTCATCAGGCACCATTTGCAGGCTACTTCATTGCCGCCGGATGAACGCTCGGGTTATTGCTGGTGATGCTGGCCGGACTAGCGTGGGCGCACCATGGGATCGTTGATCAAAAAGCGCCGCAAGCGGATGCGCAAGAAGAAGCACAAGAAGATGCTGAAGCGCACCCGCTTCCAGCGGCGGGCCCGCGGGAAGTAGCTCCCCCCTTTCTTCAAGCCCGTTGAGATAAGGCGGGCACTGTGCCAACCACGATGCGGTCGTCGCCGGGGTAGGCACCCTCCACAAACCAACTCGAGCCGCTGCCAGCCAGCCGCGCCGTCTGACCGGTGGCCTGCTCCAGCGCTCGGCGGTACTGGTCGAGTCGGGGCTCCACTTCCAGTGCCGCTGGCTCCAAGTCGTTGCCGTTCGATCCCTTCGGGCCGCCCATCTCGTCCCAGCAGCGGTACACCGCTGGCGTGGAGCAGCCGAACGGGGGAATCAGCAAGGTGAGCGTTCGGGAAATGTGCTCCAGCGGCTCAATGAGCTCGCCAATTCCCTGGACCCGGGCCCGACCGCCCACCAGGCAAAAGGGGACGTCGGCCCCCAGTTGGGCCGCCCCTTGGACATCGGTGTAGCCAGCCCAGCGGAGAATGGCGGCGGCATCGGCTGATCCGCCTCCTAGCCCGGCCCCTGTCGGAATCCGTTTGCTCACGGTTACCCGGGCGGTACGCCTCACTAAGGCCAGCGCTCGGGTGATGAGGTTGTCGTCGGGGTCAACCCCGCCCCCGCCCTCGATGACCACCCCGTGGACCACCCCGTGACCCGCTTCGATCGACAGCGTGTCGGCCAAATCGAGCGTCACCATCTCGGCATCAATCAAGTGGTACCCGTCGGCTCGTACGCCGGTGATGCGTAGCGACAGCGTGAGCTTTGCCGAAGCCGAGACCGTGGTCATCAAGACGAGGCTATGGCAGCAAGCTCGGCCCAGTCGGCGAGGGTGAGCTGCTCGGGGCGGGCGGTGGAGGAGATGGCCGCTTGGGCGAATTGGTCGGAGGTGACGTGGGCGGCCAGGGAGCGGCGCAGCATTTTGCGGCGCTGGGCGAAGGCGGTGCGGATGAGGAAGAACAGCCGGTCGGGGTCGGCGTCGACGGCCGGCGCCGACAACCGCACCAGCCGGACCACCGCCGACGACACCCGGGGACGGGGGTAGAACACCGTGGCGGGCACCGAGCGGACGATGCGGGCCTCGCACCAGTAGGCCACCTTGAGGGTGGGAATCCCGTAGGTCTTGGTGCCCACCGGGGCCACCAGCCGCTCGGCCACTTCCCGCTGCACCATGAAGGTGAAGGTCTTGATGCGGGGCTCGTTGTCGAGCAGGTCTAACAGCAGGGGAACGGCGATGTTGTAGGGAAGGTTGGCCACCAGGGCCCACTGCTGGTCGGCGGCCCCGAGCTTGGATCGCCATTCGGGAGTGGTGGCGTCGGCGTGGACTATCTCCACGTTGGGGAAGTCGGCCGCCTCGGCCAACGGCGCCAGCATGTGGCGGTCGGCCTCAACAGCCAGCACCTGATTCGCTTCGGCAGCCAGCGCCCGAGTGAGCGACCCCAATCCAGGACCGATCTCCACCACCGAATCCTCGGGACACAGCTCTGCGGCCCGGACCATGGCGGCGATGGTGTTGGGATCGACCACGAAGTTTTGGCCCATTGCCCGGCTCGGCGCCAGACCGTGGCGGTCGAGCAACCCCAGCACCTGGCTGCGGGTAAGGGTCACGGGCCGAGTCGGTAGAAACCGGCCGCGTTGTCCCAGGTGTGCTCGGCCACCACCTCGGGAGAAACACCGTGGACTCGGGCCAACGCCTCCCCCACCAAGGGCAGGTTGGCGGGAACGTTGGGTTTGCCTCGCCGCGGAACCGGGGCCAAATACGGCGAGTCGGTTTCCACCAGCAGCCGGTCGAAGGGGCACAGCTCAGCCGCCTCACGCACGTCGTCGGCAGAGGGGAAGCTCACGATTCCGCTGAATGAGAGATATGCCCCGCGGTCCAGTGCCGCCCGGGCCTCATCGGGGCCGCCGGTGAAGCAGTGGAAAACGGTGTCCTCAGGCACCCCGCACTCGTCCAGTATGGCGAAGGTGTCGTCCCACGCCTCCCGAGTGTGGATCACCAGGGGCATTCGGTGCCGATGGGCCATCTCGATCTGGGCTGCAAACACCGTCTGCTGGTCGGCGGGAGGCGAATGGTTGTAGTGGTAGTCGAGCCCGCATTCCCCCACCGCCACCACTCGATCGGACCCCAGCAACGCCTCAATGCCGCCGATGCCACGACGGGCCTCGTGGGGGTGAACCCCCACCGTGGCCCACACTCGGTCGCAAACTGCGGCTTTGGAAATCGCGGCAATCGAGGTGGCCGCATCGGTGCCCACGTCGATCATGCGCTCCACCCCGGCCGCTGTCGCCTGGACGACCACTTCGGTCAGCGAGTCCGACTCCAGGTGGCAGTGGTTGTCGATCCAGCGCACCGCTAATCACGCAAGCGGGGGAACAGTGGATCGCCCTCGGCCACCGGCAGACCACCGGGATACTGCCCCCACACTGCGGCCGCGGGCAGCCGCTGGTCGAGCGGCGACCCATCCAAGCCCAGACGGGTCCAGGCAGCCTCACAAGAAGTGGGAATGGCCGGGCTGGCCAGCACGCACACGATGCGCAGAGCCTCCAAAGCGTTGCCCAGCACCGTGTTCACCATGCCACCGGGCTCCATCTTCCACGGCTCGGTGGCCTGGAGGTATTCGTTGGTGTCGCGAATGAGGCGCCAGGTGGCCTCCAACGCCACCGAGGGCTGGAAGCGGTCCCAGGCCGCGGCGGCATCGGCGTACACCTGGGCGGCCACGTCGGCCAGCGGATGGTCGGGGTCGGGCGCCGGGCCGATTCCGCCGCACTTGCTGTGAACCAGGGTGGACGAGCGCTGCAACAGGTTGCCGAAGTTGTTGGCCAAATCGGTGTTGTAGCGGTGCTGGAGAGCCTCATGGCTGACCTCGCTGTCGGGGCCGAACGGTGTATCCCTGAGCAGGGAGTAACGAAATCCGTCCACTCCGAAGTCGGCGATTAGGTCGGTAGGCGAGATCTGGTTGAACGCCGACTTGGACATCTTCTCCCCGCCCACCAGCAGCCAGCCGTGGACGTGGTAGCGGGGCAGATCGGTCACGCCGGCGGCCAGCAGCATGGCGGGCCAGTACACGCAGTGGAAGCGGATGATGTCTTTGCCCAGCAGATGGCGAACCGACGGCCACCACGCCGCGAACTGCTCGTCGTCAGCCCCGTAGCCCGCGGCGGTGGCATAGTTGGTGAGCGCGTCGTACCACACGTAGAACACGTGGCCCTCGGCCCAGGGCACCGGGATGCCCCAGTCGATGGAGGTGCGGGTTATGGAAATGTCCCGCAGGCCGCCGCGGATGATGCCCAGAGCCTCGTTGCGGTAGCCCTCGGGAGTGATGTTGGCGGGGTTCGACTCGAACCACTCCAACAGCGGCGCCTCGAATTCGGAGAGCTTGAAGAAGTAGTTCTCCTCGGTCATCCGCTCCACCCGGCCCGACTCGACGTCGGCTTCGGTCACGTCTTCTTCGGATACATAGGCCTCGTCAGACACCGAGTACCAGCCGTCGTAGACCGCCGAGTAGATGTAGCCGTTGTCGTAGGCCCGCTGCATGAGCGTCTGTACGGCCTGGTGGTGGCGGGGCTCGGTTGTGCGGATGAACTCGTCGTTGGCCACCCCGAGTTCGGCCCACGCTTCCCGAAAGCGCTGGCTGGTGCCGTCCGCCTGGTCTAAGGGGGACAGGCCGTTGGCCTCAGCGGCCCGCTGCACCTTGAGGCCGTGCTCGTCGGTGCCGGTCAGGTAGAAGACGTCTTCGCCCAGGAGCCGGTGCCAGCGGGTGACGGCGTCACCGTTGAGCACGGTGTAGGCGTGGCCGATGTGGGGCGCGTCGTTGACATAGAAGATCGGGGTCGTCAAGAAATAGCGCGACACCGCCTCACCCTACCTACCTCGACACCCCAAGCCTGTACTGACTTCACCCCACAGGCTCGCTCGCCCCGCCTATCCACACCTGATAGCCATAGCCAGCTTCCATATCAGCTTCATCTTCATAGGGAATCGTAACCAACAAACGCACCGCGTTCGGCGACCAGAGATTAGGAGCCGGGATTCTGTCTACAGTTACGTATGTTTTATCCACATTTGAATGGCCATACACCGGTGTGAATGGAGTCAACTCGTTGACCTCAACGACTCTTTCATCATCGTCAAGTATGGCGACGAATGCACGTAGATGTTCAATGTATTGAGTCATGACTATTTTGGCTAACTCTGGGTGTGAGTCAGGAGCCTGTAATCGAGCATACAAGTCTCCAAATCCGAATAATTCCAGCTCTTCTATATCTTCCGCCGACATTACACCGTCATATATTTTCAAGAATTCGTCCTTAGTAAAACGACTACGGCGTCCGCTATTGCTCATCGCCCGTCTATCTAAATAATGTTCAGCTTCTATTTTGTAATATTCTGAATCGTAGGGCCTATAGTCGTACAAGTCCATGAATTGCTCCCCGTAGACTCTTCCACCTGAATAAAAGTCGATCAAAAAGGAGCGGGTGCTATCTACTGTTTCAGATAAGATGGCTGTTATCTGAAACTCTATTTTCTCCAAATCGAAATTCGACGTAGAATGCTGGATTTCAAAAGGTGCATGCTCGCCGGGTTGAATGGACAAAGGCCATAGCCACTCACCCATCAGGAGATTTGTCTCGGTATCAATGGCATGGACTTTGACGTCGACTGCGTAGCTATCATTCGACTCATTATAAACAAGCCCGCGGATTGTATCACCATTAGATGTAAGGGAATCCTGTTCTATCATTATCCCATTGCCAACGGAATTGTCATGATCATAGTAAGACAACTTTCCGTAAAATCCCAAATCACGAACTCGCTGATACGGTGTTTGTCCCACAAGGTAAAAATCTCCCTTACGCAATGCACCAGAAGCAAAACATGTGTGATTCGCCGCTGTGGCCAACTCTTTCAAGGGTCCTGAGTTAGAAGAGACACTACTGTGACTAACGGCCCCCAGCCATAGGGGATATAGATCAAATTGTGACCTATCCAAAGCTGACAAGTACTCACCTCCTCCGATGTGCTCTGGATAGTTTACAGGCAAAATTCTTTCTGAACTACGATTTGGAAAGTCACTATAATCGTAGTAGGGCTCCAATAATTGAATATATGCCTCCTCGCCAGGCGACAAACTGTAGCTGGTGAAATCACTTTTTGGAATAAATTGACGGTCAATCAGCAAGCCTTGTGAATCCACTTGCTCTGATACCAAGTGAGGAATAAGTTCCCAGACATCAACGATTCTAGTGCCAGATTTATACGCCTGGTACACTCTAACATTCGATACAAGGTCATGAACGCCTTCGACATAAACCTCAGGGTATAGCCAAGAGGGAGTATAATAGATGTCCGTAAATTGGTATAAATTAAACTTTGACACTATAGGCTCGATATCTTTACTTCTGATCATTCCCTCGGGAAATGTGAGATCGAATGAAGCTCGTGTTTTAGGGGAATATTCTCTGCCATACTGGTACCAGTCCTCCGACATCTCTGATTCTAGAGCTCTTTCGTCATATACCAGAAACTTATGGGTTCGATTTTGATATAGAGCTATATGTTCGGTCCTATCTGCGTTAACGGTAAATGCTCGTCCTACGTCTGGCACCAAAGATAGTTCTGCAGTAATGTCAAAACTCGTATTCCTAAATACTTCCCAATTCTCAGCATTGAGGAGATACTGCATAGAGCCAGCTGGATTATCGTGGTTATAGACATGTGGAAACCAATTTATTTCCACTTCAAATGGGGCAGTCTCACCAGGCATAATGGTTAGAGGCCAATGCCATTCCACACTATTTTCACTGTCCAGGGCTGCAACAGTTACGGTCACATGTCTCGCGTATAGATCGTTTGAATGGTTGTGAATTTCTCCGCGCATTACACAGTCATTAAGAGTGATCGAGTCCAGCACAAGTTTCACTGTTTTGTCTTGTGTCCTGTCATCCAGCGCTATTGCTCCTATTTCCCAGACAACATCCGGATTCTCTTGAGCTGAATGATATGTTCCACTGGTATCTGGTTCTATTGCATCGGCTATACTCTCATCTGTTTCTTGTTCTATCTCTCCTAGTAATGGATCCCTATGCAGCTCAACAGCACTCACCACACCCTGTCCATCTTCAGCGACCACAGAGCCGACTACTGGCTCACTGTCCTCGCTCTCCGAAACAAAAACAGAATCATCTTCATCAGTGGATACATCAGAATTGAAGGAGATGTCCCCGTCTGAATGTTTAGCCTTTCGAGAGTCTTCAGCAGAAGTATCGACTGCATCTCTTTCGCTAACCTTGGATTTATCTCCTTCTCCACAGCTGTTTATGGTAAATGCTATCAGCAGGAGCCCGCACAATGCATACAATGCCCTTTTGGGCAATCTATCTGTTGGACTCAAAGGCACCATTTAGATACACTCACACAATTCATATGTCTTCCCACCAACATAACGCGTGGTCAATTTGAGAGAATACAATAGCCCCACAATGTTGGACTTGAAGCCTGTGGTTGTCTGCTTCGGTGCCACCCTCACGATAAGGCACTGAGGAGTTAAACCAGCCTTCAACTGTGTTATCACCAGCCTTGGGAACAACCACCTTTGTGGACCCAAACGGCGCATATGTCTCCCCATGGCAGGTACCTTTATCATCGCCTTCATTCTCTATCGGGTTATAGCCGGGACTGCACCGAACAAATTCCCCGCGTTTTACAGCCCGATATATCGTCATACTTGACGAAACGAATTCCGTAGGCCATGACATTTGACTTGTGGAAGTAGGCCATCTGGAAGGCCAAACTGCATACCTTGCTCCAGTAACAGAATCAGTTAAAGAAATGAACGCACTTGGATAAGGTGTAAGAGGATTAGCTCCTTTTCCACCGTCGGGAGAATCGTCGATCACAGCCCCTTGTGGTTTGCCTGTGTCGTACAGATAGCACAGCATGGGCACTTGATTCGAAGTCCATCGACACAGTCGTTCGCGTATGCCACCGTCTACTTGATCTAACGCGTTACCTTGTGAATCTTTCTCCTCCACTCGGATGTTCAACATACCACTCTTGTAGATGCTGTCGGAGTCCTGAATATATCTCTTGTAGCAGGCATCTGGCATCTCTACAAGTTGCTTCTTCCCTTCCTCATCTACCTCTTCTTTTGTAGGCTTGCAGCCGTACCACCGTGCGTTGAGGATATCTCTAAGCCCTTTGTCGTTGCTCATATCACTACAGTGTCTACTCAGCAATAGGTCTGCTACTACTACTCCTCCTTTTGTAATATCTGCCCGCTCTGCATGGTTTAGATATACGTCCGGACCGATATTGTCGATCTGCCATAGCCCTACTCCTGGACTCCAGTGTGCTCGCTGGTTTGTTGCTTCCTCTATATGAGAATACGTTCGCAAATTCAGACTAGCTGTGACATTATTTTCGTTTGTTCTAATTTGGTGTGTTCGGTTGTCTGACCTGCCAAGAGTCATAGGAGATGGCACTGCTGCTGCCGACAGCGAGTTGCCTGCTTCTCCTGGAGGTATGGATAGCATTACAGCCGCAAGTCGTGTTGCGTCTATAGTGCTCCTGCAGCTATTCCAGATGTTGGGTTTGTTTGATGCATAGTTGTCGATTGCTGTTTGAGCGGCGTAGAGGACTCCCTTTACAGTTCCCTCTGTGAAGTAGTAACTGCCAGTAGTGGTGATCAGTGTGTTTGAAATTGGCGGGAGTGTCTTCAGGTTGCAAATGCTGTCTTGTGACCAGCCTTGGGGGTTCCGGGCTTGGACGGCGATGTCGTAGGTCTTTCCTTCTGCGAGTCCGGTGAAGGTGTAGGCGGTTGAGTTTGTGATGATCCACTCAGGATCGGTTGGGGTGCTGTCGAGGGTTATCCGGTAGTAGTCGGCCCCGTTGGGCTCCCAGCGGATCGTCCCGTCGACGTCGGCTGCCTGGGGGCAGGGGGCGAGCACCGGGCTGCTCGGACTCGTGTAGCAGTGGGGGAACGGTGTGTACGCCTCCCACGCGTCGGTGCTTGCCATTCGACGCTCGACTCTGAACCAGTGTTGTGTGCCGGATTCGAGAGTAGTGAACTCTGCTGTCGTAGCCGACCCTTTCTGAAACACCGTGGTGTTCGCGTACTGGTTGATGCCCGTGATCCGGGCTATGCGCCACTCGTATTCTTTGTTGGTGTCGTCCCAGGCCAGCGTAATGCTGGTGGCGGTGGTGGCTTCGCAGCGGGTGGGGGACGCGTCGTGGTCGGCTGTGGCGGCCGCGCTGTTGTTGCCCTGGTGGTCCACCGCCCGGAGCTGCACGGTGTACCGGGTGCCGGGCGTGCGTTCGGTGAAGGTGTGGAATGTGCCGGTGGAAACCACCGTCTTCCAGGGCTGCTCGCTTTGGCCGGCGGTGCCGGACGCGCCCGCTGGGCTGATCTTTACCTGGTAGCGCTGGGCGCCGTCGACGGGTTGCCATTGGATGGTTATGGTGTTGCCGCCGGTGGTGTGCCCGGTCAGCACCGGGGTGTCGAGGTGTCTGGTCCAGCACTCGGGGGGAGGGGTGGTCCGGTGCCATTGGTTGTCGGTGCCGTACCACCACAGCAGCATGATGTGGCGGGTGGCTCTGGTCAGGCCGGTGAACTCGGTGGAGTCCCCCTGTCTGATGAGCCTGCCGTGGGTGCGTCCGCCGGTGTACCCGGTGCCCTTCGAGATGGCCGCGTACCAGTACTGGGCGTCGCTTCTGTCGTCCCATTCCAGCACCACGCTGGTCGACGTGGTGTCGTCGCAGGACACGCCCGCCGCCGCGGTCGCGCACCGGACTGTCCCGGCCCGCCCCCAGCCTGCTGTGCTGCCCGACTGCACGGTGACCGTGTGCAGCATGCCCGCCGCCAGCCCGGTGAACACGTGGGCCACACTAGTCGCATGGGGGTCGGGCTCGATGTCGTCGGTCCAGGCCCCGCCGCCGATCCTGGCCCGGTACTTTGTGGCGTCATCGGCCGTCGGCCACGACACCGACACGCTCGTCGAGGTCGCCGTACACGACAGGACCGGCGCCGCGATGTCGGCCAGGGTGGTGCAGTACACGCCTGTGAAGTGCTGGGCTTTGCCGCCTTTGACCGCCAGCACGCTCACCCAGTACCTCGTGGACGGCACCAGACCGCCGAACACCACTGTGGTGGATGCAGTGCGCATCTCGGTCTGCGCGCTGTTCGGCACGGCCAGCTGGACCTTCGCCGAATAGCCGTCCGCGCCCGCCACCGCATCCCAGGAGAACCTGATCTGGGTAGGAGAAGCCTCGCACTCCAAGCCCGTGGGCGCGGGCAGGACCGACGCCAGAGTCGTGCAGCTCGCCGTGCCGGTCTGGCCCCAGCCCGCAGAGTTCCACCCCTGCACCCGCACCGAATAGGCCGTGGAGTCCGCCAGATTCGAGAACAAATGCGACAGCCCCGAAGCCGACGCCCACCCGCTGCCCCTGCTCACCCGATACCGCGAAGCGCCCCTCGCAGGCTCCCAGTTCACCGTGATCGTGCTCGCCGTCGCAGTACAAGACACAACAGGCGCCGCAGGCGGCGCCGTCGTAGTGCACACCGCGCTGGGATGCACCTGATTCCAAACACTTGTGGGCGACGCCCGCCACCAGAAAAAGAACGTATAGTCCACATTCGCCGCCAACCCGGTGAAAACCGTCGACAAAACCGACCCCGCCAACGCCCTGCCGTCCACATACTGGCCGCCAGTGGTCGCCCGGCCCACATACCACTGATGCACCCTCGAATCGGCCCTCCAATACAGTTGAGCGCCGCTCCCAGACACCGCCCCGCAAACCGGCGGGCCCACCGCGGTGGTGCAGTACACCCCCGAGTAATACTGGGCCACACCCCCCACATTCGAGTGCACCCCGATGTAATACCTGGTAGAAGACGACAAGCCCGCATACACCGCCGTCGTCCCAGAAGTCGTCCTCACTGTCTGGCCGCCCCGCCCCGAAGCCAACTGCAACTTCGCCGTATAGTCATCAGCCCCCGACACCGCGTTCCACGAGAACACGATCACCGAAGCCGTCACCGAACACGACAACCCCGTCGGCCCGGGAAGAATCTGGGCGCTCCCGCACACAGACCCGCCCGCGCACATCGCCAAACCCCCGAACCCCTCAGGCGCAGGACCCTCCACCGCCTCCACCTCAACCGGCGCCTCCAAAAAACCGCCCCCGAACACATCCGCAACCGGACCCGCCACCCCCACCTGGCCCGAAACCGGACCATGCGCGCCCGACACGTCCAAACGGCCCAAACCCTCATCCAACGGGCCATCCAAAGGAGGCGAACCCGGCTCCGCCTCAACCTCTGCGAACCCGTCTTCCCCGCCCCCCAAAACCCCGTCAACCTGCCCCGCTACCAACCCGCCCCCGCCCCCCGCAGGAGGCTCAGAAGGAACTGGAAAACCCTCTGAAGACTGCGCCCCAACAGGCACCCCCACCCCAACCGACACCAACAACCACACCAACACCACAGCCCACAAACGCCTGCCCATACCGCCAAATGCTACCTACAGCCCACCCAACCCCAGCGTCACCCCCAGCAGACCTGACCAAGCAACAGTTCGGACATGGGGGGGGGGGGGGGGTTACTCCCCGAACATCTCGGCTGAGCGTCGGGCCATCTCGTCGGGGGGCACATCCTCCACGTGGGTGGCTACGTGCCAGCGGTGGCCGAACGGGTCGACGAACATGCCACCCCGGTCGCCATAGAACTGGGTTTCCACCGGCCGCTCAGCGGTGGCTCCGGCTGCAACAGCTTTGGCGTAGGTGGCGTCGGCGTCTTCCACGTAGACGCTGATGGTGACCGCGGTGCCGCCGATGGATTTCGGCCCGAGCACCCCCATCTCGGGGTACTCGTCGGACACCATGACGAGCCCGTCGCCGATGGCCACTTCGGCGTGGCCGATCATGCCGCCCGGCGCAGAGATCCTCATGCGCTCGGTGGCGTCGAACACCTCGACCATAAAGTCGATAGCCGCGGCCGCGTCGTCCACGCACAGGTAGGGGGTGATCCGGGGATAGTCGTCGGGAATGGGCTTGACGTTGCTCATGGGGACTCCTGGGCCGGTTGGGGCCAGTGGTTGGGGTCTCTGGAAGGGTCAGTCTTCCAGACTCATCTGGTACACGGCTCGTCGGGATACGCCGAGGTCGTCGGCCACGGCGGCGGCGGCATCCCGACGGGACAAGCCGTCGGCTAGCCGCTCATTGAGTGCCATCCTGATTTGGGATTCGGAGGGCGGTGCAGGATCGGGGCAACCGGCCACCACCAGAACGTGCTCGCCTCGTGGCTCGGTGCCGTCGGCCCGTGCAACGGCATCGGCCAGCGTGCCCCGCCATACCTCCTCGTGCAGCTTGGTCTGCTCCCGCACGATGGCCACTGCCCGATCGCCTCCCAGGGCCGAGGCCAGATCACCCAGGGTGCGAGCCAGCCGGTGAGGGGCTTCGAACAGCACCATGGTGCGGGACTCCTGGCCCAGCTCTCGGATCCGCTCGGCCCGGTGTCGGCCCTTTCGGGGCAGAAAGCCCTCAAAGCAGAAGCGCCCGGTGGGAAGGCCGCTCACCACCAAGGCGGCGAGGGCGGCCGACGGGCCGGGCACCGCCTCCACCTCGCCCCCCGCGTCCAGAACCGCTTCGACCACTCTGGACCCCGGATCAGACACAGCCGGGGTACCGGCATCGGTCACCAACACCACGGTGTTGCCGCCCGCCACCAATTGGGCGATCTCGTCGGCACCCGCGGCCTCGGTGTGCTCGTTCACAACCAGCAGCCGGGGTGCGCTCACCCCGGCATGGGCCAGCAGCTTTCCAGTGCGGCGAGTGTCCTCGCAGGCCACCACGTCAGCGTCGGCCAGCACTTCCACGGCCCTCGGGGACAGGTCGCCCAGGTTGCCGATCGGGGTGGCAACCAAAACCAGCCTTCCAGTCATGCCACCTCCCTCGTGGTCGGTTGACCGCTATCCCCTCTCCCATGCAGTCTGCCGCACTTCCAATCGGTTGCCGGGCTTTAGCCCCCAGCGGGCAAACGAACCGGCCTCGGCCTCCAGCACCGCCCGGGCCCGCCACACTGGCAGACCGATCCGAAACCGGGCCATGGTGGCTGCTTTCAGCACCACCAGATCGCGGTCCAAATAGGCCACGTCGATGGGAAACCGCATCCCCAAGGTGTGCACCGAGAACGCCGGCCGAAGCAGCAGCGCATTGTCGAACTCGTCGCGGCCCAACAGCCCGAGGGCCCGTTCCCGCCATCCGGTGGCAATCTCCACGGTGGCCAGCACCCGGTCGTCACAGACGAGCCACGCCATCACCAGATTTTCCAACTCCAGCGGCGTTGATTCAAGAGGGAGTTGGGCAACTTCCCATTGCACGACCCGCCCCTACACGTTGAAGCGGATCTCCATCACGTCGCCGTCGGCCACCGAGTAGTCGCGGCCCTCGGTGCGCATCACGCCCAGTTCCTTGGCCTTGGTCCAGCCGCCTGCGTCCAGCAACTCCTGCCAGCCGATCACGTCGGCTCGGATGAACCCTCGTTGGAAGTCGGTGTGGATGCGCCCCGCCGCTTCCGGGGCGGTGGCCCCCAGGCGGAAGGTCCAAGCCCGGGTCTCCTTATCGCCGGTGGTGAAGAAAGTCCGCAAGCCCAGCAGGTCGTAGGCCGCATGGGTGAACCGGCCCAAGGCCCCCTCCCCCAGTCCCAGGCCGTCGAGCATCTCGGCCCGCTCCTCGGCGGATAGCTGGGCGGCCTCAGCCTCGAGCTGCACGCACACCGCCATGACTCCGGCCCGGCCGTCCAGCTCAACGGCCACCGGCTCGATCACCGATTCGGCCTCGTCCAGCTGGTCCTCCCCGATGTTGACCACGGCCAGCACCGGGCGGTTGGTGAGCAGGAAGCTCCCCCTCAGGTCGACCCGCTGGCTAGCGGCCAAATCGCTGCGGTAGATGGGGATGCCCTCACCCAGCACGTCGGCGGCGGCTTCCAACGCCGCCACCTCCCCGGCTAGCGAGCGGTCTTGGACGGCGGACTTGCGCCGTTTCACCAGCCGATTCTCCACCGACTCCAAGTCGGCCAGCGTCAACTCGATCTCCAGCACCCGCAGGTGCTCCAGAGGGTCGGTGGGACCGGGCACGTCGGGGTGGACAAAGGCTCGGAGCACGTACACCACCGCGTCCACCTCGCGGATGCCGGCCAGAAAGCGGTTACCCAGCCCCTCGCCCCGGCTGGCCCCCTCCACCAGGCCCCCGATGTCGGTGAACTGCACGCTGGCCGGCGTCACGGTGCGGGAGCCGCTGAGCTGGGCAATGGCATCAATGCGGGGATCCACCACCTTGGCCACGCCCACGTTGGAGTCGGTGGTGGCGAAGGCATAGGGGGCGGCCAGCACGTCTGACCCGATCAAGGCGTTGTAGAGGGAAGACTTGCCGGAGTTGGGCAAACCGACGAACCCGAAGCGCTCCACGGGTCGTTCACGCTACCTGGAGTCGGTAGTCTTTCTAGAGACGCGGAGGTTTGAATGTCGAAGCGCACCCAAAAACGCAAGGCCAGAGCACGGCGCAAGAAGGCCAACCATGGGCGGAAGCCCAATGCCGGGCGAAACAGCTGAGCCCGATTCGTCTTTGCCATCACCCCCGGGCGCAACAGCTGAGCCTGATTCGCACACCTCTTCGTTGATCCCCGCGGGCACCCTCGTATATGACGGAGACTGCGGGTTCTGCACCGCTACCGCTCGCTGGGCACAGCGCCGGTTGAGCGACGACTACCGGGTGGTCCCCTCTCAGCAGGCCGATCTGGAAGTCCTCGGCCTCACCCAAGAAGACGTGGCCCGCTCCGCGTGGTGGATCGACACCGACGGCACCAGCTGGGACGACCACCGCAGCATTGCCAAAGCCCTGGGAGCCATGAAAGCCCCTTGGCCTGCGCTAGGCCGCATGCTCACCTTTGGCCCCGTCAGCCCGCTCGCCCGCTGGGCATACCGCCTGGTGGCCAACAACCGCTTCCGCATTCGCTGGCCGGGAACTCGCCCCACCTGCAAACGCTGAGCTCTCAGACCGCTGCGGCCTCTTCGAACTGGAAGTCCTCGTATTCCTCGCCGGTGTCTACCCAGTCTTCGAATTCGATGACGTGGATCTCCTCAAACCGGCGCCGGAGCCAGCCGTCGCCCGCATCCAGCAAGCCGAGCTTCTTGCAGTTGGGCACGATCTTGGAGAACAGGATGTTCTGGAACGGCTTCTGATCGGCGGGTAACGACAGGAAGTTCTCCACCATGGGCCGCACCGGAACGCCCATGCGCTCCCACACCTCTTGGGACAAGAACCGGTCGCGCATCCGCACCGCGGCCTCAAAGGCGAACTCCTGCCGCTCCCGCAGTTCGGGAACGGTGAGCTCGCTATAGAACTCCTGGAGGCTGAGCACGCCGAAGGCCACGTGGCGGGCCTCGTCGGCCATCACATAGCGGAGGAGCTTTTTGAGCAGGGGCTCAGGAGTGAGCTGATGCATGAAGCCGAAGGCGGCCAGGGCCAGGCCCTCCACCATGATCTGCATGCCCAGGTAGGTCATGTCCCAGCGGCTGTCGTTGATGATGTCGTCGAGCAGCATCTTGAGGTGGACGTTGATGGGATAGGAGTCGCCCAGCTTTTCGTCGATGTACTTGCCGAACACCTCTACGTGGCGGGCCTCGTCCACCACCTGGGTGGCGGCGTAGTACTTGGCATCGATCCACGGGACGGTCTCGACGATCTTGGCCGTACACAACAGGGCGCCTTGCTCACCGTGGAGGAACTGGCTCATGCGCCATTTGAAGGTCTCCAGGGAGAACTCCCGCCACTCGGCCTCGCCCCAGTTGGCGGTGGGCAGATCGGGCCTTTCCTCGCGCTCAAACTCAGCCGAGAATTCGGATTCAGTGAAAATGGAGAAGGCCTCGTAGGGATCCACCTCGATGGACCAGTCCAAGTCGGTCTGGGCGTTCCACTGCGACGTCTTGGCCTTCTCATAAAGGCGCTCCAACTTAGGCCGGGCCCCCTTGGCGTAGTCCCAGGTGAACAGGGCGTCGCTGTTGTCTTGGACCGCGTGGATTATTGAGGTGACGTCGCTGTTGGTTCGGGAGATGTCAATGATGGTGTCGATGTCGTTGACATCGGAGCGTCCGATGATCTCCTCATCGGTGCGAGTGGGCGGAGCCATGCGTCTCTCCTCTGCCGCCTTTGGTCAGGCGATTGATTGAATGATACTCCCGAAGGCCTCAAATGAGACCTCGCGGCGTTGGCTCACTCCAAGCTGTTCAAGCCCTCGATAACCACTCCGGCCGCCGCTCCACCGTCCACCGGCAAGTCGGCGCCGGTAATGTGCGACGACTCGTCGGATGCCAGAAACAGCGCCGCGGCAGCGATGCACTCCAAAGGGACCTCGCCGGGGATGCCCCTATTGGCCGAGTAGGCCGCAGTCTGATCCATGAACGACATCATCTGATCGAACCACTGGGAGTACATGGCCGGGTTGCCGCCCGCGGGGCACACGTTGTTCACCCGGATGCCGGATCGGCCCAGTTCCAGGGCCGCGCAGCGCATCAGCCCCCCGAGGCCGAACTTGCTGGCCCCGTAGGCAGATATCCCGTTCATCCCGATGAGCCCGTCAATAGAGCTGATATTGACGATGGAACCGCCCCCGGAAGCCCGCATCGGCCCGACCACCGCCCGCATGCCCAAGAACGGCCCCACCAGGTTCACGTCCAGCACCTGCCGGTAAGCCTCGGCCGAGGTGCGCTCGATGGGTCCCATGTGCAAGATGGCGGCGTTGTTCACCAGGACATCCACCTGGTCCATCCCGCTCACCACCTCGTCCCAGTGGGCCTCGTTGGTCACATCTAGCTTGACGATTCCATCCCCATCGGCAATGTCGGTGGCCACCACCGTCGCTCCCTCGTCCCGGAACATTTGGGCGATGACCGCTCCGGTACCCCGGGCCGCGCCGGTGACAATTGCTGTTTTTCCTGCAAGCCTTGACATGGCCCCAGAGTAGACACTCCAAGCCGCCGGTCCGACACTGTGGTTGTCACCGTGCTGGACTAGCCTCGTGAGTCCTACTACTGGCATCAGACGGAGGGGTTCAGATGCGTAAGAAATTGATGGCTTTGCTGTTTTGCTTGGCCTTGGTAGCGGCAGGCTGCGGCAACGACGACGACGACACCGAAACGGCCCCGGCGCCCGCGGCCACCGAGGCCCCGGCCCCAGAACCAACCGAGGCCCCGGCACCCGCGCCCACCGAGGCACCCGAGCCTGAGCCCACCGAAGCACCCGCCCCCGAGGCACCTTCCGGGGCTCTAATCAGCTTGGAAGAGGAGTGCGAGGCGTGGGGTGGTATCCAGGCCCCGGATGGATTCCGAGTGAACATGGTCACCGATATCGGCAAGGTGGACGACGGCACCTTCAACCAGTTCGCCTACGAGGGCATGATCGGCGCGGCCGAGTGCTTCGGCATCGAAGACACCAGCGTGATCGAGACCGCGTCGGAGGCCGACTACGACGCCAACCTGAGCACCTCGGCCAGCGAAAACCCCGACGTGCTCATCACCGTGGGCTTCCTGCTCGGCACCGACACCATGGCGGCAGCCGATGAGAACCCCAACATCAACTACATCGGCATCGACCAGTGGCACCCCGAGTACCCGTCCAACTACGTGGGCGTGCTGTTCAACGAGCACGAGGGCGGCTTCATCGCCGGTGCCTTGGCCGCCTCGCTCAGCGAGTCGGGCGTGGTCGGAGTAGTGGCCGGTCGCGAGGACGTGCCCCCAGTCGTCAAGTTCGTCAACGGCTACGAGGCCGGCGCCAAGTACATCAACCCCGACATCCAGGTGTTGTCGGTGTACAACGAGAGCTTCACCGATCCGGCCAAGGGCGCATCTGACGCCCAGCAGTTCATCGGCGACGGCGCTGACGTGATCTTCGGCGCCGGCGGCCCCACCGGCTCAGGCGGAATCAAGGCCGCTGCTGAGGCCGGCGCCTGGGGCATCGGCGTGGACCAAGACGAGTACTACACCACCTTCAACGGCGGCACGGCGCCTGGTTCGGAGAACCTGGCCAGCTCTGCCATCAAGCGGGTGGACCTGTCGGTGTTCCGCAACATCGCCACCACCATCCAAGGCAGCTTCGCCGGTGGGCCGTTCGTGCTGACCGCCGAGAACCTGGGCATCACCTATGCGCCGTTCCACGACGCGGCAGTAAGCGCCGAGGCGGCCGCCAACGTGGAGATGGTGCGGGCCGGACTGGCTGCCGGCACCATCGACACCGGAGTGTGCGGCATCGACGGCCTGTTCATAGGCGAAGGCTCACTCTGCGACTAACCGATCCCGCGATCGACAATTGAAAGGCGGCGGCTGAGCGAGTTTCAGCCGCCGCCTTTCGCGTGCCGCTTCGGTTGTATGGCGTAGCCTGGGCTGCGCATGGCTCAGGCAAGCGGGGGCGCGGCACGTCCGGTGCTGGAGGTTGAGGGAATCACCAAGGCCTTCCCAGGGGTAGTGGCCAACGACGACGTGAGCCTCACCCTCAACCAGGGCGAGATCCACTGCCTGCTGGGAGAGAACGGCGCGGGCAAGAGCACCCTGGTGAACATGGTGTTCGGGCTGTACCGGCCCGACCAGGGCACCATCAAGGTGCGGGGCGAAGAGGTGCACTTCGAAGACTCGGGTGATGCCATTGCCCGGGGCATCGGCATGGTCCACCAGCACTTCCAGCTCATACCGGTGTTCACGGTGGCCGAGAACATCATCTTGGGCAACGAGGTCACCAAAGGGGCGTTCCTGGATCTGGACTCAGCCCGCCGCCAGATTGACAGCCTGGCTGAGCGCTACGGGCTGGCCGTGGATCCGGACGCCACCGTGGGCGACCTGTCGGTGGGGGAACAGCAGCGGGTGGAGCTGGTTAAGGCGCTGTTCCGCGATGCCGACATCTTGATTCTCGACGAGCCCACCGCAGTGCTGACCCCCGGCGAGGTGGACGACTTCTTCGGGGTGGTGGAAAGCCTCACCGGCCAGGGCAAGTCGATCATCTTCATCACTCACAAGCTGCGCGAGGTGCTGGCTGTGGCCGACCGCATCACGGTGCTGCGAGCTGGACAGGTGGTGGGAACCGCCACGGCCGAAGGCGCCACCCAGCAGTCTCTGGCCAACTTGATGGTGGGCCGCGACGTGGTCTTCCGAGTGGACAAGGCCGAGGCCGATCCAGGGGCACCCGTGCTCCGGACCCAAGACCTGCGGGTTGCCGACGACCGGGGAGTGGAAACGGTCACCGGCTTCGACGTGGAAGTAAGAGCCGGTGAGATCTTCGGAATCGCCGGCGTGGAGGGCAACGGCCAGCGGGAGCTGGTGGAGGCCATCTGCGGGATGCGCCCGACTGCCGGGGGGCGGGTGGAGATGCTCGGCCAGGAAACCACCGACTGGAGTCCCCGCAAGATCAACGAACTGGGCGTCGCCCACGTACCCGAGAACCGCAGCAAACACGGAGTGGTGGCCCAATACACCATCGCCGACAACCTGGTGCTCAACCGCTACCACCACCGCAAGTTCTCCCAGCGTGGGGTGCGCAACACCGCGGCCATCAACGCCGAAGCCCAAGAGCTGGTCGAGCAATTCGACGTCCGCACCCCCGGGGTCGACGCCGTCATCGACACATTGTCGGGCGGCAACCAGCAAAAGGTGATCGTGGCCCGAGAGCTGACCGGCGACCTCAAGGCCCTGGTGGTGGCCCAGCCCACCCGAGGTCTGGATGTGGGCTCGATCGAGTTCATCCACCGCAAGATCATCGAGCTGCGCGACCGGGGAGTGGCGGTGCTTTTGGTGTCGGCCGAGTTGGACGAGATCTTGTCGCTGTCGGATCGGATCGGCGTGCTCTATCGGGGCCGATTGGCCGGAACGGTAAACGCCGCCGACGCCACCCGGGAAGAGCTCGGCCTGCTCATGGCCACGGGCTCTTCTGGAGGCCAGCGGTGAACGGGGTAGGCAGCCTGAGCGCTGGAGGCCAGCGGTGAACGGGGCCCGAAACGCCAATGCCGGGGTTGGCCGGGCGGCCAGCCAAATCCACCGCGTGCTCACCGAGGCGTGGCGGCTGCAGCCGCTTTACGTATCGCTCTACGCCATCTTGTTGTCGTTCGTGGTCGGCGGCGTGCTGATCTCCATCATCGGGGTGAACCCCTTCACCGCCTACTGGGCGCTGCTGCGGGGCATGGTGGGCGGGGGCGACGAGATCGCGGGGTCGGTAGCCCGGTCGGTGCCCTTCATCGGATCGGCGCTGGCCTTGGCCTTCGCCTTCCGGGCCGGGCTGTTCAACATCGGCGCTGAGGGACAGCTGCTGGCCGGCGGCATCACCGCTGCTTACGTCGGCGCCCTTTCGTGGATGTCCGACTTGCCCGGCTTCGTGGCCATTCCACTGATCCTCATCGCCGGCACGATGGGCGGTGCCATCTGGGGCGGGATTCCCGGCGTGCTACGAACCAAGACCGGCGCCCATGAGGTTATCAGCACCATCATGCTCAACTCTTTGGTGCTGTTCGGGGTCCGCTGGATGGTGAACTCCCGCGATCCGGTGGTGCTGCGAGACACCGAGAGCACCGTTCCCCGCACCGATCCCATCTCTGACACCGCGGTGCTGCCCGAGTTGGTGGACAGCCAGCCCGTTCTCCACGTCGGGCTGTTCGCCCTGGTCGGGATTTGTTTCGTGGTGGCCTTCGTGCTCAAGCGCACCACGTTCGGTTTCGAGGTGGGCACCGTTGGATTGAACCCCCACGCCTCCCACTACGCCGGCATCAACGTAAACCGGGTGATCGTGGCCTCGATGGCCGCTTCCGGGGCCTTCGCTGGCTTGGCCGCAGCCTCGGAGATCTCGGGCACCAACGGATTCTTCCAGCCGGGCACCTTCTTCCTGATGGGCTTCGACGGCATCGCCATTGCGCTTTTGGCCCGCACCAACCCGGTAGCCATCATCGCTGCCGCCCTGCTGTGGGGATCGATGCTGTCGGGAGCGCCGCTGATGCAGCAGGAGGCCGACGTGTCCATCGACGTGGTGAGGATAATCCAGGCCATGGTGCTGTTGTTCGTGGCCGCTGACGCCATCGTCCGCTACTTGTTCCGGGTGCGCGAGCTCGACCAGAGCCCGTTCAAGGCCACCTCCATCGAGGGGGCAGTGTGACCACCGTGGAGCACGCCGTGGGCGCAACCGGGGCCTCAGGGCGGGTTGGCCTGAATCGCCAGTCGATCACCGGACTGGTGTTCGGACTGCTGGGCATCGCGCTGCTCGCCGGGGTCGCCCCGGCCATCAGCGGCAACAGTCGGCGGTTCAACTTCGAGCCGCCGCCTGACCCGGCGGGAATCGGGTTCCATCCCCCAACCTGGGTGGTCGCCATCGGCGTGCTGTTCTTGCTCACCGCAGTGCTGGGATTCGCCCCGCCCGAAGCCCGACGATGGGCCAGCCCGGCCCGGCTCTTGAGTGCGCTGGCGGTGATTCCACTACTACTGGTGCTTAGCCTGGCCTTGTCCGACAACCCCAGCACCAACATCGTCAACTTGTTCAACGAGTCACTAGTGCTGGCCACCCCGCTGGCACTGGGAGCAACCACCGGCTTGTGGTGCGAGCGGTCGGGCATCATCAACATCGGCATCGAGGGCACCATGCTGGCCGGTGCGGGCATCGGCTACATGACCTACGCCACCATCGGAGATGCCCAGTCCACCGGGTGGCTGTGGTTCTCCATCCTCATCTCAGTGCTGGCCGGCGGATTAGTGGCCGCCCTCCTCGCCGTGCTGTCCATCCGCTTCGGGGTGAACCAGATCGTGGGCGGCGTGGTGATCAACCTGTTCGCCCTGGGGCTAACCGGTTTCCTGCGTTCAGAGGTGATCGTCAAAACCGGCATCACCACCGGGGTGGGCACCTCCGAGTTCGGCTTGCCCTTGCTGTCGGAGATCCCGGTGATCGGCGACCAGCTGTTCCGGGGCAAGCCCATCTACTGGATGATGTATCTGGTGGTGATCGGCACCTGGTTGGTCATGTTCCGCACGCCGTGGGGGCTGCGGGTGCGGTCGTGCGGCGAGAACCCCCACGCCGCAGAGACGCTGGGGGTGAACGTGGTGCGGATCCGCTATCAGTCGGTGATCTTGGGCGGGCTCATCGCCGGTCTGGCCGGGGCCTGGTTCTCCATGGAGTCGCAAACCCGCTTCGAAGACAACATGACCAACGCGGCGGGGTTCATCGCTCTGGCCGCCCTGATCTTCGGGAAGTGGACCCCGTGGGGGGCCTTCGGCGGAGCGCTGCTGTTCGGCTTCTCCCGGGCGCTGGGCACCCGGCTCCAGTTCCTGGGGGTCGAGGTGAGCGGATTCGAGATTCCCAGCGAATTCCTCCAAGCCCTCCCGTTCATTGTCACGCTAGTAGTGGTGGCCGGGGCGGTGGGCCGGTCGATCCCACCGGCGGCTGCGGGCCAGCCCTTCCAGCGAAGTAAGTAGTAGAAGCAAGGTCAGATGAGCACTGAACAGGCGATTCCGTGGAGCGAGTTGTGGGCTGCTGCCCATAAAGCCTCCGCGAGCGCCTACGCCCCCTACTCAAAGCTGTCGGTGGGCGCGGCCGCGCTGACCGACGACGGCCGGGTGGTAACCGGCTGCAATGTGGAGAACGCCTCTTACGGGCTCACGCTGTGCGCCGAGTGCGGCCTGGTGGGCGACTTGCACCGTACTGGGGGCGGACGGCTGGTAGCGGTGGCGGTGACCGATGGGGACGGCAACCCGCTCACCCCGTGCGGACGCTGCCGCCAACTGCTCTATGAGGCGGGCGGGGCCAGCTGCCAGGTGAACGAGACCCAGACCGTGGGCGATCTGCTGCCCGGTGCCTTCGGCCCCGACGACCTGCCGTGAACGCAGTCGATGTCATCGTCGCCAAGCGAGACGGCGGCGAGCTGAACGACGAGCAGATCAACTGGTTCATCGATGGGGTCACCACGGGAGCAATCCCGGCCGAACAGGCCGCCGCGCTGCTCATGGCCATCGTGTGGCGGGGCATGTCGGCCCGAGAGCTGGCCACCTGGACCGCAGCCATGATCAACAGCGGCCAGCGGCTGGATTTGTCGAGCCTGGAAAGGCCCACGGTCGACAAGCACTCCACCGGCGGGGTGGGCGACAAGGTGTCGCTGGTGCTGTGCCCGCTGGTGGCCGCCTGCGGCGCAGCGGTGCCCCAGCTCTCCGGACGAGGTCTGGGCCATACCGGGGGCACGCTCGACAAGATGGAGGCCATCGCCGGCTGGCGAGCCGCCCTGAGCGACGACGAGTTCCTCGCCCAACTTCAAGACGTGGGCGCAGTGATCGCGGCGGCCACCGCTGACCTGGCCCCCGCCGACCGGGTTCTGTACGCCTTGCGGGACGTGACGGGCACGGTGGCGTCGATCCCTCTGATCGCCAGCTCGATCATGTCCAAGAAGATCGCCGAGGGCACCGCCGGTCTGGTGTTGGACGTGAAGTTCGGCTCGGGAGCGTTCCTGCCCAACCCGGCCATGGGCAAAGAGCTGGCCCGAACCATGGTGGGACTGGGCCACGCCCACGGGGTGGACACCGTGGCCCTACTCACCGACATGGACCAACCACTGGGCTTGGCCGCGGGCAACGCCCTCGAAGTATCCGAGGCGGTGGAAGCACTGGCCGGGGGTGGACCAGCCGACTTGAAGGAGGTGACCCTGGCCCTAGCCCAAGAGATGGTGGCATTGGCCAGCCTGGACGCCGACCCCGCCGAAGTGCTGGCTTCCGGTCAGGCCATGGACGCCTGGCAGGCCATGGTGGCCGCCCAAGGCGGCGATCCCACCGCTCCCCTGCCCACCGCAAAAGTGGTGGACCACTGGACCGCGCCGGCCGATGGGGTGATCAACCGCATTGATGCCCTGGCAGTGGGAGTGGCCGCCTGGCGGCTGGGCGCAGGACGGGCCCGCAAAGAAGACGACGTGTCGGCCTCGGCCGGGGTGCTCCTGCGCCGTGTACACGGTGACCGGGTGTCTGCCGGCGAGGTCATCGCCGAACTCCACACCGAAGACCCCTCCCTATTGCCCACGGCCCACGACGCCCTGAGTTCGGCCTTGACCATCGCCGACACCGCTCCTGAACCTCGCCGCCTGATTGCCGACCGAGTTGCCTAACCTTAAGCCAGTGATACATCCGACAATCGAAGAAGTAAGAGCTGCCCCCAAGGTGTTGTTGCACGACCACTTGGACGGGGGGCTGCGTCCGCAGACCGTGGTGGAGTTGGCGGCGGAGACCGGCTACGACAATCTGCCCACCACCGATGCCGATGATCTGGCCCGGTGGATGGTGCGGGGGGCCAGCCGTCTCGACCTCACCTTGTACTTGGAGACGTTCGCCCACACCGTGGGGGTCATGCAGACCCGCGACGCTTTGGAGCGGGTGGCGGCCGAGTGCGCCGAAGACTTGGACGACGATGGAGTGGTCTATGCCGAGGTGCGGTTCGCTCCTGAGCTCCACACCGAAGCGGGGCTGAGCCTGGATGAGGTGGTGGAGGCGGTGGTGGCCGGATTCGAAGCCGGTAGCGCCAACCGGAATATCCGCATCGGGACGCTGCTAACCGCCATGCGCACCGCGGCCCGCTCCCTGGAGATTGCTCAGTTGGCCATACGCCACCGCGACCAGGGAGTGGTGGGCTTCGACATCGCCGGGGCCGAGGCCGGCAACCCGCCCACCCGCCACCTCGACGCATTCCACCTGATCCAGCGGGAGAACTTCCACTTCACCATCCACGCCGGGGAGGCCTACGGCCCCCCATCTATCTGGGAGGCGGTGCAATACTGCGGCACCGAGAGGCTGGGCCACGGGGTCCGCATCGTGGACGACATCGACTTCCACCCCGACGGCACTCCCAAACTCGGCCGTTTGGCCGCTTTCGTGCGAGACCGGCGCATCCCCCTCGAGCTGTGCCCCACCTCCAACGTCCACACCGGGGCAGCTCCGTCCATCGCCGAGCACCCCATCAAGGTGCTGAGCGACCTGCGGTTCCGAGTCACGGTCAACACCGACAACCGCCTCATGAGCGCCACCTCCATGACCCAAGAGGTCATGCAGCTGGTGGACGAGTTCGGCTTCGGGTGGGCCGATATCCAGTGGCTCACCATCAACGCCATGAAGAGCGCCTTCATCCCCTTCGATGAGCGCTTGGAGATCATCAACAAGGTGGTCAAGCCGGCCTACGGCTCCCTGGCACTGTGACCGCGGCTCCCATCGAAATCTTCGGATTGGCCTCGGGGAGAGGCTCCCCATGATCGAAACCGTCGGTCTCGATGCCGACGATACCCTTTGGCACAACGAGTCGATCTTCGCCGACTACGAGCAGCGGATGGCCGATCTGGTGGCCCGTTACCTGCCCGATGTGGACTTCCACGAGCGGCTCATCGAACTTGAGCGGCACAACGTGGCCATCTTCGGCTACGGGATCAAGGGGTTCGTGCTGTCGATGATCGAGACCGCTATCGAGGCCACCGAAGGACAGATCACCGCGGAGGAGATCCACACCATTGTGGGCTGGGCCAAGGAAATGCACGCCCACCCAGTGGAGCTGCTCGACGGAGTAGCCGAGACCATCGAAGCGTTGGAGCACCGCTATCGCCTGGTGCTCATCACCAAGGGCGACCTGTGGAACCAGGAAACCAAGATCGCCGCCTCCGGGTTGGCCGATCACTTCGACGCAGTGGAGATCGTGGCCGAGAAGGACCAGTCCACCTACTCCCGCCTGTTCGACCGCCACCACATCGCCATCGACCGATTCGTGATGGTGGGAAACTCGGTGCGCTCCGACATCGAGCCCGTGGTCGCCCTCGGCGGCCGAGGCGTCCACATCCCCTACCACCTCACCTGGGACCTGGAGCACGCCACCATCTCTCCCCACGACAGCTGGGTGGAACTCTCCGACATCCGCCAACTCCCCCCCTGGCTGGCCGACCAATAGGGGTCTTAGGCTGAACGGTCGTCGAGGCGGTCGGTGCTGGGGTCGAAGGTGGGGAGTTGGTGTTGGACGGCGCCTTGATGGGCGGCCAGCTCGTCGTACACCATGGCCTCCACTTCTTCCCAAGAGGTGGCCCGGGGCGGGTCTAGGTCTCGGTTGTAGGGCTGGTCGAACACAATCACGGTTCGGCCCTCGGCCCGCAGAGCCTCGACGTTGTGGGGGGCGTCTTCGATGTAGACGTGGGCGTCCACCGCCGACTTTCCGCCTACGAAGCACAGGTCGCGATAGGGGATCTTGGCCTTGTCGAGCCACTCTGCCGTGTCGCCCGCCGCGATGGCGTGATCCCAGTTGGTGTAGAGACGGTGGGTGATGATGCGAATCCACACCCCGGCCTCCGACAACCGCCACAGCGCCTTGGACGCGCCAGGCATGGCCGGCATGTCGGCCAGCATCCGATGCTCTGCCACCGCCCGGCGGTGATAGGCCTCGAAGTCGCCTTCTTCAAACCCCCATTCCTGGAAGCCCCACCCGCATTCCAGAGTCAGCGACTCCTCGGGCACGCCCTTCTCTTGGGCCACGATCTTGCGGAAGGCCAAGGTGTGCTGGGCGCATACTCCGTCGAGGTCGACGCCGAAAACAAACGGTCCTCCGCTCATCGACCCTTGGGGTGCCAGACAGTCTTGGTCTCGCAGAAGGCGTCGATGAGGTATGGACTCTGAGCAGCCTCGACAGCCCATTGCCGCTCGGCGGGCGACGCGCTCACCACCCGGGTGATGGTGGCCGCCGCCTGGCGGGCCGCCTCGGCGGCCAATTCAGCATCGCAGCCGGTGAGGTCCAGCGAATCCACCGCCACATGGCCGGCCAACGGCGGGACGAGCTCGTCTTGATGGCCGGTAAGGATGTTGACCACCCCGGACGGCACATCGCTCAGCGCCAGGGTCTCGGCCAGGGTGACGGCCGCCAGCGGGCAGCGCTCCGAGGCCAGCACCACTGCGGTGTTGCCCGACACGATCACCGGGGCCAGCCGCGACACCAGGGGAAGCAGGGGCGGCTCGTCGGGAGCCACCATCCCCACCACGCCGACCGGCTCAGGCACGCTGAGGTTGAAATAGGGACCGGCCACCGGGTTGGCCCCGCCCAGCACGGTGGCGAACTTGTCGGCCCAGCCCGCGTACCACACCCAGCGGTCGATGGCCGCCGCGGTCTCTTCGGACGCGTCCGCCTCGGTACACCCTTCACCGGCCCGGAGCACCTCGGCGCAAAACTCGTCTCGGCGGGACTCCATCACCTCGGCCACCCGATACAGGATCTGGCCCCGGTTGTAGGCCGTGCGCCCGGCCCAGCCCTCTTGAGCCGAACGGGCTGCCGCCACTGCGTCTCGAACGTCTTTGCGGGACCCCTGGACGGCGTGGGCCAAGAGCTGGTCCTCGGCACCTACCACCGGATACGACCGGCCCGACTCGGAGCGCTCGAATGCCCCACCGATGAACTGCTTGTAGGTCTTGTTGACCGCCAGTCGATCACTCATGCGACCAACTCCACATAGGGCAGGAGACCGGCCCGGCCGCCCTCGCGGCCGTAGCCACTTTCCCGGTAGCCGCCGAAGGGGCTGGCCGGGTCGAACCGGTTGAAGGTGTTGGCCCACACCACGCCGGCCTGCATCCGATCGGCCATCCACAAGATGCGCGACCCCTTCTCGGTCCAGATGCCGGCCGACAGCCCATAGGGCGTGTTGTTGGCCTTGTCCACCGCCTCCTCGGCGGTGCGGAAAGTGAGCACCGACAGCACCGGCCCGAAGATCTCCTCCTGGGCGATGCGGTGGGCGGTGGACACATTGGTGAACAGCGCCGGAGCGTGGAAGAAGCCGCGCTCGGGCAGCACGCACTCCGGCGTGTACAGCTCGGCCCCCTCAGCCACCCCGGAAGCCACCAACTCGGTGATGCGGTCGAGTTGGGCTTGGGAGTTGATGGCCCCGATGTCGGTGTTCTTGTCCAGCGGATCACCCACCCGCAAGGTGTCCATACGCCGCTGGAGCTTGCCCACCACGGTGTCGGCCACCGTCTCCTGCACCAGCAGGCGCGATCCGGCGCAGCACACTTGGCCGCCGTTGAAGTAGATGCCGTTCACGATGCCCTCGGTCACCTGATCGAGGGCGGCGTCGTCGAACACGATGTTGGCCGCCTTGCCCCCCAGCTCCAGGGTGAGGCGCTTGCCGGTCCCCGCCATCTCGGCGGCAATGGCCCGGCCCACCTCGGTAGAGCCGGTGAACGCCACCTTGTCCACGCCGGGGTGGGCCACCAGCGCGGCCCCGGCGGCGTCGTCTCCGGTGATGATGTTGACCACGCCGGGGGGAAGCTCGGCGTCACGCAGCACCTCGGCCAGCAGCAAAGCGGTCAGCGGAGTGGTGGGCGCCGGTTTGAGAACCGCGGTGTTCCCACAGGCCAGCGCAGGGGCCAGCTTCCAAGCCGCCATCAGCAAGGGGAAGTTCCACGGGATTACCTGGGCAGCCACTCCCAGGGGTGCGGCCCGGCGGCCGCTGAAGGCGTAGTCGAGCTTGTCGGCCCAACCGGCGTAGTGGAAGAAGTGGGCCGCGGCCAGCGGGATATCCAGATCGCGGGACTCCCGGATGGGCTTGCCCCCATCTATCGTCTCCAGCACGGCGAACTCCCGAGCCCGTTCCTGTAGCAGCCGGGCCACCCGGTACAGGTACTTGGCCCGCTCCGCACCGGGCAGATCACGCCATCCCCCTTCCCAGGCGGTACGGGCCGCGGCCACGGCCCGGTCCACGTCGGCGGCATCGGCCACGCTGACTTCGGCCAACGCCTCCCCGGTGGCGGGGTTGACGGTGGGGGCGAGCCGACCGGCAGCCGGCTCCACCATCTCGCCCCCCACGAACAGGCCGTACTGCGAGGCCAAGCGCACCGGGGCGGTGGATTCGGGGGCAGCTGCATACTCGAGATCGAAATCGCCTACCGGCGCCACCTCGTGTCCTGGAGACGAGCGGTCAGTCAACGCTGTAGTCCTCCCGCCGCTGATAGCGGCCGTCGCGGAGCTTGGCCCGCTGCATGAGCACGTCGTTGAGCAGGCTGGAGGCGCCCAATCGAAAACGCTCTGGGGTCAGCCACCCCGGTCCCAATGTCTCGCCCACAATCACCAGGTAGTGCCAGGCCTGCTTGGCGGTGCGTATTCCCCCGGCCAGCTTGAGGCCCACGGACCGCCCGGTTTGCTCGGCCATGTCCCGAATGGCCTCAGCCATGCACAAGGCGACAGCCGGGGTAGCCGAGGTGCCGATCTTGCCGGTGGAGGTCTTGATGAAATCGGCGCCCGCCACCATGGCCAGCATCGACGCCCGCCTGATCTGGTCGTACGACCCCAGCTCGCCGGTCTCCAAAATCACCTTCAGGTGGGCCGACCCGCAAGCCTGCTTGGCCCCGGCGATCTCGTCATAGGCCTTTTGGTACCGCCCGGACAGAAATGCCGAACGGTTCAGCACGATGTCCACCTCGTCGGCCCCCGCGGCTACCGCCCAGGCGACCTCGGCCAGCCGAGCCTCCAGAGGGGCCAGTCCGGCCGGGAATCCTCCGGCCACGCTGGCCACCGCCACCGCACTGTGGGCCAGTGCCTCGGCGGCCACCGGCACCAACTCGGGATACACGCACACCGCAGCCACGGAGGGAACCGACCAGTCGACCGCGTCGGGATGGCGGGCCCGGGTACACAGGGCCTCAACCCGCTCCGGCGTATCAGCACCCTCAAGGGTGGTCAGGTCCATCACCCGGATGGCCAAGTCAAGCGCCGCCGCCTTGGAAGAAGTTTTGATCGACCGAGTACACAGCGCGGCAGCCCGTTGCTCCAGCCCCACCGCGTCCACCGGGGTGATGCGCACCCCGGCCACGGCATCGGCGGCCCCTGTCGGGGTCTCGATGGCGAGTAGATCGGTCACCCGCCCAAGGATAGGGCGGGAGTTCGACAACCAGTCACCCGTGATCAATGCCTAAGGTGAGGCTATGGAGGTTTCGGTTGTCGATCACCCGCTGGTACAGACCCGCCTGACCGCCCTACGCGGGGCCGACACCCCTTCACCGGAGTTCCGACGGGCCCTAGATGAACTGAGCGGACTGTTGGTCTACGAAGCCCTGCGGGATCTTCCTGCCGCCGTGGTCAGCGTCAACACGCCGCTGGCACCGACATCTGGAGTCCGAATCGACGACCCCCCACTGCTAGTGCCGGTGCTGCGAGCCGGGCTGGGGATGCTCGAAGCCGCTCGCAAGCTGTTACCGGAGGCGGCCGTGGGCTTTCTGGGCGTGCGCCGCAACGAGGAGACGTTCCAGCCCGAGCCCTATCTCAACACCGTGCCCGACGATCTCCGCGGTCAGGCCGTGCTGGTATTGGAGCCGATGCTGGCCACCGGAGGGTCGCTGGCCTACGTGTGCGGGCGGATGGCCGCCGCCGGCGCCGGACAGATCACCGCAGTGTGCGTGCTGGCCGCCCCTGAGGGGGTGAAGGCACTAGAAGCCGCCGCTCCCGGCGTTCGCCTGTTCACCGCGTCAGTCGACGAGGGGCTCAACGATCGGGCCTACATCGTGCCCGGCTTGGGAGACGCGGGCGACCGGCAGTTCGGAGAGCTCTGATACATCGCGCGGAAAAAGAACAGTTCGGAGAGCTCTGAACTGTCCCGCCGAGGGAAGGATCAGCCGGGACCGCCGAGGTCGGTGTCGTAGGCGCTGTACACCACGTCGACCGCGTGGTGGTTGAGCTGGTCCACCCGGTGGACGATGTCGGCCATCGACCGTTCCAATGTTGAGTCGGGCTTTTGGGTGTGCAGTCGGTGGATTTGCTCCTGCACCGAGGCCTGGAGCTGAACCTGCTCGGTGCGGATCTTCTTCACTTGGGGCACCAGCCGAGGGGCCAGCTCGATGCAGTCATCGAACAGCCCGAGGTCGCAGTCCGAGCAGAATCCGGTAAGCGCCCGGCTGAGTTCTCCTAGTTGGTCCTCTAGGCGCTGCACCCACTCGTCGAGATTGTCGGCGGGCATGCCCTCGGACAAGAGCGCTTGCAGGCCAACTCCGGCCCGGTTCAACTCAATGCGCCAGTCTGTGTTTTCCCCCATGGCGATCTCCTCGTCATCATGTGGGAACGACCACGCTGTCGCTCTTGCGTTCAACCGCAGCTTAGGCTCACTCCCCTGGAGCGCGCCAGAGGACTTTGGCGAATTCTGCGGAAACGCCTGGTTGTGCCTAGCGGGCGGAGGGGCGCAGGATGTCGCCAGGGTGGGCGCCTACGCCGCTCTCGTCAACCTCGCCATCGCGGCGGATGGGGGTGCCGTTCACCAGCACGTGGGTGATGCCCACGGAGGCGTCGGCGGTGAGCCGCTCGGCGTTGGCGGGGAAGTCCCGCACCCGGCGCAGTGGCCCGGGCGCCACCGTGTCGGGGTCGAACACCACCACGTCGGCATAGGCCCCCTCCCGCAGATAGCCCCGGTCCACCAGGTTGAACAAGTCGGCCTGCACTGCGGAGAGCTTCCTAACCGCCTTCTCCATGGGCATGAGCTCGCGGTCACGCACCCAATTGCCCAAGAAGTCGGTAGCCTGCGGTGCATCGCACAGTTGGCCCACGTGGGCGCCGGCGTCGGACAGGCCCAGCGTGCAGCCGTCCTGCTGCAACAGCATGGCCACCCCCTCGGGGTCGTCGTTGGCGATGATGCAGCTGATCCGAGTGGCCAGGTCGTCGGAAACCGCGGTGTCGAGAAGCACGTCGAGGGGGCGCACTCCCAGCTCTTCGGCTACGTCGGTGAGCCGTCGCCCGACCAGTTCCGGGCGAGAAGCCGTCTCGGCGATCTGGAAAGTCTCCCACCGGGGAACCATGGCCTTCTGGTGCTTGAAGGCCTCCGCCGTCCGGTTGCGCCAGTCCTCATCGTCGTAGGCCTTGAGCCGGGCGTCGTGGTCCTCGCTCATCAGCGCGGCGAACTCGGGGTTCACGTTGAGGGTGAACGGATCGGTCATCACCATCTGGAAGGTGAGCGGGCGAGGAGTGACCTGGGGCCACACCTGAATTCCCTTTTCCCATGCCTCCCGGTTCTTGGCCGCGCTCTTCTCGTGGTTCCCATTGGGGAAGGTCAGCAGGGCGCCGTAGGTGAACGGCACGCCCACCCTGGGTTGCAACGCGTACATGTCGTCGATGCCCACCTGCTCGCCGGGGGCAATCGAAACCACGCCTCGGCGCTTCTGGCCGAGCACGCCAATGAGCGCTTCGAACTCGTCCCGGGTGGCGAATCGGCTGGGAATGGGCAGTCCGTCGGCCCCGCGGTGGGTCATGGCAAAGCTGGTGGCCAGCCCGGCCGCCCCGGCGTCGATGGCCTCCGCCACCACCTCCACCATGCGGGCCACTTCCTCATCGGTTGACGCCCGCTCGTAGGCCTCGTCGCCCACTACGAACAGCCGCAAAGCGGTGTGGCCGATGTAGGCCCCGAAGTTGAGGGCGATGCCCCGGCGAGAGATGGAGTCCAGGTACTCGGGAAAGGTCTCGAAGTCCCAGGGGATGCCCTCGGCCAGGCTGTCCACGTTCATGTCCTCGACGTTCTCGAGGGTGCGGGCGATGAGGTCCTGGTGGCGGGACCGGGTGGGGGCGATGGAGAAGCCGCAGTTGCCGGCGATCACCGAGGTCACCCCGTGGTAGCACGACGGGCTGAGCGCCGGATCCCAGAACACCTGGGCGTCGTAATGGGTGTGGATGTCGATGAAGCCGGGGGCCACCACCTGGCCGCTGGCATCCAACTCCACCTTGCCCGACAGCCCCGAACCGATCTCGCTGATGCGGTCCCCGGTGATGGCTACATCGGCCTCCCGTCCTGGCTCTCCTGAGCCGTCCACCACAGTTCCCCCGCGAATTACAACGTCTGCACTCATGCGCCTCAGTCTCCCACGCGGATTTCGAACTTGCCCGTTCGAGCACCGGAGAGCACCACCGAGCCCACATCGATCACCCGGGGCCCACCGCGCACGACCCGCAGCGAAGCGGTCTGGCCGGAGTGCAGGCGGCGGCTGCGCTCTCCGTCGAAGGCCAGCAGACATGGCCCGGCCACATCCACGGAGACGTCGAGTTCCAGATACCGGCTTCGGGCCAATCCAACCGACGCGAACCACCCTGGTGCCAACGCGCCCCGCACTAACCGAGCCGGATTCTGGCTCGGTGGCATGAACTCCAGCACCACTCCCTGTTCCTCGTCAGGGGTGCAGGGCAACACCGTGCCCGCCAAGCCGCTGAAGCCGATGGCGGCTGGGTCAGCGCGGGTCAGTACGCCAAGCATCATGGTTTCCGGGTCGAACAGCTCCAGAGAACCCACATAGGGGTCATCTACTGCAATGGCATCGACGAGGGCCATGTCGGTTTCGGCGCCGGAGTCGCCATCGTTCACCCCCACCGCCACCACCTTGGCCCGGGACGAGTGGGCGTCGAGGTCCACTGCTCCGGTGGCGATGAGCCCCGCGGCCATACCGGCCACGGTGGGCTCAATGTGGACTGGAAAGGCGTTGTTGGTGCCGGTGGACACCGGAATCAGCGGGGCGTCGGGCCATCCCAGGGCCAGCGCCCGATTGGTACCGTCGCCGCCCAAGCTGACCACCGAGCCGCACCCCGCGTCTCGCATGGCCTGCGCCGCATCCACCGAATCACGTTCGTTGTGGTGCAGGGGCAGGTCGAGAACCTCCACCTTCAAAGGCAGCTGGAGGTTCTCGGTTGCCCGACGGGCGATGGAGAAGGGATCCCGGGTCAGCACCACCTGCTCGGCACCTGTTTCCACCGCACCGTGTATGAGGCGGCGCAGAATGCTCACCTTCTCTTCGATGGTGGACGAGCCTGCACTGGTGAGGAGGCGCCGCACATCGCTGCCCGATCTCGGGTTTACCAGGATGCCGAAAGTGGACACTCCTCCATGTTGTCAGCACCCGTCCAGTGGGTGGTCATCCACAGTCCTTCGCAGTTCTCAGTACACGACGGTGATCCCTCTTTTTTAGGTTTGGGAGCGCGTTGCGTATTGTTGAGGGCCACTGGTTCAGAGGAGGTGTCGCCATGCGCCGGGCCCAATTGTTGTTGATGGTGCTGATGTTGGCCGTGTTGGGCGCGGCCTGCGGCGGCGGAGGGGGAACGACTTCGGAGGAACGCCCGCTCGGCGCGGACCCCGATGAGTTAGCCCCTCCCACCGCTCAGGTCGTCGCTCCGACCCCGCCCCCCACCCCTACGCCAACCTCAACCCCCGAGGCATTCATATACGTGGTTCGAGAGGGCGACACGCTGGGCAGCATCGCCGACGAGTTCGGCATCACCTGGCAGGAGATCGACGCGATCAACGAGTTGGAGAACCCCAACGTCTTGAGCATCGGCCAAGAGATCGAAATCCCCCAAGACGCGCCGGTCGTTCTCAACAGCGACGGCACCGTCCGCCCCGGTGAGCGCACCCATATCGTTGTCCAAGGCGACACACTGCTGGGGATCGCCCTCCAGTACGGCAAGACGCTGGATGAGATCACCGCGGCCAACAACATCGTCGCGGCAGAACTGATCCAGGTCGGCCAAGAGCTCATCATTCCCCCCGACGAGGAAGAGCCCACTCCCTAGCGGCGGATATCCACAACTTGCGCTAACCGCGCCCTCATGGCGGATATCCACAACTTGCGCTAACCGCGCTTCTAGTGTGGGCCATATGGCCGTTCCGGCTCGCGCCTGGTTATTTGCGCCGAGAGCGCGGCGCAAAGCCACCATGTGGTGTCCACGCTGCGATGTCACATGGTGGGGCACGGCGCGCGACACCTGTTGGTCGTGCCGCCAGCACACCGCCACCACTCCGGCCCCGACCGCCAATGTCCGCGTGCTGGCTGCCAGCACGGTCGGCGAGTCGTGAACGTCAGGGTTGTTCTTCCCGCGATTGTCCTCTCGTGAACGCCGGGCTCGCCATTCCCGCGATCATCATCTTGGGGTGCGGTCTGCTGGCCGGCATCGTGGCCATGGCTACCCGCAAGAAACGGGCCCTGTGGGATATCTTCCCGGGCCCGGTGCCGGAGGCAAGCCAGGCAGCCTCAGAAGATGGGCCGGTGCCTTTCGACGGCGAGCTTGACTTCTCCGATTCCGAGGACGAATCAGAGGACTCCAACGGGAAACCGAAGCTCGAGCTGGTCGGTGACACCACGGTCGAAGTGCCCCACGCTCTGGACACCTCTCGGCCCGACCATGAGGGCCTGGCCGAGTGGCACCGGCACCACGACCAGACGGTCTCGGCCTGGATCGAGAATCACCAGAAAGTGCTCGGCGAAATCAATGCCTCGGGCCTCCAGGTCGATATGGACAATCGTGACGAACTCTTGGCCGGCCATGAAGAACTGGCCCCGAAGATGCGGGAGGCCATCGCCAGCCATCCTTCGCCGGTCATGAGGGCCGAGCTGAGCGCCATGCACGTGGCCGGGGAGGCGGCGGTGTTCGCGGTGATCAAAAGTGACTACGCCACCGCCCGTCGCCAGCACCTCATCTACGTGCAGTATCGGGACGAGTGGATCGAGCGGCTGCGCCAATTCTCCGAAGAGCCCATGAGCAACCTGCGAGCGGTTATGTCCACCGCCGAATTCGAACTGGAGGAGATACGAACAGCACTGGAGACGGCACTGGTCGAAACCGACGAGCCAGAAGAAGACGAGCCCGATTTCGAGGTCCCGATCATGGTGCGAGATGACTCAGGGTCCGCCTTCGACTTGGAAGACCATCCCGAGGATGCCCTTGAGGTTGCGGTCGGCGTACCCGAAGACACCACCGAGGACCTTGAAGGCGGTCGCATCCGCCGCCTTCTACGCCGGCGCGGCACCCCCGAAGACGCGGAGTAGAGACAAGCCGCGACATCAATCCAGACCTCTTTAGTCAGGTATTGCCTCAGCGGAGTAGGGTGGGCAGACTTCTTTCAACAACTGCCGCACAGTAAGGAGCTGAACATGGCTATTCGACTTGGGGATGCCGCCCCCGATTTCACTGCCGAGACCACTGAGGGAACCATCTCCTTCCACGAGTGGAAAGGGGACTCTTGGGCGGTTCTGTTCTCCCATCCCAAGGACTTCACCCCAGTGTGTACCACCGAGCTTGGCTACACCGCCCAACTGGCCGAAGAGTTCGCAGCCCGAAATGTGAAGGTGATCGGCCTGTCGTGCGACTCGGTGGAAGACCATGTGGCCTGGTCGCAGGACATCGAGGACACTCAGGGCATCCGTCCCAACTTCCCGATGATCGGCGACGCCGACCGCACCGTGGCCGACCTCTACGACATGATCCACCCCAACGCCAGCGACACCATGACGGTGCGCTCGGTGTTCGTGATCGGCCCCGACAACGCGGTCAAGCTCACCATCACCTATCCGGCCAGTACGGGGCGCAACTTCGACGAGGTGCTGCGGGTGATCGACTCGCTCCAGCTCACCGCCTCCAAGAAGGTGGCCACCCCGGTGAACTGGCAGCACGGCGACGACGTGATCATTGTGCCCGCCCTCTCCAACGAGGAGGCGGCAGAACTGTTCCCCGACGGATGGGATGAGCAAAAGCCCTACCTGCGTGTAGTCTCCCAGCCATAGTTTCCATTATTTCCGCCAAGAGAAAACTGGCTAACGCCGAAAGGGTGCTATTCCCATGAGCGACGCGTCCACGCTGGCCACAGAGACCATGGCTGCTGCCCGTTCGGTGGGCGCGGTAAAGATCTACGGGTCGGGGGAGACCGAAGTCAGAGCCCTCGACGGGGTGGACATCACCTTCGAGAAGGGCAGATTCACTGCCATCATGGGCCCGTCGGGTTCGGGCAAGTCCACCCTCATGCACTGCATGGCCGCCCTCGACAATCTCACTGAGGGCCAGGCCTTCATCGGCGACACCGACCTGAGTACCCTCAACGACAAAGAGCTCACGATGCTGCGCCGCGATCGGCTGGGGTTCATCTTCCAGGCGTTCAACCTGGTGCCCACCCTGAACGCCATCGAGAACATCACCCTGCCCATGAATCTGGCCCGGCGCGAGCCCGACCAGGAGTGGGTCGACAGTGTGATCGCCACCGTGGGACTGGGCGATCGACTCTCCCACCGGCCCAACGAGCTGTCGGGGGGCCAGCAACAGCGGGTGGCGGTATCGAGGGCGCTGGCCAGCCAGCCGGAGATCATCTTTGCCGACGAACCCACCGGCAACCTCGACTCCCGGTCGGGCAACGACGTCCTGAAGTTCATGCGCGAGGCAGTGGACGATCTGGGGCAGACAATCGTGATGGTCACCCACGACGCCAAAGCGGCATCCTTTGCCGACCGCACCGTGTTCTTGGCCGACGGACTGCTCCAGGGCGAGATGCTCAACCCCACCGCCGACCAGGTGCTCGACTACATGAAGATCTTGCAAGTAGGCCAATTCGTCAAAGGCATACCAGAAGGGGCAACCGCGGAAGAGGTCTTAGAGTACATGAAGGACCTGGACGACTGAGTTCGGGCGCAGCCAGGTAGCTCGTTCCCTAAGTTCATGATCCGGTAATCGGCCAATGACCCTCCTGCGATACAGCCTTCGAAGCATCGCCGGCGTCAAGGTGAGGTTCGCGCTCACCACCCTCGCGGTGATCATTGGGGTGGCTCTCACCACCGGGGTGCTGATCTCCACCGACGGCCTCCGCGCCTCTCTCAACGACCTGTCGGGCCAGATTTACGAAAAGTACGACTTTACCGTTCGCGCCGCCTCCGACGTCGGCGATCGCAACGAGGGCGTGCCCCTGGTTCCTGTGTCGCTGAGCGATGAACTCATGTCGATCGACGGCGTGGAAGCAGTAACGGGATTGGCGCAGGAATTCAATGTTGTGGCCATCGACGGCGATGGCAATGCCCTAGATCCGGGCGTGGGACGACAAATCGGATACGGCTGGCCCGAGACCGAGTCGCTCAGCACGGTCTATGTCTACGACGACGGCATCAGCCGCCGGCCTGCCGGGCCCGATGAATTCGCCATCGACCATTTCACCGGCAGGGAGAACAACTTCGTCATCGGTCAGCGCTACAAGGTGGCCACCCCCGGCGGCACCGGCGAATACGACCTGGTGGGGTACTTGTACTTCATCGACCCCGAGACCCGGGTAGCGCTTCAGACCGTCTCGTGGGAGATGTCCACCGCCCGGCAGATCCTGCACGATGGGGGCGGCTACGACCTCATCCACGGAAAGCTGTCACCGGGCGCAACTTACGAAGAGGTGGCTGCGGCCATCAGCGCCCGGGTGAGCCCCGGTATCGAGGTGGTCTCCCAGCAGGACAACATCGATGAGAGCAACGCGGAATTCGCCGGAAACATCGACCAAATCCAGAACCTCTTGCTGGCATTCGCGGTGATTGTGCTGATCATCTCGGCGTTCATCACTTACAACACCTTCACCCTGGTCATGGGGCAGCGCATCAGAGAGTTGGGCCTGCTGCGAGTACTGGGCGCCGAGCGGCGCCAAGTCGCCCAAGTCGTGGCGGTCGAAGCCTTGATCGTCGGGATCGTGGCCACCGTCGCGGGATTCGGCCTCGGCATATTGGTGGCTCTTGGTATTGCCGGAGCACTGAACAGCGCTGGCGCCCACCTACCCGCTATCGACATCATCATCGGCGGGTGGACCGTTGCGGCCGCGGTGATCATCGGAATCGGCGTGACCATGGTGACCGCCATCTGGCCGGCCATGCGGGCCCGCCGGGTGACGCCCATGGTGGCGCTGGCCGACGAGGCTGAGATCGGTCCCTTCAACAAGCGACGCGCCTTGGTCATCGGATCGACAGCCGGCGGGGTGGGGCTGATCCTGATGCTGATTGGCCTGCTGGCCGGTCTTCCCACCTCCCAGCTCTTGCTACCGCTGGGATTGGGGGCGTTGTTGATGCTTCTGGGGGTCAACATCGCCACGCCGGGAATCGCCCGGTCGATGTCGCTGTTCTTGGGCTGGCCAGCCGACCGGCTGTTCACCATCAACGGGCGGTTGGCTCGGCTCAACGCGGCCCGCAACCCACGCCGCACCGCCACCACCGCTTCAGCGCTCATGATCGGCTTGGCCATGGTGTCGCTGGTCACCGTGCTCGGCACATCCTTCAAGCAAACCTTGACTAGCCAACTAGAGGGTTCGGTGGAGGCCGACTGGCTCGTTTGCGTGAACGAGTGCAACACCGATTTGAGCACGTTCAGCACCGCTGTGGGCGCGTTCAGCCAAGAGGCCACTCGGCAAATGTCGGAGATGCCCGAGGTGGAATCGGTGATGGCCTTCCGATTCCGCCCCGACGGAGCGCGCGCGCCCGATGGCGAACAGCGCCGCCTGACCGGCACTGACCTCGACTCGTTCTCACTCCATGTCGACCCGGGCGTGGTCTCCGGGAACTTGGAAGGCGCAGGCTCCGGCGATGTGCTCGTTCACAAGGATCTGGCCGACGATCTCGACATCGCCGTCGGAGACCTGCTGCTCCTCGAGTTCCCCGGCGAGCAGACGTCGACGTTTGATGTCGTCGCCCTCCACACCGAGGATTCCGTGGTCGGTCCGTTGGTGGTTGACTTCAGCGACTGGGACCAATTTATGGGCGGCACCCAGGACAATCTGGCCACGGTCATCATCGCTTCGGGGATTGACACGGACCAGGCCCGGTCCAGCCTGGAATCAGAGCTCGCCGAATATCCCCAGGTTGTGGTCAAGGACCAGGCCGAATATCGAGAGGGCCGGGCCACTGAAATCAACACGTTCCTGGTGATCATCAACGTGTTCTTGGTCTTCGCCTTGCTCATTGCCGTGGTGGGAATCTCCAACACCATGGCCCTTTCGATCTTCGAGCGAACCCGAGAACTGGGGCTGGTAAGGGCAATCGGAATGGCCAAGCGGCAAACCTGGGGGACGATCTTCTTGGAGAGCATCATCGTCGCCGTCTTCGGGGGAATCGTGGGCATTGCGACCGGCGTGGTGGCCGGCGCCATCGCGGCGGCCGCCCTTCCCAGCAGCGTCATCTCCACCGTCAGCGTGCCGTGGCTCACGCTGGTGATCTACCTAGTGGTGTCGGCGGTGGCCGGAATGCTGGCCGCCTTCTTCCCAGCCCGCCGAGCCAACCGCCTCAACGTGTTGGAAGCCATCGCTCACCAGTAATACTTACTCATCGGCCTCATCCGCTACGCCCTGAAGAGCATCGCCGGAACTCGCATCCGGTTCATGCTGACCACGCTTGCCGTTGTCGTGAGCGTGGGCTTCACCGTGGGCGTGCTGGTCACCACCTCGGGGCTTCGGTCCACGTTCGACAACCTCTCTGCGGACATCTTCCAGGGCGTTGATTTGTCGGTGCGTCCCGAGCTGGTGTTCGGCGACAGGGGCGAAAGCGGAACGCTGGTCGACCCCGAGCTCCTCGATGATGTGCGATCGGTTGACGGGGTGGCTGCTGCGGTGGGGACAGTGGTGGAGTTCAACGTGATTCCCATCACCGCCGACGGCGAGGCATTGGAGCTGTTCGGGCCACCGCAGATCGGCATCGGCTGGCCCTCAGACGATTCCCTCGGAGCGTTGGAAGTGTGGCCCGACGGAGTGAGTCGAGTCCCCGACGGACCCGGCGAGTTCGCCTTGGATGCCGACACCGCTAACGACAACGGCTTCGAGGTGGGCGAACGCTATCGGGTGTCTACTCCCTCCGGCACCGAATCGTTCACGCTGGTCGGGCTCTTCCGCTACGGCAGCGGCGACAACGCCACCGCGGGCGCGCAGATGACGGCGTGGGATATCGAAACCGCCCGCCAGCTCTTGCACAACGGAGGAGGTTTCGACAGCATCGACATCCGGCTCGAGCCCAACACCTCGCCGGAGGCGGCATCGGCGGCTGTCGCCACAGTCCTCGACGACGGCCTGGAAGTGGTGGCCAACGAGGATCTGGTGGAGGAACAGGCCGACCTGTTCGACGAGTTCATCGGCTTCTTCGAGTACTTCATGTTGGGCTTCGCGGTTGTGATCCTGGTGGTGTCGGCCTTCATCATCTACAACACCTTCACCATCCTGGTGAGCCAGCGCACCCGGGAACTGGGGCTGCTGCGGGCCCTGGGGGCCAGCGGACGGCAAGTCACCACCATCGTCGTCGGCGAGGCCATCGCCGTGGGGGTGGTGGCCAGTGCCGCCGGACTCGGGTTGGGCGTGCTGATTTCTCTGGGCATCCGAGCGTTGATCTCTAGCTTCGGTGCGGGCTTGCCCGACGCTCCCATCATTGTGGGCACCAACTCGATTCTGGCCGCGATCCTGGTGGGGGTGGGTGTGACCGCGGTGTCTGCCATCTGGCCCGCCCTGCGAGCCCGCCGGGTAACTCCAATGGCAGCGCTCACCGGCAACATGCCGCCCCGCCTCACCGAGGAGCGCCGGTCTACGGGGCTGGAGAAGCTGCTCACCTCCTTGAGCGTGATCTTGGTGGCGTTTGGAATCGTCTGGGAGACGGCGCTGGTCATCATCGTCACTGCACTGGCCGCCGCTGTGCTGGCCTTCGTCGGCGGGCGCAACCTGCCCCAGCCGGTGGGCCAGGCCCGAGTGCTGGTGTTGGGTTTGGCCATGCTCATCGTGGCCGTGGTTGGAGACTTCTCGACCAGCTCGCTTCTGGCCCTGCTGGGCATGAGCGCGCTGTTGGTGTTCGTGGGGATGAACCTAGTCAGCCCGGTATTTGCGGTACCGGTCTCCAGGGTCTTGGGATGGCTGCCGGCCAAGGTCTCCGAGGTCAGTGGGCGGCTGGCTCGCCAGAACGCGGAACGCAGTCCCCGGCGAACGGCCAATACCGCCTCGGCGCTCATGATCAGCCTGGCTCTGGTGTCCATGGTCTCGGTGCTGGGCCAGTCGTTCAAGCAGACTCTCGAAGACACCTTGGACCGCTCGGTCAAGTCCGACTGGCTCATCTGCCCAGGAAACTGCGGTGACCCCACGGCAACGTTCAGCCCGCAGGCAACCCGGGGCATCAGCGAGCTTGACGAGGTTTCCTCGGTGCTGGCCTTCCGGTACAAGTTCGAGGGTATCCGCTCCCCGATTGACCAAGATGTCGACGAAGTTGGGGCGGTTGATCTGGATGTCGTCCCCCTGCACTTCGACCTCGACGTGGTGGAGGGGAGCTTTGCCGGTGCCGGGGCGGGCGATGTTGCCCTGCACACCGACCAGGCTGAGGACTTGTCGGTTGGCGTTGGTGATCCGGTGGAACTGGAGTTCTCCGACGGACAGACGGCGACCTTTGAAGTGGCTGCCGTCTTCGGCGACAACGCGGTGTTCGGCTCTTGGCTGATCGATACCGCCGATTGGGATCGCTACCTCATCGCCCAGGAGGACGCCTTCATCTCCGCCCTCACCGCCCCGGGCTACACCGCCGAGGAGGCCCGAGAGGCGCTCGAGCGGGTGACCCTGACCTACCCGCAGCTCAATGTGCGAGACCAGGTCGAGTTCCAGGAAACCCAAGAGAGCCAGATCGACACGTTCTTGGGGGTGGTCAACGCCTTCTTGGCCATCTCCCTGATCGTCGCCCTCATGGGGGTGGCCAACACGCTGGCCCTCTCGGTGTTCGAGCGGACCCGGGAACTGGGCCTGTTGCGAGCGGTGGGCATGTCCCGGCGCCAAGCCCGGCGGATGATCCGCTGGGAAGGGGGCATCGTGGCCGTGTTCGGCGGGCTCATGGGCATCACCGTCGGGGTGCTGTTCGGCTGGGCCACAGTAGAGATCATCCCCGACAACTTCGTCTCGTCGTTCTCCATCCCGTGGGGCACGCTCTGGATCTACTTGGTGATCGTGGCCGTCGCCGGTTTGCTGGCCGCTTCGATACCCGCCCGTCGGGCCAGTCGCCTCAACGTGCTGGAAGCCATCTCCTACGAATAGTCGGCCAAGCGGGCACCAAACGCCCGGTTACGCTGCGGGCATGCATGACACCGGCGAGTGGCACGCACTGAGCGCCCATCGGGACGCTCTGAGGGGCGTACACCTGCGGGATCTGTTCGACCGCGATTCCGACCGGGGCGAGCGGTTGACCGCAGAGGCCGACGGCTTGCTGCTGGACTACTCCAAGAACCGCCTGACCGACGAGACGGTGGCGCTACTTGCTGCATTGGCCGATGGCGTCAGGCTTCGGGAATGGATCGTGAACATGCTCACGGGGGAAGTGGTGAACTTCACCGAGAGCCGTCCCGCCTGGCACACCGCCCTACGCAGACCCGACCCACCACCCGAGGTTGGCGAAGAACTTGACCGCATGGCCGCTTTCGCCTCCGAAGCTCACGGCGGTAAGTGGGACGCATTGGTGAACATCGGCATCGGCGGATCGGACCTGGGGCCAGCCATGGCAACAGCCGCACTGGCGACCTACGTCAACCAAGAGCTAGATGTGCGCTTTCTGTCCAACGTTGACGGAGCCCACTTCCGGGAGGTGACCCGTGGATTGGACCCAGCCCGAACCCTGTTCATTGTCGTGTCCAAGACCTTCACCACCACCGAGACGCTGACCAATGCCCGCACTGCCCGAGCCTGGGTCGCCGACGCGGTGGGCGCAAAGGCGGCCAACAGCCACTTTGCCGCCGTCACCGCCCGCTCTGACAAGGCCCGAGAGTTCGGTATCGACGCGAATGCCGTCTTCGCCATGTGGGACTGGGTAGGCGGCCGCTATTCGCTGGGCTCCGCAGTTGGGCTCAGCCTTATGGCCGCCGTCGGGCCCGACGCCTTCGCCGACATGCTGGCCGGGATGCACCACATCGACGAGCACTTCCGCACCGCCCCGTGGGCCGAGAACCTCCCCGCCCTGCTGGGGCTCATCGGAATCTGGAACCGCAACTTCTGGGGCTGGCCCACTTATGCCGTGCTCCCCTATTCCCAAGAGCTAGCCCTGTTTCCGGCTTACATCCAACAGCTCGACATGGAGAGCAGCGGCAAGTCGGTACAGGCCGACGGCACCCCAGCGCCCACCGCCACCGGCCCGGTGGTGTGGGGCCAGCCGGGAACCAACGGCCAGCACGCCTTCCACCAACTGCTGCACCAGGGCACCGACATCGTCCCGGTGGAGTTCATCGGCTTCTGTCGCCCGAACCACTCCCACATCGAGCACCATGATCTGCTCATGGCCAACCTGTTCGCCCAGGCCGAGGCCCTGGCCTTCGGCGCCCCCGACGCTGGCGATCCCCACCGCCAGTTCCCCGGCAACCGGCCCAGCACCGTCCTGCTCGCCGATCAGCTCACCCCCCGCACTCTTGGGCAGCTCGTGGCTCTCTACGAGCACAAAGTGTTCACTCAAGCCACCGTGTGGAGCATCAACCCCTTCGACCAAGGGGGAGTCGAACTGGGTAAGACACTGGCCACCGACATCGCCGCCGAACTCACTGGCGCAGCCCACCCCAACCCGACCCGAGACTCCTCAACCCAATCCCTCATCAACCGCTATCTAGAGCATCGGTGAAGTACCGAGAAAACGCAACCTGGGCGGCTGCTCCGCTCGGGGCAAAGGGGTGGTGTACGGCATCACCACCGTATAGGGTGCTAGGTGGAGCTAGAGGGGATCGAACCCTCCCGGCCGGGTGTCAAGTCCTTCACCGGCCCGACCACGGGTAGCCCCATAAGGGAGGAAGCTCTGCTGTCTCCTAGGACCGCACCGGGCCTGCAAGAAAGGCCCGGTGCGGTCTAGCTCAGCTTACATGGAAATGTACTGAGAATGAGCAGACAACCACGCGGGGGGCCGAGGAGCGTCGGAGCAAGCGTCACCGGTGGTGGGTAGAGTGCTCGGATGCTCGGGGGGCGATGTTGGAACCAGAATGGCCGATCCTGACCAGCTGGTGAAGGGCGCCCGGGTGTGTTTGCCTGGGGACGATGATGTGGTGACGCTGGTGCAGGTCACCCAGGGGGCATTCTGGGAGATCGTCTATCGGGGTTCGGACGGCAGCCTGGGCGAGGTCACACTACCTGAGGCTGAAGTACCAGAGATCAAGCTGATGTCATCGGCGGGACCGGTTCGCTTCAGCGGAGATCCCCGCCGATTTCGGCTGGGGGTGGAGGCGCTGCGGATTGAGAACATGTTCCGCCACGACATGGCCGCTTTGGCCGTGTCGAATATCTCGCCTCTGCCCCATCAGCTTGACGCGGTGTATGGGTCGCTGCTGTCGGAGCCGGTGCTGCGGTTCTTGTTGGCTGACGATCCAGGCGCTGGCAAGACCATCATGGCTGGGCTTTACATCAAGGAACTGATGCTGCGCCATGCCGCCGATCGGGTGTTGATCGTTACCCCGGCCAACTTGCGCCCGCAGTGGCAGCGGGAGCTGGCCGAGCGGTTCGACATCCACTGCACTCAGTTCGACTCGGCAATGTTGCATGCCCACCCGACACAGAACCCTTGGGATCAGCACGACTTGGTGGTGGTGTCGCGGGATTTGCTCCGGCGAGAGGAGGTGTTGGAGGGGTTTGCCGGAGCTGAGCGGGAGTGGGACTTGGCCATTGTCGACGAGGCTCACGGGTTCACGCTTGATGTCGACAGCAAAGGTCTGATTAAAAGGCGCAGCGAGCGCTACAAGGCGGCTGAAGTGGTGGCCCGGAAGGCGCATCGTCTGATCCTGTTGACGGCCACGCCGCACTCGGGTCGCAACGAATCAATGTGGGGACTGCTTCGTTTGCTCGACCCGGACGCCTATGGCGACCGCTGCCCTTCAGGCGATGTGCCGCTGAATCCCCACCAGTACCGCAAGGTTGCCAAGGAGGAGATGGTGGACATGAGGGGCGAAGCTCTGTTCAAGCCCCGTCACCCGCACACGGTGGCCTACAACCTCGCGGGCGCGGAACGGGACTTGTATGAAGCGGTCACCAGCTTTGTGTCCACCGAACTGGCTCGCATCCGAGGCGAGAGCGGCCCGCGGGTTGCCGGTTTTGCGCTCACTACCATGCAGCGGCGGCTGGCGTCGTCGCTCCGGGCCATCAAGCGCACCTTGGAGCGCCGTGTCAATCGCTTGGAACAAGCGCTGGAAGACCCCGCGGCCTATCTGCGGAGCCGCCAGGAGTTCATCTCCGACGTCTACGGCGAACAGCATCCCGACGAGTTGGGCGACCTCAACGAAGACGAGCGCTGGGAGATGGAAGAGAGAGCCCTCGAGGAGTGGTTACCGGGAACCATCACGGAGCTGGAGGAGGAGTTGACCGCATTGCGCCCCCTGCTCATCCAGGCCGAGGAGGCTGAGGCAGCGGGCACGGAGGTGAAGCTGAACGAGTTGCTCGAAGTGGTGCGCCAAGAGGGCCTGAGCGACGATCCGTCGGTCAAGTTGCTGATCTTCACCGAGCACCGCGACACCCTCCACTATCTGGTGGAGAAGTTGTCGCCAGACTTCGATGTGGTTTCCATCCACGGTGGCATGAGGCTGGGAGACCGGATTGCCGCGGAAAGGGACTTTCGGGATCGGGCCCAGGTCATGGTGGCCACCGAGGCCGCCGGAGAGGGCATCAACCTCCAGTTCTGCCATCTGATGGTGAACTACGACATCCCGTGGAACCCGAACCGATTGGAACAGCGCATGGGCCGCATCCACCGCATCGGCCAGACCCGCGATGTGCATATCTACAACATGGTCGCCGCCAACACCCTTGAGGGCCATGTGCTGGCCACCCTTCTCCAGAAGTTGGAGAATATGGGCCGAGTTCTCGGGGACAAGGTGTTCGACGTGATCGGGGAGACCTTTGCGGGATATCGCCTGGCAGAGTTGATCGAGCAGGTACTGGCCAAAGAAATCAGCCCTGACGACGCGGCGGAGAGCATTGGCGGAGACCAAGCCGATCCCGAGACGGAGGCAAGGTTCCGCGAGCTCACCAAAGAGGCTCTGGCGACCCGGTACCTCGACTGGCAATCACAAGCTGAAGCCGCTGCTCGGGCAGCCGAGCGACGACTCCCGCCCGGCTACATCGAGAAGTTCTTCACCGACGCAGTGGACTTTTTGGGAGGCAGAGTCGAGGATCGGCTGGACCCCGGCACCCTGCGAGTGACCCGCACGCCCGACGAACTGGTAGCGGGGTCTCGAGCCGCTGGTGCAACCCGAGAGGTGTATCCGAGCTATGAGCGCATCACCTTCGACAAAGCAGTTCGCCTGCGGGCGCACAGCGGCGGAGGCGAACACGCCGTCCCAGAGGCTGAGCTATGCGGTCCTGGCCACCCCCTCTTCGATGCAGCGCTCAACACCGTTATCGTCCGCACTCGGGCCGATGTGGAGGCAGGAGCGGTGTTCGCCGCCCCCGACGTTGATGCGCCAGCAGTCCTGTTCTTCCTCACCGGAGACTGCGTGGACGGCACCGGCGAGATGGTCCACCGGGCATTTGCCACCGTTGCCGAACCGCAGGGCCAAGCTCTCAGACCAAGCCGTGAGCTGCTGTATGACATGTTCATTCATGGTGCTGAAGTACCCGAGATGACTCTTTCCGACGTCGACAAAGTGGTGAACTGGGCGCGGCAGCACGAGTTCGAGCCTCACTTCCAGCAGGCCAGCACCGAGCGGACTCGGGTCGTTCGAATCACCGAGGACTACCTCACCAAGGCATTCGCAGAGATAGCGGCCCGTCAGCAAACCGCCCTGCTAGACCTCGATGCAGAGGTTGAGCGCGGGGTGGCCGGCGCAGAGGGCCGCCGCCGACAAGCCGAGCTCGCGGCGGCAGAGACCGCCGCGAAACGGGAAGAGCGTCTGGACAAAGCCCGGCGCTCTCGCAATGTGAAACGCGGTCCAGTGCGGATCATTGCCACGGCGCTGGTGGTTCCCAGCAAAACCGTGGGCGACGACGGTCCCATTGACACAACTGGCAAATTCTCCAGCCGTGAGATAGAGCAGATCGCGGTGAGGGAGGCGACGCGCTACGAGACCGATGTGCGCGGTGCTGACATCGTGAAATCGGTTGAAGCGCAAAAGATCGGTTTCGACCTGCTTTCCCTTACGGGCATTGACCGACGCTGCATCGAGGTGAAGGGCCGGGCCGGAGTGGGCGGTGTGGAGCTGACCTGGTCGGAGTTCGCCAAGGCCCTTGAACTGGGAGATGACTATTGGCTGTATGTGGTGCTTGACTGCGCCACTCCCAATCCCCGTCTCTATCGGGTGCAAGATCCGGCCAAGGCATTGGCCAGCGCCTGGTCATCCAAGCTCGATGTGCGTTATCGGGTCGCCCCCCAGCCAGTCATAGATGCCGCAGAGGCACAGCCATGACCAGGCGGAAACTGATCGAGGCGGCGCTCCCGCTCGCCGCAATCAACCACGCGTCGGACACCGACAAGCGCACCCATGACGGGCATATCTCCACTCTGCACACCTGGTGGGCCCGTCGTCCGCTGCCCATGGCCCGGGCCATGGCCGCGGCAGCGCTGATCGACGAAGCCGCGGATGCCAGCGAAGTGTTGTCCAAGATCGCCGAAGCGATGCCCCCCAAGAGACTGCTCTACAACGATGCGGTGGGTTGGCTCAAGAAGCGAATCCGGCAAGACCATTTGCAGCCGCCGAAGGTGCTCGACTGTTTTGCGGGCGGGGGCGCCATTCCATTGGAGGCCATGCGACTGGGCTGTGACACCACAGCCATGGACCTGAACCCGGTTGCCCATCTGGTGGAGCTGGCCTCTCTTGACTATCCCAAGCGCTTCGGGGATACAGACCTGGACGGACGCAACACCCTGGTGGTGGACGTTGAGCGATGGGCGGGGTGGGTGGCCGAGAAAACCGAAAAAGCTGTGGCCCATCTCTATCCCGCCGCCGAAAGCCGCCCGCCGGTTCCCTACTACTTCTGGGTGCGGACCATGCCCAGTCCCGACCCGGGCCGGAAGGTCGAGATTCCGATTCTCAGCTCTCGGCTGTTGGCTGAGGGGCGCCGCCACGCCTGGGTGACTACCTCGGTGACGCCGGACGGCGTGGACATTGAAGTCCATCAGGGCGAGCTTCCCGACGACCCGACCCTGAGAGATGGATTCGAGTCAGCGGGAAGCGTCACCTGCCCGATCTCGGCGGTCACCGCGCCCCAGCGCGACGTGAAAGCCCACGGGACAGCCCACGGTTTCGGTTATCGGCTGTACGCCGTCTGCGACGTTGACGGGCGAGAGCGCACCTATCGCGCGCCGACTCCGGTTGAGTCGGAGGCTCCTGTGTTGGCGGCCGACGAACTTCCTGCCCTGGTCGACGACGAGTTCGACGACGGAACGGCTCGCCTGCCCGATGAACAGGTTGACGAGGTCGGCTACAGAAATTTGCAGTTCTTGCCCTATGGCTACCGCACATGGCGGTCGCTATACACCGACCGGCAACTGGTGCTCTATGCGACGCTGAGCGCCAACATCCGCGCTGCCCACAGGGAGATGCTGGGAGAGGGAATGGTAGCGGACCGTGCTCGGGCGGTTGCCACCTACCTTGCCTTCGCTCTTGACAAAGTGGCCGACCGGAATTCGGCGTTTTCTAGTTGGGCCACCAACCGCGAGACGATTCGGGGCACGTTTCCCGGTCAGACAGTGCAGATGCGGTGGGACTTCTGCGAGAACTACCCGTTCCGTACTGGGTCTGGTTCTTGGGACGACGCGGTGACTGCAATCGGCAAGGTGATCGAGCATTGCTCGCAGACCGGCGAAGGTCCGGCGCGGGTGCTGCGGGGCGACGCCCGGGCCATGCCCTTCGCCGATGGCGAGTTCGATGCCGTGCTCATTGACCCGCCCTACTACTTCTCAGTGATGTACTCCGACCTGTCGGACTTCTTCTACGTGTGGCTCAAGCGCTCGGTCGGGCATTTGTACCCCGAGCACTTCGCCACCCCATGGACCCCAAAAGCCCAAGAAGTGGTTCAGAATCGCTGTCGCCCCGGCATGGACGGCTATATCTCCGAAGAAGAGTTCGACCGGCGGCTCGCCGACGCGCTGTCGGAGGTGGCCCGGGTGGTGAAACCCGACGGGGTGGTGGCACTGGTTTTCGCCCACACTGCGGTCAAGGCGTGGGAGAAGCTGCTGCGCGCGCTGCGGGTCGCCGGGTTGAGCGTCACCACCTCCTGGCCCATCCGCTCGGAGATGGCCGGGCGGACGGTGGCCCATGTCAAGGCGACCTTGGCCAGTTCGGTGGTGCTGGTGTGCCGGCCCAACACCGAGGCCGGCGATGCCTTCTATGACGAAGTAGAGGCCGAGCTGAACCGAGTGGTCGGCCAGCGGCTGAATGAGTTTGAGGACTTGGGGCTGCGAGGCGCGGACTATTTCGTATCGGCCATAGGCCCGGCCTTCGAGGTGTTCGCCCGCCATCGCTCGGTCACCCGCTTGGATGGAACCGAGGTGTCCATCGGCGACCTCATGGAGCTGGCCCGCAAGGCAGTTGCCCGCCACGCGATGGGACGCCTGCTCGCCGCCGATACGCTCGGCGTGCTTGACGACCGATCCCTGCTCTACGTCACCTGGCGATGGGCATACCTGACGGTGCCCGTCCCCGCCGATGAGGCCATCAAACTGTCCCGGGCATTCTCAGTGAGCCTCGACGATGTGACTTTGCCCGGTGGGATGGTCAGCCGCAAGGGCAAGAACTTCTCACTGCTTGGCCCCCATGAGCGCTCCGACATTCGGCTGCGGCCTGATAGCCCGCTGATCGATGTGCTGCACGTGGCCGCCCAGCTCTGGGAGGCGGGGCGGGCCAACGAGGTGGTTGATGTGCTGGCTACATCGAGTTTTGGGACCATTCCTGGTTTCTGGGACGTGGCCCGAGCTTTGGCAGAAGTGCTCCCCGAGGGGGAGCGGGAGCGCACGATGTATCAGGCGCTCGCCACCTCACATAAACGCCTGGCCGATGCCGCGGCGAAGCAGCCGGCAACCAGCTATGAAGAACTCCAGTTTTCCTTCTGATAGGCAGGCGCTATGACCGAATTGGCACCGTGGGTCGACATCGCCCGGCCCCACGCAGACATCCGCGACGGGTCATTCGACGAGTCGCTATTTGCTGCCGACCTCGGCCTGGTAGCAAATGGGATGGGCCCCGCCGACTATGTGGATGCTGAGTTGTTCGCGGCCAAGACATACTTGACTGAGAACCTGCAATCCGTGCTGGTGGAAGTGGGCAACCGGCTGGGCGGCGACATGGGGTCGGCAGCAGTGTTTCGGATGCAGACAGAGTTTGGCGGGGGCAAGACCCACACACTGCTGGCCGCGTACCACCTGTTCGGCGCTCCCGAGCGGGTGGCCAACACACAACTGGGAAGAGACCTCGCCGCACTCTTTAGAACTGGAAACCTGCCGACAGCCCGAGTTGCGGTGCTGGACGGCTCCGCGCTCACTGTCGATCCCGAGACGATGCCCGATGGCACTGTCGTGCGTTCTTTCCTGGGCCATTTGGCCTGGCGGCTCGGGGGTACCGCAGCGTATGAGTCAGTACGGCCCAAAGATGAGGGGCTGCGCGGCACTTCGACAGTGGAGATGGTCAAGCTGCTCAGCGAAGCGGCACCGTGCTTGATCCTGCTTGACGAGACACTGGAGTATCTCAACAAGGCACTGGAGGTGGGCTCGGTTGACGGCAACCTGGCGGCCACCACGCTCACTGTGATCAAGGAGCTCTGCACCGCAGCCTCCAACGTGCCCGGTGTCGCGGTGGTCGCCACCCTCACCTCGTCGCGCTTGGAGGACTATTCGACTGTTGCCGGACAAGAGATGGCAGAGCGGCTTTCAAAAGTCGTGGGCCGCACCGAGAACATTGTCACTCCGGTGGAGGGCGACGACATCTTCCCCATCCTGCACACTCGTCTGTTCGAGACTATCGGCAGTTTCGAGCAGCGACAGGCAGTAGCCGATGCCTACGGAACCTGGTATGAGCAGATGGGTGATGTATTGCCCCAGTCCTATCGCGACCCCTCATACAGAGGCCGCATCTGCGGTGCCTATCCGTTCCACCCGGAGCTCATTGACCTGCTTACCAACCGCTGGGGGTCGTTGTCGGGATTCCAGCGCACCCGAGGGGCGTTGCGCACGCTGGCTCACACCGTGAAGGCGCTGTCTCAGCTCAACCATCAGGGATTGCTCATCAGCCCCGGCGATGTTCCCCTCGCCGACGACGGAGTCCGGGCTGAGGTCATCAGATTCGCCGGCGAGTCCTACAAGTCGGCACTCAACGCTGACATCATCCGAGCTGACTCAAAAGCCGTGGTGGAGGACGAACGGAGAGGGGGAGAGATCAAGAAGAACCGGGTGGCGGTAGGCCTAGCCACGACGGCATTCCTCAACAGTTTCGGCTCTGACCGGGTTCTTGGTGCCTCACCTCCGCAGATGCTGGTCGGTGTCGCCCAGCCGATTCCCGGCTTGTCCCGAGGAGTGCTGGACGATGTGCGTGATGCCTTGGCCGGATCGCTGTGGTACATGCGCTACGAGAGCGGCCGCTATCGGTTCACCACCGAGCCCAACCTGAACAAGGTGATCGTGGAGCGTGAGGGCGCAGTCGGCGACGGAGAGATCACCGCGCTGTTGCGGGAAACAGTCGGCCAAGTCGCTGGACCGGTAGCCCCGTTCAGAGTGGTTCCCCATGTCGTTGAGCCCAGCGATGTGGTCGACGAGCCCCGTCTCACCATCGGTGTGCTTGCCCCACACCGGGCAGTCGGCAACCAACCTGGCAGCGCCGCTGCTGAGGCGGAAGAGGTGGCAGGTGTGATCCTCAACACTGGGCGGGGCTCATCCCGATCCAACAAGAACGCCTTGGCGCTGGTGGCTGCCGATGCCGGTGGTGTGACCAAGGCCCGCCAGGCAGCGCGCACCGTGGTGGCCATGCGGGAAATCACCAAGGACAGCATCCGCCTAAAGAGGTTCAACCAAGATCAGCGAGACCAGCTAGCTAACCGGCTGAAGGCCGTTGAAGAGCGACTACCCCAAGAAGTTGTAATGGCCTACCGGCACCTCATTCTGCTTGGGCCAGACGGCAGTGGTGGCGTACGAGTCGAAACCGTGGATCTCGGCCCGGCTCGGGTTGGTGACACCATTTGCCAACGGGTGGTTGAACATCTCAAGGCCACCGACCGGCTGATTGACACCACGCTCGCACCCGCAGCCCTGCTCTCCGAACGATTCGGCGTGATTGGCTCGGACGAGTCTGCGGTCGAGCTTGACCGCCTGTTGGATTACTTCTATCGGCTGCCCCGGCTACCGAAGATCGCAAATCCCGATGTGCTGCACCGCTGCCTAGAACAAGGGGTGAGTGCCAACCTGTTCGGCTTGGCATCGGGTGCCTCCTGGGATGCTGCTGATGCCGTTCTGCGCTTCGGGGAGCCGCTAGACCCGACCGAGATCCAGTTCCAACCCGGCACCTGGCTTGTACGCGCTGCCGACATCAAACCCCTGATCGACGCTCGCCGTCAGAACAAGAAGTCTGAAGAGGCTCAATCAACAACTGGTTCAGAGCCTGGGGCCGAGATCACTCTTACGGAAAACTCAGAAGATCAGCAGTCTGATGTTAAGGAAGACCAAGATCCGACCAGGGTCACCCTCACCACCCACCAGATCCCTGCCGACAAAATCCGCGATGTGGTCAAGGTCGCGATTATGCCCCTCGCTGCCACCGGTGCCGACGTGACCATCAACGTCGAAGTCACTGCCACCCACCCTGATGGCATCCCCCGCACCACACTAGACCTGACCGTCGCCGAAGGATTGCGCCAACTCGGCCTCGATCACGATCTCACCAACTAGGCCAAATGCCACGGAATAGACTGAGCTGCCGCGATTGAGGGCCGAACTCTCCCTTCAACCGGCGGACCGGATCGAACCTTATTCGTGGTTGCTGTATGACTCGGCCTATAGAAGAATCATGAGCGATCTCGAAGGCCCGGAGAACTAGCGAATGGACACATCCGAACCAGACGTGATCGCCAATGCGCTGGAAAGGCCATCAGGTGCTCACTTCGTGCGGTGCGCACTTCAGGTGAACCCACATCACTATGGCGAGAGCTACAAAAGCTCACCCAACCTCGGCGACGCGCATAGCTATGCGGCAAGTCTCGTGGAGAAGTCCCAAGAGCTCGGTATCGACGTTCTCGCGATCACCGATCACAACAGCATTCAAGACATCGCAGCCTTCCACGAGGCTGCACGCGGTTCAGGCGTGACCGTGCTACCAGGTTTCGAGCTTGAGTCGACTGATGGCATTCACGTCCTGTGCATCTACGACGCAGATGCCGCTACAGACCGACTCGGCCGGCTCCTAGGCGAGTTCGGCATCCTAAATCCCCAGCCGTCACGAGAGGCGTGCAGCAAGGATTTCGCCACGATTTTGAAGATGGTTTCCCGTCAGGGTGGGATCGCTATCGCGGCACACGCCGTTGGGTCGAAGGGGCTTTTTCAGGCCCTTCAAAAGAGCGCGCGAGCGCTCGCGTGGAAAAACGAGAATTTATTGGCAATACAGATTCCTTCGTCGATTGATGAACTCGACGAAGGGGAGCGCTCAATCATCAGGAATGAAGTGCCGGAGTATGAACGCGCCTACAAGGCTGGCAAGCGTCAAGCGATTGCCGTGGTCAATGCCAAGGATGTGGCCTGCTTGGACGACTTAGACAACGAGGGAGCGACCACTCTGATCAAGTTTGCTGGTCAGCCCAGCGTCGAAGGGCTGCGACAGGCCTTCCTCGATCCTGATTCGCGTGTCCGCCTCAACTCCGACGAGGAACCTGAGGAGCACTCGGAGTTGGCGGCCATCACGTGGGAGGGCGGAGGCTTTCTTGACGGCGGCGCGATTCACCTCAATCCGAACCTAAACGTACTCATAGGCGGACGCGGGACAGGAAAGTCGACCGTGATCGAGAGCATTCGGTACGCCTTGGATCTCGAACCTGTTGGAGACGAAGCACTCAATGCCCACCGCGACATCGTCCGTCATGTGCTCCGAAGCGGCACCAAGGTGTCGCTGCTGGTGCGTTCGCTGCATCCTGCCGAGCGCCAATATCGCATTGAGCGAACCGTTCCGAATCCGCCCATCGTTCGCGACGACGAGGGCCAGGTATCGAACCTGCGGCCGATTGACGTGCTGCCTCGAGCTGAGGTATTTGGCCAGCACGAGATATCTGAACTCACCCGCAGCGGCCCCAAACTCACCCGGCTACTCCACCGCTTTGTGCGTTCCGATGCCGACCTCGAAGCACGCAAGGCAAGCATTCAGCGCGAACTGCGAGCCTCCCGCAAAGCGATACTCGAAGCCGACGAAGAACTCGCCTCGATCAACGAGCGCCTTGCCGAACTGCCCCAGCTTGAAGAAACCTTGGAACGGTTTCAAGAAGCTGGTCTCGAAGACCGTCTCAAAGACCAGAGTTTGCTGGTTCGCGAGTCCCGGATCGTTGACTCCATCCCGGAACGCCTTCAGCCAGCACGCGAAGTCCTGGCGACGTTGCGCCAAGAGTTGCCTCTCGACCGCACCTTCGTTTCATCGCGCGCGCTAGCCGACTTGCCCGGCGCGCCGATCCTCGATGCGGCAAATGCAGTTCTGATTGAGTTGAGCGACGCACTTGAATCGGTCGCACAGCAGGTCGAGAGCGTGTTGGAGCGAGCTGAGCAACGCATCGACACCATCACCTCGGAGTGGTCGGAACACAAGGCGGTGATCGACGAGCGATACGAGGCAATCCTTCGCGAACTACAGAAGTCAGCCGTTGACGGGGAGGACTTCATCCGCTTGCGGCGCAGTATTGAGAATCTGCGTCCCCTCGAAGAGCGGCATTCAGCACTCGTGAAACTGCGTAGCGAGGAACTTCAACGACGACGAAACTTGCTTGACGAGTGGGAGGGCGTCAAAGCCACCCAATTCCGCGAGCTTGTCGGCGCTGCGAAGCGTGTGAACAAGCGACTCAAGGGATACGTCCGGGTTGAAGTCAGTGCCGCAGGCGATCGGGCGCCATTGACAGCCTTGCTGAGAGACGAGATTGGCGGTCGGCTAGACGTCGCGATCCGGCAACTCGAATCAGCCGATGAGTTGTCCCTCACAGATCTCGTGGCTCGATGCCGTAATGGTGCCGCGGAATTGGCCGAGCACTACAGCATCACCCGACAACAAGCAGAGAGCATCGCCGGCGGGGGCGAAAGCACACTGATGAAGATTGAAGAGTTGGAGTTGCAGCCGACCACTGAGCTGCTCCTGAACACATCGGGCAGTACCGGCGATGAGTTGTGGCAGTCGCTCGGCAAACTGTCGAAAGGCCAGAAAGCCACTGCCGTGCTGCTGCTATTGCTGCTTGAATCTGATGCTCCGCTGATAATCGACCAACCTGAGGACGATCTCGACAACCGCTTCATAAGCGAGGTCATCGTCGAGAAAATGAGGGAGAACAAGAGGCAGCGCCAATTTGTCTTCTCAACGCACAATGCGAATATTCCCGTACTGGGTGATGCTGAACTCATCTTGGGCCTTGATGCGAAGGGTGATGTCGACGATGGCGATGATGAAGGACGGGCTTTTCTCCGACCGGAGCACATGGGGTCCATCGATACGCCGTCGGTTCGGGCACTGGTAGAGGAAATCCTCGAAGGCGGCAAAGAGGCTTTCGAGCGCCGCCGTCGCAAGTATGGCTTCTGAAGGCAACTGATGAACCAGACCGACTTGCTACGGCTGATTGCCACCGGTGAGAACTCGCGCGTGGAATTCAAGCGGGACGACACACAACCGGGCAAGCTCGCCGCGGTGCTCGCTGGACTGCTGAACCTAGAAGGCGGACATGTGCTGCTCGGCGTCGAGGACGACGGCGGCGTCTCCGGGCTATCGCGTGCGGTTGCAAGAGCCGAGGAGTGGATCATGCAGGTTGCTCGCGATCACCTGGAGCCCTCCATCATCCCGAACTGGGAGGTCATCGAGTCTGACGGCGGCATCATGGTCGGCATCGTGACCGTGCCAGCCAACGCACCCGACAAACCGTACAAGTCCAAACAGGGGTCGCACTGGGTTACAAAGGTCCGTGTCGGCACCACAACACGCGATTCGACTCGCGAGGAGGAACAGCGGCTGTACCAGCAGTCGGGTGGACTCCGCTACGGCCTCAAACCGGTACCAGGAGCCAGTGCTGCCGATCTCGACACACGACGCCTTCAAGATTACTTCGTCCGCATCCGCGGCGATGCGGAGATGCCCAGCCCCAATTCAGAGTCGTGGCGCAGGCTGCTCTGCAACCTCGAGCTTGCCACCGAAACCGGTGGTGAAACGTACGCCACCGTCGACGGGATGCTCCTGTTCGGCCTGAACACAGGGCGATTCTTGCCGCAATGCGGAATTCGGGCGGTATGCTTCCCGGGCCAAGAGTCCGACTATGCCACGAGATCCGACCAGAGCATCAAGGGCCCGCTAGTGGCTTTGCGCTCAGTCGACGGTGAGTTAGTCGAAACCGGAGTCGTGGAAAGGGCTCTCGACTTCGTCCGCCGCAACACAGGCGCCTCCGCAGCGCTGGAGGACGGTCGCCGTGTCGAGCGCCCCGATTTCCCTGAACCAGCCATTCGCGAGGTTGTTGTCAATGCACTTGTACACCGCGACTACAGCATCACTGGGACCGATGTGCTGTTATCGGTCTTCGACGATCGAATCGAAGTGCAGAGTCCTGGGAGCCTGCCGAACACCATCAGCGTCGAGGGCATGCGTGAAGGAGCCCGCTATGCGCGTAACCAGGTGATGATGAGCATCATGCGTGACTACGGCTACGTCGAGGGGCTGGGCATGGGCATCCGCCGACAGGTCATCCCCGCCATGGCGCAGCACAATGGCACCGAACCGGACTTCTCCGAAGAAGAATCCCGCTTCACCGTCTCCCTGAGGAAGTAGAAGTCGCCATAGGAACCGCTAGCCGTCTGTGGCAGACTAAGGGCGACAACCACGCGGGAGCTCGAGGATCGTCGGGCTGAGAGGGTGTCCGCTGGCACCGACCGCTGAACCTGATCCGGATAACGCCGGCGAAGGGAGATGATGATGAGCGAGAGCACCAACGGCAACGCGCCGAACCAGGAGGGCTCCTCACCCAGCGAAAAGCCTGCCCGGGAGAAGGTGTATGTGGCCGGCGAGCGGCCTGATGTACGGGTGCCGTTCACCCAGGTGAACCTGACCGAGCCGGAGCCGCCGTTTTTGCTGTACGACACCAGCGGTCCTGGTTCCAACCCCAGCGTGGGCTTGCCGCCATTGCGGCTGGATTGGATCACCGAGCGGGACGACACCACCGAGATCGTGGGGCGGGCCGCCGACCTGCGTGACGACGGCCGCCGGGCGGTGCGCGACGGCTCCGCCTCCGATCCGTTCCTGGGCGAGCGCCGACCGGTGCTGCGGGCCAAAGGAGCGGCGGTGACCCAGATGGCCTACGCCCGCCGGGGGGAGATCACCCCGGAGATGGAGTTCATTGCCACCCGCGAGCGGCTCGACGCCGAGATGGTGCGCTCCGAGGTGGCCCGGGGCCGGGCCATCATCCCGGCCAACGTGAACCACCCCGAGTCGGAGCCGATGATCATCGGGCGCAAGTTCCTCACCAAGGTCAACGCCAACATCGGCAACTCGGCGGTCACGTCGTCGATTGCCGAAGAGGTGGAGAAGATGACCTGGGCCACCAAATGGGGGGCCGACACGGTGATGGACCTGTCCACCGGCTCTGACATCCACACCACCCGGGAGTGGATCATCCGCAACTCGCCGGTGCCCATCGGCACCGTGCCCATTTACCAGGCTCTGGAGAAGACCAACGGCGCGCCCGAGGAGCTCACCTGGGAGATCTACCGCGACACGGTTATAGAACAGGCCGAGCAGGGGGTGGACTACATGACCGTCCACGCTGGGGTGCTGTTGCGCTATGTGCCGCTCACCGCCGAGCGCACCACGGGGATCGTCAGCCGGGGCGGCTCGATTCTGGCCGCCTGGTGCCTGGCCCATCACCAGGAGAACTTCCTCTACACCCACTACGACGAGCTGTGCGAGATCTTCGCGGCCTACGACGTGGCCTTCTCCTTGGGCGACGGACTGCGGCCGGGATCGATCGCCGATGCCAACGACACCGCCCAGATGGCCGAGCTCCAAACCCTGGGCGAGCTCACTGGGCGGGCCTGGGAACACGACGTGCAGGTGATGATCGAGGGACCGGGCCACGTGCCGCTCAACAAGATCAAAGAGAACGTGACCTTGGAGCAGGAGTGGTGCCAAGACGCCCCCTTCTACACTCTGGGTCCCCTCACCACCGACGTGGCCCCCGGCTACGACCACATCACCTCGGCCATCGGGGCGGCCAACATCGGCTGGTACGGCACCGCCATGCTCTGTTATGTCACCCCTAAGGAGCACCTGGGGCTGCCCAATCGGGCCGACGTGAAAGACGGGGTGATCGCCTACAAGATCGCCGCCCACGCCGCCGATGTGGCCAAAGGCCATCCGGGGGCCCAAGAGTGGGACAACGCCCTCTCGAAGGCCCGGTTCGAGTTCCGCTGGGCCGACCAGTTCAACCTGTCGCTCGATCCCGAGACGGCGCTCAAATACCACGACGAGACCCTCCCGGCCGAGCCGGCCAAGACCGCCCACTTCTGCTCAATGTGCGGACCCAAGTTCTGCTCCATGAAGATCACCCAGGACGTGCGGGACTTCGCCGCCCGCCAGGGGGTGGACGAGTCGGTAGCCATCGAGCTGGGCATGAAGTCGAAGGCCGACGAGTTCCGGGACCAGGGCGCCGAGATCTACTCGGCCGGGTCGTGACGCTGGGCGAGGGCAACGGCTTCGATGACGCTGATCGACCATGAGCTAGCCGTGAGTGATCCGGTGACCACACATGTTCCCCGGCTGCATGTCATCGTCGACTGCGCCTCATTGGCCGATGCCGCCTTTCGAGGCGGAGCCCCTACGGTGCAGGTGCGGATCAAAGAGGCCCGCGACATCGCAGTGTTGGCAGAGTGCCAGCGCATTGTGGCATCGGCTCAGGCCACAGACGCGATGGTGATCGTGAACGACCGGGCCGACATCGCGCTGGCCGCCGGAGCTCACGGAGTACACGGCGGTGCCGATGACCTGCCGGTGGCCGAGATGCGTCGCCTACTCGGCCCAGACCGAATAGTGGGGAGCACCGCCCGAGATCCCGAGTCCGCACTCCGCCACCAGGACGATGGGGCTTCCTACGTGGGGGTCGGGCCGGTGTACGCCACCGCTACCAAAGACGATCTGCCCGATCCGCTGGGGCCGACTGGGGTGGAGAGGGTGGCCGCCGCGGTGGACATCCCGGTGATCGCCATCGCCGGAATAACCGCCGCCCAAGTGCCGGAATTGCTGGACGCTGGGGCCCACGGTGTGGCGGTGATCGGGGCAGTGGCCCACGCCGCTGACCCGGCCGCGGCCACTGCCGAGCTGCTGGAGGTCCTCGGTGGCTGACGTGCCCTCGTACCCGGACGTCATCATTGTGGGTGGCGGCATCATCGGATTGTCGGCCGCCTGGCGGCTCCTGCAAGACGGCGCCGAGGTGGTGGTGCTCGACCCCGCCCCGGGCACCGGGGCCAGCCACGCGGCGGCGGGGATGCTGGCCCCCATCCACGAGGCGTACTGGGGAGAGAGCCACATCTTGGAGCTGAACCTGGCTGCCAGTCAGGCGTGGCCGGCCTTCGCCGACTCTCTGGGGGCCGATGCCGTGGACTACCGCCGCGACGGGATGCTCATGGCCGCCTACGACGCCGACGACAAGGCACTGCTCGACAACCTGGGCGACCTGCACGAGCAGGAGGGCCTGCCGGTGGAGCGGCTTCGGAGCCGGGAATGCCGAGTCCGAGAGCCGCTGCTCGCCCCCGGCGTGCGGGGCGGGGTGTACTCTCCGCTTGACCATCAGGTGAACCCCCGCCGGGTGGTGGCCGAGCTGTTGAATCGAGTGCCCACCATTCCGGTCTCAGCCACCGAGGTGAGCCGGAACCAAGTGGTGGCCAGCGATGGCCACACGGTGACCGGCCAGCAGGTGGTGGTGGCCGCCGGGGCGTGGAGCGGCCGGTTGCTGGGGGTGCCCATCCGGCCCATCAAGGGGCAGATCCTCCGCCTGAGTGGCCCGGAGGGACTGCTGCAACTGCCGGTGCGGGGGGTGGTGCGGGGGTCGAGCGTGTACGCGGTGCCCCGCAGCGACGGTGAGATAGTGGTGGGTGCCACCCAGGAAGAGCAGGGCTTCGACACCCGGGTGACCGCGGGGGGCGTCTACGAGCTGCTCCGAGATGTGTTGACCCTGCTGCCGGGGCTCAGCGAGATCGACCTGGTGGAGACGTGGGCTGGCCTGCGCCCCGGAGCACCCGACAATGCCCCCATCATCGGGACCGGCCGCGACGGCATCGTGTACGCCACCGGCCATTACCGCAACGGCATCCTCGCCGCGCCCATCACCGCAATCGCAGTAGCTGCCCTAGTGCAGGGCCATGAGCCGCCAATGGACTTGTCGCGGTTCAGCCCGGACCGATTCAGGGACGAGCCCACCGATGACGCCCTCAGACCTGAGCACCTCAGCGGGGTGACGGCGTGATCGTTGTAGTCAACGGCGAGACATTGGATGTTCCAGCAGACTCCACGGTGGGAACCCTGGCCCCCAACCAACGGGGTGTGGCGGTGGCCGTCAACCGTGAGATAGTGCCCCGCAGCCGGTGGAGCGAAGCTCCGCTGGCCGAGGGCGACCGGGTCGAGATCCTCGAAGCGGCCCAGGGAGGATGAGTGGGCGACTGGTGCGAACCCCCGGACGGTAGGCCGTAAATGGGCGACTCATGGACCGTGGCCGAACGCAGCTTCACCAGCCGGCTGATCACCGGCACCGGGGGGGCGCCCAACTTGGCTGTGCTAGAGCGGGCACTGGCCGCGTCGGAGTGTGAGCTGGTCACGGTGGCGCTGCGCCGGGTGTCACCCGACGCCACTGGCTCGGTGCTGGATGTGATCGAGCGCCTGGGCCTAGAAGTGCTGCCCAACACCGCCGGCTGCCACACCGCGGCCGATGCCGTGCTCACCGCCAAACTGGCCCGGGAGGCGTTCGAAACCGACTGGGTGAAACTGGAGGTGATCGCTGACGACATCACCCTGTTGCCGGAAGGCATCGAGTTGGTGGAGGCGGCCGAGACTTTGGTGGACGACGGCTTTACAGTGATGGCCTACACCAACGACGACCCGGTGCTGGCCCGCCGCCTCGAAGACCTGGGATGTGCCTCCGTTATGCCGCTGGGGGCGCCCATCGGGTCGGGGCTGGGCATCCGCAACCCCCACAACATCGAGATGATCGTGGAGCAGTCGGCGGTGCCGGTGGTGCTGGACGCCGGCATCGGCACCGCCTCCGACGCTGCGCTGGCCATGGAGTTGGGCTGCGATGCGGTCATGGTGGCGTCGGCCATCACCCGGGCCCGCGACCCCGAGCAGATGGCCATCGCCATGCGACTGGCCACCGAGGCCGGGCGGCAGGCCCGCCTGGCCGGCAGGATCCCCAAGCGTTTCGGTGCCGAGGCCTCGACCTCCCCCCAGGGTCGTGCCCAGTTCTGACCACCGCCGGCCGTACAGCCCCAAGCGGGCACTGTCGTCAGAGCTGCTCGTGCTCACCGACGCGGTGGTGAAGGCCCCTGCGGTGATCTTTCGGGCCAAAGACCGCCCACCGCAGATCAGGCGGGAGCTGGCCCGGTTGATGAGTGAGCAAACCGACTGCCTGATCCTGGCGTCGATGATTGATCCAGTGGCCGACGGGGTGCACTTGGCCGGGTTCGACCGCTATCCCAAGGTGTACCAGGGCATCGTGGGACGGTCGTGCCACGGACTCGACGAGGTGCGTCAGGCTGAGCTTGAGGGGGTGGACTACGTGACCATCTCCCCGGTGTTCGAAACCGAGTCGAAACCCGGCTATGGGCCACCGTTGGGGCTGGGCGGTCTGGGACGGATCGTTCGGCAGGCCCATGTCCCGGTGTACGCATTGGGGGGGATCGGCCTGGGCCGAGTGGCCGCCTGCCGAGACGCCGGGGCGGCTGGCGTGGCAGTACAGGGGGCGGTGGCCCGCAGCCCCGACCCCCAAGAGACCATCGCTGCTCTCTTGGAAGAATGGCACTCGGGATGAACCCTCCTGTAGCGCTCAGCATTGCTGGGTCGGACTCCTCGGGCGGCGCGGGGATTGCCGCTGATCTGGCCACATTCGCCGCCCTGGGAGTACACGGAACCGCGGTGATCACCGCAGTAACCGCCCAAAACACGGTGGGCGTCCAGGGGATACACCCCATTCCGGCCGACTTCGTGGCCCAGCAACTCGACTCGGTGCTAGACGACCTGCCGGTGGCCGCGGTGAAATCCGGGATGCTGGGCAGTCGGGAGGTGATCGACGTGATCGGCGATTACGCGGCAGCCGGGCGGCTGCCCAACCTAGTGGTTGATCCGGTGATGGTGTCGTCGACCGGAGACCGACTGCTCGATGAAGAGGCCGAGGCCGCATATTTGGAGCTTTTGGGGCACGCGGCTGTCGCAACTCCCAATGCCCGTGAGGCAAGGGTGCTCGGTGAGGCGGGCAGGTGTGACGAGCCAGCTGATCTTGCGGCACTGTGCCTAGGCGTGCTGGTGATTACTGGCGAACACACCGCCACCGATTGGATTTACCACGAAGATAGGTGGTTTGAGCTGGCCGCCGATGTGATCGATTCCTACAACGACCACGGCACTGGCTGCACTTTTTCTGCTGTGGTGGCCGTTGGATTGGCGGTGGGAATTGACCCAATGGAAGCCATCACTGCTGCCAAGGCTTTTGTTCGCGATCGCCTCACTCGTTCGGCAGAATGGGACTTGGGCGCGGGCCGGGGGCCGGTGGCGCACCTTATGGGGCCAGAGTTATGAGCGTTAGCCCGTCGGAGATGGGGAGCATCACTTGGGTGGTCCGGGGGTCGGCGACCACGGAAGCGTTGAACTCTCGAATGTGGGCGGTATCGGGGTTCTCTTCGAGGTCGGCATCGGGGTCGGCCACCCGGCCTGCCCACAACACGTTGTCCACCAGGATGATTCCCTTGGGGCTGAGGCGGCGCAGGATCTCCTCGTAGTAGATCCGGTAAGACCGCTTGTCGGCGTCGATGAAGGCCAGGTCGATGGGCGGATCGCCGGGCAGGGTGGCCAAGGTCTCGGCCGCAGGGGCGATTACCACCTCGATGCGGTCGGCCACCCCGGCCCGCTCCCAAAACGGGCGGCCGATGCTCACCCACTCGTCGCTCACGTCACAGCACAGCAGCCGTCCGCCGGGGGCCAGCCCTCGGGCGACGGACAGGGCCGAGTAGCCGGTGAAGGTGCCCACTTCCACCGCGAACCGCACGTCGAGCAGGCGCGTGAGCATGGTCATGAAGGCACCCTGCTCAGGGGCGACCTGCATTCCAGAAATACGCCCCAGCTCGGCGGTGACGTCGATGAGCTCCTGGGCGATGGGGTCGATGCCTGCGCCATGGGCCACCAGGTACTCCTGCACATCGGCGCTGAGGCCGATGCCCTTAGGGGTCATGCTCGTCCTAGCACTGAATCCACATCAATGATGATGGCCCGCCGGTCGGCGCCCCGGTCTTTGGCGGGGCTGTAGCGCTCGCCGTAGCGGGCCACCGCCTCGGCGCACTGCTCAGGATCGGCGGTGACGGTGGCGTGACCCTCCAGGGTGACCCACCGACCGCCGTCCACCTGGCACAGTGCGGCTCTGCCGCCTCCGGCCGCCTCCAACATGCGCACCTTCTTGGCCCCGGCCCAGGTGATGATGCGGGCGGTGGCGGTGTCGGGATCCCAGGTGAACCCCACCGGGGTCACATGGGGGGTGCCGTCGGGGCGCAGAATGGTGAGCGACGCCAGATGGCGATCCCGGAGGAATTCGTTCATCTCGTCGGTGAGGCTGTGGGGATCGTGGGCCATCGGCTCATGCCTCCTTGGTGAGCAGGGGCTCGGGCAGCGGGCGGGAGTACACAACCACGAGGCGCTGCGTGGCCCGGGTCATGGCCACATACAGAGCTCGCATCCCCTTGGGGAGCTTTTCGCAGATGTCGGCCGGCTCCACCACGATGGCGGTGTCCACCTCAAGCCCCTTCACCAACTCCACCGGCACGATGGTCACCCGGGACTCCAGGCCTCGCTCATACACCAAACCGTGATCGACTTCGGCAACGGTGAGTGCCTCAGAGATGGCATCGGCCAGTGCGTTGTGGCAGATCACCGCCAGGTTCCCGTTGGCCAACGCGCTGAGCTCGGCCTTTACCTCCCTGACGACGGCGGCGGTCAGGCTGCTGGGGCTGGGTTCGCCGTCTTGGACACTGCCTTGTCCGTTGCCCTGGCCATTGCCGGAGGCTGGGGTTTGATGGGCGATCACGGGAACGAATCGGGGAGGGCGGCCCTCAATGCGAATCGATTGAGGCGGTACCAGGCCGGGCATGGCGGCGTCGAGCACCTTGGCAGCCACTTCCATGATGGGCTCGGGTAGGCGATACCCGATGGTCAACTCGGAAAATCGGGGGTCGATGTGGTCGGGGAGGTGCTCGATCACGCTGTCCCAGGAGTCGTGCCCCCATGCCGAGGTGGCCTGGGCGATATCGCCCACCACGGTCATCGACCCGTTTAGCGAGCGGCGGCTGATCATCCGGAGCTGCATGGGCGACAGATCTTGGGCCTCATCCACCACGATGTGGCCGTAGGTGCGAATCGACTCCGACTGCTTGTGGCCGGGTCGGGGGCCCAACAGGGCCAGGGCCTCATCCAGCAGGGGGGCGTCGTCGGCCGTCCACACCACTTCGGAGGCATGGGGTTGTCGGGAGCGGTAGAGCAGGTCGGTTTCCTCTGGAGTCAACACCGACGCCGTCGCTGAGCGGAGCAGCGCGGGAGAACCGAACAGGTCGTGCAGCAGGTGGGATGGGGTGAGCACTGGCCACATCCACTCCAGGGCCTCTCGCAGTTCGATGCTGCCGTGAAGTTGTTCGCGCACCGCCTCCATGTCGGGAGCGGGGGAATCGGTGCGGGCGCCACTGTCGGCCAGGTGCTGGTACACCTGTTCTTCCACAAAGCGACGGGCCCGGTTGTGGGTGCGGAACCGCTTGCGGGCCTGGCGAACGATCTCAGCGCTCTGATCCACGGTGAGCCGGAGCCGACGCAGGCCAAACCCCACCGTCAAGTCGGCCCGCAGCGGGCGCTGGCGATCCCGGCGAGCCCGGCGCAGCACCGTGATCATTCGCAGATCGCCCTTGATGCGGGAGATACGAGGGTTGTCGAGCCCTTTGACCCGGGTGCCGGGCAGCAGGTCGGCCAGCATCGATACCTCCACGCCGGCCTCGCCCAGCGATGGAAGCACCTGCTCGATATAGGTCAAAAACAGGCGGTTGGGGCCGAGCACCAGCATTCCCTGGCCTTCGAGGGGAAAGCGGTGGGTATAGAGCAGATAAGCGGCTCGGTGGAGAGCGGCCACTGTCTTGCCGGTGCCGGGACCGCCTTGCACCACGAGAAGGCCAGACAGCGGGGAGCGGATAATGGCGTCCTGCTCGATCTGGATGGTGGCGGCCGCGTCGGCGAGGCGGCCGGTGCGGCCAGCTTCCAAACCGGCTCGAAGGGCGGCCTCCCCCACCAACGGCATCCGGCCCCGGCCGTTGGTTTCGCCGAAGTACTCGTCTTCCACCCCCAGCAGCTCCCGGCCTCTGGTCACGAAGTGGCGACGTCGGGACAGGCCCATGGGCTCGCTCCCGGTGGCTCGGTAGAAAGCCTCGGCCGCCGGGGCCCGCCAGTCGATGGTCACCGGCTCCTGGTCGTCATCCCACACCGCCACCCGGCCCACATAGAGCTGGTCGCCGCCCTGCTCATCGCTCCAGTCGAGGCGACCGAACACCAGCGAGGCGTCACCGATGTCCAGAACGCTGAGGCGGGTGCTTATCGAATCCCAAATAATCTCCCGCTCATAGCGGGCCTGATGGGTGCCGCCCGCGCCCACCTCAACCATGCCCTTCAGCGACAGCGCCCTCTCCCGGGCCGTCTCGAGGGCTTGGTGGGCCCGATCGATGTATGTCTGTTCCGCGGCGTGATCCGGATGAATCGGAGACTCCTCAGACTGAGTTCAAAATCAGTGAACGTTCAAGTCTAGTACGCCGATGGACGATTAAGCAGACCCGGCCTCGCCGATCTCTTTGAGGGCGTCGCCGATAGCGGCCTGGAGGCGGCGGGCCAGAGGCGGGGACAGGTGGGCTACCAGGCCATAGCCGGCTTGGCCCACCTCTTCCACGGTGAGCACTACCCGGGGAGTGGCGTCTTCGTAGTCGTCGGCGATGGCCACCGCCCACGACACCGGGGAGAACTCGTCGTCGTCACCGGGCGGGAGGTCTGCCGGGTCGAAGGGGTAGTCGTCAATAGACCGGCGCACCGCATGGATGGTACCGGCCAACCCATATGTCAGTACCGTTTATGCGTGGCTGCACGTTCCTCCATCGCCAACGACGCCTTTTTGCGGGCGTGTCGCGGGCTGCCGGTGGAGCGGGTGCCGGTGTGGTTCATGCGTCAGGCGGGGCGGTCGCTGCCTGAGTACCGGGCCATCCGGGGGGAAGGCTCGATGCTGGACACCATCGCTCGTCCCGAGGTGGCCACCGAGATCACCCTTCAGCCGGTGCGCCGTTATGGGGTGGACGCGGCCATCTTGTACTCCGACATCGTGGTTCCCACCCATGCCATCGGGTTCGGCGTCGACATCGTGCCTGGGGTGGGGCCGGTTGTGGAGCACCCGTTCCGCGAGGCTCGCGACCTGGATCGGCTGCGGCCGCTCGATCCCGAGGCCGACACCCCCTATGTGCTGGAAACGGTCCGCAATCTGGTGGCAGAGCTCGACGTCCCGTTGATCGCCTTCGCCGGGGCGCCGTTCACCATGGCCTCCTATTTGGTGGAGGGAGGGCCGTCTCGCACCCACGCCCTCACCAAGCGGTTCATGCATAGCGAGCCCGACCTGTGGGCCGCGCTGATGGACCGATTGGCTGATCTGGCTATCGCCTCCATTGGCTCGCAGCTCGATGCCGGGGCTTCCGCCTTTCAGCTTTTTGATTCGTGGGCCGGGGCGCTGGCCCCCGATGAATACCGGCAGTTCGTGCTGCCGGCTAGCCAGCGAGTGTTCGCTGAGTTGGGCAGCCGGGGCGATGGGGCGCCGGGCATCCACTTCGGGGTGGGCACCGGCGAGTTGCTCGAATTATTGGCCAAAGCTGGGGCCGACGTGGTGGGGGTGGACTGGCGAGTGCATCTGGACGACGCTCGAGAGCGGCTCGGCCCCGATGTGGTCGTGCAGGGCAACTTGGATCCCGCCGCGGTGCTGGCCCCGTGGCCGGTGGTGGCCGACCGGGCCACCGACGTGCTGGATCGCAACGCCGGACAGCCGGGTCACGTGTTCAACCTGGGCCACGGTGTGCTGCCCGAAACCGATCCCGAGACGCTGGAACGGGTGGTGGAGCTGGTACACGGATACAAGGCCGCTCCGTGAGAATCGCCGTTGTCGGGGCGGGGATCACCGGGTTGGCCGCGGGCTACGAGGCGGCCAAAGCTGGTGCTGAGGTGGTGGTGTATGAGGCCGCCGAGCGGGCGGGGGGGCGGATTCTCACCACCGAGTTGGCCGGTCAGCCGGTGGACGAGGGGGCGGATGCGTTCTTGGCCCGGGTGCCGTGGGCAGTGGAACTTTGCCAAGAGCTGGGGTTGGCGGGCGAGCTGGTTTCGCCGGCCCAGCGGGCGGCGTTTGTGTACTCCCGAGGGGAGCTGCGGGCGCTGCCTCAGCCCAACGTGCTGGGGGTACCGCTGGATTTCGATGCCTTGGCCGCCTCGGGGATTGTGTCTGATGGTGGGGTGGACCGGGCCCGCCAAGAACCTGACTTGGCCGGGTCGCCGCTGGATGGCGACGAGTCGGTGGGCAGTTTGGTGCGGCGGCGGCTGGGCGACGAAGTGGCCGACAGGCTGGTGGATCCGCTGGTCGGAGGCATCAACGCCTCATCGATCGACGACCTGAGCGTGCGAGCTGCCGTGCCTCAGTTGGCCGAAGCCGCGGCTCGGGGCCCCAGCTTGGTGCGGGAATTGAGCCGTCTGGCCGCGTCGTCGACCGCCGACCCCGAAGCGCCGGTGTTTTACTCCCTGCCCGACGGTGTGGGGCGATTGACCGATGAGTTGGTCAGCCGACTAGGCCAGCGGCTGCGGCTGTCGTCCCCGGTGACTGATCTGGGCGAGCTGGATGCCGACCAAGTGATCGTGACCCTCCCGGCAGACGTGGCCAGCGCGCTGGTTGCTCCGGTTTCGTCGGCTGCCGCCGATCTGTTGGGCGAGATTGACTACGCCTCGGTGGTGCTGGTGTCGCTGGCTTTCAGTGCCGCCGACGTAGATCACCCCATGGCGGGATCGGGCTATCTGGTGCCCGCGGTGGAGGGCCGGACCATTACCGCCTGCTCATGGGCGTCGAGCAAATGGGGCCATGTGGGCTCGCACGACACAGTGGTGATGCGAGTGTCGGTTGGCCGCTATGGCGACGACCGGGCGTTGTCCTTCGACGACGATGCTCTGCTGGACGTGGTGCGGACCGATTTGGCGGCGACGATGGGCCTGGAGGCCGAGCCCCACACGGTGCGCATCAGCCGATGGGAGCGGTCGCTGCCCCAGTTCCGACCCGGCCATCTGGAGTTGGTGGCCGACATTAGACAGGTGCTGGCCCAAGACGCCCCCTGGTTGCAGGTAACTGGGGCGTGGGCACGGGGCCTGGGGGTACCGGCCTGCATCAACCAAGGCCGACAGGCTGCCCAGGCCGGCCTGACCGAGGGCGCAATCGTCAGATGAAGACCTGCGTCCGCGTGGCCGAAGGCGCAATCACCCGATGAGCCCGCGACTCGCCGTGTGGGCTCGCACCAGTGGGTGGACCGCGGCAGGCTCTTTGGCGGCGGGCGGGCTGGTGGCGCTGTCGATGCCGCCGTGGGGGTGGTGGCCACTGGCCTTAGTCGGGTTGGTGGCTTTCGAACGGCTTCTTGCCGATCAGCCGGTATGGGCTCGGGCGTGGCGGGGGTTTGGGTTCGGAGCGGGCTGGCTGTTCCCGGCCACGTTCTGGATGGTCGACTTCACTCTGCCCGGCTACCTAGCGGTGTGCGTGGTGTTCTCCGTGCTCTACGGACTGGTGGGGGCAGTTTGCCCGCCGGGGCGCAGTCGATGGTTGGCGCTGCCCGGCCTGTTTGTGCTGGCCGGAGCGATCCGCTGGCGGTGGCCGTTCGGTGGGGTGCCGCTGGCCACCCTGCCCATGAGCCAGGTGGACACTCCCTGGGCCGCCACCGTGCGGGTGCTCGGGCCATTGCTGCTGGTGGGCGTGTGTGTGACCATCGCCATGGTGCTAGCCGCCGCGCTCGACCGCCGCTGGCAGGCGGCGCTGGCCCTCGCAGTCGTGGTGCTGGGGCTCTGTGGCTGGGCGGCGCTGGCCCCCCGGGGCTCGGCCACCGGCACCATCGACGTGGCCGTGGTTCAGGGCGGCGGCCCGCAGCGGACCAGGGCGGCCAACACTGAGCCGGGGGTGGTGTTCACGCGGCACCTCGAGGCCAGCCAACTGGTGCAGCCGCCGGTGGACTTGGTGGTGTGGCCCGAAGACGTAGTGGACGTGCATGGCCTGTTCGCCAACAGCCGGGAGCGCATGCGGCTGGCTGAGCTGGCCCGCGAGCTCAACACCACGCTGGTGGCCGGAGTGGTTGAGGACGTGTCGGACACCGAAGCGGCCAACTTCGCCGCGGTATTCGCCCCCGACGGCACCCAAGTGGGCCGTTACGACAAGGTCCGACTGGTGCCGTTTGGGGAGTACGTGCCGCTGCGGTCGTTGATCGAGCCGCTAGCCCCCGACTATCTGCCAGCCCGAGACATGCGCCGAGGTGACACCCCCGCAGTGGTGGACACCCCCGTGGGCCGCCTCGGGGTGTCCATCAGCTGGGAGATCTTCTTCGAGGATCGGGCCCGAGACGCCATCGGCAACGGTGGCGAGGTGCTGTTGAACCCCACCAACGGGGCCAGCTATTGGCTCACCATCGTGCAGACCCAGCAAATCGCCAGCTCCCGGCTGCGGGCTTTGGAGACCGGCCGCTGGGTAGTGCAGTCGGCCCCCACCGGGTTCAGCGCCTTCGTCGACCCCGACGGCAACGTCTACCAGCGCACCGCCGTCTCCGAGCGCAAGGTCATCCAAGCCGAAATCGAGCTCCGCACCGGCCAAACCCTCGCCACCCGCGCTGGCCCCTGGCCCATGCTCGCCCTCGCCCTAGCTGCCCTGCTGGCGGCCTGGATAGCCCACTCAAGGACCACCACCCCTCCCGGCCGCCAACCCCGCTGATCAGACCTCCACCATCAGGGTGACAGGGCCGTCATTGATCAACTCTACGGCCATCATGGCGCCGAAGGAGCCGGTGGCGACGGTGGCGCCGAGGGCGCGGAGTTCGACAACGAGGTCGTCGATCAGGGCAGCGGCTTGGTCGGGGGCGGCGGCGCCGAGGAATGAGGGGCGGCGGCCCCGGCTGATGTCGCCGTAGAGGGTGAACTGGCTCACCACCAGCAGCTCGCCGCTGGTGTCGGCCACCGACAAGTTCATGTGCCCGTTCTCGTCGGTGAAGATGCGCAAGTTCCACAGCTTGCCGGCCATCTTCTTCACTGTGTCGGCGTCGTCGTCGTGGGTCACGCCCACCAGACAGCACAGCCCTGGGCCGATCTCCCCGATCACCTCGCCGTCTACCCGAACCCGGGCCTCGGCGGCCCGCTGCACCAGCGCTCGCACGGGGCCAAGATAGCGGTCAGTCAGAGCAGCTGAGCATTTGCCAAACCCACCGAATTCCGAAAGCCTTGTGGGGCTATGGTCTCGGCGGATCGCCCGCTCAAAATCGCCCTTTTGTCGTACCGGGGCAAGCCCCACTGCGGTGGGCAGGGAGTGTATGTCCACCATCTGAGCAAGGCGTTGACCGACCTCGGTCACCACGTGGAGGTGCTGAGCGGACAGCCCTATCCGGTGCTCGACGATCGGGTTCCGCTGCACGAGCTCCCCAGCCTGGACATCTTCAACGACGCCCATCCGGGGCGGATGCCGGGGTTCTGGGAGATCAAGTCGTGGGCCGACGCCGCCGAGGTGGGCTCGTTCATGACCGGTGCCTTCTCGGAGCCGCTGGCCTTCTCTATCCGGGCGTGGCAGATGCTGCGCTCCCGAGTGGGGGATTTCGACCTGGTTCACGACAACCAATCGCTCGGCTACGGGCTGCTGGCCATAGAACGGGACGGTCTGCCGGTGCTGGGCACCATCCACCACCCCATCACCGTCGACCGCCAACTGGAGCTCGAGCATGCCCGAGGTCCGGTAGAGCGGCTGGGCAAGCGGCGCTGGTATTCCTTCACCCGGATGCAGGCCCGGGTGGCCCGGCGCCTGCGGCGAATCATCACCGTGTCGGAGTCGTCGCGCGACGACATCGCCCGAGACCAGAAAGTGCCCCGCCGCCTGATGCACGTGGTTCCGGTGGGGGTGGACCCCGAGCAGTTCCGCCCGCTGCCCGGCGTGGACCGCAAGCCCGAGCAGATCATCACTACCGCCAGCGCGGATGTGCCCATGAAGGGCCTGCGCTACCTGTTGGAAGCAGTGGCCAAGCTGCGTACCGAGCGCGACGTGCGCCTCATCGTCATCGGCAAACCCCGTGAGGGGGGCACCTCGGCCGAAGCAATCCACAACCTGGGCCTGAGCCAGATGGTGGAGTTCATCTCCGGGGTGCCCGACGAGCGCATCGTGGAGCTGTACGCCACCAGCTCGGTGGCGGTAGTGCCATCTCTGTACGAAGGGTTCTCCCTGCCGGCCATCGAGGCCATGTGCAGCGGCACACCGCTAGTGGCCACCACGGGAGGGGCGTTGCCCGAAGTGGCCGGCCCCGACGGCCAAACCTGCGTGTCGGTGCCGCCCGGCGACAGTGAGGCACTGGCCGCGGCGCTGAGCAGAGTGCTGGATGATCCCGAAATGGCCGCCCGCATCGGAGCGGCGGGTCGGGAACGGGTGATTAGCCGGTGGAGCTGGCGCCACACCGCCGAGCAGACGGTGGAGCACTACCGGGCGCTACTCGACGAGTGGCGGCCCAACCGATAGGCACGAACCTCTCGGCGACTTCCAGTCCGATCATGTTGACCGTTGACTACAACCGCTTGGGTTTGAAGCCGGGCGAAAGGCTGCTCGATTTGGGATGCGGCTTTGGGCGCCATGCCTATGAGGCCGCCCGACGGGGCGCCCATGTAGTGGCCTGCGATCTGGCGTCGGCCGAGTTGGCCGAAGTTCGGGCCACGTTCGCGGCCATGTCGGATGCCGGAGAGCAGTACCACGGAACGTGCCAGGCTGCCCAAGGCGATGCCACCCGCCTTCCGTTTCCCGACCAGTCGTTCGACCGGGTCATCGCCTCCGAGGTGCTGGAGCACGTGGACTCAGATGATCAGGCGCTGGCCGAGCTGACCCGCATTCTGCGCCCCGGCGGGGTGCTGGCGGTAACGGTTCCCACCTGGTTCCCCGAAAAGGTGTGCTGGGCGCTCTCGGACGAGTACCACGCCCCCAAGGCGGTGGGCGGCCACGTGCGGATCTACCGGCGCAGCGAACTCCGGCGTCGGCTCCGGCGGGCTGGCTTGGCCCCCTATTCGGGCCATCACGCCCACGCGCTGCACAGCCCCTATTGGTGGCTGCGGTGCGCGGTCGGCCCCAACCGAGACGACCATCGGGTGGTTGCGGCTTATCGCCGGCTCTTGGAATGGGATATTGTTCGCCAACCAAGAATCACCCGAATAGCCGAACGGGTCCTGAGTCCAGTGCTGGGCAAGAGCCTGGTTCTTTATAGCCGGAAGCCAGGATCACAGAGTCCAAGGGAGACCGAGCTTGTCGCCGTCTGAATCCCAGAATCACAGGGAGACCGAACTTGCCGGGCCTTGCGTGGCCGGCGTCTTGTCGGCAACCGAGCTAGAGCAAACCGCTGACAGCATCGCCGATTGGCAATTGCCCAACGGGATGATCCCCTGGTTCCCCGGCGGCCACGCCGACCCGTGGAACCACGTGGAGGCGGCCATGGCCCTAACCGTGATGGGCCGCCGGAAAGAAGCCGAGCGGGCCTACCAGTGGTTGGCGGATCACCAGCGTTCCGACGGCGCCTGGCACCAGTACTACGTGGCCGACGGCGTGGAGCAAGACAAGCTGGATGCCAACTGCGTGGCCTACGTGGCCACCGGCGTATGGCACCACCACCTGTGTACTGGCGACCGGAGCTTCTTGGAAAGCATGTGGCCGGTGGTGGAACGAGCGGTGGACTTCGTGCTCGATTTGCAGCTCCCCCGAGGAGAGATCCGCTGGGCCCGCCACGCCGACGGCACACCTTGGTCGTTCGCCCTGCTGACCGGGTCGTCGAGTATCTGCCACAGCCTGCGAGCCGCCATCGCCACCGGCGAGGAGTTGGGCCACGAGCGGCCCGACTGGGAGCTGAGCGCCGCCCGGCTGGCCGATGTGATCCGAACCCAACCCGACGCCTTCGCCCCCAAGCACCGCTGGGCCATGGACTGGTACTACCCCGTTCTGGCCGGCGTGGTCACCGGCCAGGAAGGCCGCACCATGCTGGCCTCCCGCTACGACACATTCGTGATGGACGGCCTCGGGGTGCGCTGCGTGTCGGATCGGCCCTGGGTAACCGCCGCGGAGACCTGCGAGAGCCTTATGGCTCATCTCGGCGTGGGCCGAAGAGACATCGCCGCCGAGATGTTCGAGTGGGTGCAAAACCTGCGAGCCGACGACGGCTCCTACTTCACCGGCATGGTCCATCCCGAGCGGATCCACTTCCCTGCCGATGAGCGCACCAGCTACACCGCCGCCGCCGTCATCCTGGCCGCCGACGCCCTATCCGGCGCCTCCCCTGCCTCCACCCTCTTCTCCAACCACCGCACCCTCCCCGAACTAATCACCATCGGCTGAGCCCGCCCCCAGCGGGGTATCGCTACCATCGGGCCATGGGCGGGTTGCCTGACGACTCTTGGGCTTCTTCGGAGGCGACCCGCAAGTCGATGCAGGGGAATCGCAGCCGGGACACCAAACCGGAATTGGCGGTTCGCTCGGCGGTGCATCGGCGAGGGTTGCGCTACCGGGTGGCCGCTCGGCCGCTGCCGGAGCTGCGGCGGACGGCCGATTTGGTGTTCCGTAAGGCCAAGGTCGCGGTGTTCGTGGACGGCTGCTATTGGCACGGCTGCCCGGAACACCACACCCAACCGGCCACCAACCCCGAGTACTGGTCCAACAAGATCACCGGCAACATCGCCCGCGACCAAGACACCGACGCCCACCTCCAAGAAGCCGGCTGGACCGTGCTGCGCTTTTGGGAGCACGAAAACCCTGAAGCTGTTGCCGATGCGGTGGAACGATCGGTACGCGCTGCCTTACGGATAGGGGATTGCTGAGAACTGCTCGCGGGTTAGCGGATGATGGCGCAGCCGACGCGGCCGCCGGCGCCGCCGATGGGCTGGGTGATGTGATCGTCGGGGCTTTCGTGGATGATCACCGTGGAGCCGTCAGCATCGAGCAGTGCGGGCATTGACCCGCCAGAAATGGTCACCAGCGAGGTGAAGAACTCCGCCTGGGCGGTGCCGTCGGCTGCCGCATAGAGGTTGGGCAGGTCGCCGTTATCGCCGTTGCCAGCCGTTCGCTCGGGGTTCTTCAACCCGTGAAGCGCATCGTCGGTCCTGGTGATATGCCCGGTGGCCGCCTTGAAATCCGGGGTACACGCACCCACCGCGTGAAGGTGGATTCCGTGCCCGCCGGGGGTGAGGCCGCTCACCGACACCGTGATCAGCACCCCCGTCGGCCCTTGCTCGAAGTCGGCAGTGCCTATCACACCACCATCGGGGTTGACGATGCTGGCTGAGGCTGTGCCACCAATCCGCTCAGCTTCGTAGGCCTGGCCGTTGTCGTCGCTCCCGCAGGCCGCGGCCATCAAGAAAAGGCAGGCAACAAGGGCGGGAACCTTCCAGATACGCCAAGAAATCATGGAGGCGAGGCTACATCGCGCTAGAGACTCAACCGCGCCAATGAAGTTCAGCAGCGGAAGCGGTGGGCTCGGGATTGGCGGCGGGTGGCGATTTGGGTGGCGCGCTGCTCAGGAGTCAAGCGGGTGGTGAAGTCGGGGAGGTGATCACCAATCTCCGTGAAAGGGACCACTTGGCCCTCGGGGGTGGGCATGGTGGAGCTGAGGACCCAGCGGAAGGTGATGAGAGCCTCAGGGCGGCCCTCGGTGTCGAGCCAGTTCTGCACGCCTGGGTCGTGATGGGCTACCACGATACGAAATCGGCCGTCGGGGTCCACCGCGATCTGGGCGTTGTTGAGACTCACGGTGCGGTTGGCGAAGTCCAGCGACTCGAACCAGGCGTAGCTGTAAAGCATGAACGACCAGTACTGGGCGTCGGGCACGTCGCAGCTCACTACCAGGGCCTCGTCGGGCCCCAGTTCGTAGGAGCAGCCGCCGTAGCCGATGGCATCGGCCCCACCGGGCACAGAGCGGGGGCCGTAGAACACATTGGGTGGCGCGGCCCGGCGGCTCCGCTCCATCCACTGGTTCCAAAACACCAGGGCGTCCTCGGCCCACGCCATGGCCCGATCCAAACCCTCGGCGAAGCCAGCCGGATCAAGCGGCTCCGGGCGCTTACCCTCACTGCCCACCCGCTCGATCACAAACCGGCCCGGCTCGTCTACTCCCCAGTCCACGTTGTATTCCCGCACCGAGATGTGGTCGGTGTGCTCGTCGATGGGGAGCCAGTTGCCGTCGTGGGGAGTGGCGCTGGCAACGAAGGTGAAGCTGCCATCGGGATCCACCGCGAAATTGTCGCTCGAGCGTTCGGCGGTGATGCCCAGACGGTTCTGGTGCATCTCGCCGTGGGCGCTTTGGATCACGAACATCGCCCCTGGCGGCAGCCACCCATTGATCCGATAGGAGTGCTCAACACTCACGTGGGCCCGCCAGTAGGTGTTGTCCACGTTGGGGCCGCCCCAGCGCATCACGTCGTCGTTGTGGCGGTACATGACCGGGAAATCTCGGTCGCCAAACTCAACCTGCTCGATCCACCCCTGCATCAGCAGCCGGCCCAAGTGCCGGTAGCCCTCGGCCCGATCAGCCGCCTCCGCCGGAAAGTCGTCTTCCAGCAGCCGGTTACCTGCGGCTTTCAACCGGTCGCAGAACTCCTGCCACGCTTCGCCTGATGCCAGCCTTTGTTCTTGATTCACGCCGCAACGGTAGTGAGGCGACTAAGGGCCTGCTTGGAACTGGGTAGATCAGACGCCGGGGGCGACGCGGGTGAGGACCCTGAGAGAACCGGTGACGAAGAACTCAGCGAAAGCGCCGGAGGCCATGGCTCGGCAGTAGATCTCGTAGGGGGGGCGGCCGCCGTCGGCGGGGTTGGGGAACACGTCGTGGATGGCCAAACGGCCGCCGATGGCCACGTGGGGCACCCAGTTCTCGTAGTCGGCGTGGGCGGGTTCGGTGCCGTGGCCGCCGTCGATGAACAAGAAGGCCAGCGGAGTGGACCAGTTTTGGGCGATGGTCACCGAGTCACCCACTAAAGCCACCACGCTTCCCTCCAACCCGGCCTCATGAACGGTGCGGCGGAAATGGGGCAGGGTGTCAATCAGGCCGACGGCGGGATCGACAAGATCGGGCTCGTGCCACTCCCAGCCCGGCTGGTTCTCCTCCGAGCCCCGGTGATGGTCGAGGGCGAACAGCACCCGGCCCTGGGCTTGGGCGGCGTCGCCCAGATACACCGACGACTTGCCGCAATAGCTGCCCACTTCCAGCAGCGGCCCGGCCACCTCCAAGTCGCAGGCGGCCTGGTGAAGCGCCATTCCCTCATCGGGGGGCATGAACCCCCGGGCGGCCTCAGCGAACGCCCGCCGACTGGGTTCCATCGTCTTGGGTCTCAAGGCCCTTGTCAGCAGACCCTCCGTCGAGCGCTGGACCGAACAAGTACTGGTCGCACACCGCGTACTTCACCAGCCATACCGTGCCGAAGGCGCCAACCGACGCCGCGGTGATGAACCAGCCGTTGTCGGTGGCGGCGTCCACCAAGCCCACGGCCAGCGACGACAGGGCCAGCCCCGCCAGCGAGACCAGCCAGAAGGGCAGCACCACTCGGCCCCACTGAGTAGGGCCGCTGCTGTCCCACACCCACCCTCGGTACAGGAAATAGACGGGGATGTTGGCAATCAAGAAAGCCACCAAGTTGGACAACAACCCCGACCAGCCAAACAGGTCGTAGCACACCCGCAGAATGGTCTGACCCAGCACCACTCCCACCGCCGATGTGCCGCAATAGCGCAGTAAGCGGCGCCAGTTCTCCAAGACGTGAGCGCGGGCAGAGACAAGAAGCGTCATGGGGAGAAACAAGCGTACCCCAGCCCCTCTCAAATCCGACTACTAGGCCATAAGGTTTGCCTAACTCTGACGGTAGGATCAGTCGGTCATGCAAGCAGAGGTAGATGCGCTCATCGAACTGCTGGATCTGGAGCCCATCGAGGAGGACATCTTCCGGGGAGTCAGCCCCCAAGAGGACCGCCAGCGGGTGTTCGGCGGTCAGGTGGCCGGCCAAGCCCTAGTGGCCGCCACCCGCACGGTGGAAGACAGAGCGGTCCACAGCCTCCAGGCCTACTTCATCCGTCCCGGCGACGTGTCGGCGCCCCTGGTGTATCTGGTGGAGCGGGTGCGAGACGGCCGATCGTTCACCACCCGCCGGGTGACCGCCATCCAGCACGGCCAGCCCATCTTCGCCATGTCGGCCTCCTTCCACAAAGAAGAGGAGGGTTTCGAGCACCAGACCGACCTTCCCGCAGGCATCCCCGACCCCGAAGAGTTGGAACCGTTTGTTTGGGACGGTTTCCCGGTGGACGACCAAGGCCGAATGATCCGCCCGATTGAGCTTCGCTACGTGACCGGCTCGCCCGCAGAACGGGGCCAGAGCCGAGAGCCCCGCTTGCAGGTGTGGCTACGGGCCACCGGCACGCTGCCCGAAAACCCTGTACTGCACACCTGCATGTTCACCTACGCCAGCGACATGACCGTGCTGGACACCGCCACCAAGGCGCTGCCGGTGCGGGGCAACGAGATCGACATCCAAGCGGCCAGCCTCGACCACGCCATGTGGTTCCATAGGCCGCTGCGAATGGATGACTGGATCTTCCTGGACCAGGTGTCCAATTCAGCATCCAATGCCCGGGGCCTGGCATGGGGCACGGCGTGGAACCGCACCGGCGAACTGGTGGCCTCTGTCGTGCAGGAGGGATTAATCCGGCCACTGCGGAAGCAACCGTGAGCCGCAACCGGCAAATGGCGGCGACAGTCGCTGCGATTTGCCTGTTGGCTAGCGCTTGTGGCGACAGCAACGAAGACCGACGCGACGCCCAGCCACAAATCGCGGCCACCGTAGCGGCCACCGCTAGAGCAGCCGCGACGACGGCCACTGCTCCCCAATCGGGACCGGACGCCCCCACCGATGCCGGAGACCAGTCGGCTGCCTCCCCCGCCACCGACCCGGCTCTCGACCAAGGCGAGGACAAACAAGGCACGGTGGCCGACCAGCCTGAGGAAACAAATCTGGTGTTGACCCCGGTGGCATCGCTCACCGATCCGATGGCGCTCGTCGCCCGACCGGGCACCGGCGGCACCAGTGGAGACCTCTACGTGGCCACCCGGGAGGGCCAGGTGTGGCTCATAAGCGCAGACGGGGATGAACCTCCCGAGATGGTGCTGGATATCAGCGACCAAACCAATCCAGAGTGCGAAGAAGGACTGTTGGGCATCGCCTTCTCCCCCGACGGATCGAAGCTCTACGTGAGCTCCACCGACTTGAGGGGCGACAGCTTGATCGTGGAGTACCCCATGAGCGGGCAGTGGGTTCAGGGCGACCAGGGCCGGACGGTGCTGGACGCCGACCAGCCAGCCTGCAACCACAATGGCGGCCATATCGCCTTCGGTCCCGACGGCTACCTGTGGATCGGATTTGGCGACGGCGGCGGCCGAGATGACATGTTCAACCAGGGCCAGAATCTGGACACCCTGCTCGCCACCATGCTCCGTATCGATCCCGAGGCCAGCGGCGACTCGGCTTACTCCATTCCCGCCGACAACCCGTTTACCGACAGCGGGGGGCGAGCTGAGATCTGGCACTACGGAGCTCGCAACCCCTGGCGATTCTCCTTCGACCGGACCACCGGCGATCTGTGGATCGCTGATGTGGGACAAAACGAATGGGAAGAAATCCACGTGCTGCGGGCCGCGGACAGCTGGAAGCCAGGGGCCAACCTGGGGTGGCCGCTGTTTGAAGGCCACGTGCGGTTTTCCGGCGCCGATACCCCTGAAGACTTGGACTTCCCCATTCACGTGTACGACCACGACACGGGCTGCTCCATAACCGGGGGCCACGTATACCGGGGTTCGGCCATTCCCAGCCTGGTGGGCACCTACGTGTTCGGCGATTTCTGCCAAGGCCGCCTGTGGGGTCTCACTGTTGATGCCCAAGGAGTGGACACCAGAAAAGAGCTCGGCCTCTCCGTCGACCCGGTCACCCTGGTCTCCTTCGGCGAAGACGCGGCCGGCGAGCTCTACGTGCTGAGCTTCGACGACACCGTGTACCGGCTTGAGCTTGCCCAGTAGTCGGCTTGATTCTGCGGATGCAAGAATGACCCGGTGAAGTTGAGCGGGGGGGAAGCTCTCGCAAAATCGCTGGTCCGAGAGGGCGTTGAAGTCGTCTTTGGAATACCAGGAATCCAGATGTACGGGATTGTGGCCGCGCTGCGCGACGAACCCGGCATTCGGATGGTCACCACCCGGCATGAACAGGCCGCCACCTACATGGCCTACGGCCATTCCCGAGCGTCGGGCGTGCCGGGAGTGGCCCTCGTGGTTCCCGGTGTCGGCATATACAACGCAGCTGCGGGATTGGCCACGGCCTACGCCCGCTCTAGTCCGTTGTTGCTCATCGCCGGACAAATTCCCCGAGGGCAGATAGGGAAGAACCTGGGAGGTGTCCATGAGATCGAAGACCAGATGGACATCGTGCGACCTATCACCAAATGGCGCCAGCAAGCCCTGACTCCAAGAGAGATTCCCGCGGCCGTATCCGAGGCATTTCAACAAATGCGCACCGGCCGCCCCCGTCCGACCTACATCGAATGCCCACCGGATGCCCTGGTGGAACGAGATGAAGTCGAACTGATGGGTCCCACCCCCATCTCGCGAATCATTCCCAGCCGTGAACAACTGCAAGAAGCGGCTTCGACCATCGCACACTCTCGTCTACCCCTGATCGTCGCCGGAGGCGGAGTAGCTCTGTCGGGCGCAGAGCAGGCTCTTCTCGACCTCGTCGAAACCACAAACATCCCAGTAATCACGTCGGGAGGCGGAAAGGGGGCTATACCGGATAGTCATCCGCTGTGCTACGGCTCCTGCGTCGGCCCCGGTGGAGAGCGGCATGAACTGAACCAGCTGCTAGACGTGATGAAGTCCGCCGATGTGGTCATCGGCATTGGAACACGCTTTTCGTTGGGCAACCCCGCCGGGGAGTCGTCGACGCTGGTGAACATCAACATTGACGACTTCGACCTCACCCGGATTCAAGCAAACACAATTCCCCTGCACGGCGACGCCCAAGCAACCATTGATGCGCTCTTGCCACTTCTCATTGATACTGGATGCCACGAGCGCCCGTCGCCTGCTGAGGCAGTGACCGCCGCCCGCCAACTCATCGCCTACTACGACATCCGATCCAGAGAACCGCAGTACCCCATTTTGGAGGCGCTGCAAAAGGGCACACCTGAAAATGCCCTAACTGTCTGGGATGTCACGCAATTCGGCTTCTACGCTCGCACCCACTGGCAGGTGAACCAGCCGAGTACTTTCATCGACTCCGGGTACTCCTTCAACCTGGGATACGCGTTCCCAACTGCGCTGGGAGCAAAGCTGGCCCAACCGGATCGCCCCGTGGTGTGCGTCACCGGGGACGGAGGCTTCTTGTTCAGCTCATCTGAGTTGGCGACCGCGATCAAGTACGGCATCAATGTCACCACCGTCATCTTCAGAGACGACGCTTACGGCAACGTTGCCCGCGACCTAGACGATTTCTTCGACGGCACCTACGGAACCGACCTCGCCAACCCTGATTTCGTGAAACTCGCTGAATCGTTCGGTGCCATCGGAATGAGGGCCGACGATCCCATGGATCTCGAAGCGATGATCCCGGCCGCGCTCGAACAGCAGGCACCAGCAGTCATCGATGTCCCTATCGGCCACATACCGCTGGCTCGGCCCAAACAGATCGAGCACGTTCCCCGGCTTCCGTGGGCCCATCCGCAGGAGGGGCTGATCGCGTTCTAGTTGTGGCCTGGACGGGGCTTGGCGTATGGGAGAAACCGGCTGTCATAGTAAACGGGCTCTACGCGATGAAGCGGGGACGTCGGGTTCTGATTTTTGTGACGGGTTGAGTTTGGCCTGGTTTTCGTCCGGCGGCAAGCAGGATTCTGAGCCGGTAGTTGTGTAGGTTTCGGTAGCCTCGGGCTGAGCGT
>JAJEGM010000046.1 GCA_022819825.1 Acidimicrobiia bacterium | reverse complement strand
CAAGCCCTCTTTGGCGTTCGAGTCTGTTTCGTGCGAGTCGTCGGGCTCGGGCTGGGTCATCACCGCTACTTGGAGCAAAACCCCCGAAACCCTCAAACCCGACATCTGGGCGAACGAGGCCAAAAACCGCGGCCACCGCGGCCGCCAAACCGCGGTCGCGGGCACCTCGACGACGTTCGACGTGCCGAACGCCGGTTGGTACCAAGTCGGAATGCAGGCCAAGATCGCCGGAAACAAAAAAGTAGGCGACAACGAAGCCGTGCGCTGCCGATAAAACCGCACCCCCGCAAAACCCGAGGCCGCTGAACCCGCCGAGGCCCGCCGGGCCGCTGTGGCGGCCCCGGTGGCCCGCTGGGGCGCTCGACCCCCAGCACCCCGACCCCGACGGCTGCCGCCGAGGCCCTGGACCCCATCGAGGCCCTGGCGGTGGCCGCTGAATACACCGAAGCGGGGTACAGCCGGGGTGACTGGGAGCACCGCTCCGGGCATCTGTGCGATGCCGCCGGGACAGACCCCTACACCGCCGCTCCGTTCACGCCGGACACCTGCGATGTAGACCACATCGTCAGCGCCAAGGAAGCCTTCGAGTCGGGCGGCTGGCAATGGTCTGTTGAGCGGCGGCGGGAGTTCGGGCGAGACCCCCGGAACCTGACCCCATCGCGTGACTGTGTGAACCGATCCAAGGGCGCTGGCGACATTGCCGAGTGGTCTGGGCGAGTCGGTTCCGGTGCCTGCGCTGGGCTGACCATGACCCCAGCCGGAAGGTGTTTTTTCGCTCAGCGCACCACCGCGGTGAAAGCCAAGTGGGGGCTGACCGCCGACCCCGCCGAGGCCGACACGCTGGCTGACACGCTGGCCCGCTGCGATGGCTGACCGCGAAAGTCGTGTGTTAGCTCCCTACTCACCGCCCCTATTCCGTTAGGCCCCTGGGCTGGGGTTTTAGGGTTCCCGGTGGGGGAGGGGTTGGCAACGTGGGGGGGTGGTGTGTGTTGTTTGGTTAGCCTCCCCAGCGTCACGAAATACCGTTAGGGGCCATTGGGCTCCCTGCGGTCAGACCATTGGGCGGGCTAGACGTTCCTCCCCGCCTTGCGGGGAAGCCACCAGCGGAACAGGGCGAGTTTGCCGAGGTAGTAGGAGGGTATTATGAGCGCCGCGCCTAGCAACCACCACACATTCAATCCGTTACCGCCCTTAAGCACTGCCCAAGCTAATAGCGGCCACTGCGCAAATGTGACGATTAGCACATTCTCGATTCTGTTCGGTTGGAGCCTGCCTTTATCATCGTAATGACGTGGTAGAGGGTGGTGCTTGAACCAGAAAACGGCATAGTCACCTATAAAGAACACGGCGCAAGCCAGCAGCACCAGTATCAGGGCTATGGCCAGAGGTGGCACGGCTAGCGCTACCGCCATCAAAAGCGCCAGCACGACCACCAGGGCGAACGCTGCGCGCCGCGACAACTTGGCCTTGAGCTTGCTGGCCACCGGCCCGTCGATGGCCTGGGGTGGCGCGGTCGGTTCACGCTGCGGGTTTTTCGGAGTGTGAGTAACGGTCATGGGGGGAAGGGTAGCCGGTGGTGTCGGGCTGTTCAATGGCGCGGTGGCGATCACCGACCGTTACTCGTATGACCGCCACCGCGCTCGCTCACGAGTGTACGCCATGCCCGAGCGGGTGTTGCCCGCTGTGCTCTGCTTGCTGTAGGTTGCCAGCCACCTAGTGAAAGCCCGTGGGGTTTCCCTGCGGTCAAATGTGTAGTGGGTCGGGAGCCGCTTTTCCCCCTCAAGGAATTCTGGGTCTTGGTCCCCTTCGGATTTGGCCGCGGGCTTTCGCTAGGTGCAAATCCCGACCTTCCGAAGGGGGCCACCTCGTGTTCTGTTGTTCTGTTCGTCGCGTTGTGTTTGACCGCGGCGCTGTTGCCCGCCGCCGCCCAGGCCCACCCGCCCGAGGATGTGCAAGAGCTGGTGGTTCACGGGTTTTGCGTGGGTTTGTTGTTGGGTTCTGCTGTCGTGGGCCTGGGGAGGTTCTATGGCGCCGAGGGGTTATCCGGCGGAGTTCCGGCAGCGTGTGGTCGATCTGGTGGAGGCGGGGCGGCCTGTCGCGCAGGTCGCTGCGGAGCTGGGGATCAGCGATCAGTCGGTCTACGCGTGGCGCCGGCAGGCGCGCGTCGATGCCGGGGTGGAGGCGGGGCTGACAACTGCTGAGAAGGCCGAGCTGGCGGCTCTGCGCAAGCGGGTGCGAGAGCTTGAGACGGAGTTGGCGATCTGTCGGCGGGCGACGGAGTTGCTGAAGGCCGATGGCGACTCAAAAAAAGGTTCGCGGCCATCCGAGTGATGGCCGCGGAGGGATTCCCGATTGAGAGGGCGTGTTGCGTGCTGGGGGTGTCGGTGTCTGGATACTACAGCTGGCTTAGGCGCCCGCCGTCGGCGCGATCGGTCAGGCATGCGCAGTTGAGCGAGGTGGTTGGGCAGATCTGTGCCGGCTCCCGGCAGACCTACGGGGCCAAGCGAGTTCACGCTGAGTTGACCCTCGGCCGGGGCATCGCCGTGTGCCGCCAGACGGTCGAGACGCTGATGCGCCGTGCCGGGCTGCGGGGCGTGTCAGGCCGCCCGAAATACCGCAAGATCGCCCATGCGGCGACGGCGTCGGATCTCGTCGACCGCGACTTCGCCCGTTCCGATCCGGATCGGCTACAGGTGACCGACATCACAGAGCACCCCACCCGGGAGGGCAAGGTCTACTGCGCCGTGGTGCTCGACGTGTTCAGCCGCCGCGTCGCCGGCTGGTCGATCGACTCGAGGCCGACCGCGGCGCTGGCCGCCAACGCTCTGGGGATGGCGATAGACCGCCGGCAGCCGACCAAAGGCGAGACCGTGATCCACAGCGACCACAGCACGCAGTTCACCTCATGGGCCTTCACCAAAAGAGCACTCGACTCAGGACTGGTTCCGTCAATGGGCTCGATCGGGGATTGCTTCGGCAATGCGATGATCGAGTCGTTCTGGTCGCGCATGCAGGTCGAGCTCCTCGACCGGCAGCGCTGGCGCACCCGCATCGAGCTGGCCAACGCGATCTTCGAGTATCTCGAGATCTGGCACAACCGCCAGCGACGCCACACATCGCTTAGCATGCTCACACCAGTCGAGTTCGAAGCCCGACATCAGCAATCACCGGCAGCGTGAATCCACTATCAGCCCTACGCGAAACCCAGGGACACCCACAGCCCCCTGCGCAAAACCCAGGGTGAATCACCCGAGCACAACTTCCACGATGTGGAGCGCTTCGCGGCCATGGCCGGGCCTCGGGGCGTTCGCGGGCAGTGGACCGCCATCCCCGCCATGGCCAATGAGGCCGACTACCGGGCCGACACGCTGGCCTTCGACCGCCGCCTTCGGGAGGCGGGGGTCGACTTCTGGCCCACCGTGGGCACCAAGCCGCTGGATCTGTACTTCAACTTTGAGAAGGCGCTGACCTTCCAGCGGGTCCCCGCTTGGAACGACCTGGTCAACGGGCCCCCCGAAAACAAGATGAACCTGCTGGCCGACCCCGCGTGGCGGGATCAGGCCCGCTCCGACTGGGACAACCGGAAGAAGCCCCGCCGCGCCCGGGTCGATAACCCTCACACATTGATATTCGCCCTGTCGGAGACCGGGGTCGGCCCCCTCGGGATCTCATTGGCCGATCACGCCGCCAACACCGGCCAGCATGTCTCCGATGCGCTGGCCTCCTGGCTGCTGGACAACGGCATCGGCTCGTCGTTGCGGGCGCTTCCCGACGTCCACGACGAGCCTGCTTTGGCCGAGGTGATCCGCTCGCCCCACACCCTCACCAACGTCAACGACAGCGGTGCCCATCTCCAGCTGTTCTGTGGTGCTGGCCAGAGCACCCACCTGCTCACCCATTACCACCGCGACACCGGCCTGCTGACCCTGGAGGAGGCGGTCCACGTTCTCACCGGCCGCACTGCGGGCTTCATCGGGCTGACCGATCGGGGAGTGGTCGCCCCCGGCAAGGCCGCTGATCTGGCCGTGTTCAGCCTCGATGAGATCTCTTTGGGAGCGGAGGTGAAAGTGCGCGACGTCCCCGCCGGTTCGTGGCGGTTCACCCGGGAACCGGGCGGCTTCCGGGCCACCATCGCCAACGGCGTCGCCACCTACCGGGAGGGCGAGCCCACCGGCGAGCTTCCCGGCACTCTGGTCGGCCCATCCCTGGGCTGAGCGCACGTCTTTACCGCCACCTACGATTCGCCCGACCGCACAACAGAGAGCGAGGCAACACAAATGGGACGTCTAGAGGGCAGGGTGGCGTGGGTCACCGGAGCAGCTTCGGGTATCGGCCTGGCCTCCGCAGAACGGTTCGCCGAGGAGGGGGCCGTGGTGATCGGCTCCGATATTGCCGAGAGCGAGGGCTGGAAGGCAGTGGCTGAAACGGCCCCGGCATCGAGCTTCCATCTGGTGGACGTGCGCGACGCCGATGCCCAGGAAAAGCTGGTGGGCCAGATCGTCCAAGACCACGGGCGGCTCGACGTGCTGGTCACCGCGGCCGGTGTCGCCGGAGGCGGCCAGGTTCATGAGCTCGACGTCGAGGAGTGGGACCGGGTGCAGGACATCAATCTCAAGGGCACCATGCTGTCGTGCCGGGCCGCCCTCAAGCCCATGGTGGAGGCCCGCTCGGGGAGCATCATCACCATCGCCAGCGTGGAGGGTCTCGAAGGCTGCGAGGGGGGCAGCACCTACAACGCCTCCAAGGGCGGGGTGATCCTGCTCACCAAGAACATCGCCAACGACTACGGGCCGGCCAACATCAGGGCCAACGCCATCTGCCCCGGCTTCATCGACACCCCCATGTTCCAGTCGGTGATACCCCATCTCGGGCCCATCGCCGACAGCATCCGCGACCAGCACAAGCTCAAGCGCTGGGGGCTCCCCTCGGAGATCGCCGGCGCCGCTTTCTTCTTGGCCTCCGATGACTCCTCGTTCGTCACCGGCGTCGCCTTGCCGGTCGACGGCGGCTACACCGCCGGCCACGCCCACGGCATGACCACCATCTAGAGCGGCCCCTCAAGCGGGGCGGAACTTGATGAGGGTGATCTCGTCGGTGGCGTCCTCAAACACGGCTTCGACAGGCAGGCCGCAGGAGATGTCGTCGTTGTCGATCCCGACGAGGTTGGAGTACACCATCGGCCCCTCCTCCAACTCCACCAGCACCACGTTGTAGGGGAGCTCAGGCTCGAACGAAGGGATGTAGGGCTGCCTCATGATTGTGAAGCCCCACACCGTGCCCCGCCCCGACGCCTCGGTCCATCCCCGGTTGAACGACAGGCAAGCGGGACAAGAGGCATAGGGCGGGAACCACACGTGCCCGCACGACCGGCACTTCGGCAGCAAGAAGCGGTGCTCGCGGGCCGCGGCCCAGAACTCCCGATCTTCGGGGGTAACCATCGGCAGCGGCTTGGCGTAGGCCGCTTCGGCACTCACAGCAGCCCGTCCCGGCACAGCAGTGACGCCCCCGGCAGCGCCGACAGGCACCAGTACAGCGACCAGTCGCAGTCGGGGATCTGGCGCTCGCCGGCTTGGCCCCGCAGTTGGCGCACCGCCTCGGCGTGCTGGTTCCACCCCTGGAGGTACGACTCGCTCAGCATCCCCCCGCTGGTGTTCACCGGCAGCTCTCCGCCCAGAGCGATACGGCCGTTCTGCACCCACTCCAAACCCTGGCCCTTGGGGGCGAACCCGAATCCCTCTAAGCCCCACAGCACCGACACGCTGAAGTTGTCGTACACCTGGAGGCAGTCGATGTCTTCGGTGGTCACCCCCAGCGGGTCGAACAGATCGGCCTTCATCGACCGGCACGCCTCGTCCCAGAACCCCAGGTCCACATACCACTCCCGGAAGTTGGCCCGCCCCGAGGTGCCGGCGATCAACACCGGCGGATGCGCCAGGTCCCGCGCCCGTTCGGCGGTGGTCACCACATAGGCCACCGCTCCGTCGTTCACCAGGCAGTAGTCGAACAGCCTCAGCGGCTCGGCGATGTACCGGGAGGCCAGATAGTCGTTGATGGTCATCTCTTGTTGCATGATGGCCCCCGGAGTCATCCGGGCATGCGAGCGGATGGCCACCGGGATGGCCCCGAGCTGCTCCTCGGTGCCCCCGTACTCGGCCTGATAGCGGGTGAACCCCATCGAATACTGCGCCCCCGGCGAAGCCATCCCGTAGATCGTGTCGTACAACAGCCCCTGGGGCTGGGCGCCGAACTTGGTGCCCTGAGAGCGGAACACCACCGAGTTGAACAGCACCACATAGTCGGCCAGCCCGTGGTGCACCGCGGTGGCCGCGTGCATCAGCGCCATGGCGCACATCCGTCCGGCCCCGGGGTAGTCCACCACGAAGCGCACATCGGTGAGCCCGGTGCGATAGGCCACCGGCTCATAGTGCGGCAGCCCCCCGGTAATCAGCCCGTCAATCTGCGACTTCTCCAGCCCCGCATCAGCAATGGCCGCCGCTATGGCCTCAGTAGCCAGCGCCTCCCCCGTCCGCTCCGGGTCTGGCGAACGATACAGCCGAGCAAAATCGCTGCCCCCAATGCCGACGATGGCCGTCTTGCCGGCAAACTCCCGATCGCTCATCGCCCAGCGACCCTAGTTGTCGTCTGTGTTCGACCCTATGCCCAGCCCCTATCGTCGAAGCCGATGCAAGGGCGGTGGCGATGAAGATCAATCCCGACAAATCTTGGCGGCTGGTGGCCGAGCGGCTGGAGGCGGAGACCGACCCCCGGCGGCGCCACGTCCTGCAACTGGTGCTACACCACATGCAGCGCGAGCTCCGACTCGACATCGAGGGGGTGATCGACACGCTCAGCGACAAGCCCCAATACAAGATCTGGCCCCACGTCGACGACCCCGTCGCCAGCCCCGGCGGCTCGAAGGACGCCATCCGCGACCTCTACGACCGCGCCCTGGTGCAGACCGGCGCCCACCGCTGGGAGCTAGACCTGGATCGGGTGATTGTCGACGACCACGCCGTGTTCACCGAGGGGGTCATGCGCATGGCCTACCCCGGCCGCACCTTGGAGGCCATGGGCATCGAGGTTCCCGACGTGGACTCCTACTACCTCGCCCAAGCCCGCATGGGCATCGTGTGGCCGATCGACCCCGACGACCCCGAGGCCCGGCTGTCGGGTGAAGAGGTCTATGCCGAGGGCGACCGCTTCGAGGGGATCGCCGACCGCCCCATCAGCCTCGATGAGATTGCTCCCTTGGAGATGAACTGAGTGTGACCTCTATTGTCGGGGAAGGCAACAAACGGGAGGGGAACCCGATGAAGATGAATCCCAACAAGACGTGGCGGCTGGTGGCCGAGAAGCTGGAGGCTGAGACCAACCCCCGGCGACGCCATGTGCTGGAGCTGGTGCTGGCCCACATGAAGTGCGAGGCCCAGGCCGACATCGAAGGGGTGGTGGCCACTCTCAGCGAGAAGCCCAAGTACATCATCTGGTCGAACCCCGACGATCCCATCGCCAGCCCCGGCGGTGACCGCGACGCCATCCGGGGCTTCTACGACCGCAGCATCGTGCAGACCGGCGCCCACCGCCTCGAATTCGACTGCGACCGAGTCATCGCCGACGACGATGCGGTGTTCACCGAGGGCGTGATGAGCATGGCCTACCCGGGCCGCACCTTGGAGGCCATGGGCATCGAGGTTCCCGACGTGGACTCCTACTACCTCGCCCAAGCCCGCATGGGCATCGTGTGGCCAGTCGATCTCGACGATCCCGAGGCCCGCCTGCGGGGAGAAGAGGTCTACTCCGCCAACGATGCCTTTGAAGGCGTCGCCGACCGCCCCATCAGCCTCGAAGAAATCGCCCCCCTAGAGCTCGCCACCGTCTAACCGCTCACACCCGGATCACGTCGAGTTCGTCAAGGATGGGGAAGTCGTCGTCTTGGGTGACGACGGGGACGCCGAGCGAGATGGCAGTTGCCGCGATCCAGGAGTCGTTGACGGGCATCTTGAGCTTCTGGTCCCGAAGTGACAACCGGAGCTTGGCCCAGGAAGCGGCCACCGCATCATCGATGGGGACCGGCTGGAGGGCGAGCGCGGCGGTGAGGGTGGAAAGCCTTTGATAGCGGGTTTCAATATCGCTTGCGGCCAGCACTCCGGCGCGTAACTCGCCGAGGGTTATGGCTGAGACTGCCAATTCATCAGGCAGCAGGTCTTCTTGGAGCGGGCGTCCGTTTTCGCGGGCGATGAACAGGGATGTGTCCGCCAGTCCTCTGTTCATAGCCACGGGAGGTCGTCAGTGGTCTCATCGCTGAGTTCGTTCAACTCAGCGGATAGGCCGGCATCAGCCTGGAAAGCCAAAACCTGGCTGACGAATCGCTCTCGGCCCATCCAGATTGGCCGATTGGCAACCGGAGTCAACTCCGCCACTGGCCGTCCCTGAACAGTGATCGTGATCCGCTCGCCGTCAGCAACCCGGTCCAACAGAGCCCGCGTCTGATTGCGAAGCTCCCGAGAAGCAACCTCAGTCATGCGACAAATGTAGCAAATATGCTACATGCACATCCGCACAGTATTCGCCGAGGGTTGCAGACGCTCAGTCCGACCCTCTCGGCCACGCCCAGGCCCCCGCCGCCGAGCTCCCCAGCCCTGGTGGCGCTGGGGCCGCCCTGGCTCGGTAGTTTCCAGGTATGCGCGCAGCGGTTCGTATGAGCTTGGCGGTGGTTGTCGTGGCGCTTGTGCTGGTGGGCTCGGCCTGCGGGAACGACGATGGCGGCGGCATAGTGGTTCCCGCCGAGGCCCCGTTGGGAAGGTGCGCCGAGCACGTCTCGCAGGGCGTCTACGACTGGGAGCTTTGCGCTTGGGGGCCGTACCGGGAGAGCCCCGAGCACAACCGGGCCTTATCCGACGCTGACGCCGACGCTTTGATCGGCCTGATTTGGGAGGAAGTCGAAGTGGAGGGCAAACCGGCCGCTCCGCCGACAAGCGCTCTGGTTCCGAGAAACACCGGCTGCCCCACCGGCAGCTCCATCGTGGGTTGCTACGACCAAGCGGCCCACCACATCGCCCGCTCAGACCCGTTCGCAGAGACGCTGCTTCACGAGGTGGCCCACGCCTTGATAAGAGACCACCCCTCAATAGAACAATGCCGCCAAGCGGCCGGAGGCCTCCAAATTGACCAGGGCGAACCGGAGGACCACAGGACGGCGCTCGCCAACAGCCAATACACGAGATGCTCCCACAGCGACCTTTTCCGCTGTGTGGCCGACCACCTTTTCACTGAGTACGCGGGCATCCCATCTGCGGGCGTTTGCGGCATAGCACCGGCAAGCCCAGGCGAACCGGGTAGATCAGCCGATCCGGAATGCACGCCGCTCCTTATAGTTGAGGGCCTTGTCTTCCTGTGCCAAGTGGAGAACACGTCTTGGTTCCGGCTTAACGACCCCGTGGGGGAGAGTGATTTATGGAGCTATCTAGAGCCAAAAAGACACACTTTGGAATCTCTCAACGACGACGACGCCCCAACCCTCGACATCGTTTGCCAAAACGATTCATTCAGCGCTTACATTGATTTCTTCGGCCGACGTGTGAGCGGCCAGCAAGCGCTAGGCGGCAGAATCCCCGTCTATTACGAATTTGACGGCTCGCCAATAGAAGAAGCATGGGAGGAATCCGACTTCAGCGAATACGCGCTGTCCCCCGACCCCGCAGCGTTCGCCGAATCGCTGGCCGCATCGTCAGAACTCGTTTTCACAGCATGGAACTCGGACGGGTCGCTGGTCGGCACAATCGTTTTCGACACCACCGGCGCAGACAGAGAAGTAAAGCGGGTTCTAACCGCCTGCGGAATCAGCTAAACAGCGCTGGCTTGCAGTCTTTTGGCTACGGAGCGGGGAGATTTCACGAACATCTCAGGGCTATCGACCTCGATCCCGAGATCGGAAAACATCTGCAAACGTTTCCGGGCTATCCGCTTGGTCCCGAACAAATAGACCGCAAGTTGCCCCGTTGCCGTGCCGACGATTACCGCCCAAATATCGGACCAACCAACCGACGTCCAAAAGACCAAAGCCCACCCGCCATGCAGCATTGTCGCCCAACCGTAGAAAAACGCTTTCAAAAACTCGCGCCTCAACGCCCGCACCCAGCTTCTGGGAACGCTGGTAATAGCCATGAGGTCAGGATAGCCAGTGACACCGGGCTGCTCAGCGGCCATCTCCCCGAGCTTTGGAGCTGAGCGCCGCTGCGGCGCTCCCCGATGCGGCGACGTCGATCCCCTCGTTTTGCATAGCCTGAATAGAGATTCAGACCGGCCAGTGGCTATTTCAAAGCGGATTACACGCCGATCTGCGCCGCTTGCTTCTTCCCGGGCGTACCTCGCCGGATCGCCTCCTCTGTCCTCCTAACTTTCCATGGAGGTCATATGGCTTGTTGTCGACCCGCTAGGAAGCCGACCAGGTTTCGGTGCGGAGGTAGGTGTAGACGCCTTCGAAGTCGGAGAGGGCTTTTTCGGGGAGGTCGACGGGGTCGCCGAGGCGGCTGGCGCCCCAGACGATGCGGGCGGTGTGCTCGGCTACCAGGGCTGCGTGCAGGGCGTGGTCGGGCGACTCGCCGATGCACAGCATGCCGTGGTTGGCCATCAGCACGGCTGAGCGGTCGGCCAGGTGGCGCACCACCTCTTCGCCCAGTTCGTCGGAGCCGGTGGGCCGGTAGTCGGTCACCGGCACGTCACCACCCAGGTACACGATGACCTCCTCGATCACTGCGGGGATGCTCTTGTGGGCCACCGCGAACATGGAAGCGTGAATCGGGTGGCAGTGCACTACCCCGCCCACCTCGGGGAATGCCCGGTAGCAGGCCAGGTGCATGGCTTTCTCGGTAGACGGCCGGGAAGAGCCGTCCACCGGGTTCCCGTCCAGGTCTACCGCCGCCAGGTTGTCGATGCTCACCTGGTCGTAGGGGAGCGACGACGGGGTCAGCCAGATCATCCCGTTGTCGGCCCGCCCTGAGACGTTCCCTGCGGTGCCCACCACCAGCCCGGCCGCGTCCATGGCCTGGGCGGCGGCCACCACTTGGGCTCGAATATCGGCGCTGTCGGTCATTGCCACACCTCCGGGTTGGCCAGGCGGTGGGGGCGCTCTCCGGCCAGGAGCCGGCAGATGTCCTCCACCACCATGTCGGTCTGGTTTACCTCGGTGTCATAGGTGGCTCCGCCCACATGGGGGGTGAGCACCACGTTGTCGAGGGTGGTCAGCGGATGGTCGGGCGGGAGGACCTCGCCCTGCACGTGGTCGAGGCCCGCACCCCCCAGATGCCCTGAGGTCAATGCCTCCACCAAGGCGTCGGTGTCGTGCAACGCGGCTCGAGCGGTGTTCACATAGATGGCCCCCGGCCGCATGGCGGCGAACTGCTCGGTGCCAATCATCCCCGTCGTCTCCGGGTTGACCGGGGCGTGCATCGACACCACGTCGGCGGCGGCCAGCAGTTCGTCTAGGTCGCAGCCGGCGTCGGACTGGTAGGGGTCGTGGGCGATCACCTTCATCCCCAGGCCTTCGAAGCGCCACTTGGCCGCTCGCCCCACTGCCCCCAGCCCCACCAGCCCCACCGTGCGGCCGGCCATCTGCCAGGCCCGATACCGCTGATAGGGGATGGTGTCGCCAAACACCGTGCCCGCTCGCATGTCCCGGTCGCCCATCACCACGTGGCGGCTGGCGGCAAACATCAGCGCCACCGTCATCTCGGCCACCGCATCGGCGTTGCGCCCCGGGGCATGGAGCACCGGAATGCCCGCCGCGGTGGCGCCAGCTACGTCCACGTTGGTGGGGTCGCCCCGGGTGGAGGCCACCAACCGCAGCGGCTGCTCGAACACCGGCCCCTTGCACTCGTCGGCCTCGCACACCAGCAGGTCGGCTGACACCGCCGCCAACCGGGCGGCCAAGTCATCGGCACGATAAAGACGGAAGGGCTGGTGCTCGATCCACGGATCGAACTCCACGTCGGCCACCTCCCGCAGCCGGTCCAAGCCCGGCCCCCGCAGCGGAGCGGTCACCAGCGCTCTCGGTCGACTCATAGCCCCAGCGTACGGCTCACATCACGCCTTCGCCGATCACTCAGTTGGTTCCGGCTCGCTTCTCAGTGGCTTTGGGGGTGCCTCGATTGGTGGCCCTCATTGATCGTCGGCCTGAAAGCTCATTTATGACATATTTTAAAATTACTTTCAGTCGATTCAACATGTATGTCATAACTGTTTGTCGTTTGCCTCGGGCAGTCCATACTTGGTTCCACGACGTTCACCGCGCCTCACCAGGTGTCCTGATTGGCAAAGCCGGTTCAAAATATGCAGTGCCTGAAGCCGGTCCACATTCAATCTTTCCCGCACTGTCGTGTTCGTTATCGACTGTTCTTGGGCAAGTTCAAGGACCAGTGTGTCGATTTCGTCGTCAGACAGCCGCAATCCAGCGGGTGCGCCGATTTCGGGGCTGATGATGTAGACCGCTCCGCCGCGCTCGCCGTGTTGAGTGAGCAGTCCTGCGTCGCGGAGGCGTTGAAGCGCATGGCGGGCCTGAACACTGTCGACGCCAAGGAGGTCGCGCACGACGGAGTTGGTGAGCTCAAGGCTGCGTGAAGCGTGGACCAGTATCAATCGGTCACCGGAATCTATCGAGCCGCGCTTTTCCAGTTCGGCGATCCAGGCTCGTTCGTGGAGGGCGACGGCGCCTACCGTGCGCAGGATTACGGAGACCGATTCGCCCGTGTCGACAAATTCCGGTGGGTCCAAGAGGTGGTTGGCCATCTCGTCTTGCATCACGTCCACACCTCGGCCCGCATCCTCAGCAAGACCGAATCGCCGCAGAGTGCCAATGACCACTTGGTTCCTGGCCGCATATTGCTCCCGAATGTTGGCGACGGTGACTGGCTCTGGCAATCCCCCGGGTGAGGTCACAACCACTCGGTCGTCGTGGATGTCGATGCGTACTGGGGTGCCCCTGGCCTCGTAGGAACGATGGGCAACGGCGTTGGCTATTGCCTCTCGGAGGACGATTTCGGGAAGGCGGGGCAGGTCGTGGCGCTGTGTGCCGAGCACGACAAAGTCAATGCCAACTTCGTCCAGGACAGTGGAGGCTGCTGTTCGGACCTGATGGCCGAGCGGACCCTTGACCTCCACGCGGCGGTCATGTTCCACCGCCCCGCTCCGATAGCGGAAAATCTCGATGAATGCCTTGCCAAGCACCGTTTGAGGGTCGGGCAGCAAGTGCAGAGCGCCCGCAACAGTGAGCTGGCGTTCCGACTCGTTCAGTGTGACGAACCCATGTTCGTCCATCCGTGCTTCTCGGCTGTCTTCGCTCCAACCCCACCCTTGTGCGAGTTCGTCAAGTAAGTCAGGATCTACCTGAATCACGCTGACTCCAGTCGGTGTGTCCTCGAAACTGTTGAGCGAGCGACGAGCAACCAACCGGGTCAGCTCTTCGCCAAGAAGCGCTCGATTCGATGCCCCAAAGCGTCCCAAAACACTGCCGTCCGTGAGCTGGGAGACGCCTTCAATCCGACGTGCTACCGAGATGACGACTATCGGCTTGTCTCCCACGACAACTCGCACTACTGCATAGCGACCAGGATTGACGACATTGCCGAACACATCGTTGTTGAGCTTGGCGCTGCCCGTAGAGGTAAGCGTGAATCCTCTTACGGAGGCATCGTCGTCTACCCCGAGCAATATCACGCCGCCATCCGTATTGGAGAAAGCGACCGCTGACCGGCGTATTTGATCGACGGAAAGTCCTGTCTTGAACTCGATGTGCTCCCCCTCTGCTGGGAATGCGCCGCGAAAGTCGTCAGTCGTCATCACCATCGGCTGTGGTTCTTCGTTGTGGGGGTGGAAGAGAGGATATGACATACTTATATTTTAATAAATAATCAACAACAACTATATCATAAATTTGCGGGACCAGGCTGCCCACCTCACCGACGGGCCATTACCGTTGCAATCTGTGACTGAGACAGTCGAGGTCACGGTGGGGATCGACATCGGCACCACCTCGGTGAAGGCGGTGGCCGTGGACGAGCACGGCGGCGTCCTGGCCCGAGCCCGCATCCCCCACACGGTCAACGCTCCCACCCCCGCGGTGTTCGAGCACGATGCCGCCGCGGTGTGGGCTACCAACGTCGTCGAGGCCTGCGACACCGTTTCGGCCGAGCACAAAGTGGCGGGCATCGGCTTGGCCGCCATGGTCCCGTCGCTGGTCGCGGTCGATGCCAACGGGACGCCGGTCTCGCCGGGAATCCTGTACGGCGACCACCGGGGCCACCACCCCGACGGCGAGTTCGTCGGATTCCTGCGCTCGCTGGAGCAGGCCGTGCCCAACGCCCACGCCTACTGGCCCGCCCAGGCGGTGGCCAGTCACGCGCTGTGCGGAGCTGCCGCCATCGACGCTGTCACCGCCATGACCTGCCTTCCGGTGTTCGGCGCCGACGGTTGGGACGCCCAGTGGTGCGACCCCGCCCGCCTCCCCGAGCTGGCCATGGGCTCGGCCCCCGTCGGTTACCGGAGAGATGCCCCGGTAGCCGCCGGCACGGTGGACGCGCTGGCCGAGCAGCTCGTGGCCGGGGCCGACTCTCCGGGCGACGTGCTGGTGATCTGCGGCACCACCTTGATCACCTGGGCGGTGGTCGAGGGGTGGCCCGAGGCCGAGGGGCTGTGGACCATTCCCCACCTCCAGCCCGGTCTGGCCGCCATCGGCGGGCCGAGCAACGCTGGCGGCCTTTTCCTGGAGCGGGTGCGGGCCCTCACCGGCGACCCGGCCGACGATCCCTCTCACCCCGACCGCCTGCCGCTGTGGGTGCCTTATATCCGGGGCGAGCGCACCCCCCGCCACGACCCCGACTTGCGGGCCGCACTGGTGGGCCTGGATGTGGGCCACGGTCCTGCCGAGGTGCTGGCCGCGGCTTACGAGGCCGCCGGGTTCGTAGTGCGCCACCACCTCGATCTGGCCGGCACCGCCCCCGAGCGCATCGTTGCCGTAGGTGGGGGCACCCACGTCCAGCGTTGGATGCAAGCCCTGGCCGACGCTGCCAACTTGCCGGTGGACGTTGCTGCCATACCTGAGGGGGCCGCTAGGGGAGCGGCCTGGTTGGCCCGCATCACCGCCGGCCTGGAGTCCAGCGACTGGGCCGAAGCTCGCCGCTGGGCCCGCACCGGCCACCGGGTCGAGCCCCGACCCGACTGGGCCGAGGCATGCAACCGCCGCTACCCCCAATGGCGCGCCGCTTGCGATTCTCAAAGCGAGGCTGCACAGTAAGGCGCGCGCAAAAGAGGAGATCCATGAAGTTCGCAGTGACGTTTCCGATGGTGGCCCCCCCGTGGGACCAGAGGCTGATCACCAAGCAGGGCGTGGTGGACTTCGCCCGCACCGCCGAGGAGTCCGGGTTCCACGGTCTGGGTTTCACCGATCATCCCGCTCCCACCGACCGCTGGCTCAACGCCGGCGGTCACGACGCCGTGGACCCGTTTGCCGCCCTGGCTTTCTGTGCCGCGGTCACAGACCGCATCAAGCTCATCCCCAACATCGTGGTGGTGCCCTATCGGAACCCGTTCATCATGGCCAAGGCCATCGCCACCGTCGACGCCTTCTCCGGCGGCCGATTCATCTTCGCCACCGGCTCCGGCTACCTCAAGGGCGAGTTCAAGGCCCTCGGCGTCGACTTCAACAACCGCAACCAGATCTTCGACGAGGCCATCGAGGCCATGATCGGCATCTGGACCACCGACGATTTCGCCTACGAGGGCAGCACGTTCACCGCCCTGGGCCAAACCGCCAACCCCAAACCGGTCCAGAAGCCCCATCCGCCCATTTGGATCGGCGGCAACTCCAAGCGGGCCCGCCGGCGGGTGGCCACCATGGCCAACGGCTGGACCCCGTTCCCCGCTCCCCGGGTGTTGGCCACCACGGCCCGGACCCCGCCGCTGGAGACCCTGGACGACTTGGCGGCCCTGCTCGACGAGTTGTGGACCTACGTGGACGAGGCTGGGCGAGACCCCGCCGACATCGACGTCAGCTATCTGAACCACGTCGGCGGCCGACCGGCCGACCCCGACTTCGACGCCGACGCCCACATCGCCGCGCTGTCCGATCTGGAAGCGCTGGGAGTGACCTGGATCACGGTCAACCTCCCCGGCGACGACATCGAAGCCACCCTCGACACCATGCGCCGCTACGGCGAGACCGTCATTGCCCCGTCCCAGAGCACTTAAATGCCTGACTCCGCCCCGACCGGCCCCGTCGTCCTGCCGATTCCCGCCCCGGCCGATCCGATCGAGTTCCCGCCCTACGAGCCGACCATTCCCGCGATGATCCGGGCGGCGGTCGATGCCCACGGCCAGCGGCTGCTGGGCGTGCTGGAAGACCAGCGCATGACCTATGCCGACGCCGATGCCGCCTCGGCTGCCATAGCCAAGGGGCTGTTGGCCATCGGTGTGGGCAAGGGCACCCGGGTGGGGCTGCTGGCCCCCAACGGCCCCGATTGGATCGCCGCCTGGCTGGCCATCGGCCGCATCGGCGCCCTCGGCGTGATGCTCAACACCTACTACAAGGCCCGAGAGCTCGACTGGGCTATGCGCCACGCCGACGTGCAGGTGCTGCTGTGCGCCGCCCGCCATCTTGGCCACGACTACCTCGACCGCATCGAGGAGATCGCCAGCCCCGGCGACGATCCCGCCATCCGCTCGCTGTCGCACCCCTATCTGCGATCGGTGTGGGGCTGGGGCCAGCCGGAGCGGCCCTGGGCCAGGTCGATGGACGATTTGCTGGCCGCCGGCCAAGAGGTGAGCGACGAGCTCTTGGCCGCCGCCGAGGCCCAGGTGACCCCGGCCGATGAGTTCGTGGTGGTGTACACCTCGGGCAGCACCGCCGCGCCCAAGGGCGCCATCCATGCTCAGGGGCCAATGGTGCGCCACGCCCACAACCTGGGGCAGTACCGCGACCTCACCCCCGACGACCGCCTCTACACCCCCATGCCCCTGTTCTGGGTGGGGGGCATGTCGTTCACCCTGGTGGCCGCCATCCACGTGGGCGCCGCCATGGTGTTCGAGGAGCGGTTCGACCCCGGCGAGACCCTGGCCCTCATCGAGCGGGAGCGGGTGACCATCGTGGCCGGCTGGCCCCACATGTCGAGGATGCTCACCGACCACCCCGATTTCGAAAAGCGCGACCTGTCCTCGGTGCGGGGCGGCAGCCTCGACGTGCTCCTGCCCCCCGAGATGCGCATCGGCGATGTCGAGCTGCGGGTCAACTCGCTGGGCATGACCGAGACCCTCGGCCCCCACACCCTGGGTGTGATGGGCAACCAGCTGCCCGAGGAAAAGCGGGGATCGTTCGGCTGGACCGTTCCGGGCATGGAGCACCGCATCGTCGATCCGGTCACGGGCGACGACTGCCCGACGGGGGAGCAGGGCGAGGTGTGGGTGAGGGGCTATGCCCTCATGAGCGGGCTGTACAAGGTGGAGCGGGCCGACGCCTTCACTCCCGACGGCTGGTACCGCACCGGCGACGGCGGCTACTTCGACGAGCACGGCTATTTCTTCTTCACCGGCCGGATGGGCGACCTCATCAAGTCGGCGGGCATGAACATCGCCCCCCGAGAGGTGGAGTTGGTGCTGGAAGAGCCCGAAGAGGTCATGCACGCCTTCGTGTGCGGCGTGCCCCATCCCGACCGGCTGGAAGACGTGGCCGCCGCGGTTGTACTGCGCCCCGGCCAGGCACTGACCGCCGAACAGCTCGTCGCCTACACCGCCGAGCGGGTGGCGTCGTACAAGGTTCCCCGCCATCTCGCCGTCTACGACACCCCCGACGAGCTGCCCTGGCTCGACTCGGGCAAGATCGACCGCATCGGCGCCCAACAGATCCTCACCGAGCGCTTCTCCGGATGACCTTCATCCACGACCTGCTCACGGTCGTGCCCCGACGGGACGACTTCATCGTCGCCGGAGACCGCCGTTTGTCCACCGAGGAGGTGATCGATTGGGCCCACCGGGCGTCGGCTGATCTCGAACCGGGCCAGCCCACTGCCTTCCAGCTTCCCACCAGCCCTGAGGGCGTAGTCGCCTACCGGGCCTGCTGGCGGGCCGGCGCGGTGCCCGTCCCCCTGCTCTACGCCGACGGCGGCCGCCAGCGGGATCATGCGTTCGCCCTTCTCGGCCTCAACCGGCTCTTCGATCCCACCGACCACGCCGCCGGAGACCCCTCTCCCCATCCCCCCGCCCCAACCAACCCCGACGACCGGGCCCTCATCATGTTCACCTCCGGCTCATCGGGCGTCCCCAAGGGGGTGGTCCACACCCAGGCCTCCATCGCCTACAAGGTGCGCCAGTACATCCACATCAGCGGCCTCACCGCCGACGACACCGTGCTGTTCCCGGCCTCGCTGGCCCACGTGGCCGGACTCCTGCACGGTGTGCTCATCCCCGGAGCGCTCTCCATGAAGACCGTGCTCATGGCCCGCTGGGACCCGGGCGAGGCCCTTCGGCTCATCGAGCAGGAGCAGGCCACCTACATGATCGGACCGCCCACCTTCTTCAACGACCTCATGGACCACCCCGACTTCAGCCCCAGCCGAACTGCCTCCTTCCGGTTCCTCTCCATCGGCGGCTCCAGCGTCACCCCTGCCTTCGTGCATCGGGCCCGAGAGGCCTTCGGCTGCATCGTCAAGCGGGCCTACGGCTCCACTGAGGCCCCCACCGTCACCACCTGCACCAACGACGACGATCCCGAGCGCATGGCCAACACCGATGGCCGCCCGTTCTCGCCTACCCAGATCAGGATCGACGAGCACGGCGAGATCCAGGTCCACGGACCCGAGGTGACCGTCGGCTACCTCGACCCCGCCCACACTGCCGCTGCTTTCACCGACGACGGCTGGTTCCGCACCGGCGACCTGGGCCAGATCGATGAAAGCGGCTTCCTTACCGTCGTCGGACGGCTGGGCGACAAGATCATCCGGGGTGGCGAGAACATCGATGCCAACGAGGTGGAGGCCATCCTTGAGGCTCACCCGGCGGTGGGCCAGGCCGTGGTGCTGGGGGAGCCCGACGACCGCCTTGGCGAACGGGTGGCCGCCTTCGTGGTAGCCGATGGCTCATTCAACCTCGAAGAGTGCCGCCGCTGGTTCTCAGAGTCCGGTGCGGCCCGCTTCATGACCCCCGAGCGCATCATCCAGGTTGACGACATGCCCACGATGCCCTCGGGAAAACCCGACCGCACCCAGTTGGCCGAAAAACTCCTGCCCCCAACCCGATAAACTCCCAGTCGTGGCCCAGTACCAGACCCCCGAGTGGCACCCGGCGTTCGAGGAGTATTGCGAGACCATCTTCGAGCTGGCCGAAGACGACGTAGACGTCATCCAGGCCCGGGTAGCCGAGCGCCTGGAGGTGTCCCGTCCTGCGGTGTCGGAGATGATCCACCGCTTGGAGGCCGAGGGCCTGGTTACCCTCAAGGGCCGGTCGATCGAACTGTCTCCCGACGGAATGGACCTGGCCGAGCGGGTGGTGCGCCGCCATCGTCTGGCCGAGGTGTTCCTCACTCAGGTGCTGGGCCTGTCGTGGGCCGACGCCCACGCCGAGGCCGGCAAGTGGGAGCACGTCATCTCCCCCCTGGTGGAGCAGGCCATGATGCGGGTGCTCGACGATCCCACCACCTGCCCCCACGGCAACCCCATCCCCGGTTCCGCCTACCAGGCCCCCCCAACCCAGGCGCTGGCCAAGATCGAGGTGGGCCAGCGGTTCGTAGTCACCCGCATCACCGAAGAGCTGGAGTTCACCGATGGTCTGCTCGACTTCCTCGAGGGCTCCTCGGTAATCCCCGGCGCCCAGGGGATCATCACCGCCTCCTCCCCCGACGGCACCACCACGGTGGAGATCGACGGCAACCACGTCGGCATCGGCGGCTTCGCCAGCGAGCGCATCTTCGTCACCGCCGCCTAAACCGCCGCCCGGATAGATGTGGACCTAACTCCCACACCAGACCAGGAGGCGCTGCGACACGAGTGCCGTCAGTGGCTCCAGCAGAATCTTCCCTGGGAGTACGGCAAAGGCTTGCCGCCGCTATTCGACGATCTGGCCGAAGAGGTCGCCTATCTCCGCAAATGGCAGGCCGCTCTGGCCGAAGCCCGCTTCGTGGGCGTCTCCTGGCCGGTTGAGTTCGGCGGTCGGGGGGCCGGCCCGCTTCATCACTACATCGTCCAAGAGGAGCTGGCCCGGGCCCGGGCCCCCGAGCTGGTCGGCCGCCTCGGCGTGAACCTGATCGGCCCGACCCTGCTGGCCCACGGCACCGACGAGCAGAAGCAGCGCTGGCTCCCCTCGATCCTTCCCGCCGAGCAGCTCTTCTGCCAGCTGTTCAGCGAGCCCGATGCCGGCAGCGATCTGGCGTCGCTGTCCACCCGGGCCGTTCCCGCCGACGGCGGATGGCGGCTCAGCGGCCAGAAGGTGTGGACCTCCTACGCCCAGTTCGCCGACTGGGGCCTGTGCCTGGCCCGCTCCCACCCCGACGAGCCCAAGCATCGGGGCATCACCGTCTTCATGGTGAACATGCACGCCCCCGGGGTGGACATCCGCCCCCTGCGCCAGATCACCGACGAGTCCGACTTCAACGAGGTCTTCCTCAACGACGTGTTCGTGGCCCACGACCAGGTGATCGGCGAGCCCGGGAACGGCTGGCGGGTGTCGCAGTCCACCCTCACCGTGGAGCGGGGCACCAACCCCCGCCAGCTCGTCATCCACCTCCAGCTGCTCGAAGAGCTGTTCCGCCTGGCGGCCGACACTGGCCGCAACCAAGACCCCGTGATCCGCCAGGCCCTGGCTCGCTCCTACAGCGAGGTCCGCCTTTTCCAGCTCCAGAACTGGCGGGTGCTGTCCCGGCTGGCCCACGGCCGAGACCACGGCCCGGAGTCGGCCACCGCCAAGCTCTTCTGGAGCGAGATGAGCCAGCGCCTCCACAAGACGGCCATGGACGTGCTGGGCGCCACCGCCCCCCTTTGGCGGGGCGACCCCCACAACCCCGGCGAGGGCCGCTGGCAGCGCTCCTGGCTGTACTATCAAGCCGCGACGATCTTCGCCGGAACCAGCGAAATCCAGCGAAACATAATCGCCGAGCGCACCCTGGGCCTCCCCCGAGAGCCCCGATAGGAGCACCTATGAGCACCGCCTTCGACACCATCCAATACCAAGTCGATGAGGCTGTGGCCACCATCACCTTGAACCGGCCCGATGTGGCCAACGCCCAAGACACCCAGCTCATCGACGAGCTCGACGCCGCCTTCGACCTGGCCGAGGCCGACGACGAGGTGCGGGTGGTGGTAATGGCCGCCAACGGCCGCCATTTCTCCGCCGGCCACGACCTCAAGGCGCTGGTGGGCGACGTGGAGCCCGACAAGTGGCGGCTCATGCGCGACACGCCGGAGGGCAAGTTCCTCCACGAGAAAACCATGTACTTCGATCGCTGCCTGCGCATCCGCGACTTCCCCAAGCCCACCATCGCCGCCGTCCACGGCAAGTGCATCGCCGCCGGGGTGATGCTGGCGGCCATGTGCGATCTGATCGTGGCCTCCGACGACGCCTCCTTCCAGAACCCGGTGCTGCGCATGACCGGCGCCGCGGTGGAAATCCTCATCGAGCCCTGGGAGATGCCGCCCCGCAAGGCCAAGGAGTTCCTGCTCACCGCCCAGACCATCTCCGCAGCCGACGCCGAGCGCCTGGGCATGGTCAACCGGGTGGTGCCCCGCGACGAGTTGGCCGCCACCACCAAGGAGATGGCCGAGGCCATCGCTCTGGTGCCCCCGGCCACCGCCCAAGTAGTGAAGCGGTCCATCAACAAGACCCTCGAGCTGATGGGCCAGAAAGACTCCTGGGACTACCACTTCATGGCCCACCACTGGATGCACAACACCGACACCGCCCTCGGTGCGCTGGAGCGGCGCATGCAGAAGTCGTCGATGAAGGAAGTCTTCGCCGAGCACCGCGATGAGTAAGTCGCTCACCGGCACACTGGAGCTCGACGTCGAGCGGCTGCGGCGGGAGCGGTACGCCAAGCTCCAGGCCCAGATGGCCGCCGACGGGCTCGACGCCCTGGTTCTGCTCCACGGTCCCCATGTGGCCTACGCCACCGACTGTCTGCCCATAGCTGCCGACGCCACCCACGTCTCGGCCAACCGCCCGGTGGCTGTGGTCTTGGCCGACCAATCCCAGCCCTGCCTGCTGGGCGGCGATCCCGACGGCCTCGACGTCGACGCACACCCGGCGGTGTGGCCCGATATCGACGAGGGTGCCGCCGACCTCGGCGCCCTGCTCGACGCCATCCTGGGCAAGACAGCCCGCGGCGGGCGTGTCGGCATCGACCTGATGACCGGGGCCATGCGCCGCACCGGCGTGCTGTCGGCCGCCGACATCACCGACGCGGCGAACACCATGGGCGCGGTCAAGCTCCACAAGACCATCGACGAGCTGGCCTGCATCCACCAGGCCCAAGCCCGCACCAACCGGGCCATGGCCTCAGTGCAAGAGGCCCTCGTCCCCGGCGTGCGTCGCAGCGAGCTGGCCGCCGTCTTCCTCCGCCGCCTGCGGGAGGAGGGCATCGACGCCAACATGATCGACGTCATCTTCCAGCCCATGGCCCGGCGCATGGCCGACGGCCCCCGCACCACCACCGGCCACCTCGCCTTCCCCACCTGGTGGGGCGACCCCGTCTACGCCGAGGGCGACCTCATCTGGGTGGACGCCGGCAGCGACTACCACGGCTACGCCTCCGACTTCGGCCGCACCTGGGTGGTCGGCCGTCCGCCCACCCCCGGAGAGCAGCGCTGCTTCGAGCGGTGGCTGGCGGTGATGGACGCTTCCTACGAGGCCATCGTGCCCGGCGCCACCTTCGCCGAGGTGTGCGCCGCGGCCACTGCCGCCGACGCCGCCCACCAGCCCGACGGCGAGCGCCCCTGGATGCCCCACTTCTACCTCGTCCACGGCGTGGGCATCGAGAGCGCCGAAATGCCCTTCCTGGGAACCGACAACGGCCCCGACTTCGACGCCGTCAACACCCTGGAGCCCGGCATGGTGCTGGTGCTGGAGCCCGCCATCTGGGACGACGGCACCGGCGGCTACCGGGCCGAGGAGATTGTGGCCGTCACCGAAGACGGCTGGAACCCCTTGGGCGGTGGCCACCCCTACGACCCCTTCGAGGTGCCCACGTGAGCCTGCACCTCCAACGCCGGACCCGAGCCGTCGATGCCCTGGCCGCCGCCGGCATCGACATGCTGGTGGTCGGACGCCAAGACCACATCAACTACATCACCGGCGCTCACCAGCTCTGGACCGCCGGCGCCCGCCCATTCGGCCCGGTATGCACCCTCAATGTCGCCACCGGCGAGATCTTCCTGCTGTCCACCTGGGACGAAGGTGTCCCCGACGACATCGATCTCGACCACCTCCACGGCATCACCTGGAACGGGGCCATCATCTACCAGCGCCTGGCAGCAAACCCGGGCATGGCCGCCGCCCAACGGGTGGGGGTCGACGCCTGGTCGCCGGGCATGGCCGGGCTGCTCAGCGCAGTGGCGCCCAAGGCTGAGATCGTCCCCGTCGATGACGTCTTACTCAGGGCCCGCCGCACCAAGCTCCCCTCGGAGGTCGACGCCATCCGGGCCGCCTGCGCGGTGGCCGCCGAAGCCGTCGAAGCCGCACTCGCCCATCCCGGCACCGATGCCCAGCGCCTGGCCGCCGGCGTGGAGGCCATGGCTCTGGCCGGATCGTCCACCCCCGCCGCCGAGCCCCGGGTGCACGGCCCCATCGTCGATTTCAGCTGCATCCGTTTCCACTACGAGGGCGGCCTGGGCCGCACTGCGGGCGGCGCACCCCCCGAGGCCCGCCCCCACGCTGCCCTCATTGCCGCCTGCGTCCCCGGTGCCACCGGTCAAGACCTCCGCCAAGCCGCCCCCGAAGGCGATTGGCTCATTCGAGGTAGCGGTATGGGTTTCGAGCCCCCGGTGATCAACCCCCGCTACGGCAAGAGCGAGATCCTTGAAGAACACATGGTGCTCAGCGTGAGCGCGAGCACCGGCGAGGAATATGCTCGCGACACGGTTCTAGTCACCGAATCAACACCCGAAATCCTCTCCTCGGAGGAGCCATGAACCTCGACTACCACGCCTACGACGCCGACAACCACCTCTACGAGCCCATCGACGCGTTCACCCGCCACCTCCCCGAGCGCTACCGAACCGCCATCCGCTACGTGGACATCGACGGCCGCACCAAGATCGCCATCAACAACAAGATCAGCGAGTACATCCCCAACCCCACCTTCGAGGTGGTGGCCGCCCCCGGCGCGTGGGAGGAGTACTACCGGGGCAACAACCCCGACGGCATGACTCTGCGGGAGTTCACCGGCAAGCCCATCCGCTGCCTGCCCGCCTTCCGCAATCCCGAAGACCGTGTCAAGCTGCTCGACGAGCAGGGGGTGTACGCCACCCTTCTGTTCCCCACGCTGGCCTCGCTGCTCGAAGAGCGGATGAAAGACGACGTCAACCTGACGCACGCCGCAATCACCGCCTTCAACCGGTGGATGCTCGATGAGTGGACGTTCAACTACCACGACCGCATCTTCCCCACGCCGATCATCACCCTGCCCGACCCCCGCCGGGCCATCGAGGAACTGGAGTGGTGCGTGGAAAACGGCGCCCGAGCCGTGCTGATCCGCCCCGCCCCGGTGCCGGGGGTGAGGGGCTCCCGCTCCATGGGCCTGCCGGAGTTCGACGACTTCTGGAATGCGGTGGAGCAAACCGGGATCTTGGTCACCTGCCACGCCTCCGACTCCGGCTACGACACCTACGCCAGCGACTGGGAGGGCGGCCGCGATGAGTTCCTGCCGTTCAAACCCGGTGCCTTCCGCACCGTCATCAGCCACGGCCGTCCCATCTTCGACACCATGGCCGCCATGATCTGCCACGGCCTGTTCGAGCGTCACCCCAGCGTGCGGGTGGCCTGCATCGAAAACGGCTCCACGTGGGTGGCCCCGCTGCTGCTCGAGCTGTCGCACGCCTACGGCAAGATGCCCCAGGAATTCGCCGAAGACCCGGTGGAAACCTTCCGCCGCCACATCTCGGTGAGCCCCTTCTATGAGGAGGACATCCCCGGCCTGATCGATCACATCGGCATCGACCGGGTGCTGTTCGGCTCCGACTTCCCCCACCCCGAGGGCTTGGGCAAGCCGCTCGACTTCATCAAGGAAGTGGCCCACCGCAGCCCCGAAGACCAGAAAAAGGTCATGTCCGAGAACCTCAAAGAGCTCCTCACGCTTCGACCTGCCGCATGAGCGAACAACCAGAGCAAACCACGGACTCCAGCGTCTTCTCGCGTTCCGACACCGACGAGGCCTCCGAGGCCGAGCGCACCAAGGGGCTGATCGAGCCGGTCGCGCTGGGGGAGTGGATGGACGCCCAGGGCCTGGCCGGCCAGGGCGAGCCCGTCACCAGCCGGTTCATCTCCGGCGGCGCATCCAACGAGATCTTCGAGATCTGCCGGGGCGAGCACCGCTGGGCCCTGCGCCGCCCACCCCGCAAGGTTCCCGATGGCCGCAATGAGACCATGATGCGGGAGTACCGCATCCTCTCCGCCCTAGCCGACACCGACGTCCCCCACGCCCGGGCCGCCGGCGGCACCGACGACACCAGCATTATCGGGGCGGCCTTCTACCTCATGGACTTCATCGACGGCTGGTCGCCCATCAGCGAGCCCGGCTGGCCCGAGCCATTCGGGTCCGACATCGATGCCCGCCCCGGTCTGGCCTACGAGCTGGTCGACGCCATCGCTCGACTGTCCAAGGTGGATTGGCAGGCCAACGGACTAGAGGGCCTAGGCCGCCCCGACGGATTCCACGAGCGCCAGGTCGACCGCTGGTACGCCCACCTCGAACGCTTCAAGTTTCGAGACATCCCCGGCCTCGACACCGCCGGTGACTGGCTCCGGGGCCGCACCCCCCGCAGCTATACCCCGGGCATCATGCACGGCGACTACCAGTTCGCCAATGTGATGTTCCACCACGGCGCGCCCGCCCGGATGGCCGCCATCGTCGATTGGGAGATGGGCACCGTGGGCGACCCGCTGCTGGATTTGGCCTGGGTGGTGATGAACTGGCCCGAAGACGAGGCCGGCCGCCCCACAGTGGGCTACGTCGACTACGAGGGCCTGCCCTTCCGCGACGACCTGCTGGAGCGCTACGCCACCATGTCGGGTCGCGACGTCGACGAGATCGACTACTACGTGATCCTGGCCCGCTTCAAGCTGGCCATCGTGCTGGAGGGCGGCTACGCGCGCTTCGTAGCCGGCGGCGCCGACAACCCGAGAATGGAAGCCTTCGGCCGCGTCGTCCTAGACCTGGCCCGCGACGCCGCCGCCCTAGCCCAAACCACCACCCTCTAGCGGCCGCTCGACTAACCGCTCAGGCGTCCCACACCACCGGGAGCGCCGCGGGGGCCCGGAAGGCCAGGCCCGCGATTTCCGGCACATCGGCGTCGGGGTCGAGGCGCAGGCCGGGAAGCCGGTCCAGCAGGTGCTCCAGCACCGCTCGCATCTCCATGCGGGCCAGGTGGATGCCCAAACACAGGTGGGGACCGGTGGCGAAGGCCATGTGGCCCTTGGGCTGGCGGAAGATGTCGAACCGCTCGGGATCGTCCCAGCGGGAAGAGTCATGATTGGCCGAGCCCAAAGAGGTGTTCACCGCCGTCCCGGCTTGGATCTCGATACCGTCCACCACCGCATCGGCTGTCGCGGTGCGAGAGATCCCGGTTAGCGGCGCCTCCCACCGCAGCGCCTCCTCCACCGCGGCGGTCACCAGCGACCGGTCGGCCCGCACCGCCTCCAACTGCGCTGGATCCGACAGCAACCCCACCATCATGTTGCTGGCCGCCCGATAGGTGGTCTCGGCCCCGGCGGGTAGCAGCAGCCGGCAGAAGGCGATGATCTCGTCGTTGGTCAGCCGCTGCCCGTCCAGCTCGGCATGGGCCAAGATGCTGATCAAGTCCTCCTGCGGATCGGCCCGCCGGCCCTCTACCACCGGCTCCAAGAAGTCGTACAGCCATTGCGATGCCGCGAACCCCCGCTCGATCTGGGTGGCCATGTTGGTGATCTCCACCGCCCGCCGGTAGAAGGCGGGCAGGTCGGCCTCCGGCAGTCCCAGCGCAATGGCGATCACATGAACCGGGAACACGAACATCAGCTCGTGTACCAGATCGGCCCGCCCCCGGTCGACGAAGGCGCCGATGTAGTGGTCGAGCACCGGGTTCACAATGTCGTGCTCCCACCGCTCCATCTCCCGGCGGGTGAACGCCTGCTGGATCAGCTTGCGGTATTGCCCGTGCTCGGGCTCGTCCATCTCCAAGATGGTGTGGCCCATCACCAGTCCCATCGATTCGGCGTACCCCGCCGACGAGAACGTGGCCCCGTCCCGCAGCACCGCCTCCACGCCGTCGTACGACAGCACGTTCACAATCTGCCGCTCCCCGGCCATCAGGTCGCTCACGCTCACCGCTCCCAGCATCTCCGACACGCTGCCCCGGTGGACCGGGCACTGGGCCAGCAGCTCGGTGTACACCTCATAGGGGTTGATGGAGTGCTCGGCCCCCTGGGCTTGGTCGAAGGCGTCAAACGGGTCGTACCCTTCGTCACCGGGTTCGGGGGCTCGGGCGGCGGCTAAAATCTCGCCCGGAGTCATCTCGAACTTCATACCGAGCCACTGTAAATCCAACCCAGAGAGTGCGGTAATCCCATGGCCATTGATTTTTCTGTAGAGCCCGAATTTCAAGAGAAGCTCGACTGGATGGACACCTTCGTCACCACCGAGATCGAGCCCATCGATCTCTACTTCCGGGGCGAGGTCAACCCCTTCGACCGCACCAACGAGACGGCCAACGCCCTCATCCGCCCGCTCCAGAAGCAGGTGCAGGACAACGGCCTGTGGGCCTGCCACATGGGCCCCCACCTCGGCGGCCTCGGCTACGGCCAGGTGAAGCTGGCCCTGATGAACGAGATCCTGGGCCGGGCGCTGTGGGCCCAGGTGGTGTTCGGCTGCCAGGCCCCCGACTCCGGCAACGCCGAGATCATCGCCCACTACGGCACCGACGAGCAGAAGGAGCTCTACCTCCAACCCCTGCTCGACAACAAGATCTCCTCCACCTACGCCATGACCGAGCCCCAGGGCGGGTCCGACCCCAATTACTTCACCTGCCGGGCCCATCGCGACGGCGACGAGTGGGTGATCAACGGCGAGAAGTGGTTCGCCTCCAACTTCAAGTACGCCAAGTTCATGATCGTCATGCTCATCACCAACCCCGACGTGCCGGTGTACCGGGGCTCGTCCATGATGCTGGTGCCCACCGACACCCCCGGAATCGAGGTGGTGGCCAACGTGGGCCTCGGCACCGAGGACCTGGAAGACGGCGACCACGCCTATCTGCGGTTCAACGATGTGCGGGTGCCGGCCGAGAACCTGCTGGGCGACGAGGGCTCGGGCTTCAAGATCGCCCAAACCCGCCTCGGCGGCGGCCGGGTCCACCACGGCATGCGGTCGGTGGGCGTGGCCCAGCGAGCCCTCGACATGATGTGCGAGCGGGTGCTGTCGCGGGAGACCAAGGGATCGCTCATCGGCGAGAAGCAGTCGATCCAGCACTGGATCGCCGACTCTTGGATCCAGATCCAGCAGTTCCGCCTCCAGGTGCTCCACACCGCCTGGCTGATCGACAACGAGGGCGATTACGCCAAGGTCCGCCAGCACATTGCCGGCGTCAAGGTGGCCACCCCCAAGGTGCTGATCGATGTGGTGTACCGGGCCATGCACGCCCACGGCTCCCTCGGCGTGTCCAACCTCATGCCTCTCACCTCAATGTGGATGAGCGGCCCGGTAATGGGCATCGCCGACGGCCCCACCGAGGTCCACAAAGACACCATCGCCAAGCAGATCCTCAAGAGCTACAAGCCCTCCGACGGCCTCTTCCCCTCCATGCACCTCCCCACCCGAATAGCCAACGCCCGCCAATACATCGAATCCCGAATAGAACACGAAATCGCCAACCTCTAGCGCTGGGTAGGCACTCGCCCGAAGATGTAGGCCAACCCTACGATTCCCAACCCGATCACCACGCCCCGCCACGTCCACGAGCCAATCGCCAAGCCTGTGCTCAACCCCACCGCCACCACAATCATTGTTCCGGCGATGACCTTCGCCCGCCAGGGCATTCCGAGACCAGCCCGGTAGTCGGCCACCAGCTTCCCTACGCCGGGCAGGTTCAACACCCAGCGCTCCATCCGTTCGCTCGACCGGCTGAACGCGGCGGCGGCCATGATGAAGAACACCGTCGACGGCAGCCCGGGAACGATCACCCCGATTGCCCCTACCGCCACACACACCAGCCCGCCGACAACCCACAGACCCCGCACTAGCGGGTTGCGGGCCACTTTGGAGTGGCTCAGAGCAGCGGGATCGCCGGGCTCAGCCGACGAGTTCGGCGATGTCACGCACAGTCAGGTAGCACAGCAGCCCGATCACCAGAACGTTTACCGTGCTCACTGGCCACTTCAGCCGATGGTCGGCCCGCCAGAACCGCCGGATGCTCAAACCGTTGAACACAATGGCCACGAGCCCGATGGGCACGCTTATGGCAGGCCCCACCGAGTCGGCCAACCCCAGCACCGGCAGCAGATACGGGAACACCAAGTAGGTCAGCAGGCATCGGGTTCCCGACACCACCATCGACTGGCTGAACCGGCGCTCAGCCGTATTGGGAACCTCGACTTCGGCCGGAGCGGTGTCAACAGTCATTCACCCTCAGTCTCCCACCCCTTGTCGGTCGCCGTCTCACCGAATGGGAGGTTTCACTACCATCGTCCCACCATGAGCTGGCTACCGCGCCTCGTCGCCCTCTGCCTGGCCCTCGCCCTCATCGCAGCAGCCTGCGGCGGTGACGACGACCAGCCCGTCAGTCCGAGCACATCCACCCCCACCGCAGCAGAAACCGCCCAGCCCACCGAGCCAGCAGCGACCGCCGCCCCCGCTCAGCCCACCACCCCCGCTCCCACCGGCCCCACCTGCGACTGGCCCATGTGGGGCCACGGCATCGATCGCACCTTCTCCTACCCGTGCGACAGCGGCATAAGCCCCGACACTGCCGCCAGTCTGCGCCGCATCTGGTACTTCAACACCAGCGACGTGGTCACCGCCGCCCCAGTGGTGGTGGATGGCGTGCTGTATGTGGGCGACTGGGCCGGGCGCTTCTACGCCTTGAATGCCGCCGACGGCACCGAGCTGTGGCATTTCGACGCCGAGTACCACGACAACGTCTACGCCGGGCAGATCACCTCGTCGGCCTCCTACACCGTCATCGGCGGCACCCCCGCGGTGGTGTTCAACGCCGGGCGCACCATCCACGCCCTCAATGCCGCCGACGGCACGGTGATCTGGACCCACGCCCTGGGCGAGCCCGGCTGGCCCACCGAGCTGGAGACCACCCCCATCGTGGTGGAAGACCGCGTGATCGCCACCTTCGACACCCACAACGCCCCCTTCCCCGCCGGGGTGGTGGCCGTGAGCCTGGATACCGGCGAGCTGCTCTGGCACTTCGACCTCGAAGGCGGCGACCATCAGGGTTGCGGGGGAGTGTGGGGGTCGCCGTCGGTCGACCTCGAGCGTCGCCTCATGTTTGCCGGCAGCGCCAACTGCCCCACCTCCCCCGACGGTTGGGGCCCTTACACCGAGGCCCTCTTCGCGGTGAACATCGACACCGGGAAGCCGGCTTGGAGTTTCCAGCCCCATCCCCCCAACAACGACGACTCCGACTTCGCCGGGGTGCCGGTGCTGTTCACCGCCGACGGCCAAGACCTCGTCGGCCTTGGCAACAAAGATGCCGTCTTCTACGTGGTGAGCCGCGACACCGGGGAGCTGGTGTGGAAAACCCGGGCCACCGCCGACAACGTGATCCGCCCCAACTTCTCCAGCGGCGGCTTCATTGGCCCTGCCGCCTACGCAAACGGGATCATCGCCGGGGGCACCGGGGTGGCCGATTGCCCCTGTATGCACGCCTTCGACGCCGCCACCGGCGACATCGCTTGGCAGCAGCACGCCGTCGGCCCCACCTACTCGCCCACCACCGAGGTGAACGGGGTGGTGTTCGTGGGCTCGCTCGATTTCACCCTGCGAGCCCTGCGCCTCGACACCGGCGAGGTGCTGTGGTCCGACGAGCTCACCGGGCTCATCTCCGGGGGAGTGGCCATCGTGGGCGACGACATGTGGGCCGTGGCCGGCTTCCGCGAGCCAGGATCGGCCGGCCCATCAGAGACCTCCGGCGTGTTCCGCTACACCGTGGCCCCCGACGTGGAGGCCGCCGCCCAGACCGCCCCCGAAGAAGAGCCCGAGCCCGAAGCCGGTCAGGTCCGCCTGGTGGGGGCGTCGGGCCGCTGCATCGACGCTCCCTGCGACGTGGGCTTCGACTTCAAGACCCCGCCGCCCGGCACCGACCCCATGCTCACCCTGTCGATTGAAACCGACCCCTTCGAGCTCACCGTCACCTCCAGCGGCCTGGGCGATCCCGCCGCCTGGCTCCGGGAGGGGAGCGCGGCCGCCGAAGTGGGGGCGTCGGCCTTCGGCGTGCTGGTGTCCGAGCGCGACGACCGCCCCTCGGGCGGCTACCTTTGCGTGCTCGAAGAAGACGGCGGCTGCGTCGCCCGCACCGTGCCCCGCCCCGGCGCCTCCTACAACCGCATCAGCCTGCTGGCCCTGCACGACACCACTGCCATACCCGGCCCTGCCGACGGCTTCGACCGCCTGGTGGCCAGCATCGGCTTCAACCCGCCGCTGCAAACCGAGCCCCTAAGCCCTCCCACCTATCTGGTGTTCAGCCCCCAGGGCAACAACCTGGTGGTGTACGGCGACAACGGCGGCACCCAGCGGCTCATCACCAACGCCCGTGAGGATCCCGACGGCCGCGACATCAACGGCCAGGTGTGCTTCACCGGCGACGGCCGGTTCATCGCCGGCGAGGACACCGGCCAGCCCGAGGTCCCCGCCGGGTTCGGCATCTTCCAACTCGAGGGCGACACCCTCGGCAACCTCACCGCTACCCAGGTGGGCAAGCTCACCCCCGACTTCGAGAGCGCCGACAGCCAGCCCGAGCCCTACGGCTGCGCATTCCTGCCCGACGGTCGCCTGCTCACCACCGACGTGGGCAACCAGGCCTCCGGCCCCGGCACCGGCCAGCTAACCGTGTGGTTCCCCCCGTACGACGGCGCCCGGTGCGTGGTGGCCGACGACATCGCCACCGCCCAGCAGCTAGCCGCCGACGGCGACGACGTGCTGGTGGCCTCGGCCCGCCCGCCCACCATCGGAGTGCAGCGCTACTCCAACCTGCCCCGCACCGCTGAGGAGTGCGACCCCGAGGCGGTTGCCGTCGAGCTGTTCATCGGCGTCGGCAACGGCCTCAGTCTCACCACCGGCGTTGCCGCCGACGGCCGCGGCGGCTGGTACGTGTCCGACACCCTCGGCGGCTTCATCAACCAGTACGACGGCAACGGCAACTACGTCCGCACCGTGCTGGCCCCGCCCGAAGGCGAGACGCTGGCCCTCGAGCCCATGAGCACCGGATCGCCGCTGGGCATCGCGGTGGGGCTCGACGGCACCCTCTACTACGCCGACCTGGCCCTGGTCTTCAACGACTCGGGCATCGGCCCCGCCTCCAGACAGGGCACCGTGCGCCGCATCCTCTTCGACGAAGACAACCAGCCCCTGCCGCCGGAGACCATCGACTACGGCCTTTCCTTCCCCGACGGCCTCGGCGTCCTGGCCCTGCCGTGAACCCCGCCGTGAGCCGCACCGGCCGCTTGGCCTACCATTCCCGCTGATGCGCATCCGGGTGGACACCGAACTCTGCCAAGGGCACGGGCGCTGCTACATGCTGGCCCCCGACCTGTTCGAGGCCGACGACGACGGCTACTGCCAGCCCACCGACGAGCGGGCCGTGCCCGCTGAGTTGGCCGACCAAGCCCGCCGCGCATCCATGAACTGTCCCGAAGACGCCATCATCCTGACCGAGGAGACCTGATGACCGACGCCGACACCAAGAAGTACTCGCTGGAACCCCCCGAGGTCGCCCGCAACCCCCACGACACCTATCGAGAGCTGCGCGACAACGCCCCGGTCACCGAACTGGGTGGGCGAAGCCAATCCGGAGCCATCACCCTGAGCCGCCACGAAGACGTGATGCGGGCCTTCCAGACCCCCGAGGTGTTCTCCTCCGACCCCGACGCCGTCGAAATCGGCAACACCCGCCCCCTGGTGCCCCTCCAGATCGACCCGCCTCACCACCGCAAGCACCGCAAGGCGCTCGACCCGCTGTTCGCCCCCAAGCAGATGGCCAAGCACGAGCCCCGGGTGCGGGAGCTGATCCGCGAGCTCATAAACAAAGTGGCCGATCAGGGCCACTGCAATTTCCACAACGACATCGCCGAGCCCATGCCCTCCACCATCTTCTTGGAGCTGTTGGGCCTGCCGGTCAGCCGGGTGGACGAGTTCCTCGCCCTCAAAGACGGCATCATCCGCCCGCCGGCCCGCTCTATGGAAGAGCGCCGGGACAAGGTGAGGGCCACCGGCCAGAAGATCTACGCCGCCCTCGAAGAGGTGGTGGACGCCCGCATGGCCGAGCGCCAAGACGACTTCCTGTCCACCATCCTCGACGCCGAGGTCGACGGCCAGCCCCTCAGCCGCGACGACGTGGTGGACATCGGCTACCTGTTCTTCTTGGCCGGCCTCGACACCGTGTCGGCCTCCCTGGAGTGCATGGTGGCGTTTCTGGCCCAGAATCCCGACCACCGCCAGCGCCTGGTGGACGAGCCCGAGATGATTCCCCACGCGGTGGAGGAGATGCTGCGCTACGAGAGCCCCGTGGCCAGCTCAGCCCGCATCACCGCGGTCGACACCGAGGTCAACGGCTGCCCCATCTCGGCCGGCACCCGTATCCACCTGTTGATCGGCTCGGCCAACACCGACGAGCGGTCTTGGCCCGATCCCGACGATGTGGACTTCGACCGGGAGTCCAAAAAGCACATCGCCTTCGGGGCCGGCGTCCACCGCTGCCTGGGCTCCCATCTGGCCCGCATGGAGCTGCGGGTGGCCCTCGAGGAGTGGCACGCCCGGGTGCCCCACTACCGCCTGGCCGACGGCATCGAGCTGGAGTTCAGCCAGGGCATCCGCCAGATCGACAACTTAGAGCTGGTGTGGTGAGCGACGAAACCGCCCCGCCCAGCCGCCCCCTTGAGGGCATCCGGGTGGTCGAGGTTGCAAGCTGGATGTTCATCCCCTCCGGCGGCTCGGTGTTGGTCGACTGGGGTGCCGACGTGATCAAGGTGGAGCACCCGGTGACCGGCGACCCTCAGCGGGGCCTCATCACCTCCGGCCTCGTGCCCGGCGGTGCGGGCGGCGTCAACTTCATGATCGAGCAGCCCAACCGGGGCAAGCGCTCCATCGGCTTGAACCTGGCCCATCCCGACGGCCGGGAGATGCTGCTCAAGCTGGTGGAGACCGCTGATGTGTTCCTCACCAACTACATGCCCCCGGTGCGCCGCAAGCTCCGCATCGACACCGAGGATCTACGCGAGCGCAACCCCCAGATCATCATCGCCCGGGGATCGGGCCAGGGGCCCCACGGCCCCGACGCCGAGAAGGGCGGCTACGACGGGGCGTCCTTCTGGGCCCGGGGCGGCATGGGCGCCACCCTGCCCGCCCGCCCCGACGGTTGGCCCATGAGCCAGCCCGCCCCCGCCTTCGGCGACGTCATGGGCGGTATGGCCACTGCCGGTGCCATCGCCGCGGCCCTCTACCAGCGGGCCGCCACCGGCGAGCCGTCGGTAATCGACGTGTCGCTGTTGGCCACCGCCATGTGGCAGCTTTCGCCACTGGTGATCGCGGCCAAGCTCTTCGGCATGGACCGGCTCCCCGCCGGCGACCGCACCAAGATGGTCAACCCCGTGGTCAACGCCTACCGCACATCCGACGATCGCTACCTCAGCTTCATCCTGCTCCAAGCCGACAAGCACTGGCCCCAGCTCTGCGAGTGCATCGGCCGCCCCGAACTGGCCACCGACCCCCGATTCGTCGACATGGCCGCCCGAGCCGAGAACAACGAGGCCTGCATCGCCATCCTCGACGAGGTGTTCGAATCCCAGCCCCTCGACTTTTGGAAAGAGGCCCTGGCCGATTTCAAAGGCGTGTGGGTGCCGTTCCAAACCCTCAGCGAGCTCTACGAAGACCCCCAGGTCATCGCCAACGGCTACCTCCCCGCCATGACCACCGGCAATGGCCAAGAGGTCCAGCTCGTGGCCAACCCCGCCATGTTCAACGAGCAGCCCGTGTCCGTCGACCGCGCCCCCGAACACGGCGAGCACACCGAGACCCTCCTCCTAGAAGCCGGAATCCCCTGGGAAGAAATAGCCGCCATGAAAGAATCCGGCGCCATCCTCTAGCCCGATAACCAAGAAATGTTCTGTGTTCTTGTGTTCAAGAACACAGAACATCGGTAGGCTGGCACCATGTCACGGAAAACCAGCGCTGAGGTCGAACGAGAAGCCATTGACAGCCTGATTGCGGCTCTTGGTGGCCTTGGTGTCAATGCCGATGTTGCCTCGACAGAGACCTTGATAGCCGATGTCAGCCCTGATGCGGTGGTGGATGTGGCTGGCCATCGACTTGAAATCGAGGTTAAGTCGGTAATCACGGCTGCGCACGGAGAGCGAATAGCGCAAACAGTTGGGCATCGTCCGCCGTTGGTGGTCGTTGCTGATCGGATCGCCTCGGATGCCAAGCAGGCGTTTCGGAAGGCAGGAATCAACTACTTCGATCGTCGTGGTGAGCTGCGTATCGTCGAGCCGCCGGTAGTCATCGACACGGTTGTCGAGTCCGAGGCCGCCAGCAGCCCGCGTTTGAGCGGATCGCTCAATAGCGAAGTAGCCAAGGAGGTGGCCATCGCGTGTCTACTGACGCCCGATCAGGCGCACGGCGTCCGTGAGACTGCCCGCTATGTCAACCGAGCCCCAAGCGCTGTTTCGACTGCCATGGCGGGTCTACGAGACGTCGGTCTCCTTACCTCTTCTGGCGAGGCCGTAGTGCCGGATCTCTTCCTCGAACTCATGGGCAGATGGCGAAGACGAGCTGTTCCGCTAGCAACCGTGCCCGACGCTGGTACCCGAAACGCAATGCGGTTCGGGCTCGGCCTCGACCAACCCGAGGACACGATGGGATGGGCTCTCACGGACACCCTCGCTGCTGCGTCGTGGGGTATGCCTATCGTCGCACGCGGCGACCATCCTGCCGACTTCTACGTGCCTTCCGAGTCGGTACTTCGCGCTGCACGGTCGATTCTCGGGGACGCACTCGACCCCGCGGTCCGCGCCTGCACCGTTGCTGTGGCACCAGTTCGGCTCGCCTGCCTCCGACGTGTCGACCAGTCGAGCACAACGGGGGAGAGTTGGCCGGTGGCCAACCACGTCGTCGTGGCTCTCGACATTGCCCAGGACCGTGCGCGCGGCCTCGAAATCCTCGAGCAGTGGGAGCCCGAAGGGATCGTGCGTGCCTGGTGACGCCATCATCCTCGTAAGCGACCGAGGCGGCCGTATTCGATCATTTGTTGACGCGTTAACACGCTTCCCGTCAGAACCCCAGTGGTCGGTAGTCGGCGGCTTCGCCGTCAACGTCCGCATCACACATGTCCATCGCCTGACCAACGACCTCGACACGTTGAGTAGAGACCAAACGTCTCTCGTCGAGGTCCTCGTCACCGAACTAGGTGCTGATCGCCTCGACGCGGCCAAACTCCAACTCGACCAAGGCGGCACCACTGTTGTCATTGATGTGATGACTGATGCAGCCAACGTCTCGTTGCCGAGCGAGCCCAGCGAGCGGGCCTTCGCACTCGCGCGACGCATGGCTCTGGCTACCAGTGAGTGGACCAGGCTCAAAGTCGTTGAGGATCGAGACGTCATTGCGGAGGCCAGCGCTCCGATCGCAACTGTCCCAGCCCTCATTGTGCTCAAGACCGTGGCTATCCCACGACGCTCGCGAGGCAGCAGCCCAGAGAAGGTCGGCTCCGACATACACGACCTTGTTCGCCTCGTCCAGGGATGCGACTTCGACGCCGTCGACCACGCAATCTCCGTGGCTGGCGACGAACTGTGCGAGTGGGTTGGGAACACCTTGGTGAAGTGGTTCTCTCCTGTACAGGACCTCCGGTACACCTACGCTCGACTCCGAAGACTGGCTAGCTCAATCGATGCTGAAGCGCTCACTGAAGACGATCTGGCGGCCGTCGCCGAACTCGGTCGTGTGCTCCTGGACTAGCTGGCCGCCCGGAGGAGAGTCAGGTCCAAACCGTCAGCACGATCCCGATCACGGCGTAGGAGATCAGCGGGTAGCCGGAGTTGATGGCCAGCAGCTTCAGGCTGCGGCCCTCGAAGGCGTAGTTCACCCCGTGTGAGGTGAGCACGAACCCGACTGCGGCCAAAACGCCCAATCCGAGGCCCTCGCCTGCGTTGTCGGCCTCCATGCCCTGTACCAACAGCGCCAGCCCAAGGGTGAACACAATGGCCAGCACGATGGCGATGACATAGGGGTACCACTGCCGGGGTGTGCCCTTCATGGCCTCGAGGTCCTCCTGGGTCATCCCGGTCTCGGCCATCCACGGTTTGGCGAAGGTGCCGTACCAGAAGGCCCCGAGCAATTGGTTGAACACCACGGCGACCAGGATCGCCAGATAGTTCAGATCGCCGAAATCGATGTTGTCCATGCCCCCATAATGCCTCAGCCGTCGAACAGGGCGTCGGCGATGGCGGCGGCGATGCGGGGTGGGTCTTGGAGGGGGCCGAAGTGGGTCAGGTTGTCGTATTGCACCAGGGTGGCGTTGGGGAGCCGCTCGGCCACTAGGGGGGCGGCCATGGCCGGGGGGTCGGTGTCGGTGCCCACTGCCACCGTGACCGCGGTGGCAACCTCCACTAGCCGGGGAAACCCCTCCAAATCGTGGTTCTCGAAGATGGTCGCCTCGGTGTCGGGCGCGCACTTGAGCTCAACGGTGCCGTCGGGCAGATCCCGAAGCCCGTGGTCCACATAGGCCCGAAGCGCCTCGGGGGCGAACAGGCTCAGCGGCGGCTTGGAGGCGTAGCGGTCATAGGCCGATTGGCGAGACTCGAATTCCGCCCGCCGCATCCGGGCGATGGCCGCCAGCATGTTCACGCCGTCTCGGGGAACAGTCCGGCCCGGAATGGTCACCGGCTCGAACACCCAGGCCCGGTCGAAAGTCCCCGGCCGGGCCTGCTCGGCCTTCAGGATCGACGCCCCGCCCAGGGAGTGGCCCACCGCCAGCCGGGGCGCAGGATCGAGCGCATCCACCGCGGCCAGCACGTCGTCGGCCATGCCGTTCCAGTGGTAGTCCTCGTCGGGGCCCGACACGCTGTCGCCGTGGCCCCGGAAGTCCAGCGCCCAGCAGTGGGCCACCGGTGCCAATTCCCGAGCCACCGGCTGCCACATCGGCCCGCAGAACCCGTTGGCGTGGCAGAACAGCACCGTCGGCCCGTCGCCCCCCAGGTCGTGCAGCGCCACCCGAGCGCCCTTGGTCGAGTCAATCAGCACCGGGCCGCTCATGGCCGAAGAACTGTGGTCGCTGCGGTAAGAGCACACATCGGCCCGCAGGTTACGGTTGGCGGCCATGAGCGACAACATCGTCCTGATCGACAACCCCCGCCCCCACGTGCGGCGCGTCACCATGAACCGCCCCGAGAAGCGCAACAGCCTCATCCACCCGTTGCGAGGGGCCGTTCTCGAAGCGCTGGAAGAGGCCGACCGAGACGACGACGTCAAGGTGAGCATCGTCTGCGGCGCCGGCCCGTCGTTCTCCGCCGGCTACGACCTGAGCGGGGGCAACGAGGGCTATGAGCTGCCCTTCTACACCCCCGGCGGCGAAGGCCAGTGGCCCCGCCACGTGACCGAGGGCTGGATGAGCATCTGGGACCTGGCCAAGCCGGTCATCGCCCAGGTCCACGGCTACTGCCTGGCCGGGGGCAGCGAGCTGGCCACCGGATGCGACCTGGTCTACATGGCCGAGGACGCCAAAATGGGCTATCCCGCCGTGCGCTTCGGCGTGCCCGACATGCACTTCCACCCCTGGTTCTTGGGCATGCGCAAGGCCATGGAGATGATGCTCACCGGCGATTACGTGACCGGCGTCGAAGCGGTGGAGCGGGGCTGGGCCAACGCCTGCTTCCCCGAAAGCGAGCTGGAAGACGCGGTGCTGGAGGTGGCCGAGCGCATCGCCCAGGTGCCCGCCGAGCTGCTCCAGATGAACAAGCGGGTGGTCCACCGCCAGATGGAGCACATGGGCATGCGGGCCGGTATCCGGGCCGGCACCGAGCTGTGCGCGCTGGGCACCCACACCCAGGCCATGGCCGATTTCGTGGGCTCCATCAAGAAGAAGGGCCTCACCACCACCCTGTCTGAGCGCGACTCCAAGTTCGGCGACTACCGCACCAGCCACTAGCCCCGAATGCACCGGCCCTTCGTGGTCCGGTGCAGTTCGGCTAACTTGATCGGAACACGCGACTAGGGGGACTTTGATGACTGCTCGTTTGTGGAAGCTGTTGCTTGCCGCGCTTTCCGTGCTGGCCTTGGTGGCCACGGCCTGCGGCAACGCCGGAGACGACGACCAAGGCGGTGCCGCCGCGCCCACTGCGGCGCCCGCTGCCGAGGAGCCCGCCGACGAGCCTGCCGCCGAGCCCGCCGATGAACCCGACGACGAGCCTGCCGCCGCGCCCGCCGAGGAGCCCGCCGACGAACCTGCTACCGAGCCCGCTGATGAGCCTGCCGACGAGCCCGCCGATGAGCCCGCACCAGAGCCCGAGCCCGAGGAGCCGAAAGAGCCCGAGCACCGCCACACCTTCGTGCCCATCGAGGGCGTCCCCGGCGTGAACGACTCCGAGATCAAGGTCACCTCCATCGTCACCATCAGCAACAACGCCCTGGGCACCAACATCGGGGCCTACAACGACGGCATCGAGGCCTACTTCAACTTCATCAACGAGACCGGCGGCATCTACGGCCGCGATCTGGTACTGGCCACCAAGCGCGACGACCAGCTCTTCCTCAACCAGGCCGAGTCATTGGCCATGGTGGAAGAAGACGACTCGCTGGCCGCTTTCGTGGCCACCCTGCTGTTCTTCGGGGCCGACACCCTCAACGACGCCGGGGTGCCCGTGTTCGGATGGAACATCCACAACGAGTTCGCCGACCGGCGCAGCATCTTCGGCAACATTGCGCCGAGCTGCATCGGCTGCATCCATCAGCTGTTCCCCTACGTCGCCACCCAGGTTGGGGCTACCAAGGCCGGCATCTTCGGCTATGGCAACAGCGAGAACTCCAAGGTCTGCGCCGAGGGCACCCGCGACTCCATCGAGCACTACAGCGCCGAGGCCGGCGGGATGACGGTGGAGTTCTTCGATACCTCCATCGAGTTCGGCATGGCTGGCGGCATCGCCCCGCAGGTGTCTGAGATGAAGGACAAGGGCGTCGACATCATCTTCACCTGCCTCGACCTCAACGGCATGCGCACCATCGCCCAAGAGCTGGCCAAGCAGGACTACCGCGACGAGGTGGTCATGTACCACCCGAACACCTACAACCACGAGTTCGTGGCCGCCAACGCCGACCTGTTCGAGGGAGACCTGGTGTTCGTCCAGTTCGTGCCGTTCGAGGCCGAGATCGACAGCGAGCTTCAGCGGAGGTTCTTCGAGTACACCGCCGACCTCAAGCTCGAAGAGCAGACCATCGTCGGGTGGCTCAACGCCCACCTCTTCTACGATGGCCTGCTGGCCGCCGGCCCCGAGTTCGACCGGGCCTCTCTGATCGACGCGGTCCGCGGCTTCGACGACTACAGCCACGACGGCCTGACCAACCCGATCGACTTCAGCCGCCAGATCGCCCTGCCCAACGACAACCCCGACGCCGACTACGAGTACCGCTGCATCAACGCGGTCAAGATCGTGGACGGCGCCTTCGAGCAGTGGACCGGCGAGCCCGGCAGGCCATGGCAGTGCTGGGAAGTTGCCCGGGATGACTGGCACGATCCCGAATCCTTCTCGTTTGTGAACTGAAGGCCCTGCTGAGCGGAGGCTGAGCCCACGATGACCGCCAGCGTCCTCGCCGCCGGGGTCCTGGAAGAAACCATCCGGGCGTTCTTCCAGGGACTCCCCATCGGCGCGGGGTTCGCCCTGGTGGCCATGAGCTTCGTGCTCACCTACAAGACCTCCGGGGTGTTCAACCTGGCCTTCGGCGCGCAGGCCTTCATCAGCGCGGCCACCTACTTCGAGCTCCACGTGCGGCGCGACTGGCCCATCTGGTCGGCGGTGCTGGTGGCCGTGGTGCTGGTGGCCCCGGTGCTCGGCCTGCTGTTGGAGCGGCTGATCTTCCGCCACGTCCACGCCGCCTCCGCGGTGGCCAAGCTGGTGATCTCCCTCGGCCTGCTGGTGGCGCTGCCCGAGTTGTTCAAGCTCATCGTGGACTACGACCGCGAGCAGCCCTTCGGGGCGGTGGGCATCATCCCCGACGGCACCACCGTGTACCGGCTGTTCGGCCGCTACCCCGTGACCCGCGACGAGATCGCGGCCTTCGTCATCGTGATCGCGGCCGCGCTGGCCCTGGCCGCGCTGTTCCGCTACACCCGGCTGGGCCTGCGCATCCGAGCGGTGGTGCAGAGCCCCCGCATGACCGAGCTCAACGGGGTCAACGCCGACTGGGTGTCGTCGGGCTCGTGGATCCTCTCCAGCTTCTTCGCCGGTCTGGCCGGCGTGCTGCTGGTGCCCACCACCTCCTCGCTGGGCACCGTGCTGGTGCCCCAGGGCTACTTCCCGATCGTCATCGCCGCTTTGGCCGCGGCCGCGCTGGGCCGATTGGTCAACCTGCCCGCGGCCTTGTTCGGCGGCCTGGTGCTGGGGGTGATCACCACCGAGATGCGCACCCATCTGCCCCGCGACAACGTCATCTTGAACGAGCTGCGGGGCTCGGCGCTGCCCTACGTGATGCTGTTCGCCATCATCGTGTTCTGGCCCGCCATCCGCCGCCAGATCGCCGGGGCCGACCCGCTGCTGGGCGTGTCCCCGCCCCCGCCGGCGCTGGCCGCCACCAGTCGCAGCCGGGGGATGACCATCTACACCCGGATCATGGCCCTGGCTTTTTTCACCGCGGTGGGCATCTGGACCTTCGGCTACGCCAACAACTTCTGGATCTCCCGCATCACCCACTCGGTGATCTTCTCCATCATCTTTCTGTCCATCGTGGTGTTCACCGGCCTCGGCGGCCAGATCGCCCTGTGCCAGGTGACCTTCGCGGCGATCGGCGCGTTCGGGGCCATGCAGTTCGCCCAGCGCTGGGATGTCTCGGTGATCGTGGGCATGCTGGCCGGCGCGGCCATCGCCGCCGCGGTGGGCGCGGTGCTCAGCATTCCGGTGATGCGCTTGGGGGGCATCTGGCTGGCCATCGCCACCTTGGCCTTCGCGCTGTTCTTCCACGACGTATTGGTTAAGTACGGCTGGGTGGGCGGCTCTTTGTTCCACGGCCGCGGCGTGCCCCGCCCCCAGTTGTTCGGCGTCGACTTCTCCAGCCACAAGAACTTCCTCATCCTGTGCATCGCCATCTTGGTGCTGGTGGGCGTGCTGGTGATCCTCATCCGCGAATCCAGCACCGGCATGGCCCTGCGCGCCCTGCGGGGCTCGGAGACCGCGGCCGAGTCCATCGGGGTGATCTCCTGGCGATCCCGGGTGATTGTGTTCTCGGTGTCGGCCGCCATCGCCGCCATCGGCGGGGGGCTTCTGGCCATGGAGGAGAAGCAGGTCAGCTACGAGGCCAACTACGACCCCCAGGCGGGATTGTTCTGGCTGGTGATCGTGGTCGTGCTGGGCGCCCGCACCGTGGAGGGGGGCATCCAAGCCGGAGTGGCCTTCGTGATCTTCCCCGAACTGATACTCGACCGCTGGCTGGGCCTGCACGGGGCGTGGCGGTACGTGCTGTTCGGCTTCGCCGCCATCTCCTTCGCCCGTCATCCCGAGGGCCTCCTTGAGCACGGCAAACGCCGCTCGCAGGCCTTGATGCAGCGGGCCTTCGGGCGCCGCCAGCCCGCCGTGGCCGCAGCCGTCGCCGGGCCAGAAGTCGATGCCGCAAGCGAGACAGGGGATGGGCCATGAGCCTGCTGGTGGCCGACGGCATCACCAAGCGGTTCGCCGGCATCACCGCGGTCGACGATGTGCACATCGCGCTCGACGCGGGGGAGCGAGTGGGGCTCATCGGCCCCAACGGCGCGGGCAAGACCACCCTGTTCAACTGCCTGCTGGGCCTGCTGCGCCCCGACGCCGGCTCGGTGAGCTTCGACGGCCAGAACATCACCCGCCTGCCGGTCTACCGCCGAGCCCGCCTCGGCATCGGCCGCACCTTCCAGCGGGTGGAGCTGTTCAGCGGCTCGTCGGTGCGAGATCACCTGCTTTTCGCCCACCGTATCCGCAGCGGCACCGGCGCCCTGTGGAAAGACGTGATCGGCCTGGGCCTGCCCAAGCCCACCGAGATCGAGCGCTGCGACGCCCTGCTGGAGAGCCTCGGGCTGGGCGGCATGGGCGACGAGCCCATCGAGGCCCTCAGCCTGGGCCAGAGCCGTCTGGTGGAGGTGGCCCGGGCGCTCATGACCCAGCCCCGGGTGGTTCTGCTCGATGAGCCCTCCTCAGGCCTCGACCGGGCCGAGACCACCGCCTTGGCCGAAACCCTGGCCCGCATCCAGGCCGAGCAGGGCTTCGGCATGTTGCTGGTGGAGCACGACGTGGAGTTGGTGGCCTCGTTCACCGAGCGCACCTACGTGCTCGACTTCGGGAAGCTCATAACCCACGGCCCCACCCCCGATGTGATGCGCGACCCCGAGGTGCGGGCCGCCTACCTGGGCGATTTCGTGGCGGGCGCACAATGAACGCCTCCGCTGGGACCGACACCGCCCCTGCGGCTGCCCCCGCCCCGCTCGACATCCCGGTGCTGGAGCTGCGCCACGTGAACGCCGCCTACGGGCCGTTCCGAGCCCTGTTCGACGTGTCGCTGTCGGTGGGAGAGGGCGAGACCGTGGCGCTTTTGGGCCGCAACGGCGCGGGCAAGACCACCGTGGCCCGAGTGGCCAGCGGCCTGGTGGGGCCCACCGAGGGCGAGGTGATGGTAGACGGCAACGACTTCACCAAAGTGCGGGCCCATCGCTACGCCAAAGCCGGGGTCGTCCATGTGCCCGAGGGCCGAGCGGTCTTCTCCGACTTCACGGTGGAGGAGAACCTCACCCTGGCCTTCTCCCGCACCCACGACCGCTCCGGCGTGCGCGATGCCCTGGACCGGGCCTTCGAGCTGTTCCCCCCCATCGCCCAACGCCGCCGCCAGATCGCCGGCACCCTGTCGGGCGGCGAGCAGCGCATGCTGGCCATGGCCCGGGTGCTGGTGGAGAGCCCCCGGCTGCTCATCGCCGACGAGCTGTCTTTGGGCCTGGCCCCCATCGTCACCGACGAGGTGTACGCCGTGCTGGGCCGCATCCGCGACGCCGGCACCTCCCTTCTCATCGTCGAGCAGCACATGGGCCACGCCCTGGCCCTTTGCGACCGGGCCGTCTTGTTGGACCACGGCGCCATCGCCTGGCAGGGCCCCACCGAAGAAGCCGCCGAGGCCATCGGCACCGCCCTGTTTGACACCGGTGGCCAATAGTCAATAATTGGGCCCATGAGCACGAAGACCGTTGAGTTCGATCCGTTCAGCCGGGACTTCTTCGACGATCCCTACGACACCTATGCCGACCTGCGGGAACACGCCCCCTGCTACTACAGCGAGAAGTACGACTTCTACGCTCTGAGCCGCTTCGACGACGTGGTGGCCGGCCACCGCGACCACGCCACTTTCAGCTCTTCCCACGGCCAGACCTACGAGCAGCTGAAATCGGGCGAGCCGGCGCAGATGGGGTCGATCATCGCCATGGACCCGCCCGAGCACACCCGCTACCGCAAGTTGGTGTCGCGTTCGTTCACCCCCCGCTCCATCGGCAACTACGAGGGGCTGGTGCGAGAGATCATCAGCGGCTATCTCGATCCGCTCATGGGCCGGCGCCAGTTCGACATCCTCGAGGAGTTCGCCGCCCCGTTCCCCGTTGAGATCATCTCCACCATATTGGGCGTGCCCCCCGAAGATCGCCAGCAGATCAGGCATTGGACCGACGCCATGCTCCACCGTGAGGAGGGCTCGGCCATGGGCAGCCAGGCCTCCGCCGAAGCGGGCATGGCCCAGGGCATGTACCTGTTCCAGCTCTCCCAGCAGAAGCGGGCCGAACCAGCCGATGACATGCTCTCGGCGCTGATCGACGCCGAGGTGGAAACCGAGGATGGCGAGCTCACCCATCTCGACGATGCCGAGATCGCCGGGTTGGGCACGCTCTTGGCCGCGGCCGGATCGGAGACGGTCACCAAGCTGGTGGGCAACGCGATGGTGCTGTTCCACCGCCACCCACACCAGTGGGCCATGGTTCTCGACGATCCCGGCGTCCTCGGCACCGCGGTGGAGGAGATCCTCCGCTACTGGGCGCCCTCGCAGTATCAGGGCCGCTATTCGATGGTCGACTCCGAGTGGCACGGGGTGACCATCCCCAAGCACAAGCCGGTGTTTCTGATCACCGGCGCGGCCAACCGCGACCCCCGCCGCTACGACGATCCCGACAAATTCGACATCACCCGCGACCCTGGTCTGGCCGTCGGCCTGGGCCACGGCCTGCACGTGTGCTTGGGCGCGGCCCTGGCCCGCCTGGAGAGCCGGGTGGCCATCGAGGAGATCGCCCGCCGCTGGCCCGCCTTCGAGGTAAACGAAGAGGGCCTGCGCCGGGTGCAGATGTCCAACGTGGCCGGCTACTCCTCAGTGCCGATCACCGTCTCCTAATTGCCGAACGTGCCGGTTTCGCCTTCGTAGTCGATCACGTCGCTGATGGGCACGTAGCGGGCGCCGTCGGCGTCCACCACCAGTTCCTCGATGCGACCGGCCTCCACCATGTAGGAGTCGTTGGCCCCGTCCATGGCCCGCGGGGTGTTGCCGATCGCGCCCCGAGAATCGAAGCTCATCTGCCACATGGCCCGCATCACGTTGGTGCGGTTGATTCCGCCGTCCATCTCGGCTGCATCCAGCAGCACCTCGTGCAGAATCTCGCCGAATATGTAGCCCAAAGCGTGGGATTCGGCATCGGGGTCGACTCCCTGGCTCTCCAGCGCTCCCCGCACGAACTGCACCCACTCGTCATCGGCCAGCGAAGCGTCGGAGAGGTCTTTCTGGGTGTTCACCAAGCGGATCCCGTTGGCCAGCGGACCGATGGGCACCCAGAACAGGGCGATGCGCTGGCACCCGTTGGCCACCATCACCATCGGCTCCCACGGCAGGCTGGCCACAGTGGCCACCGCCTGCGGGCAGAACGCCCCCGACGATGCCACCAGCAGCACATCGGCATCGCTGGCCGCCAGGTTGATCACGTCGGCGCCCACCGAGTCGGCCTGGGGGTCGTGCTGGATCTCGTCCACCACGTCCAGTCCCAATCCGGGAGCGCACTCGTTGAAGGCCACCCGCCACGCCTCGCCGGCGTCGTTGTCCAGCGACAGAATGGCCACCGTTGAACCCGATCCGAGCTCTTCGGAAACGTGCTGGCACCAGATTCGGGCCTCGGTCTCGTACGACATCAGGGCCCCGGTGGTCCACGGGTAGTTGGAGGGGTCGCCCCACTCGGGCAGGCCGGTCAGGTTCAGCAACTGCGGGATGCAGTTCTCGTTCAGCAGGTCTTGGACGGCCAGGTTGTTGGGGCTGCCCAGAATCCCGGCGAACCCCAGCAGATTCTCGACATCGATCATCTCCTCCACGTTGGTCAGCGTGCGGGCCGGCACGTAGCCGTCGTCCCGGCTCACCATCACCACGTTGCGACCGTCAATCGGGCCGACGTGGTCGAAGTAGAGCTGCACGCCGTCGCTGATGGTGCCGAACCCGGCCAGGGCGCCGGATCGGGGCAAGCTGCTGCCGAAGCGGATCTCGCTGTCGGTGACCCCTTGGTAGTTGTCCCATTCACTGGGGCACTCGGTCATGTCGATCGTCGCACCTCCGCCTAGTTCCACAATGTTGGGATCAGAGGGCTCCTCGGGCTCCGGAGCGGCCTCTTCCTCATCGTCCGGTTCGGGAGCGGGCGCGGCCTCGTCCTCGGGCTCCGTCGCGGGTGCGGGCTCGTCGGGTGCTTCGGTGGCAGCGGCCGGTGCGGGCTCGGTTGCCGGCGCGTCATCGTCGTCGTTGCCGCAGGCGCTGGCCACCAGCGCGAACACAGCCAGCAGGGCCAACAAGATCCGCCAAGATTTCGACATGGGGTCATTCCTCCTGAGATTCGCTCTCCGCTGAGAGCAGTCCCGATACCCTACGCGCCCCCGGCGACAATTACACCCTGGGCTCGCAGCCCCCTAGATCAACCCCTCGGAGGCTGGGGGGCTACCGGCATCAGCCGGGCTTTGATCCGCCGAAATCCCTGGGCAGCCCCGCCGGGCAGCACGAAGATGATGATGATCAAGAGGGCCCCCAAGATGGCGGTGCCATAAGGCCCCTCCAGGGCGGTGTCGGTGCCCGGCAGGGTCTGGGTCTGGCTCGACCACTCCGGCACGAACCGGATGGCCAAACCCCCCACCACCGCGCCGTGCAGGGTGCCCGCGCCGCCCACGATCAGCCCCACGATCAGCAGGATGGCCATCGCGAATCCGAATTCATCGGGCCCCACGAATCCCGAGTGCATGGCCAGCATTGTCCCGGCCACGCCGCCCACCGCGGCGCTGATGCCGAAGCTCAGCGTCTTGTATGCGGCCAGGTTCACCCCGTTGGCCGCCGCGCCCAGCGGGTTGTCCCTGATGGCCACCAAGGCCCGCCCCACTCGGCCGGCCAGAATGTTGCGCACCAGCCAGAAGCACACCAGCGCCACGATCACCAGCAAGAAGTACTTGTACACCGCCTCCTCCTGGCGGCTGGTCAAACCGTCGGGCACCCGCGACCCCACCCCCGGTATGGCGTGGAGCCACTCGGTCACAGTGTTGAGCGGCGCCCACGACGGCGCCACCAGATCGCTTTCGATTTGAAGCCCGTTGCTGCCACCGGTGCGGTCTTTCACCTCGTCCAGGCGGATTATCGACGGGAAAACCGCCGCTACCGCAAACGTCAGCAGCCCCAGGTACAGCCCTTGGATCCGCAGGGCGGGAAGCCCGAAGAGCACCCCGAACAAGAACAGCCCCGGCACCACCACCCCGAGGGTCGACAGGTACGACCAGTGGAACTCGTTCACCAGCACCGCGGTGAGATACGCCCCCGACCCCACGAAGAAGCTGTGGCCCAGCGACAGCTGCCCGCTGTAGCCGGTAGCGATGTTCAGCCCCAAAATGGCCACCATCATCCCGATGGCCTGGCTGAGGTTGCCCAGTCCCACCGTGTAGCGATTGCCGAAAATGGTCGGACTGTAGGTATCGGCGATCAGAAACGGAATCAGCACCACCACCAGGGCGAACAGCGCCCACCCGATGATCTGGCGCCGCCGGTGCTGGCGACTGCCCGCAGGCACAACTCCCAGGCCCCTCATACCCGCTCCACCCGGGTTGATCCGAACAGGCCCGTCGGGCGCACCAGCAGCACCACCAAGATCACCGCCACCGCGGTGGCCAGGGCCAGCTCGCTCAGGTCCAAGAACGTCACCAGCAGGTTGCGGGCCAGCCCCACCACCAGACCGCCGATCACCGCACCCACCATGGAGTCGAGCCCGCCCAAAGCAGCCGCGGCCAGCGAGAAGATCAGCACCCGGAGCATGATGGAGGGCTCCAGCAGCAGGTCGGGCACCACCAGCGCCCCGCCCAGGGTGCCGATGGCCGCGGCCAGGGCCCACCCGAACCCCAGCGTCGGCCCCACCCGGATGCCCACCAGCCGGGCCGATTCCAGATTCGACGACACCGCTCGGAAGGCCAAGCCCACCTTGGTGCGCGACAGCAGCAGGTACAGCAAACCCACCACCGTGAACACCGTGCCCAGGTTGCCGATGGTGCGCCAGGTGAGCTGGGCGATGCCCCACTCTATGGGCGCCCCGCTGGGGAACATGCTGGGCAGGCTGCGGGTGCGGAACCCCCACACGATCCCCACCGCCGAGTCGATGATCAACAGCAGCCCCAGCGTCACAATCACCAGCGGCAGCACATGGTCGGGCGGGAACGGCCGGATGAACACCCGTTCGATGAACGCGGCCACCACCGCGCTGGCCACCATGGCGCACACCACCGCCAGAGCCACCGGCAGGCCCTGCTCCACGCTGAAGATGTAGGCCAGGTACACCCCCAAAAGGGCCAGCGAGCCCTGGGCGAAGTTGATGAACCCGGTCGACTTGTAGATCATCACCAGCGCCAGCGCCACCGACGCATAGGTGGCCCCGTCGCTCAGCCCCCGAAAGAACTGGGCCAGCCACAGCTCCCCGTTGCTCAGCTTGTCGAGGGAGATGTCGAAAACGCCGAGGACAGAAGCCAGAACCACCATCGCTCAGTACCCCAGGTACGCCCGGCGGACGTTGTCGTCGGCGGCCAGCTCATCGGCGGGGCCCGACAGGGCCATCTCCCCGGCCTCCAGCACATAGGCCTGGTTGGCCACTCTCAGCGCCAAAGCGGCGTTCTGCTCCACCACCAGCATGGTGGTCCCGGCTTCTTCGTTGATGGCGGTGAGCTGCTCGAACAATGCCCGGGTGATCATCGGCGCAAGCCCCAGCGACGGCTCGTCCAGCAACAGCAATGACGGCCGCAGCATCAGCGCTCGGGCGATGGCCAGCATCTGCTGCTCGCCCCCGCTCAGGCTGCCGGCGGTCTGGGTGCGCCGCTCGCCCAGCACCGGGAAGGTCTCGTACCACTGCTCGATGTCGGCCCGCACGTCGGCGTCGGTGCGCACGAACGCCCCCGCCATCAGGTTCTCCTCCACCGAGAGATCGGGGAACGTCCCCCGGCCCTGGGGCACGTGGGCCACCCCCCGGCGCACGATGTCGGCGGTGCTCTGGCCGGCCAGCTCTTCGCCGCCGAGGCGGACCGACCCCTCGGTGGACACCATGGCGCACAGCGCCCGCAGTGTGGTGGTCTTGCCCGCTCCGTTGGCCCCCAGAATCACCGCGATCTGCCCCTCGTCCACCGAGAAGTCGATGCCGTGCAGCACCTGGATGTCGCCGTAGGCTGCTTTCAGCCCCCGCACCTCCAGATACGTCGAGCTCACTGCTCGGCCCCCAGGTAGGCCTCCACCACCGCCGGGTCGTTCTGCACCTCGGCGGGGGTGCCCTCGGCGATCTTCGCCCCGAAGTCCAGCACCACCACCTTGTCGGACACCCCCATCACCATCCCCATGTGGTGTTCCACCAGCAGCAGCGTCAGCCGGTGGCGCTCAGCCAGTGCCACCAGCAGATCGCCCAACTCGCCCACCTCGGTCTGGGTCAGCCCGGTGGCCGGCTCGTCCAACAGCAACAGCCGGGGGCGGCCCACCAGCGCCCGGGCCAGCTCCACCCTCTTCAAGGTGCCAAACGGCAAGCCGGCCGCAGGGTGGAAAGCCACGTCGGTCAAAGACAGCTCGTCCAGCGCATCCCACGCCGTTCGGGCCAGATCGGCCTCCTCCCGGCCCAAACCCCATCGCAACGCGGCCCGCAGCGCGCCGATATTGGAGCGGTGGTGGGCGCCCACCATCACGTTTTGAAGCACGGTCATCCCCGGCCACAGCGCCAGATTCTGGAACGTGCGCCCGATACCCAAACCGCTGATGGCGTGGGCCGGGCGGGCCAACAGATCGGCCCCGTCAAAGCCCACCGCCCCTTCTTGGGCGTCGTACACCCGGCTCACCACATTGAACAGCGTGGTCTTGCCCGCCCCGTTGGGCCCGATCAGCCCGCAGATGCTGCCCTCGTCCACGGTGAACGACAGATCTCGCAGGGCCGTAACCCCCCCAAACCGAACCGTGACCCCCGCCACATCCAACAAGGCCATAACCCCCCCGACCCTACTGCTCCCGGTGTGACCAACCGGGAAGGCTCACCCCCCGATGAGGCTGGCGATGGCCCACACAACGATCACCAGGCCCACCACGATCATCGCCACGCTGCGCCCCACCTTGGGCTTGGCCGGTTCATCGGGGGCGCCCGGCGGGGGAGGGATGCCGTCTCGGCGCTGGCGGGGCCCGTCAGGATTGATCAGCGCGGCGATGTTCCCCACCGCCAGCGCCCCCCCCAGCGCCAGCAGCAAAAACGTGATGATCTCCGGCCCACCCAGCACCCTCCCAGTCTCGCGCCTACATATAGGTGTGGACCGACACGGCGTAGTTGCCGCCCGACCACGCCCCCCGCTCCCACGTCGAATACCGCTCCGACAGCGCCAATCCCGCCGCCGCGCAGTCGGCGTCGTAGCGATCCAGCCCGTAGCCGCCGCCCCGAAGTTGGAACCCTGCTACCAACGCACCGCCGGGGGAGAGGTGGGCCGCGCAGCGCCCTACGACGACGGCCTCAGTCCCCGGCACGGTGAACAGCAGCACATTCCCCGCCATCACCACCGCGTCAAACGTCTCCCCCAGATCGAAAGTCGCCAAGTCGAGCTGGTGCCAAGCCAACTCCGGCGCCTTGCCCCGAGCCCCCGAGATCATCTCATCGTCAATGTCCACCCCAGCCACCGAATATCCCCGCCGGGCCAGCTCAATGGCCACCCGCCCAGTCCCGCACCCCGCATCCAACACTCGCCCCGAGCCCCCCAGCAGCGAATCCACAAAATCGGCCTCCCCATGAGGATTGTGCCCCTCAGCCTCCAACTGCTCCCACCGAGCGTCATAATCCCGCCCCGAAACCCGCCCACCCCAAGTAGATCCCATTTGTGTTAGCTCCTAAACGGCAACGATGCGCACGTTTCGGGCGTATGTCGCCAAGGCCCTCAAGTCGTCGGGATCAGAGGTGAGCACAACACCTCCCGGCTCTGCCACAGCAACCACGAGGGCGTCCACTGCCGACCCCTTTTGTGCACGAGTTCGCAACCAGCCCGCCCGTCGGGCCAGCCCTGGATCAATCACCTCCACCACGTCGCACGACTTGAGCAGAAGATTCACTCTTGCGTCTCTTCCTGCATGGCCCTGCAAGCACTCAATCAACACCGGTGATGGAACTACCGGGGGCCAAAGTCCTTCGCGCTGGAACCCTTGGATTACATCAGCCGCTTGAAGTGTTGTGTCAGTGAGAAACGAGACCCCGCCCGAATCAACCACGAGTGCCACTAACTGGCGGTCTGCTCGAAATGGCGGACAACCTGTCCTACGATTTCCTTAGCCCAGGCCTCGCTCTCTGGTGTAGATGGCCCCACCTCAGCCCTAAGCTCAGCCAAATACTCCTCACCGGCCTTGATCAGCTCAAGCCGGCGAATCTCCTCCCGAACGGCCTTCTGCAACATCTCAGAGGCGGGGAAGCCATGCTCCTTGACTGCCGCATGTAGATCGTCCGGCAAATAAACCTGCATCCGTGGCATACGCCTAACTATACACACACCACTCATATTTCCACCCCAAGAATTCCGTCAGGCAGCCCGGACCAGCTTGCCGGTCATTGGGGTGGGGTGAGGTGAATGCCTTCTTGGGTTAGGACGCGTCGATGATATGGAAGGTCACTTGGGCGACGGTGCCAAGGGTGACACCGTCGGGAAGAGGCTGTTTGACGGAAACGACGATCGATTCGCCGGTCTCGTCGAGGTCATCGCTATTGATCCATACGACAACTGGGTAGCAGTCTGACCAGGCGGCAAATGTCTGAGACAAATCCCTCTCACCGATGTCGTCAGCGGTGGCCCCTCCCTCGAAAGAGTATGTGTACGACAATCTCACCTCTCGCCAGGGATCGTCGTCGAGGCAGATCACGGTGCTTGCGTAGGAACCCTCAGTCACGGTGCTGGACGCGACTGTGGCAAATTGCACTTGGAGTTGCTTCGGGTCGGCGTCGGAGATGTTGATCGTCACTTGATTGGGGCTGCCGGCCTCGAATCCCTCGGGAAGAGTGGTGCCGATAGAAACTTGGATTGATTCACCCGTATCGTCGAGGTCGTCGTCGGTGAGGGGGATAGCCACGGTGGCGGTGAAGCTGCCGGCGGCAAATGTCGCGCTGGCTGGCAGGGTTCCGAAGTCGGCCGCAGTGGCACTGCCCCCGAATGAGTAGGTGAGGGGAATTGTCAAGCTGTCGTCCCAAGGTTGGCCCCGCGAAAGCCGCACATACGCTGTGAATCCCTCCGTCACCGTGTGGTCCGGCGTGCGGAATCTGATCGAGATCGCGGGCACGCCGGTGTCGGTGATGTTGACGGTGGTCTGGTTGGTGGTGCCGGCGGTGACTCTGGTGGGCAGGTTTGAGCCGATGGCGAGCGTTATGGACTCGCCGGGGTCGCTTTGCTGGTCGTCGGTGACTGTGAATGAGATGGTTTGGGAGGTTTGGTTCGCGGCGAATGTCACGGAGGCTGGTCTGGTGCCGAAGTCGGCTGTGCTGGCCCCGGCCCCGAATGTGTAGGTGAGGGGGATCGTCACTTCTCGGTTGGGGGTCCTGCTCAGTTGGACGGCAACCTGGGCAGTGGTCCCCTCGGTTACTGAATAGGTGGCCGAGCCGAAGCCGACTTCAACTCGGGGTACGCCGGTGTCGGTGATGTTGACGGTGGTCTGGTTGGGTCTGCCGACAATGACTTTTGTGGGAAGGTTGGTTCCGAAGGCAACCTTTATCGATTCGCCGGGGTCGCCTAGCTGGTCGTCGACCACGGTGAACGAGATGGTTTGGGCGGTCTCGTTGGCGGCGAATGTCGCGAAGGCGGGCCGGGGCCCGAAGTCGGCTGCGGTGGCGCCGCCCCCGAATGTGTAGGTGAGGGGGATGACGACGGTGCGGTTGGGGGTCTTGTCCAGTTCCACGGCGATCTGCGCGGTGGTTCCCTCGGCAGCGGTGTAGGTGGCCGAGCCGAATGTCACTTTCACTTCAGGTACGCCGGTGTCTGTGATGTTGACGGTGGCCTGGTTAGGGGTGCCGGCGGTGACTCTGTCGGGCAGGTTTGAGCCGATGGCGAGCGTTATGGATTCGCCGGAGTCGCCTTGTTGATCGTCGACCACCGCAAATGACACGGTCTTGGCCATTTCGCTGGCCTCAAACTTCACACTGGTGGGGAGGGTTCCGAAGTCGGCTGCGCTGGCCCCGTTCTGGAAGGCGGTCGTCAGCGGGATGGTCACGGCGCGGTTGGGCGCTCGGTCGAGCTCCACGGTGATCTGCGCGGTGGTTCCCTCGGCCGCGGTGTAGGTCGATTGCCCGAAACTGACTTCCACCGCCGGTACGCCGGAGTCGGTGATTTGGACGGTGACTTGGATAGGAGTGCCATGGGCGAATCCGTCAGGCAGTGTCTGGCCGATGGAGATGGTGAACGACTCGCCAGGATCCACAAGCCCGTCGTCGACGATTTCGATGGCAATCGACTTGTTGGTATCTGAGGGGCCGAAGGTGACGCTGGTTGGTTGCGTCCCGAGGTCGGCGGCAGAGGCACCGCCGTGGAAGGAGTATTCAAGTGGAATCTCGACGGTGCGGCCCGCGGTCACCACTTTGTCGGGGTCTCGATACAACCCCAGTGGCAAAAGGAGTGTGCTTCCTTCCGAAGCCGTGGCACTCGGCGAGTTGAATCCCATTTTGATTGGGGTGACCCCGGCGTCGTCGATGTTGACCGTTACCTGGCTTGGGGTGCCGGCTGTGACTCTTTCAGGTAGGTTTCGCCCGATTGCCACGGTGAATGATTCACCGGGATCGACAAGGCCGTCGTCTACGACCATCGGGCCGACGACGATGGAGGTGGTGTTGGGGCCGAAGTCGATGGTGGTGTCGATGTACCCCAAGCGCCCCAAGTCGGATTCGGTGGCCCCGCCGTGGAAGGCGTAGGTCAGCGGAATGGTCAATGTGCGGCCCGGGGCTCTGTCGAGGGTCAATCTCAGTTGGGCAAGAGACCCCTCCGACACCGTGGCAGTTGATGTGGCGAATCTGACCGTGACCGGGGTGACGCCGGTGTCGGTGATGTCGATGGTGATTTGGGGCGTTACCCCTTGGAGCACCCCATTCGGCAGCGGTTGGCCGATGGCGAGCGTGAGTGATTCGCCGGGGTCGCTGAGCTTGTCGTCGATGATGGCGATGTCGATGGTCTTGGTGGTCTCCGTGGGGCCGAAGGTGATGCTGGTGGGCAGCGGCCCGAAGTCGGATTCGGTGGCCCCGCCCCCGAATGAAGACGTGAGCGGGATGGTCACTGTGCGGCCGGGTGCGCTGTAGTCAAGATGAACAGAGATCTGCGCGGTGGTGCCCTCTGCGGCGGTATAGGACGGGAGGACGAACCTTGCCGAAACCGTCGGCAGTTCGGGGTCAGGTGTGGTCGTGGCTGTGGGCTGAGGCGTGGCTGTGGGCTGGGGTGTAGCTGTTAGCTCAGGCTTGCTTTCGGCGGGCTTTCCGTCGGTGCAGCCGCCGGGCACGGCATGGGTGTCGATGTTGAACAGGCAGCGGTAAACGTTCAGCAGCGACTCTTGGTCGGCCACTAGTTCGTCGCGGACTTCGATGTCACGCAGAGTAGGGGTGCCTGAGAACGGTTGGGGATCGGGCTTGGCTTGCGCGGGCTTTCCGTCGGTGCAGCCGCCGGGCACGACTTGGGTGTCGATGTTGAATAGGCAGCGGTAAACGTTCAGCAGCGACTCTTGATCTCCGATCAACTCATCGCGCAGCAGGACCTCGCTGAGCTGTTGGCTGCCGCCCTCTTCATTCTGCGCTCCAACGAAACTCGACTGGGCGACAACCACGGAGCAAATGAGGCCGAGAGCGACCATCACACTCCCAGCCCGTCCGAAAGGAGACTTCACCCGCCGAGTGTGTCACACCTGCCCGGTACTCTTTGGGGGTGGCTTCCCCTTCCAGTGCCGCGCCTGTTGAGGTGAGCGTGAGCGTTGATGTTGGCTATGGGTTTCATTCGGCGGTGGGGGCTTGGTTTGAGGGGCGGTTTCCGGGGGGGCCTACTGAGGCGCAGGCTGAGGGGTGGCCGGCTATTGCTTCGGGACAAGACACGCTGATCGCCGCGCCCACTGGGTCGGGCAAGACTTTGGCCGGGTTCCTCATTGCCATTGACAATCTCTACAAGCGCCACGCCGCGGGGCAGACGGTGGCCAAGGCCAGCCAGGTGGTGTACGTGTCGCCGCTCAAGGCGCTGGCCACCGACATTGCCGAGAACCTGGAGCGCCCCCTGGCCGAGATCGCCGAGGTGGCCCGAGCCCAGGGCTTCGAGCCCCCGCCGCTCACCGTGGCCGTGCGCACCGGCGACACCCCGGCCCACACCCGGGCGGCCATGATCAAAAAGCCGGCCAACTTCGTGGTGACCACCCCCGAGTCGCTCTACCTGCTGGTGACCGCGGCCAAGAGCCGCGAGGTGCTCCGCACCGTGGAGACGGTGATCGTCGATGAGATCCACGCCACCGCCCGAGACAAGCGGGGCAGCCACCTGGCCCTCACCCTCGAGCGCCTCGAGCACGTGGCCAACACCCGCCCCGCCCGCATCGGCCTGTCGGCCACCCAGCACCCCATCACCACCATCGCCGACCTCCTCACCGGCATTCCCAAAACCGACAAGACCAACGCCGACGCCGCCAACACCGACGCCGCCAACACCAACGGAGCCGACGCCGCCAATGGATCCGGCACAACCCCAAACACCGCCCCCGGCAGCGGTTGCACCATCGTGAATACCGGCCACCAGCGCAACCTCGACATCGCCCTGGAGCTGTTCGACGACGAGCTCGAAGCGGTGGTGTCCCACGCCCAGATGGACATGGTGCTCGACCGCATGGCCACCCTCATCACCCAGCACCACACCACCATCGTGTTCGTCAACACCCGCCGCCTGTCGGAGCGCATCGCCCACCAGCTGGCCGAGCGCCTGGGCGACGATGCGGTGGCCGCCCACCACGGCTCGTTGTCCACCGAGCGCCGCATCCGCACCGAGCACCGCCTCCGTGCCGGCGACCTCAAGGCCCTGGTGGCCACCGCCTCGCTGGAGCTGGGCATCGACATCGGCCCCGTGGAGCTGGTGTGCCAGGTGGGCTCGCCCCGCAGCATCGCCACCTTCCTCCAGCGGGTGGGCCGCTCCAACCACAGCCGCCACGGCACCCCCAAGGGCCGCCTGTGGCCCCTCACCCGAGACTAGCTCATCGAGTCGCTGGCCCTGCTCCACGCCGTGCAACAGGGCCAGCTCGACGCCGTCTGCCCCCCCGAGGCCCCACTCGACATCCTGGTGCAGCAGCTCATCGCCGAGGCCGCCGCCGATGACAACCACACCACCGGCGGCCTCTACGACATGTTCACCAAGGCCGCCCCCTACGCCGGCCTCACCAAAGAGCAGTTCGACGAGGCCATTGAGCAGGCCGCCAAAGGAGTGGTCACCGGCCGAGGCCCCCGGGGCGCCTACCTCCACCACGACTCCATCAACCAGGAGGTGCGGGGCAAACGGGGCGCCCGGCTGGCCGCCCTCACCTCCGGCGGCGCCATCGGCGAGAACGGCGACTACCGGGTGGTGGCCGAGCCCGACGACACCTTCATCGGCACCGTCAACGAAGACTGGGCCGTGGAGTCGATGGCCGGCGACATCTTCCTGCTGGGCTCCCACTCCTGGCGCATCAAGCAGGTGGCCGCCGGCACCGTGCGGGTGATCGACGCCGGCGACGCCCCGCCCACCGTCCCCTTCTGGCTGGGCGAGGCCCCCGCCCGCACCGCCGAGCTCTCCCAGCAGGTGTCCGATCTGCGCGCCTATATATACAGCCTCCTCCCGCAAGCCCCGAACGCCGACCCCCTCGATGACACCGCGCTGGAAGCCGCTGCCGCCCAGTTCGCCCAAGCCCACGGCACCACTGCCGAGATCGCCGAGCAGGCCGTGACCTACATCGCGGCGGCCCAAGCCACCCTGGGCACCGTCCCCACCCACAACAACATCGTGTTCGAGCGCTTCTTCGACGACACCGGCGGCCAGCAGCTCGTGGTGCATTCCCCCTACGGCGGGCGCATCAACCGGGCCTTCGGCCTGGCGCTGCGCAAGCGCCTCTGCCGCCGCTTCGACTTCGAGCTCCAGGCGGCGGCCAACGACAACGCCATCATCTTGTCGCTCGGCCCCCACCACAGCTTCCCCCTCAGCGACGTCCCCCAGTTCCTGCACCCCGACTCGGTGGAAGAGGTGCTCACCCAGGCCGTGCTGGACTCGCCCATGTTCGCCGCCCGCTGGCGCTGGAACCTCAACCGGGCCCTGGTGGTGCTGCGCAGCCGGGGCGGAAAGCGCAACCCGCCCCCCATCCAGCGCATGGAGGCCGACGACATCATGGCCGCCGTGTTCCCCGGCGCGGCGGCCTGCCAGGAGAACACAGCCGGCCCCATTGAGATCCCAAACCACCTCCTGGTGCGCCAAACCCTCCACGACACCCTCCACGAGGCCCTCGACGCCGACGGCCTCCAACAACTCCTCACCGACATCCGCTCCGGAGCGGTCCGCACCCACTTCTGCGACACCACCGAGCCCTCCCCCCTCAGCCACGAGATTGTCAACGCCCGCCCCTACGCCTTCTTGGACGACGCCGAGCTCGTCGACCGAAGAACCAACGCCGTAACCGTCCCCCGAGGCCTCCGCCCAAGAAGCGCCCAGCAGCCCACCACCCTCGACGAGACCACCCTCGCCCAAATCACCCCCGACGCCATCGCCCAAGTGGTGGAGGAAATCACCCCCGACCCCCGCAACCCCGACGAACTCCACGATCTCCTCACCTCCTTGGTGATCACCCGGCCCAACCCCGATTGGCAAGCTCTCTACACTGACCTCGAATCTCGAGGCCGAGCCCGCACCGTAACCACGAGCAGTGACACATCCCTCTGGACCTCCACCGAGCTAGCCGAAACCGCCCTAAACCCAGACTCAGCCCTAGAGACCATCCGCGGCCACCTAGAAGCAACCGGCCCCACAACCCCCGAACAATTGGCCGACCAGACAGCCCTAGATCTCCCAACCGTCCACCAATCCCTAGCCGCCCTCGAATCCGAAGGCATGGCCATGCGCGCCGACCATCTGAACAGCGCTGCCCCCGATACCTGGTGCGCCCGCCGCCTCCTCCAGCGCATGTCCTATCTATCGAGACGCCAAAAGCGAGCCTCAGTCCAAGCCGTCAGCCCTCAAGACTTCATGCGCTTCCTCCTCCACTGGCACCACCTGACTCCCGACTCCACCGTGAGAGGCCGCCCCGGCCTCACCAAAGTGCTAGAGCAGCTCCAAGGCCTAGACCTCCCCGCCGGCGCCTGGGAATCCCAGATCATCCAAAAACGCCTCCCCGACTACCAGCCGATGTGGCTCGACGAGCTCTGCTACCGCGGCGAGCTCGCCTGGCTCCGCCTCACACCCCCGACAACCCCCGCCAAGGCCAACTCCATGGCCCCAAGAAAAGCCACCCCCATCACCCTCGTGTTCCGAGAAGACCTCCCCTGGCTCCTCGCCGCCGCCCGCACCACCAGCCCCGAGCCCCCCGAAGCCGGCCCCGTGGAGGAGATCGCCGAAATTCTCCAAGCCCAGGGCGCCAGCTTCCTCCCCGATCTGGCCGCCGCCACCAACCGCCTGCCCGACGACATCGAGCGGGCCTTGTGGAACGGCGTGGCCCTCGGCCTGTTCACCGCCGACGGCTTCGCCGCGGTGCGAGCCCTGCTCAACCGCTCCAACCGCCGCCCCACCCGCCACCGCCCCGGCCAGAACCTCCGCTCCCAAGCCCTGCGCACCCGGGCCATGCGCGCCAATCGCGCCTTAAACAATGGCGCGTCTCGCGAAACCCACGCCGCCCCCGGCCGCTGGTCGCTCGTACAACAACCCGAGCAATACCCGGCCGAAGACCTCGCCGAAGCCGTCGCCCACCAGCTGCTCGCTTGCTGGGGCATCGTGTTCCGCAGCCTCGCCCACCACCCCGCCACCCCTGCCGCGACCCCCTGGCGAGACATCCTCAAGGCCCTGCGCCGCTTCGAAGACCGGGGCATCGTCAGAGGCGGCCGCTTCGTTGCTGGCCAAAGCGGCGAGCAGTTCGCCCTCCCCACCGCCGCCGATCAACTCCAAAAAGTCCGCAACCACCCCCGCATCGACCAAGAGATAACCATCGCCGCCTGCGACCCCCTCAACCTCACCGGAATCCTCTTCGAAGGCCCAAGAACCCCCGCCACCCCCAACAACACCCTCACCTACACCGACGGCCTCCCCAACCCCTAGCTCATTTGCTCCGCATCCCATTGTGGTTGCGTTTTGGTTGCGATAAACTTCCACTGTGGTCTTCATCGAAGATCTGCTGGAAACAGATCTCGCTACCGCGTCGAAGAAAGTCGCCGGGGAGCTCTCCGACATCACCGCCGCCTTAAACCAGCTCGTGCCCCGGCTGATCGACGAAAAAGACCGCAAGGCAGTTCGGCGCTATTGCTTCTATGCCGACTACGCCGCCCAGTGGTTGTCCAACTTGCCGGCGCACAACCCCGATGCCCTTCCACCTGCGGCCTATGTCTATGACTACCTCCGACGAAACGCCGTGGCCCTGCCTTGGGCCGCCCCCACCGCAGATGGACTCGGTGTGATCGCAGCGTTGGTCGACCGACTGCGAGGAGTCGCCACCGGCTTGCCCCAAGAGCATGTGCAGCCGAGCAGGGAGATCGACGGTCGCCATTTCGCATGGTTCCTCAAGACGATGTCCCAAGAGGAGTTCGAGATGAAGCACATCGAGCCTTTGCGGCGGGCGATGGAAACCCTGAATCTGTCGAAGAGCGATGTTGCCAGTCTCATGGGGGTCACCCGCCAGGCGGTCGACAAGTGGCTGCTCGCCGGTCCTCCCAGCGAACGGGCCCCCAAAATCAGCGCCATCGCCGAACTCGGCGACATCCTCCGTTATCGCCTCCTGCCCGGCCTGCCTGGAGAAGTCGTCCGCCGGCCAGCTGAGGCCTACGGCGGGCGCACCATGCTGGAGGTGATCTCCAACGACGAGCACGAGTGGCTGCTGCAATCCACCAAAGACATCTTCGACTTCACCCGGGTCGCCTGAACGTGAACACCTCGCCGATCGGGGGCCGGTATTTCCGTGTCGCCCACCCTGAGTGGTCCGATCCGCTCGATCCCTCATTCTCGTCGCGCCCTCCAGGTCGGCGGTGGAACCCGCCGGGCCTGCCATGCCTGTATCTGAGCCACGACGTGGCCACTGCCCGAGCCAACGTGTACCGGCAATTCGCCGGCGTTCCCTTTGTCCCCGAGTCATTGGATCCGGCCACCGCGCCCCAGCTCGTGGAGGTCGACATCCCCGAAGGCCAAGCTGCCGATGCCTACACCGATGAAGGCCTAGCTGCCCTGGGCCTGCCCGCCACCTACCCCCACGATGCCAACAACAACGTCATCCCCCACGAAGTGTGCCAGCCAATCGGCCAAGATGCTTATGACGCAAACCTCGATGGCATCGACTACCGCTCTGCCGCGCCCGGCGGCACCCGCGAGCTCGCCTGGTTCCCCCGAGAGATCCAGCCAATCCGAACTTCTGCCCGCCCCTTCAACCAATGGTGGTAGCCAATACCCCTAATAGCTCGACTTTTCGCTTCTAAGGGGCCGCGCGGATAGGTGGCCATCCACCGGTCGTTGTGTTGTCCCGGCTTTGATGTCGGGTAGCACCAACCCAACGACTCGGTGGAGGTATCTGTCATTATGCGCGCGCTGGAACCGGAGGTGGTAGATGCTGTGT
>JAJEGM010000018.1 GCA_022819825.1 Acidimicrobiia bacterium | reverse complement strand
ACACAGCATCTACCACCTCCGGTTCCAGCGCGCGCATAATGACAGATACCTCCACCGAGTCGTTGGGTTGGTGCTACCCGACATCAAAGCCGGGACAACACAACGACCGGTGGATGGCCACCTATCCGCGCGGCCCCTTAGTTGCGAATCCGTTTTCGCCCCTACTGGATCATCGTTGTTGCGCTGGCTGCGGTTGCAACGTCGTGCCTGCCGGTTGGAACGGCCTCAACCACTACGCACGCGTCCATCACTGCGTCTCCCACGGCCCAAGGCACCGGGGCCAATGATGCTGTTACCCCTTCGTCTATCGCCGGTTTGGCAGTGGCCGCGATCCGGGAGGCGTCCTCTGCACCTGAGGTTCAGGCCGATTTCAACCTCAAGCCCCCCGAAGTCGACCAGCCGCCCGCGACACCGGCCCCCGTGGCGGTGGTCGAGCGCGTGTGGGTGGTGGCCGACGACGAGCAGGCCACGACGCTGGCGGCCCAAGGCCACCAAATCGGCAACACGGTGATCGTGGCCACCGACGACCTCAGAGCCCTTTCCCCGCAGACCAGGCAAAAGATCCTGGACGCCTCGGAGGTGATAGTGGCTCCGGACCTCGGCGAGGACGCGCTATGGCAGTTGGAGGTCATCCGCAGGGGCCATGAGATTCCCGGGGGCGGCCTGCTTATGTTCGACTCAGGCATTAACCGCCGCTTGGTGGCCCTGTACGGCCACCCGGCGACATCAGCACTGGGCGTGCTGGGGGAACAGGGTCCCGAAGCCGGGGTTGAGCGCCTCCGATCCATCTCCCAGGGCTACGACGGCGATGGTTATGCGGTGCTGCCCACCTTTGAGATCATCGCCACCGTTGCATCGGCCAGCGCCGGCAGCGATGGCGACTACTCGGTGGGGACACTCAAGGACGACATCAGGCCTTGGATCGAGGCTGCGGCCGCCAATGACATGTACGTGGTGCTGGACCTTCAGTCGGGGCGAAGCGACTTTCTGACGCAGGCGAAGATGTACGAGGAGTTCCTGCGCCTGCCCCATGTGGGGTTAGCCCTCGATCCTGAGTGGAGGCTCAAGCCCCACGAGGTGCATCTCGAGCAGATCGGCACAGTGGACGCGGCCGAGATCAATCAGGTGGTGGAGTGGCTGGCCGGGATCGTCCGAGAAGAGGCCCTGCCACAGAAGCTGCTCGTCCTCCACCAATTCCGGTTCTCCATGATCACCGACCGCGAACTCATCGACACGCCCCCAGAGCTGGCGGTGCTGATCCACATGGACGGCCAAGGCCCTCTCAATCTCAAGTACAACACCTGGAACTTTCTGACCAACGAACCTGACGCCGACCAGTTCTATTGGGGCTGGAAGAACTTCTACGACGAAGACTCCCCCATGGCCACCCCGCAACAAGTCCTAGAACTCACCCCCACCCCAGAGTTCGTTTCCTTCCAATAGGGCCAACAGCGGTCCGGCATCGACCTCCGCCGCGGTAGCTAGCCGAATTCAACACCGTGGGCGTCGGCGATGGCGGTGAGAATGCGGCCGGGTTCGCGGGCATCGCCGATGACATGGACCTTGAGGCCAGCAGCAATGAGATCGGTGGAAAGGGGGTCGTGGGGCCGCTTGGCCACGGTGAGGGTGAGGTGGGCTTCGGGCGGGGGGTCGACTTTGGTTTGGATGTTGACGTTGAGGGCCTGGAGGCGCTCCAGGGCGGGTTGGACCACTAGGTCGAGCAGGGCATTGGCGGCTACTCGGCGGCCGGGGGTGGTCACGGTTACGGCCAGGCCTCGGGCGGCCAGCCACTCGGCGAGGCCGAGGGCTTCGTAGCCGCCGAAGCGGTCGTCGACCACGGCGGTGGCGCCTTTGGGCATCGTGCTGATGTTGGGGAGTTCGGCGCCGGTGGCGCCGGTGGCCACAACTACGAGGTGGGGGCGAGCAGCGGTAATTGCATCGACATCGGCGGCTTGGTTCAACCACACACCAACGCCGAGCCGGGACAGCTCTCGCTCTTGCCAGTCGCAGATGTCGCCCAGCAAGGCCCGGGTGGGTAGCTCTTGGGCTTGTCGGACCGCGCCGCCCAGGCAGTCGCGGGCCTCGAACAGCACCACATCGTGGCCCTGGATGGCAGCCAAGCGGGCGGCTTCCATGCCGCCGGGGCCACCGCCGACAACTACAACCTGTTGGGGTTGGGCACTGGGCTGGTGCGAGGGCTGGTCCAGCTCGCGGCCCACTGCGGGGTTGACCGCGCACGACAGGCGACCTCGGTTGAGGCCGCCGACGCAGCCGTCGTTGCCGGCTATGCAAGGGCGGACCTCGGCCTCTCGGCCGTCGATACTCTTGGCCACTAGATCGGGGTCGGCGATGTGGGCTCGGGTGAGGCCCACCATGTCGGCCACCCCTTCGGCGATCAATTGGTCGGCCTCGGCCAGGGTGCGGAACCGACCGGTGACGATGGCAGGCAGATCCACAGCAGCCACCACCGGAGCAGCGGCCTCCAACTCGTAACCGGGCGGCTCGTGCATCCCGCCCATGATCTTGTGGGGCCGAAGGCAGCTTCCATAGGTGAGGTTTACGTAGTCGATGAGGCCGTCGTCGGCCAGCACCCTCACCAACCCGGCGCAATCGTGCTCTGTCACTCCCCCATCGCCTACGGCTTCTGATCCGATCCGCACGCCGAGCGGTATCTCGACACCGATCGCTGTCCGCACCGCGCCAACAACCTCGCGGGCCAGACGGATGCGGTTCTCCCACGAGCCGCCGTATTCGTCAGTGCGCTGGTTGGTAGCCGACGACATGAACTGCTGGAGCAGGTAACCGTGGGCGATGTGAACCTCCACCCCGTGGACACCCCCCTCAACGCTCCACCGGGCGGCATGGGCGAAGGCATCGGTGAGCTCGGCGATGTCGTCGGCGGTCATAGCCTTGGCCGGGCGGCGAATGCTGGGGCCGGGAAGCTCCGACGCCGACCACGGAGGGTCGCCATCGGCGGTCACCCCCTCATAACCCAGATGGCCGAGCTGCTGGAACACCGTCATGCCGTAAGGGGCCAGCTGGCTCATCAGCCGCCGGTAGTCGTCCACCACCGAGGCGTCGTGCAGCCACAGCGTGCCCATGTCGGTGGGATGGACCGACGCCGCTTCCAAGATGGTCAGCCCGCACCCACCGGCGGCTCGGGCCTCGTGGTAGGCGATCAGCTCGTCGGTGATCCGCCCTTGGCCGATGTTGGTGCCGTGCGCGGTGCGCACCACCCGGTTCTTGATCTCCATCCCATTGATCTCAACCGGCGCCAAAACGTGCTCGTAGCTCATTGCCTCACCCTGGGGAGCCCGTCAGCGAGCTTGGCCGTCGCCCGGCCATGGGTCAAGGCACAACGTCGCCTACCCGGTTGGCTCGGACAAAGGCTGCGGCGCCAAGGGCGCTGGCTGCGGCCATGGCCAGCCACGCCCAGGTGTAGGTGTCGAGCCAGTCCACCAGCGCTCCAAAGGAAACCGGCCCGGCCAATGCCCCCAGGTAGTAGCCGGTCATGGTGATCCCGGTGGCCCGCTGTACTGCGTGAGGCGCCCGATCCACCACCGCTGCATGCATAGAGCCGACGGCCACGAGCTGGGTGCCAATCCCCGCAATCACCCCCACCGCGGCTGCCGCAACGACGGCAATGTCGAGAGCGAACCCCAGCGGTATCACCGCTATGGAAATCGCCATGGTCAACGTGAGGCTTATGATGAACGGCACTCGACGGGTCGGACCGATCCGATCTGCGTAGATGGCGCCAAGCACCATCGTTGCGGCGCCGATTCCCGCAGCTACCGAGGCAATCCCTCCCGCGGTGGTCTTGGACAGACCCACCGACTCGTCCAAATAACGGACAATCCAAGAAAACAGCGGCTGCGACGACCCCACCAAGAAGAACGCGGCAATCGAGAACCACCAAAACCCCGGGGGAATCAGATTCTCGTCCCGCTGGAGGCGACTTTGACGAGCGGACGCCGCTGCCTCAGAGCGCACAACAGATTGACCGCTGGCCTCCCGGTCGGGAAGCGCGAACACAGCCACCGCCGCGCTCAGCAGGGCAAGTGTGCCGGTAGCCATAACCGTGGCATTCCAACTCCATCGCTCCGACGCCCAAGGCACAATCGCCGAAGCAACGAGCGCCATGATCGGCACCCCCGCGGTCTTGGCTGAAAGAGCTACCGCGAGTCGGTGGGCAGGCACTACATCAGCCACCGCTTTGTTGGTGGATGCGGTGGACAGAGAGTAGCCGAATCCGGCGAAGATGGCGGCGGCCAGCAGTGCGGGATAGCTGTCGAACAACGCCGACCCCCACGCCGCCACCGCCACCATGAGTTGGTCGGCCACCACCGAAGCTCGAACCCCGACCCATTCGGTGATGCGGGCGCCGAGCACTGATCCAAGCCCGGTGAACCCGAAATGCAGGCTCACCAACAGGCCCACTTGGGTGCGAGAAATGCCCAGATCGTCTTGGACATCGGCGACGAAGTAGCCGGGAAGAAATCCGAGCGAGGCCCCGAAGGCCACCGCCAGCATCCCCGACACCATGACCGCCCCTACCCGCCCCTTATTCGGATCCCCCCTCATGCGATCTTCCCACCCGGCACTCCAGGCGACGTTATCTCCCGCCCCGATCTGATCTGGGGTCGGACATTCACCGGCTTCCCGCCACCCCGGTACGCTCGGTTGGTGGACTTGTCGCCATTGGCAGTGGGGAGAGCGGTCGCCGAGGTGTGTGAAGGAGTAGCCGCCCGTCCCCACATCGAGCGGCTGGACCGGGGATTCTCGTGGCTGACGCTTGGGGTGGACGATGTAATCGTGCGGGTGGCCCCGCGGGGTGGTCCGCTCGACCCGTATGACCCGGAGGGGGAGGCGGCCAGCTTGCGCCGGGTGGAAGGGGTTGTGCCCGCGCCCCTTGTGCTGGCGGTACAGCCCAACCCCGACAACCCCATCGGCCGGCCGTTCGGCGTCCACACTCGGATGCCGGGCAAGGTGCTGAGACTCGGGAATGTGACCGAGCACCGCCCTGAGTACACCGCCGCCGCGGCTAAGGCGTTAGGCCAGCTCCACAAACTGACGGCGCCAATAACCGTGGCTGAGGCCTACGACGCTGAACTCGACCAGACCGAGGCCGTCTATCGGCGGGCTGCTCCCGACCGCCACCCCGAGTTCGAGGCTGCGTTGGCTTGGCTGGCGGCGAATCGACCCGACTGCGACGAGCCCGCGGTGTGGTGCCACGGCGACTTCCGGTTCTCCAACCTCAGCTGGTCTGGGCCGGGCCAGTTGGGCGGGATCTTGGACTGGGAGCGGGCCTGGCCCGGCGACCCCATGTGCGACGTGGCCTTCACCCGCCGCTTCTCCGGCTGGTGTTCGATTGACGACTCGGCCTCCTACGGCCACCCGCTCGATCAGGAGCGGCTGGAATACGCCGCCCGATTCGAACGAGTCCGCTCCTTCACCGCATCAATGCGAGCCATCCGGGCCTGGCTCGACGGCCGCTCCCACGACCCCCGCCTCCTAACCATCGGCCGCCGCGGCGAGGAAGCTATGCAGACAGAACTGGCTTGGGCCGCGGGCTAGCTAGCCCCCGCCCAGCACCATCACGTTGTGATACTGGGCACCGGAGCCGGCGCCGGTGACTAGGGCGACTTCGGCGTTAGGGACTTGGCCGGGGCCGGCGGTGCCTCGCAGTTGGCGTACGGCCTCGACGATCTTCAGAGTGGGGCCGCCCCAGCCGATGTGGCTGTAGCTGAGCAGGCCACCGTCGGTGTTGAGGGGGTGGCGGCCGTCGGTGCCGATGCCCGCCTCCCACAAGTACTCGGCACCCTCGCCTTCGGCGCACAGGCCCAGCATCTCGAACTGGCGCACAACTTCGTAGGTGTTGATGTCGTAGAGCTCGAACACGTCCACGTCGTGCGGCCTCAGGCCGGCCAAGTCGAACGCCCGCCGGGCAGCGTCAGCCCCCAGGCTCCACACCTCGTCATAGCGGGGCGGGTTCACGTACTGCTGGCGGTGCCACTCTGCTCCCCCGCCCAGAATGGCCACCGGCGGCTGGGGGAGATCCCGGGCTCGCTCAGTGGTGGTGATCACCATGGCCGCGGCCCCCTCGGTGGCCAGGCACAGATCAAGCAGGCGGAACGGCTCGGCCACCATCGGCGAAGCCAGAACGTCGGTGGCAGTGTAAGGACCCCGTCCTGCCATAACCGCGGCCGGATTGGCCGACCCGGCGTTGCGGATGGCGGCGGCTATCGCAGCCAACTGTTCGGGGTCGGGGGCATGGCGGTGCCGGTATACCTGGGCCACCAGGGCAAACTGGGCCGCGGTGAGCGAACCCCAGCAGGCGATGAACTCGTTGTCGGGCCGGGTGTAGTCGGCCACCGCCGACCCGCCCATGACCCCGGCCTGCCCGCCGAACACCAGCGCTGTCTCGCACAAACCGGCGGCCACCGCGGCGGCGGCGTCCAGCGCGCCGGGAACTCCCTGGGGGTAGGTGTCGCACACCCAGCGCAGTGGCTGGCCGAATACCCCGGCCCAGTCGGCGGAGCCGGGCTGGAACACGGTTCCTCCCGGTCCGGGCCAGCGGGCGGCCACCCCGTCGACATCGGCCACACCCAGTCCGGCGTCGTCGAGGGCAGCCAGCGCAGCCCGAAGGGAGACCTCCGCCGAGGAGGTGTCGATCTGGCGAGCCATCTCGGTGGCTGCCACCCCGACGATGGCCACTCGGTGCAGCGGATGGGTGCCGCTCACACCTGCCGGCCTTCTCCCCAATAGCGGGCTCGCAATTCCTCCTTGGCGATCTTTCCCACCGCGTTCTTGGGCAGCGAATCGGTGAACTCCACCCGCTCGGGGATCTTGATGGATGTCAGCTCCGACTGGCGGCACCACAGTCGCAACTCTTGGTCGTCGGCCGAGGCCCCCTGTTTGAGGGCGACCACGGCCACGATGGCCTCGCCCCACTCGGGGTCGGGCACGCCGATCACCGATGCCTCCAGCACGGCGGGATGGCGGTACAGCACGTTCTCGATCTCGGTGGGGGCGATGTTGAGCCCGCCTCGAATGATGAGGTTCTTCATGCGGTCGACGATGTAGATGAAGCCCTCCTCGTCGACCTCGGCCACATCGCCGCTGTGCATCCACCCGTCTCGCAATGCCTCGGCGGTGCGCTCGGGATCCCGGAAGTAGCCCTTCATCACATGGGGGCCGCCGAAGATCACCTCACCCCGCTCCCCTACCGAGATGTCCCGGCCGTCGGGGTCCACCACCCGCACGTCCACCGCATACGACGGCTGCCCGCACGACGACAGCAGCTCGGGCCGCTCCTGCAAGCCCCGCACATGGTCTTCCTTGCGCAGGATGGTGCCGATGGAGGCGATCTCGGCCATGCCGTAGAGCTGGTTGAACACCGGGCCGAAGCGCTCCACCAACTCGGCCAGGCGATCGGGGGAGATGGGCGAAGAGCCGTAGCCCAGCGTACGCAGCGACCCCAGCTTGCGGTCGTCGGAACGGTCGAGTCGGTCGAGTAGGCGCATCAGCTGGGTGGGCACCAGAAACGAGTGGCTTACCCCATGGTCTTCCACCAGGCGGGCGTAGCGCACCGGGTCGAAGTTGCGGCTGTCAACAAACCCCTGGGCCGCCCCGATGATCAGGCACGGGAGGATGGTGATGTTCACGCTGGAGTTGTGGGGAATCTGGATGAGATAGCGACTGTGGCGGTCGATCTCGTATTCCAGGCAGGCCACGGTGGCGTGCTGGAGCACACGGGCGTGGTCGAAGTACACCCCCTTGGGCCGCCCGGTGGTGCCGCTGGTGTACACGATGCAGAAGTCGTCTTCCGGGCGCACCTGATGGAGGGTGGCCGGGGGTTCCGCCGAGGCGGTGTCGGCGAGGGCATCCAGATCGCGGTCGATGCCGATGATCGGCAGGTCGAACCCGTCGAGCTGCTCACGATGCTCGGCATCGGTGATGGCCAGCACTGGGTCGGCGTTCTCGAACACCTGCTCCAGTTCCACCGGGCCGAGGCGGAAGTTCAACCCCACATAGCAGCCGCCGGCTTTGGTGATGCCTCCAAGCACCTCAACCACCTCGGGGCGGTTGGCCACCAGCAGGGCCACCCGGTCGCCCTTGCCCAGGCCATGGGCTTCCAACAGGGCATTGGCGATGCGGTTGGTGCGCTCGTCGAGCTGGCGGTTGTCAAGCTCCCGTTCGCCGAAGATGGCGGGGTCGCGGGGATGGCGGGCCGCGTTGCGGGCGAACGCCAAGCCGACGTTCACCGGGCCGCCCCGTCAGGGGCAAATGCCGGAAGCCGATGCCCGTCGGGGCCGGTAACGAATTTCACGCTCACCGGCATGTCAATTGCCACCTGATCGGGTTCGCAGTCCACAATCCATGTCAGCAGGTGCCACCCCTCCTCCACGTCCACATCGGCCATCACATAGGGGGCGGTGAACGCCGGGGTGGGGGGCCGATGCACGGTGGTGTGGCTGTACACCCGGCCCCGGCCACTGCTGGGCTGATAGTCCCAGTTGGTGCTCTGGCAGTAGGGGCAGGCGAACTGGGGAACGAAGAAGCTCTGCCCGCAGTCGTTGCACACCGGTCGAACCAACTCAGCCCGGTTCACCGCGGCCCAGAATTCCCCGGTCAGCGGGCGCAGACTCCGGTCCTCAAGCTCGTCAGTGCGCCCGCCCATCAGTGATCTGCCTATCAGAACACCACGGGGTATGTGCCCCACCAGACCCGGGCGATGTTGGGGTCTTGCTGGGGGGGATTGTCGGGGTCCCGCTGGGCACCGCGCACCAGTAGACCCCGCAAGATCAGCGCCACCGTTCCCAAAAGGATGGGGGCCCCGGTGTTCTCATCGGCAGGAACGCCGCCGTCGAGCTCCATGCCGATGCAGGCGTGACGTCCTCCGCCGAAGGTGTGACCCCACCGGGGCACATCGTCTCGAATGCTCCGGAGCGGGTTGAAACTGTCGGCGTCGGCCCCGAACACCTCGGTGTCCCGGTTGGCGGACCACAGGTCGAACACCGCGAAGTCTCCTACAGCCAACTCGGTTCCGTCGCGCAGCGTGACCGGCTCCACCGCCTCCCGGCGGGCCACCGGGCTGGCCGGGTGCAGTCGCATGGACTCATGCACGCAGTGCTGGAGGAACACCGGATCTTCGATCATGCGGGCTCGGTCTTCGGGGTAATCGTCGAACCAGCCGAATGCGCCATGAACGGCGTGGGTGGTTGCTGCTCCCGTGGAGTGCATTCCGGCCAGCATGTAGAAGGCCACCTCTCGACGAACCACATCTCGAGGCAGATCCAGGGAGTCCTGATTGCGGACCAGCACCGTGAGCACATCTTTGGGCAGGTCGTCCTCTTCGATCTCGCCCGCGCTGAACCGCTCGAAGAGCTCGGTGCGGCGGTCCAGCGACGGAGCGAAGAACTCCTTGTCCCAGCCCTCCAGCGCCTCGGCCACCTCGGCTCTCAACTCCTCGGGGTCTCTCGTGCTGTGAACCGCAGTGGCGCCTTCGCTGAACTTGACTGCATAGGAGAACAGCCGATCGGTCTCTTCTGCCGTGCCCTCTGAGTAGTCCACGCCGGCGGCGGCCGCGGTGAGGTTGACCACGATCCTGCGGGCCAGGGGCACTACATCGCCCTTTCCCTCGGCCGCGGCCGGATCCAACTGCTTGTCCACTGCCAGCGGAAGCAGATCCCGCTCATAGTGCTCAAACGTCTCCCGGCGGAACAGCCGATTCTCCAACCGGCGACGACGGCGGTGATCGTCACCCCACAGAGTGAGCAGGGTGTCGGCCATGATCACCCCGGCCGCGTCATACAGCGCCTGCTTGAGGCCCTTTTGCCGGTAGGCGTCGCGCACCTCGTCGAACCGGGTGAGGGTGATCTCTGCCATTGCGGTTTCTCTCCTTGGGTCAGGTTGTGGGGGTCGGCTTCATTCCTCGACGCCGTCGATCGACGCGGGGCGGGGCATTCCGGCCAGCACGGTGGAAACCACGCCGCCGTCCACCACCAAATTGTGACCGTTGACGTATTCGGCGTCATCGGAGCACAGCCACATCACGGCCTTGGCAATGTCGTCGGCGGTGCCCAGCCGCCGGCTGGGGGTGCGCGCCGAGCGGGTGGCCCGCACTTCGGGGTCGGCCAGGACGGGGGCCGACATGCCGTCGTCGATGATGCCGGGAGCCACCGAGTTGACCCGGATGCCGGCCGAGCCCCATTCGATGGCCATCTGCCGGGTGAGCTGGATCACGGCGGCCTTGGTCGGGCTGTAGGCCCCCGAATTGGGGCCGGGCGCAATGCCGTTGATGGAGGAGATGTTGACTATCGATCCCTTGCAGCCCTCGGAGATCATGCGGCGGGCCACGGCTCGACCGCACACGAACGGGCCATTGAGATTCACGTCCACCACCGCCCGCCAATCATCCTCCGAGTGGTCGACCAGCGGGGTGAAACGCACGATGCCCGCGTTGTTTACCAGCGCATCGGGGGTGCCGAAGGCGTCCAGTGCGGCCTCCACCGAGCCGGAATCGGTGCTGGACGCCACCAGGGGCACCGCATCGGGCAAAGACTGGGCAATCTGGTTGGCGGCCTCGGCATTGATGTCCAACACCCCCACCCGATAGCCGCCCGCCGCCGCTTGGCGAGCGATCTCCGCTCCAATGCCGTGTCCGGCCCCGGTCACAATGATCGATTTCGTCACGAGCGCAAACCTTAGTGGTCCGCCTGCAAATCAGCGGGGGCGGTCGGCAACAGCAGCGGTCGAAGCTACTCCAGGAGGGTGCCGTCGGCGTCGAACACCTGGATGGCTCGGGAGGGGCAATTCCGCGCGGCTCGGAGGAGCTGTTGGTCGGTGAGGTTGCCCGAGGTGGGCAGAACGGTGGCCAATTCGTCGTCGTCAAAGGCGAACGCCGCGGGGTAGTCGGCCACGCATCGCCCCGAGCTCATGCACTCATCCTGGTCGATCTCCACTCGGTAAGCCATGGCATGACCCTAGCCATCTCATGACCCTGATGGTTTGACGGCTGCCCAGTAAGGTCGCAAGGCGATGAAGCCAATCGAAGGCATGTCCGTGTTGATCACCGGGGGTGGTTCGGGCATCGGCGCGGGAGCGGCGGAACACTTGGCTGGCCGAGGGGCATGGGTGACCATCACCGGCCGTCGTCGGGACCGGGTGGAAGCAGTGGCGGCTGGGTTGGGTGACCGGTGTCGGGCGGTGGCTGGAGACGTAACCGAGGCAGGCGACCGCACCGTTATGATCGAGGCCGCGGTGGACCACGGCGGCGGTTTGGACGCCCTGATCAGCAACGCAGCCAATATGTACCGGGGTCCGGTGGACGAACTGGACGAGCAAGCCCTGCTCGATGTGTTTCACACCAACGTGGTGGCCGGGATGATGCTGGTGGGCGAGGCCCTACCCCACCTACAGGAACGGCAGGGGTGCGTGCTGTTTGTCGGGTCGGTACACACCCAGCGGGCTTTCCCCGGTGTGGCCCCTTACGCCGCCACCAAGGGGGCATTGGAGGCACTCACCGGGGTGCTGGCTGCCGAACTGGGACCCCAGGGCGTGCGAGTGGGCTGTGTGCGGCCGGGCGCCGTGTTCACTGAGATCAACCAGCGAGCTGGATTGATGGGCGACGAGGAGGCCAAGGCCCGTCTGGAGGGGCTCGGGCCGGCTCATGCTTTGGGCCGCATCGGCACCGTCACCGAGATCGCTGAGGCTTTCGAGTACCTGATCGGCGCCGAATGGGCCACCGGCTCCGTGTTGACGGTGGACGGCGGGCTTAGCCTCGGCATCACCAATGCCTAGCGAGCGCCGATCAGCGCTTAGGGGCCGGACCCATGCGTGACCCGCTCACCACGGTCAAAGAGCACCTAGACGCTGTCCACACCGGAAACCCGGAGGCCATGGCCGCCGACTATGCCGCCGACGCGGTGCTGGTGCGGGATGTGACCTACCGCGGCCGCGACGCCATCACCGGCTACTTCACCACCGTGCCCGAGCGGCTGGGCGACGGTCGGGTGGAGTTCGCCGAGCCCCGACTGGAAGGGGCATTGGTGGCGGTGGCTTGGACGTTGAGGGGCGGACTCGGCGACGGAGCCTCGGGCACTGATCGCTTTGAGGTGGCCGACGGCATGATCGTCCGCCAGACGGTGACTCTCGACGGCGGAGACTTCTAACGCTGATGTTCGACGAGACCTACGACGTGGTGGTGGTGGGATTCGGCGCGGCGGGCACGGCCGCGGCAATCACCGCCTGCGATGCCGGCGCCTCGGTGGTGCTAGTGGAGAAGAGCCCCGAGCACTGCCACACCCCGTCCACCCGGATGTCGGGCGGCATGGTGATGACAGTGACCGATGTGGACGCCGGGGCCCGTTATCTGGATGTCTGCGCGTCGGGCATGGTCCCCTACGACGTAACTCGCGCCTGGGCCGAGCGGGCCGCGGGTCTTTCGAAGTGGTTTGAGGACGCCATCGGCGGCTTGGACATGGTGGCCTCGGCCGGGGCCGAGCATCCCGGCTTCGAGGGTGCCGAGGCGATTGTGGCGGTGCAGCCCGGTGGGGTGGCCGAGCGGCTGGCCGCCGCGGCCGGAGCCGGTCCCCGGTTCTTCGATGGACTGGCTGACGCCGTGGCTCGACGGGACATCCCCATCTGGTGGGACACCGACGCGTCTCGGCTGATCCAAGATGCCGATGGCCGTGTAACTGGGCTGACCGCGAGCCGCAACGGCCAACCAGTTGCTCTGGGTGCCCGTCGATGCGTGGTCCTGGCCTGCGGCGGTTACGAGTTCGACGAAGATCTCAAGCGGGACCACCTGCGGGTTTATCCCGCGCACTTCTACGGCAACCCCAACAACACCGGCGATGGGGTGCGCATGGCCGCCGGGGTCGGGGCCTCCATGTGGCACATGAACCAGATGATCGGCCGGGCCATCGGCCACTTCGACCACGACGGACAGCCGCTGAACTTCATCATCGGCATCGATCCTCCTGGCTATGTGATCTGCGACCAGGCCGGGAACCGGTTCGCCAACGAGCACAATCAAGCGCTGCTGCGCCACGACTTCTACTACGACCTGCTGGCCTACGACCCGGCCACCAACACCTACCCTCGGGTACCCTGCTACTGGTTCTTCGACGAATCCCGGCGTCAGGCCGGGCCGCTCACCTACACCCACTTCGGGGCGGTGGCGGTGGGACTCTACGACTGGAGCGACGACAACACCGCCGAGATCGATCAGGGTTGGATCGCCCCGGGCGCCACCATCGCTGAAGCGGCTGTGGCCGCGGGCATGACCGAGGAGGCCGCCCAGCAGGCGGCCGCCACCGTGGACGCCTACAACCAGCGGTGCCGCAATGGCGAGCCCGACCCGTGGGGGCGTCCGTCCGACACCATGGTCCCCATTGAAGAGCCCCCCTACTACTGCGTGGTGCTGTGGCCAGGAGGCTCCAACACCACTGGAGGCCCCCGCCGCGATCGCCACGGCCGCATCCTTGACGCCTTCGGCGACCCTATTGCCGGCCTGTACGGGGCAGGGGAATTGGGCCAAGCCTCCGGGTTGCTCTACCCCAGTGACGGATCAAACCTGTCCGAAGCCCTCTGCTTCGGCCAGATCGGCATCGAACACGCCCTCAGCCGCTAAGGGTCCACGACTTAGCTTGGTCGGCCAATTGCTTGATTCGCTGATGAGAGACACCAAGAACTTGACCAGCCTCCCGCATCGTCAAGTTGGCGCCCAATAGAGCAGCGGCTGCATCACACCGAGCCCTAGACGCAGCAGTCCGAGCCTCGACTTCAGTAGCTGTGGCTTGCCGAGCCCTATCGAGCACGGCTTCAAGCTCGCCCGGCATTGAGACTTCGACATCGACCTTAACTTCGTTGATATCCACTTCGAGGAGATCGGCTATTAGACGACGGGCGATTTTCGGAACTCTGTTCAGCCGGCGAGCCTGGCTCACGCCGACAACGCTTGCTGGAAGCCCCGTTGTCACCTCGATTACCCACCAGTCACCGGAACGGGTCGCTTTAACCGCATAAACACTCTCAGTCATGCGTCCTCTCCTCTTCGGCCTACCAAGTGTTCGGTCAATTTTCTCATGATTGCCTGGGCTGTCCCCTCAGCGATCTCACGGTGCCTAGGAATCGGGAAAGTAAGCCCCTCACACTCCCAGATCTCGTGCTTACCCTGGCGCATCGGTCTTGCTGAGGCCCCATACCGGCCGGCCAACTCCTTGATCTGCGCCACAAGCTCTCTTCGCTTCGGCATCTCGCTCCCTCGCTGGGAATCCAAATGGTACGGGGAAGCAAATCACGAATTTAGTCTAGTGCAGGTTTACAGATTTTCAACCCACATTGGAAACGGTTTCGATAGCTGCTATCCGCTGTTGGCGACAGCCTGACCGGCGATGCGGCCCAGGGTTAGGGCGGCGGTGACCTTCACTCCACCGAGGCTGATGGCGGGGCTGGCTCCGCCCACAGGTTTGCCGATTAACGTTCGGTGGCAGCGGGGAAGTCGGCGCCGGCCAGCCAATTCAGGAAGTCTTGACGGCGGTTTGCATCCACCAGCTCCACTCGCAGGCCGGTGGTTGGAAGCCAGTGGTACGTAAAGCCCAGTGGACGCCCGTCGGAAGCCTCATAGGAGGCCAGGGGCTCATAGCCGGCATCAGCCAGGCGCTGAGCGTCGGCCACCAGGTCGTGGCTCCAGTAGCCCAGGTGATGGACTCCGCCAGCAGTGCAGGGATCCCACACGGTGCCCGGCGTGCCGGTGATGAGCTCTATGTGGGGCGGCCCAGCGATGGAATAGGTGAACTGGAACTCGGCCAGCACCACCCCATTGGGCTGGCGAACCATGAACTCCCGGTTCTGGACTGGGCCCCATTCAAATCCGTGGATGGCGGTCCACTCGGCCATAGCCGCATCGAGATCGGTGACCACGACGCCGAAGTGGTAGAAGTCGTCGAGGGGCACCAGCCCCTTCAGCGATTGAGATGTTGAATCAGGCATTTCCGTGCCACCCTCCATCGGTGAATAGAACTTCGCCAGTTACGTAGGACGCTTTGTCGCTGAGCAAAAACGAGATCACCTCGGCGATCTCGGCAGGCTCGGCCACCCGCCCCATCGGCACCCGGGTATCCAGCCAGGCCGCCTGCTCGGGGTCGCCGAGCCGCTCTGCGGTCATGGGGGTCCGTACCGGCCCCGGCGCCACCGCGTTGACCCGCACTCCCAGCGGCGCAGCTTCCACTGCGGCCGCCCGGGTAAGCGCCGACACCGCCCCCTTGGACGCTACGTAGTGGGCCTGATCGGGCACCGCGATCTCGGCGTTCACCGAAGACACGTTGACGATGGCCCCCGCAGTGCCGGGCTGGTGGCGGCGCAAGAACCCCCGAATGCCCAGCCAGGTGCCCACCAAGTTGACCTGCAAATGGCGTTCAAAATCATCCAAATCGGTGTCAACAATCGAGCTGCGGCTGCGGATGCCGGCACAGTTCACCAACCCCGCCAGCGGACCGGCATCCTCCAAAACCTGATCCCAGGCGGCCTCGTCGGTCACGTCCAGTGAGACCACGTCGGCCGCAGCGGACACATCGGCAGCCACCACATCACATCCGCTCGCCGCCAACACCCGGCAGGTCTCCGCACCGATTCCCGACGCGCTGCCGGTCACCAGCACCAGACCCAGCATCAGCGTTTAGTGGCCCAAATAGGACCGCACCAGATCGTGGGAGGCCCGAAGCTCCGATGACGGACCGCTGATGTCGTTGTTGCCGGTGCGCAGCACGTAGGTGCGGTCGGAAACCTCCAACACCCCGGCGTTCTGCTCCACCAGCAGGAAGGTGGTGCCACCCTCGTCCCGCAGGTCCACCACCAACTCAAAAAGCTGGTCCACCAGATTGGGGGCCAGGCCGAACGACAACTCGTCGATCATCAGCAGCTTGGGCCGAGTGATCATGGCCCGGGCCAGAGCCAGCATTTGCTGCTGTCCGCCGGACAGCGAAGAGGCCTGCTCGCCAATCTTCTCGGCCAGCGCGGGCAGCAGGTCTAAGAGGCGGTCGCGGTCGCGGCGAATTGCCGCCGCACCGTCCGAGCGCAGCCCGAGACCCAACTCCAGGTTCTCCCTCACCGACAGGTTCTGGAAAATGCCCCGCCCCTCGGGCAGATGTCCGAGCCCTCGCATGGCCCGGCGCTCGATGGCCAGGCTGCCCAAGTTCTCCCCGTCGAGCACCACCGATCCCGACCAGGTGTCCAGCACTCCGGAGATGGCCCGCAACAGGGTGGTCTTGCCCGCCCCGTTGGCTCCCAGCACTGACACGATCTCGCCCTCTTCCACCGACAGCGAGACGCCGTGCAACACCTCGAGGCGGCCGTAGCCCGAAACCAGATCATTGATCTCGAGCAGCATCAGGACGACTCCCCCTTCTCGGGGCCGTCGTCTTCGGTCCACACCTCTTCCAGTGTGCCCTCTTCTTCGACGTGGTCGATGTGATGGTGCTCCGACAGCGGCCCCTCCACCTCATGAATCTCGCCGCCTTCCTCAGCCTCGAAACCGTGACCCAGATAGGCCTCAATAACAGCGGGATCGGAGGTCACATGCTCAGGGCTGCCCTCAGAAATGATTTCGCCGAAGTGCAGCACGCTGATCTTGGGGCAAAGGCTGGTCACCAGTTGCAGATCGTGCTCGATGATGATCACGCACAGGTCGCGCTCGGCTTGGAGCTCCCGCAAACCCCGCAGCAGCACCGTCACATCGTCGGCACCCAGACCAGCGGCGGGCTCATCAAGCAACACCACAGTAGGATCGGCCACCAAGGCCCGGGCCACCTCCACCAGCTTCTGCGAACCCAGCGACAGCGCCCCGGCCTCTTCGTGGGCCACATCAGCCAATTCGAACCGGTCGAGCATGCTCATGCAGACCTGCCGGGCCTCGGTTTCCTCCCGTCGCTGCGGCGGCCAGAGCAACAGCTCGGCCAGATGCCCCCAGCGGAACAGGTGATGCCGACCCAACAGCGTGTTTTCCATCACAGTGGCGTCGAGGATGAGACGGGGAGCCTGAAACGTTCGCCCGATTCCCTCTTTCACCCGCTGGGTGCGAGACATGTGCAACACATCCTCGCCATGCAGGCGAATTGCGCCCTTGCTGCTGCGGACGTAGCCGGAGATCACATTGAACACCGTGGTCTTGCCCGCTCCGTTGGGTCCGATCAGCCCGTTGAAGCCTGGCGTGAATTGAAGATCTACCCCACGCAGCACATGGTTTCCGCCGAAAGCAACATGCAGGTCGTCGACGGCCAGCGATGCGTCAGCATCGGTGGTGGTGCCCGGTGCAGAGGTATCGACGACGCTCATAGCGAGAAGTCCATTAACGACTCCAGTCTTCGCTGGAGGTCTTTGGCCCATCGACTGTCACGGATTCGCTTCGGCAAAGCAGCAAAGCCGTTGGGAAGGATGAGCACGGCCAGCATGAGAGTGATACCCAAGATCAAAAACAGCAGCTTCTGGGTGTCTTGCAGCTTTTGACGCAGGAACACAAAGAACAATGCGCCAATCAAGGGTCCCCACTTATGACTCAGCCCTCCCACGATCAGCACCACCAGCAAGAACACCAGCATCCGGGTCCTGAAGGCGGAGGGGTTCGCAAACGAGCTGTTCTGAGCCCACATGGCCCCGGCTAGCGCGGCAGCAAACGCAGAGATCCCAAAGGCCAGCAACTTGTAGTAGGTGGAAGAGATACCCAATGGGCCGGTAGCAATATCGATGTCTCGCACTGCTTTCAACGTCCGGCCAAGCCTGCGGTTGGTGAGCACGACGTATGCGATCATCGTTATGAACAGCGCACCCAACGACAGCATGTAGACGCTAAGAATGCGGTCGAGTCCTGGGACCCGGAACTGAGGAACCTGCTTTCCGGTGCCTCCGTTGGTCTTCAGGCCGTCCCACACCTTCTCGTCTAGACGGATGATGGTGACGATCAGCTCTCCAAGGGCCAATGTGGCGATAGCCAAAAAGAACCCCTTGAGCCGCGCCGCGGGAAAGCCCACAATGAAGCCGATGATGGCGGCCGCGATGCACACCACCGGCAGAGCCACGAAGAATGGCCAGTCGTATCCGGCCAGAGCCTCTCTGGCCTCGCTGGGCGCCGACAAAACCGCAGTGCCATAGGCTCCCATGGCGAACAACCCGGCTACTGCCAAACCGAGAGTTCCCGAATAGCCCACCAGAAGGTTGAAACCCACCGCGGCGACTGCGAATGCGAAAACGAAGGCGAGGTTGCCTCGACCGAAGTTATTGCCGCTGTCGAAAATGTCGGTCCAGCCCAAGATGGGCATCCAGGGCAAAAGAGCCAAGAAGACGAAAACCGCGAAGGTTGTGACCCATTCGGGCACGACCTTCCTCAGAGAACTCTTCGGGGCATAGAGCGAAGGCAGCGTCTGATCAGACATCAGCTACACCTCCCGGGTCCGGGCGGTTCGGCTGAATCCTCCTGGTGCCACCAAGAGAACCACCACCACCACCAGCAACGCGATAGTGGGCTGCAAACTGGTGCTGATCTGTCCACCGGCCAGAGCCTCGCCCACTCCGATGAGCAGGCCGCCAGCGAAAGTGCCGCCCAACGAGGTGAACCCGCCGAGTACTGCGGCGATGAACCCCTTGAGGATCAAGCCCTCCGCGCTGCCCAACTCCAGCACCGTGGAACTGGTGTTGAGGATCATGGCCGCCCCGGCAACGAAAGTCCCGATTGCCCAGGCAATAAGCGATACCCGTCCGGCGTTGATGCCCAGCAGCCGGGCGGTGTGGCCGTCCTCGGCAATGGCCCGCATCCGCACGCCCCATTTGGACCAGAAGAACAGTGCCATTCCAATGGCTATGGCGATGCCCACTGCAATGGTGATGACCTGGTCCCAGCCGATTCGGGTGCTGCCCAAATCGAAGGTCTCGCCTGACCAGGGGGCGTCGAAGCGCTTGGGGGTTGACCCCCAGAGGTTCTCGATCATGGACCCCAGCGCAAAATTCAACCCGATGGTCAACAGGAGCAATGGGAAGTGATCCACCTTGGATAGTGGCTTCACCCAATAGCGAATCATCAGGTAGGTGAGCACGACGGTAATGACGGCCAAGATCGTCGCAACCCACAGCGGGAAGCCCTCATCAGTAACCGGGAACCAGTCAAAAAACGTGGGCAAGCCCTCTTTGTTGAGAAAGCGCACGCTGGCATATCCCAATCCAACGGCGGCACAAACGGCTAAAGGCTGATTGGACAACCCCGTCAGGGGACGAACCAGCAAGAACTGAGTTACAGCCCCGAACACGGCGGCAAAGCCCAAGGCCAGCACTATGGCCAGCCAGAACGGCCAACCGACTCCGCCCAGCGCAGGATCGCCGGACAGGAACCAGGCCATGAACGCGGCCACTAGCCCCATCTCGGCCATGGCGAAGTTGGGCACATCGGTGGACTTCATGATGACCACGATGGCCAAGCCGATGAGGGCGTAGCTCGACCCGGACTCCAGTCCGGCCACGATCTGCTGGAGGAGTTGGTCCACCCGCTGTGCTCCTAAGGGTCAGTTGGTCCGGGACCGGCACTCACCGGTCCCGGACCAGCTAGTGAATCAGCTCGCGGGCGGGAGGAACTCCCGAACCTGAGTCCACGACATGGTCTCAGCGTCGTACTCCGCGATTCCCGCACCCGAGGCACAGCCGTGGCCACCGGGGAGCGGACCACAGGCCAGCACCGGCATCGCCGGAATCAAGATGGGATCGTCTCCCATAGCTTCGGCAGTGGCGTGGAAGTTCTCGTAGGAGTAGTCGCCGTCCAGCCGGTCCCACAGCTCGAAGAATGCCCGAGTGATGGAATAGGTCTGAAGGCTGAAGTTGGGGGCCAAGCTCCCTGCGCCGGGACCGTCGTAGGCCTCCCACATCGCAAGCCAGTGCTGCACGAACTCCATGTCGGAATCGGGCAGCGCTCCCTGAAGGCCACCCAAGTAGCCGTCAGCGGCTTCGGGTACGGCGAGCCCAACCGTGGTCTGGCCACCAGCACCGGCGGAACCCTGGTCGGAGCAAACCAGTGGATCGAACCCAGCCTCATGGAACTGGTCGAGCACCAAACCGTTCTGGGTACCGTCGAGCGCGGTGAGCACCGCATCGGCACCCGAGTCGATAACCGAGAGCACCGCCGGGGCCACCGCGTCGGAGAGCACCTCGACCTCTTCCTTGGCCACGATCTCCATGCCGTGAACCGGAGCCTGCATGTCGATGGCGTTGAACGCCTCCTCGCCCAGTTCGTTGTCCTGGCCGATGGCCGCCACCCTGGTGGCACCCTGCTCGGCGAAGTAGTCGATGCAGATTCGGCCCTGCTCGGTACGGGTCGGGTTGGTGAGGTACACCTCTTGGATGTCCTGGTCGGCAGGCGACACCGGGCCCCACAGCGGGGTGCCAGCGGCTTCGATATCGGGGTAAGTAGAGGGGATGGCCTGCGAACCCGCAGTTCCTACGAAACCCCACACGTCGTCTTGCTCGATCATCTTGCGGACGTTGGTAACCATCTGCTCGATCTCGAAGCGGTCGTCCTCCCAGACCAGCTCGAAGGTGCAGCCGTCGATGCCGCCGTTGGCGTTGATCTCGTCAACAGCAATGATGATGCCGGCAATCAGACCCTCACCAGCAACAGCGGCCCGGCCGGTGAACGGCTGGGAGCTACCGATGGTGATTACGCCATTCTCCTTGTCCACGCCTCGCATATCGCCATCAGTGGCCCAGCCGCAACCGTCGTCCGGCGAAGGGGCAGGCGCTTCGGTTGCTACCGGCTCAGGAGCCTCAGTGGCCGCCGGGGCGGGCGCCTCGGTGGCTGCTGGAGCCGGGGCGGCGTCGCCGTCGTCATCGTCGTTGCCGCATGCCGCGACAACAAGGGCGAATGCAAAGAGCAGCGCCAGAACTTTCAAGAGCTTGGACATGGATTCCCCTCCACTTGGTAGGACGTGCACTGATCGGACGTACACAAGTTCGGGACTCTAACAGAGAATGTTCTGTGACAAAATACCGGAGATGGCAGAAATCACCGTGACCACGTTCGCCGAAGCCCGGGAGTGCTATCGGAACAAGAATCTTCGCCAAGCGCTGTACGACGCCGGCGAGGTGATCATGAGCGACGTGGTGGTGAACCTCCACGGCGATGAGCACCGGGACCGTCGCCGGCTGGAGAACCGACTTTTCCGCCGGGACACGTTCATGCTGTACGAACAGGATTTGTTCCCGCCCATCATCGAGTCGACGCTGGCGCCCCACTTGGCCGAGGGCAAGGCCGAGCTGGTGAAGCTGGGCCACCAGCTCATGATGAACCTGGCCGCGTTCACCGCCGGGGTGGACCGGCCCCAGGGCACCCCGGAGGAGACCTTCCGGCTATACGACTACCTGACCACCTTCATCGAGGGGGCCACCTTGGCCCACCACACCGGCGACAAGGAGGCCAAGGTGGTCGAGATCGAGGCTGCGCTCGACGCATTCGACGCAGAGTTCCTCACCCCGGGCATGGACCGGCGCCAGGCGCTGCTCGACCAGCTAGAGGCCGGAGAGATCGACGCCGACGAGCTGCCCAAAGACGTGTTGATGGTGCTGATGCACAACCAGGACCGCCTGGACCTGAGCCACGAGACCATCCGGCGGGAGATTGCCTTCTACATGCTGGCCGGGGCCCACACCTCGGCCACCGCCTTCAACCGGGTAGTACACAACATCTTCGGCTGGCTGGCCGATCACCCAGAAGACGAGAACCGGGTGCGCGACGACCGCTTGTTCATGCAGCGCTGCACCCACGAGACCATCCGCCTCCAGCCCTCCAGCCATACGGGCATGCGCTGGGCCCTGGCCGACATAGACCTGTCGAGTGGCGTCCACATCGCCAAAGGCGACCGGGTCACGCTGGATCTCCTGTCGGTGAACCGGGATACCTCGGTGTTCGGCGACGATGCCGCCGACTTCAATCCCGACCGCACCCTGCCCGAGGGAATTGCCCCGTGGGGGCTGAGCTTTGGTCAGGGCATGCACGCCTGCATCGGCCAAGACTTGGCCGCCGGAGTCACGTTCATGGACGGCGACGACGTCGACGCCCACCTGTTCGGGCTAGTGCCAGCAGCGGTGCAGACCCTGTTCGACCACGGCTGCCGCCCCGACCCCGACGACCCACCAGAGATGGACGCCTCCACCACCCGCCCCTACTTCGGCCGCTACCCGGTGGTGTTTGCGGCTTAGTTGACCAAGTCGCTGGTGAGGATCTGGGCGGCCCAGTTGGCCACTTTCTCGCCGGGAATGGGGGAGCGGGTGGGCCAGGGGCGATCTAGATCGACGAGTTCGCCGCGGCTGATCACCCTGCGGAGGTTGGCCCTGTTGGCCAGCACGGTGACGTCGGCGGCCGGGTTTCCGTCCACCACCAGCACGTCGGCAGCCATTCCGGGGGCCAGGGTGCCCACCTCGCCCTCCATTCGCATTGCGATGGCGCCGTTGGCGGTGGCGCAGGCGATGGCCTGAAGCGGGCTCAGCCCGACCGATTCCACCAGCACTTCCAGCTCCCGGGCGTGCCAGTGGCCGTAGGGAGTGAGGGCGAACCCCGATTCCGAGCCGCACAACAGCGGCACCCCGGCGTCGTGGGCCTTGGCCATCATCTTGGCAGTGGCCTCGATCTCGCCCCGGAACACGTCCTGCATGCCGGCCCCGGCGCCCACCAGGTGGCCGTAGTCGGCCAGGTTGGCCAGGAACGTGAAGGTGGGCATGAGGGCAGCCCCGGCGTCGATCACCGCTTCGAGCCCGGCGTCGTCCATAAACGATGCGTGCAGGATGAGATCGACGCCGGCCTCGGCACAAGCTTGGGTGCTGCCCGCCGAGCGGGCATGGGCCATCACCGGGGTCTCCAGCTCGTGGGCGGTGTCGCACACCGCCTTCAACTCCTCGGGCTTCCAGGCCAAAAGCTCGCCCTTGTGGCGGGGGATGGACCCAGTTGCGTGGATCTTGATCCAGTCTGCGCCGTACTTGATGTGGCGGCGAGTCATCTGGATCATCTCATCGACCGTGGTCACCACCTGGGCGTAGCCCACCACCCCGTTGTCCGGAATGAGCCGCCCGGCAGTGCCGCCCACCGCGGTGACCAGCGCTTGCACCCCAGTGGCCATGCGGGGGCCCTCCACCACGCCGGCGTCCACCGCATCGCGCAGCGATGGGCCCATGGAGAAAAGGGTGTCGGGGTCGCAGAATCCGGTGACCCCGGCCATCAGCAGCTTCTGGAGGTTCTGGGCGGCGATCAGCGCGGCCAGGGTGTGGTCGCGGTGGAAGAACAGCTCATCGTTAGACTGCACGTCGTCGAAGGTGCAATGGACGTGGGCGTCGATGAGTCCGGGCATGACGGTGCATCCGGTGGCGTCGATGACGGTGGCGTCGGGCTGGTCGGTACCCGCATCGGGGCCGACGGCGGCAATGCGGTCGCCTTCCAGCAACACCGCCGTGTCGGGTTGGGGTGGGGAACCGGTGCCGTCGATCACCGTTCCCCCGGTGATCAGGATGGGCGTCGGCTCGGTCATCTGACTTAGCCCCCTTCAGTCCCCCAGCAAGGCCGCGGCGGCGTCCTTGACGGACATCCCCACCTCGACGCCTCGGTCGCGGGCTGGCTGGTTGCACGCGCTGATGATCCCCTCATCGTACGCCTTGAACGCATCCCCCACCGGGGCACTCCACGCATCGCAGCAGGCACCGGCCAGTCCGTGGGCCTCGGTGATAGCCAACCCGGCGATGCCGGCGTCGTTCTTGCTGCGGCCTCCATCGGAGCAGATGAAGCCATGGGGGCTCACCTCCAGCAGGAAATCCGCCCCGCTGCGCCCGGTGTGGCCCGCGGTGACCAGCACGTTGCGGGAGTCTTCAGGCAAGGCGAACACAATGGAGTCGGTCACCACGATCTGGCGTCCGCTGTCGGTGGTGGCCTTGACCTCGCGGCGGATCTTGGTGCCCTCGTCCACCTCGCCGGGATCGTTGTTCAACAGCAGCTTGGCCGCCTCTGAAACGGCCATGCCCTCGGTGACCCCGCAGCGCTCGGCGTAGATGTTGAGCCGGGAGATGACCCCGGTCTCGTACAGGTCGAGGCCGTTGCCCAGCTCGGCGCTCATCCCGTCGGCGGTGGCCGCGGGGATGCCGAGAGCCTCCAAGAACCAGAGCCCGGAGATGCCCGCGCCGTCTTTTCCGATACAGCCGTCGTGGCCGATGACCCCCTTCGGCCGATGGGGGGCCATGAGCCGGGCGGGCAGCACTCCGAGATACGAAGACGGCACCACCACGTCGTTGTCCCGGTTGCGGGCGTCCACGTACCGGGCCGAGTCCATGGTCACGATCCGGCGGTCGCCGTCGGTGAACACCACCTCTTGGGGGTGGTCTTCTTCGTTGGCCAGCAGTGGGGCTTCTTCAGGCACGGCTCGACGTTACTCCTTGCTTGCTCCGCTGATTCCCTACAGACCGGTGCGGCCGGCTTCGCGGATCATGGGGGCGTAGTCGGCGAAGCCGGGGGCGTCGGGCCGGGCCCCGGTGGTGAATCCGGCGTCGGTGGCCAGGGTGTGGCCGCTGGTGTAGCCCGACTCGTCGGAGGCCAGCCACAGGGCGGCGTTGGCCACGTCGGTGGCTAGGCCGGGGCGGCCGATCAGCGGGGAGCTGGCAGTGAGCTCGGCCAGCGCACCGTCCATGTTGGTGTGGTCGCCAGTATGGGCGAAGGCCACCATCGGGGTGGCCATGGACGCAGGAGCGATGCAATTCACCCGGATGCCGAAGCGGCACAGCTCGGCGGCGGCGTTCTTGGTCAGGCCGACCACGGCGTGCTTGGCGGCGGCATAGGCGTGGGGGCCGAGGCCGCCCATCACCCCTGCGGTGCTCGACATTGAGATGATCGAGCCCGTCATCCGGGGCTTCATCACCCGGGCGGCGTGCTTGACGCCGTAAAACACTCCGTGGAGCAGGACGTCGATGCTGGCGTGCCACTCATCGGCCGGGGTGGTGTCGACAGGACCCACCGCACCGACGATGCCAGCGTTGTTGTACATCACGTCGAGCTGCCCGAACTCGGCCACCGCGGCGTCTACCAGCCCGGACACGTCGTTTTCGGTGGTCACGTCGCAGTGGACGTAGATTGCGGCGCCGCCTAGAGACTCGGCCAGTTTCCGACCCGCGTCGTCTTGGATATCGCCGATGGCCACCTTGGCGCCCTCCTCGGCAAATCGCTCAGCCGCGGCCCGGCCGATACCGCTGGACGCCCCCGTGATGGCCGCCACCCGTCCGTCTAGTCGTCCGCTCATCGTTGCCTCCTGTGAATCGACTGCGCCCGGCACCGTAACCTGAGCGGCCTATGGAGACCAGATCAGAAGACACCCCGGCCCTCGACGTGGATCGAATCCAAGACCTCTTGGACCGCGACGCCATCCGCCACATCCAGATTCGGTACGCCTGGAGCCTGGACAACCACAACTGGGAGGCGCTCAAGGAGATCTTCTTGCCCGACGCAGTGGCTGACTACCGGGGCGAGCGGTTCGAGGGGATCGAGGCCATCGTGGCCAAGTGCGCCTCATCGCTGGAGCCAGCCGACGCCAGCCAGCACCTCAACGGCTGCCACTGGGCCCAGATCGACGGCGACAAGGCCATCGCCGGGTGCTACTTCATCGCCACCAAGTACATCGCTGATGTCCCCGGCGGCGACACCTTCATCGTCGGCGGCAAGTACATCGACCAAATGGTCCGCACCCCCGACGGCTGGCGCATCGCCCACCGCCTCCTGGAGCAGACCTTCCTAGACGGCAACCCCGAAGTAGAAACCATCTCCCAAACCCGCTGGGCCGCCCGCCAACAAGACGGCGGCTAGAGGCGGAGTAGGCGGGTGGCGTTGGTGTTGAGGGTGTCGGCTAGGTGGGTGACATCGGGTCCGGTGCCTCGGTCCCAGCCGCCGAAGTTGGTGCCGTAGACGAGACGGTCGGTGCCGTATTGGTCTAGGGCCAAGGTGAGTTCGGCGACGCCGGTGATGTGGCAGTCGAACCACAGGCGGCTGAGGGCTCGGTCGAAGGCGCCGGGCTCTTTGATCCACTCGGGGGCGGCGGGGCGGCGCTCGGCCAGCTTGCGGAGCTTGGACAGGATGACAGGGGTGGTGCCGCCGCCGTGGGACAGACACAGGTCGAGGTCGGGGTGGCGCTCGGTGACCCCGCCAAACACCAGGGTGGCCACCGCCACCGTCTCCTCGTAGGAGTACTCCAGCACCAGGTCGAGGTCCCAGCGGCGCAGCCGAGGGTCGAGCAGCGGGCCGTCGATGCCCGACTGGGTGGGGTGCAAGAAGTGGGGCACGTTGAGCTCAGTACACAGCGACCAGAGCTGGTCGAGGGCCGCGTCGTCCAGCGGGGTGCCGAAATCGGTGCCGGTGTAGCCAGCCAAAAGGCCCAGCTCCCCCACCGCCCGCTCCAGCTCGGCGCAGGCGGCGTCGACGTCTTGCATAGGCAGCGCGGCCAGACCGACGAAGCGGTCGGGGTGCAGGGCCACCGCGGCGGCCAGGTCGTCGTTGTGGCGGCGGCAGAAGTCAACGGCCAGCTGCGGCTCGATGAAATGCAGATAGGTGAGCGGGTTGGGCGAAAGGGCCTGCACCGAGATGCCCTGGGCGTCCATGGCCTCCAAGCGCATGTCCAGCTCGATGAACAGCGACCCCCGGTAGGCCACTCCGTCGAGCTGGTAGCCGCCCACCCGGAACCAGGGGGTGCCGTCGTCGTGGGCGCCGATCTCGGGGCCGCACGGCCCAGCCGCTCCCATCGTGCCCTCCAGCACGATGTGGGCGTGGACGTCGATAAGGCCTGTCGTCATGCTGACCCTTCCCCGTGGTTTGCGCTGGTCCTGTTTGTTGGCCCACGTCGATCACGCCGGTCCGCCGTAAGGCGGCGCATCATTGCGTCAACGGCCTTCCATGATCCCGTCGGCGCCGGGCAGCCAGGAGGCCACGCCGGAAATGGGGATGGCGCACACCACCGCCTCGGTGATCTCGGCCTCGGTGGCCCCGGCGTTGCGGGCGCCGTTGCAGTGGATGTTCACAAACCGGCTGGAGAACTCGGCGGCGTTGATGGTGCACAGCAGCAACTCCACATGCTTGGCGTCGAGCTTGTTCTCGGCCAGCGACCACTGCCGCATGAGCACGTAACCCTCCAGCGCTCGGGGAGCGTTGTCGGCCATCACCTCGATGTAGTCGGGCACGAAGCCGAAATAGCTCTGGAAGTAGTCGAGCGCGGCCTGGCGGTCGAGTTCGAAATCGGGGATCGGCTCGGTGGACTGCTCAGCGGCGATGTCGAATGCTTGATCGATGGCTCGGGCAAAGGCGTTGTAGGTGGCCTCCCCCCGGGAGATGAGCACGGCCAGCGACGCGCCTCGGGCGTCGCTCAGGGTGAGCCCAAGCTCGCGGGATCGGGTCAGCTCGCGAAGGGCCAGCTCAGGCTGCACCCTCACCGACGCCGCGCACGCCATATACAGGGCCTTGGCCCATGCCGGGCAGGCGCCGTCGCGGTCGGTCACGTCGCGAATGCGGGCGTAGCCCTCGGCGAACTTGGGCGAGATGGCGGCCAGCTCGCCGCTCGACAGCGCGGGGCTGCCCAGATCGCTGTGGACTGCGTTGTTGGACGTGGCTTGCATGGTCATTTTTGCCTCTCTTGACTGTTCTCATTGTCAGAATCTCATCGTCAGAGTTTGGACACCTCGCCGCCGTCGATAACGAAGCATGATCCAGTAACGAACCCCGACGCCTCCGATGCTAGGTAACAGACCAACGGTCCGAGCTCATCGGGCTGGCCCATGCGTCGGACAGGGATCTTGCGCAGACGGGCGGCCAGGGTGTCGGGATCGCCCAGCACCGCAGCCTGGGCGTCGGTTTCGAACGCACCGGGGGCGATCACGTTCACCCGGATGTCGTAGCGGGCCCACTCTCCGGCTAGGGCCTCGGTGAGCCGCAACAGCCCGCCCTTGGAGGCCGAATAGGCGGCCAGCGTTGGCTTGCCCTTGAGCGCAGAGGTGGAGGCCACGTTGACCACCGAGCCGGGCTGGCCGGCGTCGATCCAGTGTTCGGCGGCCCGTCGGGCCAGCGCGGCGGGGGCGGCCAGGTTCACGGCCAGCACCTCGTCGAACACCTCATCGGGCTGGTCGACGAACTTGGCTGCCGGGGCGATGCCGGCGTTGTTGACCGCCGAGTCGAGGCGACCGAATCGGCTGATGGCCTCATCCACCAAGCCAGCCACCGCGGCCCGGTCCCGCATGTCGCACGGCACCGCGGCCACCGCGTCGCCCAACTCGTCGGCCAGCGCGGCCAGGGCGTCACCCGAGCGGGCCGCAGCCACCACTCGGGCGCCCTCGGCCACCATGGCCCGCACCGCGGCCTCCCCCAGCCCCCGGCTGGCCCCGGTCACCACCGTCACATGGCCGTCCAAGCCCCAGTCCACCGCCATGCTCCTACTCCTCGTCCGCCTGGCTTGCCACCTCATCGCACAGCCGGGTGGCAATGCCCAGCCGAAGAACCTCGGAGGCCCCCTCGTAGATCCGCATCGGCCGGGCTTGGCGGTAGTAGCGCTCGATGTCGGAACCCCGAATGAGCCCCCATCGACCCATCACCTGCACACAGCGGTCCACCACCCGACTAGCCGCCTCGGTGGCGGCCAGCTTGGCCAGCGACGACCGGTCGAGATGGGCCGATGGATCCTCCCGGGCGGCCTCAGCCGTGGCATAGGCCAGCAGCCGGGTGGCCTCCAGCTCGGCCCAGGAATCGGCCAGAAGCCCCGCCACCGGTCCCAACCGCACCAACGGCCGTCCGAACTGCTCACGGGTAGCGGCGTGGTTGGCGGCACAGGTAAGCGCTCCCTCCATGAGGCCGACGGCAGCTCCGGCCACCGAGATGCGGAACACCGACAGGGTGGCCAGCACATGGCGGAACCCAGTACCGGGCTCTCCCAGGCGGGCCGAAACGGGCAGGCGCACCCGGTCGAAGGTCACCTCGCCCAGCACGTGGGGGGCGATGATCTCCGGGGACGGTTCGATCGACACGCCGGGGGTATCAGCGGGCACCAGCACGAGTGAGAACCGGTCCTCCTCTTTGGCCATGGTGGTGTAGAAGCCGGCCGCTCCCCCGTTGGAGATGAACGACTTGGTTCCGTTCAGCTCCACCTCGTCGCCGTCGTCAATCAGCGTGGTCTCGATGCCCCGCAGATCGGATCCGGCCACCGGCTCGGTGAGGGCTAGGGCGGCCAGCACCTCGGCGTTGGCCACACGGGGCAGCCACTCATCCCGCTGCTCATCGGTGCCGGCCACGGCGATGGCGTAGCTGCCGATGCCCTGGAGGGCGAAGAGCGAATCCAAGTGCGAGGAGGCCCGCATCAGAGCCTCCCGGGCCACGCACACCGCCAGCGGGTCCACCTTCTCGTGGCGACCGCCGTAGGCCGCGGGCACCATCAACGAGCACAGGTCGCTGCTGCGCAGCACGTCGAGGGTGGGCTGGTGGACGTGGCTGCATTCATCGGCTTCCGCGGCGAACCCCTCCACCAGGCGGGCCACCGCCCGGGCCTCCTGCTGGATGGCCAGGATGTCAGGGCCAAGCTCGAACGCCATACGATGCTGGACAGTATGCGGTACGGGGAAAGGACACCACCGTGAGCGACATCATCGTGGAGCGAAACGACCGAGTGGTCTGGTTGCGGCTGAACCGGCCCGCACGGTTGAACTCCTATGACCGCACCACCATCGACGAGATCATCGCCGCGTTCCGGGAGCACGTCGACGCCGGGGTGGTGGTGATCACCGGTCAGGGCCGAGCGTTCTGCGCCGGGGGTTATCTGGCCAACCTGGCCGAGGCGAACTTCTATGAGCTGCGGACGATGTTCTACGGGTCGCTGGAGCTGTTCGACGCCATCCGCAATGCCCCCATGCCGGTGATCGCCGCGGTGAACGGCCCGGCATTCGGGGGCGGCAACGAACTGGTGGTGGCCTGCGATTTCGCCATCGCCGCTGAATCGGCCGAGTTGGGCCAGACCGGGGTCAAGGTGGGCAGCGCCCCGGTGCTGGGGGGCACCAATCTCTTGGCCATGACCATCGGGGAAAAGCGGGCTAAGGAGGTGGCCTTCCTGTGCCGCAAGTACACCGCGGAACAGGCCTGCGAGATGGGGTGGATCAACGCGGTGGTGCCCGACGATGAGCTGGAAAATGAAGTGGGGCGCTGGTGCGAAGAGCTGCTGAAGATGAGCCCCCGCTACCTTGAGGCGGCCAAGATCAGCTCCAACGTGTATTGGAACCAGCTCAGGGACAACATGGCCTCGGGGCTGGGAATGCTGGCCCAGGCCATCGGGTCGCCCGACATGATCGAGGGTGCCACGGCCTTCATGGAGAAGCGCCGTCCGGAGTTCCCGCCGAGAACCGCCCGATGAGCACGGAGACCGAAAAGCAGACCGAGGTGCTGGCCTCGGCCCGGGGCCGGGTGATGTGCATGGACTCGGCCTACGACGTGGACGAGGCCAACCGGGACCGGGATGTGTGCGTCAACTCGTCGTATTGCGGAGTGCTGCCCGCCCGATTCATCGCCGAGCATCGGCCCCGGGCGGCCATCGGCATGGACTGTGGAATCGGGCCGGAGGGCTCCGCCATCGCCGGGCTGTGGTACCTGGAAGCCCTGGGCATTCCCGCCGCGGTGGCTGATGTGATGACCGCTCACTTGGGTGACGGGGTGCACCTCTATGAACATGGTGTGGTCAGCTTTGTCAACCAATTGGCCCTGGACTGCGGGGTGACCGCGGGCATGTCCGTGCGTGATGCCGCCGCCGCGCTGCTGGACAACGACCCAGTGACCGCCACCGCCTCGGAAATCACCAACCGGACGGTGATGGAGACCGCCCCCGACGGCCGCTGCGTGGTGGCGGCCGACTCCATCGCCTTCGGCACCAGCGAAGACACCCACCGCAACGTGCTGGTCACCGCCGGGCACACCGGCCGCTCAGCGGTGCCCTACCTGCGCCGCTGCCGCCCGTTCGGCTTCATCTGCTCCGACGGCGGGCGGGGCATGGACGACTCCGGAATGGCCGGGCTCATGATCGTGGAGGCCGACGGCCTGGCCGGCGCCACCGTGGATGCCCGCCGAGCCCGCATGGGCAGCGGCTTGTCCCACTACCACGACGGCATCATCTCCGCCGCCAATGCCCTTGCCGCTGGCGCCGGAGTGGAGGTCGGCATGCCCTGCCCCCAAGCCGCCAGCCTGCTGCTGAACCGGTAGGGCATCACTAGCATGACGAGACCGTGACCACCGACTTGCGAATAGCACCCCGATGACAACCCTGGCCGCAGCCGACCTACTGGCGCAGTCGTCAGACGACGCCATCATCGACGAGGCCCTGACCGTGTCCGACTGGGTGCAGGCCGGGATCATCGTGGCCGCCTCAATCGTGGTGTCCGTGATCGTCGCCCGCCTCGTACGAAGGGTGCTGATCCACGTTGTGGGACCGGGCTTTGCGGCGATCGTGACCGCACGGCTTGTCGGCTATCTCCTTTTCCTGATCGGGCTGTTCTACGCGCTCACCAGCCTGGGTGTGCAGGTCGGACCACTGATCGGTGCCATCGGCCTGGGCGGCTTGGTCTTGGCGCTGGCCTTGCAGAAACTGGTGGAGAACTTCTTTTCCGGGTTGATCCTTCAGGCTCGGAGGCCCTTCAGGGTGGGCGATACGGTGCTGCTCGGAGACCACCTAGGAGTCGCCACCGACATCGACTCCAGGACCACCGTGCTGCGCGGGCTCGATGGATCGGCGGTGCGCGTTCCCAACAGCGAGGTGGCCGCCGGGCCCATCGTCAACCTCACCAACGAGCCGTTGCGACGCAGCGAGTTGGAAGTAGGCGTGGCCTATGACACCAACCTGGAAGCGGCCACGCAGTGCCTGACCGAGGCGCTCGGACAGGTAGAGCGGATAAGCGCTGAGCCCCCGGCGCAGGCGCTGCTGACCCGCTTCGGATCGTCGAGCATCGACTTCACGCTGTACTACTGGCACGGCAGCGACGTACCGACGGAGCTGGCCACCCGCCACGACGTGATCTTGTCGGTGCACCAGAGCTTTGCCGCCGCGGGCATAACCATCGCCTTCCCCCAGGTGGTGGTGTGGTCGGGCCACAACGAGGACGACCAGCCCTACCGGGGCCGCGCCGGAATCATCTCGGCGGGCCCGACGCCAGGCGCCCAGTCGAACATGCCACCCGCCCTGGTCCGCCAACTCTCCCGGTGGCGCGTCCGCTCCGGCATCCTGCGCCGTTTCAACCCCGGCGATTAGCCCAGCCTTGGCCACAAACAATGCTGGTAGTGACCGATCTAGATCGAACGTTCTGGGGCTTGGACTGTGTCGCGCCGACGGCCCACTTGGAGGCGCTGGCTGAGCTCGAGTCGGCAGGAAACGTCGTGATAGCAGCCACGGGCCGCCGGCTGCGGAACATTGCCCGACTGTTCGATATGAACGGTCTCCTATTACCCGCAGTCGCCCTCGACGGATCGATCGGCATGGACTTCACTACCAAGGAGCGCTTTCACCGCATCGCATTCGACCCCACTGCCCTGTCAGACCTGCTGGATATTCTCGACACCCACGGAATCCGCCCCTGCCTATACATCGACGACCGGGGCGAGCCCGGCGGCGATGTGGTGCTCCCCGAGAACCCCACTAGTGAACCCACCCATTTAGAGTTCCTCGAGGAAGACATCAACCACGCCCTCAGCCCCGCTGACGTCGAAGCCGAAGTTCTGGAACTCGTATTGACCGGCCTGACCTCAGACCTCGCTCACCTAGCGGCCAAGGAGGTCCATTCAAAGTCACTAGGAATCGCCCGCGTCGACGAACCCGACCCCCTCTACGGAGGAAGCCGCCTGACAGTGTCACCCCCCGGAATCTCCAAGGTCTCCGGAGTAGAGGCCTTCTGCCAATGGCAAGGCCACGACATCGACTTCGCCGCCGTCGGCGACGGCGTAAACGACCTAGAACTCCTAGAAGCCGCCTCCATCAGCATCGCCATCGCCGGCAGCCACGCCAGCCAAGCCGCCACCCCCCACCACATCATCCCTCCCCCCGACCAATCCGGCTGGGCCGCCGTCCCAAGCCTCGTGGATTAGGGCCTTCAAAGTCTGTACGACTTATTGAGCAGACCTAGTTACAGCTTGTTGGGTTCGAGGGCGACGGGCCCCTGAAGGAGCAGCCTGCGAAGGATCAGCCAGATCGGCCTCAATCTGTTCGACAAGATCTGGATGACGCAGAAGTGCCGCCTCGTGTTTGGGACTCGACGCTGATTCGTTCATTTGACTCTCGATCCCCCTATTCCTCAGTTGCTCCTACTCTACGGGTCCGGGATCGCTCCCTTTGCCCCATCGAGCAACACAGTGGCCTGGTCCTTGGCAAAACGCGCCACTGCTACCAGGCTCACTTTGTCGCTGACCTTGTAGGCGAGAATGCCAGCGGTCACGCCGACCATGAGCGCCAATCCGGCTGAGGTGCCCGCTGAGCCAGCCACTGCGATGGCGGCCAGGCTGGCCCCGGAAGTCGCCGCGCCTTTGAAGCCCCCGTCAATCATCTCAGCAAATTCATCAGCGTTGCTCGCCTTGTTGAAGGCCCGGGCCATGGCCACCACAGAGACCACCATCAGCAGGGGGTTGGCGCTGACTGCGGCCGACGTCACGATGACCGAGGCGAGCCTGGCGAACTCCTCGGTATCGGCGCGGTTCCACCGATAGATCACCGACACCACTCCGATTGCGCCGCCAAGGAGGTCGGCTGCGTCGTAGGTGTTCAACTCGTAGAACCAGGCTTTGGGAATCCTGAACTTCGACTCCAACGCCGCAGCCACCGAATCGAACGTGGACTTGTCCCACGTCGCCAACGGCAGACCTCGAGGTGTTGACGCATCTCGCAGGAGCGCCTTGATAGTTCCCAGCGCCTCCTGCACCACGGTGTCGTCAGCCGACACCCCCCTGGCAGCCCGAACCGCCCCGGCGATCGTATGGCCACCATCAAACAGCCGGTGAAAGCTGCCACCCAGTCCGGAGCGCAGCGCGGGATCCAGATAGTTGGCATCCATCGCCTTGTCGTAGACCGTCGGAGCCCCCTTGACCGCCGCAGCCACCAACCGGTTGAGTTCCCCCGACAGATCACTAGCCACCAAAGCCTGCGCCGCCGACAAAACCCGCCCCGCACCCTCTTTCGTCCCATCAATCGCCGCCCTACCCCCAACCCGAACCCTCCAAACCGTCACCATCCCCACCCCAGCAAGCTTCGCCAACACCCGCCGACCGCTAGCCGCTGCTACGCCACGCATCCTCTTCGCCCACGACCGCCAACCACCCTCACCCGCTGCCTCGTTCAGAATGCTCTTCTCCTCGTCGGTGAAGTCGCCCATGTAGCCAACCGTAACTCCCACCGAGTTCACCTTGACCACCGCACTTCGGCTTCTCAACTGCGGTCATGCCACCTCCGTACCAACCCTCGAAATAAAAGGGGTTGCAATGGCATGAAAGTCCTGTAAGGTTAGACGCGTGGAAGAGATGGCACCCGTGGAGCTCGAAAAGGGAAATTCCGCTAGTGATGAACCGATGCCGCCCCATCTTCGTCCTCTGGAGGAAAAGCTGGCCGCAATCGCCGAGTTCAGGAAATTCTGCGACGAGAACATCGATCCGGGGAGCCTCACATCCCTGTATTTGAAGGAGCGGAGGGCTCTCAGGAAGCTCTTCCCCGGCACTCTGGTTGATCTCGGGCGTGCCGGAATTATCAAAATGCGGGTCTTCCGCGAAGACGGATCGTCGTACTTCTTGCCTGACGACGAAGAGTCGGACTCCTGACATCGAGGACGTAGATCTGGCGCCCGGAGTAGTCGACGGTCTACAGCTCCGACGGCAAGCGAAATTGGAAAGCACTGTGGCCAAACGACCTCCGAGAGCGAACCAGCTCCCATCCTTGGAGATTCCGCCTAAGGGGCCGCGCGGATAGGTGGCCATCCACCGGTCGTTGTGTTGTCCCGGCTTTGATGTCGGGTAGCACCAACCCAACGACTCGGTGGAGGTATCTGTCATTATGCGCGCGCTGGAACCGGAGGTGGTAGATGCTGTGT
>JAJEGM010000029.1 GCA_022819825.1 Acidimicrobiia bacterium | reverse complement strand
CAGGTCTGAGCCGTGGTCCAAGTCCTCGGACCCCGCCGCGGCGTCGCCCCATGTTTGGGTCGTGAGCTTCCATTGCACCCGATAGCCGAAACCGGCGGCGGGCGCGGTGGCCGACGCCGACCACGAGACCGCGATCTGCTTATCGCCCGCGCTCAGCGACAACCCCGACGCCGCAGCCGGGGCCGATGCCTTCGGCTCGGGCTTGGCGGCGATTGTGCAGTTGGCGGCCTCGGCCTTTTTCAGCTCGGCAACCACCGGGCTCCAACGCGAGCTCGAGTAGGCGTCGGCGTAGCCCTGGGCCTGCGCCGAGGTCATAGCGGACACGCCGGGGAAGTCCTCAACACACAACCCCTCCAAAGCACCGTTCCAGCGGTCGACGTGGTCTTGGCCGTGGTGAGTCTCGCCCGCATACCCCCTCACCGTGGCAACCAAGCTCGCCGGAGCCTTATAGCTGGGAGCGGCCGGGGCTGTGGGGGTGGCCTGGTCGCTGATCCACGCCGAGACGCCATCAGCGTTGAACACCGCCACCCGCACGTCATAGGCCGAGCCGCCCGCTAGCCCGGTGATCGTGTGCGATGTGGCCAAATCCGAGCCGTGGTCCAAATCCGTGCTATGCGCGGCGGCGTCACCCCACGCCTGAGTCGTGAGCTTCCATTGCACCCGATACCCGAACCCCGCGGCGGGAGCGGTGGCCGAGGCAGTCCATGAAACCGCTATCTCCCCGTCACCGGCGCTCAGCGACAACCCCGACGCCGGATCGGGAGCTGAGGCCGGGGCTGTGGGGGTGGCCTGGCCGGTGGCCCACGTTGAGAGGCCGTTGGCGTTGTAGGCGGCCACCCGCACGTCGTAGGCCGAGCCGTTCACAAGGCCAGGGATGACGGCCGCTGTCTCCACATGGGCCATATCGTGCTCCAAGTCCTCACTCTGGGCGGCGGGGTTGCCCCATGTTTTGGCGGCGGGCTTCCATTGCAACCGATAGCCGAAACCGGCGGCGGGCTTGGTTGTCGAAGCAGACCAAGAAACCACTATGTACCCGTCACCGGCGCTTGTTAACAACCCGGAGGCGGGGGCGGGAGCAGAAACAGAGCTGCCGACAGAATCGCGGCTGGAACTGCGGGAGGAATCGCTGTCGTCGGACAGCACACACAGCACGTCTATCCACGCTTCCACCGCTTCGGCTACATGGTCCGCTCTGGGATTTGGATTTGGACTTATTTTGGGCGTGGTTTTGCGCCTGTTCTTGCTGTTTCTTTCAGCGAGCTTTTCCGCCCCCTCTCCTGCTATTTGCTTCCCCGGCTCATTGCAGAAGAACAGTCGATAGCCTTTTACAGCAACATCGCCCGTAACTTTGCCCACTTCTAGTTGAACTTCGGCTTGCTCAAGGTCTTGCTCGCCTTTGAACTCGAACACACCATAAAGAAAGTTCCAGAGGCCGCCGCCCAGGGTTGTGACGACGCCGCCCACGTCGATTTCCGAATCCCCCAGGTCTTTGATGGGCACCCTCCCGTTTGGCAGCACGGCTTGGTAGCAAGTGGGCTTGCCGCTCACCTGCTTCCACTCACCGGCCTCGCCGTCCCAACTGGCCTTTTGCGCGAAGTAGGGATCGGAGGGGCGGATGTGCTCGCCGGTCAACGGGCTGACTATGGGGGTGCTCGTCGGCGGTGTCGAGAACGCCTGTTGGCCCGTGGAGCACACCTGGCCCGGCGTAGTCGTGGGCCGGTCGTGGCATCCGCTGGCTGGTTTTTGGCCGTGGCTGTCGCCGCCGGTGTGGTCGTAAACGGTTCCGGTTTCGTCTTTGTACTTGCCCGAGTCGCATTTGGCGTGGTTGCTGTGGCAGGTGTTGGTGCTGGCGTGGCGGTGCTCGGTTTTGTGATCGAACGCGCAGAGCTGCGGGCAGTCCTTTGACTGCTGGGTGTGGCCGTCCGCGCCGGTGTGGGTGGTCCATGTGACGGTTTGCCCCGCGTTGCCGGTTCCGCACACCGGCTCGGCCGGGTGGTCGGCGTGGCAGGTGTTGGTGCTGGCGTGTCGGTGCTCGCCGTTCCCCGTCGTGCAATCCTTCGGCGGCGGGTTTTTGCAGCCCGAGACGTGGCCGTGGGTTGTGGTCGATGTCGGCACTTGGCCGGTGGGGCATGAGTGGCTGCCGCCGTGGCAGGTGTTGGTGCTGGCGTGGCGGTGCTGGCCGTTCCCCGGCTTGCAGTCTTGGACCACCTTGCAGTCGGCGTCGTGGTCGATCCATGCCCCGTTGCACTTCCTGAGCGTGTAGTGGCACGGCCCGGTTGTTCCGTGGCGGTGGGATAGGAAGCTGCACGGCTCCGGCGTCGGCTGGGGCGTGGGCCTGGGCGGGCAGGAGCCGATGCCGAAGGCGATCACCTTCCCGTTCCAACAATGGGTGTGGGAAACGACGTGGACCTTCGGCGGCGGGCAGTGCTCGAAATCGCCGAAGGGGGTCTGGACTATTTCGCAGGGGAAGGTCTCGGTGTAGGTGATGTCGTGGGCATCGGCGGCAGGCGTTGTGTCGGGCAGCGCGAACACAAGGCCACCGGCCAAAAGCAGCACAGACAACAGGGCCAAAAGCAGTTTCCGGCTCGGGCGCTTGGCTGGTGCGGCCATCTTGGTGGCTCCCCTCGGGCTAGGTCGAGTTTTCCTATCTCCTGAGAGTTCGGATATTCGGCGGATAAATGCCGTTATCCGCCGTGTCCAAGCCCCTGTCGATCCGGATGGGATCGCTGCAAGTACGGGTGTGAAAACCCCGCCCATCTAGAGATTCGCGGGACTATGACCGGCAAGCAGATAATCGGATTCCCTTGCATCTGAGGGCACGGCGACCGCTGGACCGATACCAGCCCCGAGCCGATCGGCGCTGTCCCTGCGACAGGATCCCTCCTTTCCTGACGGGCGCGCCCATCTGGTTGCGAAGCGGTTTTGGCAGGTCAAGCAGACAGTCGCCTATTCGAGAGCATCGCTGTGCGGGCTCGCGTCCGGGCATGGGTTGACAAGCATTCTCAACCTGAGCTAAGCAATAACGGCATTTATCCGTCGCGAGGAGCGTTTCCGCTTCGGCGGGTCTTTTGGGTTTTTGGTTAGAGTCGGGTTGTGGATTTCGGCTAGGAAACCGGCGATGAAGCACCCCCCCCCCCCCCAGGCCATGTGCTCGCATAGCGGCTCAGGCGGCAGTGCTGGCCGGAGCTTTTGCTGCGCGGATGGGCTGATAGCTCAGGCCGAAACCGCGGCGCTGTCCGCCAACACCCGCAAGACCTACAAAACCGGATGGAACAGCTGGGCACGCTGGGCGGACGCCAGCGGGCGGCCGGTATCAGCCCCGACCGTCGAGGACATTCTGCGCTGGCTGGTCAGCCTCCATATGGAAGGGAAGAAGCCGACCACCCTGCGTACCTATTTGGCCGCCGTCGCCTTCGAATTCCGCGGCAAGCGGGGGACCAACCCGGCCCGCGACCTGCGGGTGCGGCTCGTTCTGGCCGGGCTGGCTCGGGATGCCGCTGAACGGGGCGTCACCACCCGCCAGGCCAGCCCGCTGCGCTGGGAGCACGTACAACAAGTCGCTTACGCCGCCCCGGCACCGAGGCGCAACCAGCCCGGCGGGAGGCTGGAATCTCGCGAACAAGCTCAAAAGCGCGCCGACATCGACATCGCCATGGTCGCCGTCGCCCACGACGCCGCCTTGAGATGCGCAGAGCTGTTGGCCCTGACCTGGGGGGATTTTGAACGCCCCGAGGGCGAAGGGCTGGCCACGATATGGATCGACCGCTCCAAAACCGACCAGACCGGCGAAGGCGCAGCCGTTCCCATTTCCGAATACGCAGCGCAGGCCCTCGAACGCCTGAGGCCAGCAGGCTCCGATCCCGACACCCGCATTTTCGCTTTCTCGCCCAGCACCGCCCGTCGGCGCATCAAGGCCGCAGCAAAAGCCGCCGGCATCGACCCCGCCGGAATCTCCACCCACTCCCCGCGGGTGGGCATGGCCCAAGACCTCATCGCCTCAGGCACCGACTTGGGCGGACTCATGCTCGCCGGCCGATGGCACACTCCCCAGACCGCTGCCCACTACGCACGACGCATCCAAGCCCAACACACCCCCGCCGCCCAACACCTCAAAAGCCAGATCCCCACGAAAACGGGTGAGCCCGAAATCGGCGAAGTCGGCAGATCAACCGCCACGCCTCCTCGACGGCAAGCCGCATAAGGCGCTGCGACAATCACCAGCGATCTCGATCTGAAGTCTAGAGGATGAGGCAAAACCACCCAGGCAACCAGGCGACGTTGGCCCCGTAGCGGATCAGAAGTAGCTGGATCAGCTCTGAATCAGTTCAGCGCAGCGCTGGAGCACGGGACGCTGGTCGATGCTTCCGTCGGCCTGGGCGGCGTGAACCCGATGGCGCAATGCATCGAGGTCGTCGAGATCAGCGAGCACCGCCTCCACGTCGATCAACTCGCTTTCCACGTCGCTTAGCAGGGCTTCCCAGGCTTCCACTGAGCGGCATATTACCGACCGCAACAATGGGTCTGGGCGATACAGTGACGGCGGGCCGCTAGCTCATCAGGTAGAGCAGGAGACTTTTAATCTCAAGGTGCTGGGTTCGAGTCCCAGGCGGCCTACAAGACACCTATCGCTCGGCCTACTACGCTGAAGCCATGCGTCGATCGATTGCTTTGGTTGCCATATTGGTTCTGTTCTTCGCGGCCTGCGGGAACGACGACACGACGGAGGATGCCACCCCAGAGCCCGCCGCCACAGAAGCACCAGCACCAGTGTCCACACCGGCCCCGGTTGAAGAAAGCCCCGTTGAGGAACCCGTCGAGGATGAGCCCGCAACCGAATCGGTTGAGGAGCCCACACCTGCTCCCGTCGATGAACCCACGCCGATCCCCATCTCGACTGCTGAACCGATTGAGGCGCCCGAGCCTGTTGACCTCAGCGATCCCGCTTTCAGCAGTTCCGACAAGCTCACCACCGCGGGACTCGGGTCGATGTTCTTCGGCATGACCCCCGAAGAGGCAGCCCAGTCGCTCCCCACCCTGTGGGCCGGCGGCCCAGAAGACGGCACCCCCCGCTGCTACCTGCTTGCCCCGGCCAATGGGCCCTCGGGAGTGGTGGTCACGATCTACAACAGCTCCATCGAGCGGGTGGACGTGACCAACCCGAGCATCACCACCCGGTCGGGGGCCAGCGTGGGCAGCACCGAGGCCCAGCTCCACGAGCTGTTCGGGGAACGGCTGGTGGTCACCCCCTATGCCGACGGCAGTGGGAACTCGATCCAATTCGTCCCGGTGGATGAGCCAGACGTGGACTATCGGGTGATCTTCGAGACCGACGGCACCTCGGTCACCTCCATGCGGGCCGGTCGACTGCCCACCGTGGCCCCGGCCGAACCCTGCACCTGATCGGTCAGAACCGGATCAACCCTCCGGAACACCGCACCTGATTCATTGAAGCTGGGCTATTAGTCCAACTCTTCGGGCATCAGCACGAACTCGGGGTACGCCTCGATGCCGAGCTCGGCCACGTCTTGGCCCATGCGCTCGACGTCGGTTGACACCCGCAGGCCCATCACCATGTCCAGCACTTTCCACACCACCAAGGAGGCGATGAAAACAAACGCCCCGATGGACACGATGCCCAGAAGCTGAATGTGGAATCGGCCGCCGGCCGCGATGGTCACGGCCAGGGTTCCCCAAATGCCGGCAACGAGGTGGGCGGGAATGGCGCCGACCACATCGTCCACCTTGACTATCTCCAGCACCTTGATGGCGATGGTGCAGAGCAGACCGCCGATGGCGCCGATGATCATCGCCCACCAGTGGTCCACCATGGTGGGGCCGGCGGTTATGGCAACCAGTCCGGCGATGGCCCCATTGAGGCCTGCGAAGAGGTCGATCCTCCCCAAGATCGAACGGGAGACGGCCAGGGCGGCAATCACGCCGGCCGCGGCGGCCAGATTTGTGTTGACCAACACGATGGTCATCGCCACCGCATCGCCCGGGGTGCCCAGCGCGAGCTGGGAACCACCGTTGAATCCGAACCAGCCGAGCCACAAGATGAACACCCCCAGCGTCACCACCAACACGTTGGAGGGCGGGGTGGACTTCACGCTGCCGTCTGCTTTGAACTTGCCCAGCCGGGGGCCCACCACCAGCACTCCGGCCAAGGCGGCCCAACCGCCAGTGCCGTGGACGATGGTGGAGCCGGCGAAGTCCTGGAACCCCTCTTGGGCCAGCCAGCCGCCTCCCCAGGTCCAGGAACCCACGATGGGATAGATGAATGCGGTCAACACGAGGGTGAACGCAAAGAACGACCACATCTTGATGCGCTCGGCAATGGCCCCGGACACGATGGATGCGGCGGTGGCCACGAAGACCATCTGGAAGAACCAGTCGGACATAACCGCATAGCCGTTGTCCACCACGCTGCCCACCGCGCTCTCGTCCCCGTTGAGCAGGGCTTTCTCGGCACCTGACGGCCCGTAGAGGAAGTCGAAGGTGCCGATGAGGTCCCCCACGTCTACGTACATGAGGTTGTAGCCAACGATGAAATACGCCAGGCCCGCGATGGAGTAGATGCCGATGTTCTTGAGGCAGATCATGGAGGCGTTCTTGGTGCGGACCGCGCCGGACTCCAGCATTGTGAAGCCCGCACACATCCACATCACCAATGCACCCCAGATCAAAAAGGCAAAGGTGTTGAAGACAAACTGGTCCGGCAGGTCAACCATCGCTTCAGCTTAGAGGAAAGACACTGAGGGCCGACGCAAGTCGCCCACCGCCCGAAGCACCGAATAGGCGGTGACCGCGCTGGTGCGGGGGTTGTCGGGAGAGGCGGCATTCTCGAACGACAGCTCGTAGGTGCCCGCCTCTCCTGAGGCGGTCACTACGTGGCGCACCCGAGCGGCCGCCGGATCGCCCACCATCTGCACCCGCACGTGGTCGAACCCGACGGTGGCCAGCGACAAGGTGGCGGTCACGTTGGCCGATTCCGGAAAGAGGGCACACGCCTCCCGGGCTGGGCCGTCGAATACCGTCACCGGCTCGGTACCGTGGGCCAGCGCATCCTGAATCGTCTCGTCCATCCACGGGCGACTGAGGGCCATCGCAGGCTTGGTGCTGGTGATGGCCACCTCCTCCAACGGCCCAAAGAGCATGGCTGCTCGCAGGATGTCGAAGCCGCCAATGGCCCCGGTACACAGAAACAGTCGCCCGCCCTCGGCCTGTCGCAACCGAGCCTCTAGGTCTCCATCGGCCAATGCTCCGATGCTCACCACCAGCAGGTCGGTGCCTGCTTCCCGCACCGCCACCCCGTGCTCGCGGAGGGCGGCATGGCCAGCGGCTTCCACCACCACATCCGATCGGGACAGCAGCGATTCCCGATCATCCACACTCAGGGGATGACGGACAACAGGATCGAGAACTGCGGTCAGCTCCACCTCGTGTACTGCCCCTTGCGACAGTTCCCGGGCCACCACGGAGCCGATGGCCCCACAGCCAATCAGGCCGACTCGAAGCATCGAGTCAGGATATATGCCGCGCTCCCCGCACTCTTTTTTCAATGTCTTGTTGCTTGGTTGGTACTCTCAGAACATGGAACCGGCGAAGACCGCCGACTGACGACCGTGAGCGGCGGCGTGAGAGTCGAGGTGCCCGCGGCTCAAGGGTACGGCCGCATGGCTGAGATCGCCGCCATCCACGCGGCCGACCATCAGGGATTCTCTTCCGACGACATCGCCAACCTCAGCCGGGTCATCAAGGAGGCAGTGTTGCTGCTGCTCGACCCAGAGCAGTCCGACGGAACCATGGCATTCGACTTCCAGAGCAAAGCGGGCATCGTGACCGTGGAAGCCCAGCTTGACCAGCGGGGAGATAAGCCGATCCCCCACGACAGAATCGACCGTTTCGAGTCTTCCGCCGGATCGCTGGTGGACTCGTGGAAGCTCGACCCCGACGAGCACCGTCTTTGGCTTCAGAAGTCGGCTTAGGCCCCAGTAGAGCCGAATCCTCCCGATCCCCGTGAAGACGGGGGCAGCTCCTCCACTTCCACGAAGTCGGCCTGCTCCACCTTTTGCAACACAAGCTGGGCGATCCGATCGCCGCGGCGCACAGTGAACGGCTCGGCCGGGTCGGTGTTCACCAACAGCACCTTCAACTCGCCTCGATAGCCGGAATCGATCAGCCCCGGCGTGTTCAAACAGGTGACCCCATGGCGCAGCGCCAACCCGCTTCGGGGCTGCACAAACCCGGCATATCCCTCGGGGATGGCGATGAACGTGCCGGTGGGCACCAGGCCTCGGCCACCTCCTGGAGCCAGCTCAACGTCTTCGCTGGCCACGAGGTCGGCCCCAGCATCGCCCTCGGTGGCGTAGCGGGGAAATGGCAGGTCAGGGCGGCTGCGGACAATGGGGATCTCCAACACGGCGGTGACACTACATGGCCAGAGCCGACACTTCTCCCGATCTGGGCGATTACCCGCCGACTCAGGTTTTTCAGGCCCCAACCTCTAGGGTCAACTCAAGATGCTGGCTTGGATGGACTTGGAGATGACGGGCCTCGACCCGGCCGTCGACGTGATCGTGGAGATCGCCACACTCATCACCGATGACAACCTAGAGCTGGTGGCGGAGGGCCCTGACCTGGTGGTTTCGGCCCCCTCTGAGGCATTGGCCTCGATGCAAGACGTGGTAGTGGAGATGCACACCAAGAGCGGGCTGCTGGATCTGATCAAGGCATCCACGCTCAGCTTGGAAGCTGCGGGCGAGATTACCCTGGCCTTCCTCAAAGAGCACATCGACAAACCCCGCACCGTGCCGCTGTGCGGCAACTCCATCGGAGTCGATCGCCGCTTCTTGGCTGCCCAGCTTCCCGAGGTGGAGCACTTCTTGCACTACCGCTCCATCGACGTCTCCACCATCAAGGAACTGGCTCGACGGTGGAACTCCAAGGCCTTTCAGCAGGCACCCAAGAAGGCCAAGGGCCATCGGGCCCTCGACGACATCCGCGAGAGCCTCGATGAGCTCCGCCACTACCGCGAACAGTTTTTTGCAATTCCCACGGAGGCTGGTGGGTGACCGAGCGGCCTCGCAAGCAGGAACAGGAGGAAGCAACCACCGAGGTCACCGAGGTTGTCCCCGGTGTGCTCCGCACCATGTTGCCCATCAACCTGCCGGGGCTAGGCCATGTGAACTGCTACGTGATGGAAGACGAGCGAGGGGTGGCGGTGGTGGACCCCGGACTGCCCGGTCCTGATTCTTGGAACGCCCTGGTCGACCGGCTGGGCCGGGCCGGCTACAAGATCGGCGATGTCCACACCGCCATCATCACCCACTCCCACTTCGACCATTTCGGCGGTGCCGAGCGGCTTCGAGAAGAGGCCGGAGCCGACATCTTGACCCACGAGAGCTTTCGCCCGATCTGGGATCGCCGCGAGACCACAGAAACCCACGATGCCGAGGACAATGCCACCGACGAGGAGATCTTTGAGCGAATCGAGGAGAGCTTCCGCTCGTTCACCCCGTGGGGAACCGAGAGGACTCCGCCCAGCCGGGAGTACATCCAGCGGTTCCGAGCCAAGGACAACCTCCACGCTCGCTGGTTCCAGACCCCCAAGCCGTCGGTAAAGGTTGTAGACAGTCAAGTGGTGCGCTTCGCTCGTCGGGACTGGGTGGCGCTGCACACCCCGGGCCACACCGGTGATCATCTCTGCCTCTACGATCCTGAGCACGGCGCGGTGTTCTCCGGCGACCACGTGCTGCCCACCATCACGCCGCACATCGCTGGGCGCAGCGACACCGATGACTCTCTGGCCGAGTTCTTCGACTCGCTGGACCGTATGAAGACGCTGGATGAGGCCACCGTGGCCCTGCCCGCTCACGGACACCCGTTTTCCGATATAGGGGCCAGGGCAGATCACATCTGCGACCACCATCACGAGCGGTTGAATGTGCTTCGCCATGCCAGCAGCCAGCTGGGATGCGCCACCGTGGAGGAGTTCATGCGGGTGCTGTTCAGCGAGCGGGCCTGGGGCGACATGGCCGCCAGTGAGACCTTCGCCCACCTGGTGCATCTCAAGGTGATCGGCGAAGCCTGCCAAGACGTCACCCCCGACGGGCTGACGACGTTCGAAATCAAGCCCGGGCTGTAGTAGTCGGTTCTGAGAGCAAATTGATCGGGAAATAAATTGACATCGCGCTCAATACACTGTTGAGTAGTGGTCATGTTCGCCAGGAGCTATCTCGCCATCGGCCAATCAGGCCGAGCTGCGCGCGTAGCGATGGCTGACATGGCCCGAATTGGCCACGGCTATTGGACGACCCATCACACACCATGCGTGTTTGGTCAGAAGACTGCCAACACCAGGCCTCGGGGAGGATCCACGTAGAACACCTACAAGGATCAAATACTCACCGAGGCCGCCGGAAAAATCCGGCGGCCTTTTCAGTTTGTAACCACCACCCAACCAACCATCTGAAAGCACCTAGCCGAAGACCCCCGAAAGGAGAACAACATGGAAGCGCTCCTCTTTGAGAACGCACCCTGGCGCTTGGACGCTGCGTGCCGCACCATCGACGCCTCGCTTGGGGAGATCTTCTTCTCCGACGAGCTCCAGAACATCTCCCGAGCCAAGGCCATCTGCGCCGAGTGCCCGGTCATGGCTGAGTGCCTGGAAGGCGCTATTGCCCGCCGCGAGCCGTGGGGAGTGTGGGGCGGCCAGTTGTTCCGCAACGGCAAGGTGCTGACCAGCAAGCGTCGTCGGGGTCGCCCGGCCAAGGTGCCCCGTCCCGAGGACGAGTTTGTCCAGGTGCCGGTGCCCGTACACCTGCGTGAGCGGCTCCGCTCGGCCTGATGGCCGACGCCCGGCTTGATGGCTGGTTCGGCTTGACAGCCGGTATGGCCTGATGGCCGGGCGGTGCCGCCGGGCAGCACTAGCGGTTCTGATCGCCGTCGTCGCCGGCTCCTGTGGTTCAGGGGCCGGCGACGATGTCCAAGCAACGGAAATCGAGTTCGAGTTGCTCAACGGGGGCACCGCTGCCGTTGGCGATTTCCTCGACCGTCCTGTGGTGCTCAATTTCTTCGCCTCGTGGTGTACGCCGTGCATCACGGAGATGCCCGCCCTGGAGTCAATTAACCAACAGCGCCCAGACATCGCCGTTGTCGGTCTGGCCTACAACGACACCCCCACCAGAGCCCGGGAGATCGTGGCCGACACCGGGGTCAGCTATGCCACCGGGGTCGACCCAGACTCGGCCATCGGAAACGCCTATGGGATTCTGGGCATGCCCACCACTTTGTTCATCGCCCCCGACGGCGAGGTCGTCTATCAGCACACCGGGGGCCTGACCGCCGATCAGATCACCGAGCACATAAACGCCCATCTGACCCCGTAACCTTCAGGTTGTGTTCGACCTCGACCTGGCGGTTCCCTTCGGCGCCGGTCTGGTCGCCGCCGTCAACCCGTGCGGGTTCGCCATGCTGCCGGCCTACCTGGCCTACTTCCTGGGCATCGGCAGCCAAGACCAGTCAACCGACACCGGTCGAAACGTGCTTCGGGGGTTGCTGGTCGGGCTCACCCTCACGGCCGGTTTCGTGGCCTTCTTCGGAATCATCGGCGCACTCACCTCGTCGCTCATCTCCACCTCCACCATCGCCGACCGAGGTCCATGGATAACGCTGGTGATCAGCGGGCTCATGGTGGTGCTGGGCATCGCCATGCTGGCCGGTTTCGAACCCAAAATCTCTGTGCCCCGACTGTCCAAAGGAGGCGACAGCCAGGGCCTGATCTCCATGTTTTTGTTCGGGGTTTCCTATGCGGTGGTGTCGCTGGGCTGCGCCAGCCCGGTGTTCTTCGGCTCGGTCAGCGGTTCGTTCAGCACCGACGGGGTGTGGGAGGGCACCGTGCGGTTCTTGGCCTACGCGCTGGGGATGGGCTTGGTCATCACCTTCTTGACTCTGGCGGTGGCCATGGGACACTCCGGGGTCACCGCCCACATGCGCCGCCTGCTGCCCCACATCAACAAAATCTCGGGTGGGTTCTTGGTGGTGGCCGGCGTGGTGCTGGGGTTCTACGGCTGGTGGGAAGTCCAAGTGCTGCTGCGCGACGACTTCAATGCCAACAACCCGTTCGTGGAGGCCTCGAATCGGGTGTCCATCCGGCTGGAGAACTGGATCATCGACGTGGGCGGCAACCGCTTCGGCCTGGCCACTGCGATCCTGGTGCTGGCAGTGCTGCTGTGGGCGTTCCGCCACCGCATCCCCCGACCCTGGCTGGCCGCGGCCTCTGCCGTTGTTGCGGTGGGCTATGCCTTGTCGGAGGCAATCCAATACCAGGGCGACCTGTTGGTGCTGCCGATCGCGCGAACCATCGCAGCCATCCCCGAGCGGGTGGGCAACTGGTTCACCGACCCGGGTCGGTGGCCTGTGCTTTGGGAGGTACTGCTCGCAGTAATCGTGGGCATCGTGCTGTGGTTCCGCTTCCGGCCCCGCGGCGATTCCGGCCCGCCCCTGGCCGAAAGCGGTGGCGCATAGCTTGCCGCTTGCACCCCGGGCCGCAATTGCTGTCGGAATAGGCGGGCTGGCCGGAGCGGGCGCGCGCTGGGCGCTGGTCGAAGTGCTGCCCGCCACCGACATCTGGCCCTGGGGGGTCCTGGCCGTAAACCTGATTGGCTGTCTGGTGCTCGGTTATCTGGCGTCGGCCGCCTGGTCGGCCCGGGCCGAACTACCGATCACCCTCGGTCTCGGAACCGGCTTCTGCGGCAGCCTCACCACGTTCTCGGCGCTCACTGTGGACGTAGCCCAGATGGCCCGCGACGACGACTGGGGTTTCGCCGCCGGCTATCTGGCCGTCTCCGTGTTGGGCGGGGTGGCACTGGCTGTGATCGGCGCGGCGCTTCGCAAGACCCAGATAAGGCAAGCCCGATGACCGCGCTCGGGTTCGCGGTGCTGGCAGTGGGTGGAACCCTGCTTCGGGCCGCCACCGCGCGGCGATTCAACTCCCCCACCTGGCCCTGGGGCACCCTTGTGGTGAACGTACTGGGCAGCTTCGCCCTCGGCCTTCTAGCTGGAAGCGGCAATCCGGTGATGACTGCGGTAGGCGTCGGCGGCCTGGGATCGCTTACCACACTGTCGACCCTTGCCGTAGAACTGACCGCCCTCGGGCGCACCCGCGCCATCGCCTACGCCGCTGTCAGTCTCGCCTTGGGTCTGGCCGCCGCCACCGGCGGATTGGCGATCTCCAGCTGAGCAGAATCAGAGAACGTCGCGGCCCAGGTAGGGGCGCAGGGGTTCGGGGATGGCTACGGAGCCGTCGGGCTGGCGATGGGTCTCCACGAGTGCGGCCCATACTCGGGGGACGGCGAGGGCGGAGCCGTTGAGGGTGTGGAGGATGCGGATGCCCTTCTCGCCGGTGGGCCGGTAGCGCAGGTTGGCCCGGCGGGCCTGGTAGTCGGAGTACCAAGACACCGACGACACCTCTAGCCACTGGTCGGCGCCGGGGGCGTACACCTCCACATCCCACGACCGGTGGTGGGATTGGCCCAGATCGCCGGTGCAGATGTCCACGATGCGATAGGCCAAGCCCAACTCGGCCACCGCGGCCTCGGCCCGCTCCAGGATCTCAGCGTGGACCGCTGGGGCCTGATCGGGGGTGGCGTAGGCCAGTATCTCCACCTTGTCGAACTCGTGGACTCGCAGCAGGCCCCGGGTGTCGCGGCCCGCGGCACCAGCCTCCCGGCGGTAGCAGGGGGTGTAGGCCATCATCCTCATGGGCAGGTCGGCCTCGTCGAGAATCTCGCCCGAGGCCAGAGAGGTGAGCGGCACCTCGGCGGTGGGAATGGCCCACAGGTCGTCGCGCTCCAGCCAGTAGGCGTCGTCGGCAAACTTGGGGAGCTGGCCGGTGCTCACCATCACCTGGCTGTGGACCAGGGTGGGCGGGCGAATCTCCTCGTAGCGGTCGGCGTTGCGATTCAGCCCGAATTGAACCATGGCCCGGGCCAGCGAAGCCCCCGGCCCCCGGAGCATGGCGAACATGGACCCCGACAGCTTGGCAGCGCGCTCCATGTCGAGCCAGCCGGCCTCCACCGCGAACTCCCAATGGGGCACCCGCTGGTGCTCGCCGTAGGCATCGGGGTCGAAGTTCTCCACCCGCAGCACCGGGTTGTCGCCCTCATCTTCGCCGTCGGGCACATCGGCGGCGGGCAGGTTGGGGATGTGCAGCAGCAAGTCGTGGATCTCGGCGGCCACCGAGTCGGCCTCTTCGGCCAGGGCCTTGCCCTGCTCGCCCCGCGTGCGGCTCCGGGCCGCAGCCTCGTCGGCCTCGGCATCGCGGCCATCGCGCTTGAGCTGTCCCACTTTCTGGGACAACTCCTTCACCTCGTGGCGCATCGCATCGCGCTCGGTGGTGAGATAGCGGTGGCGCTCATCCAAGGCCGCCACCTGCTCCAGCTCGGACAGGTCGATTCCCCGGCGGACCAGCCCGGCCCGCACTGCGTCGTACTCGTTGCGCACCAGGCGCAGATCGATCATCGAGACCCGTTAGTGGAGTTGGAGCCGTTGGAACCGGACGTGACCGTAACTCGGGTGTCGGCGGCGATGGGGCCGGAGGGAACGGTGGTCACCACGCGCATCTGGGAATTGTCCCGCTGCTGCTTTCCGGCCCAGCGGAAGAACAGCACCCCGATCCACGTCCACAGATACATCCCGCCCACCAACTTCATGATGAGCCCGGCGGCCTGCTGGTCGGCCTGAAGGCCGATGCCCCACAGGCGCACATCGTGGTCATAAGCGCTGTAAACCGCCCCCTGGGCGAAGGTCAGGAATCCTCCGGGCACGGTGGGCACCACCGACATCAAGAACAAGTAGACCATCTTGCCCGGTTCGCGCATGTGCAGCTCGGGGATCGGGCCACACACCGGCATCCACATCAATACTGCGGTGCCAAACAGCAACAGGTGTACGAAGTAGTGAAGGGCGCCGCTTTCCACCGAGGTGTTCACCACCCAGGGAATGTGGCTCACCGCCACCATGAAGTTGAACAGGAGCCCGGCGGCCACCGGGCGGGCCAGCCGCCGTACCCAGACCCCCACGCTGCCGTCGCCGCTGAGCGCCAACCGGGCCAGCCATTCGGGAATGGCGGCCAACAGCAGCGGGGGCACCACCAGGGTGATGAGCAGGTGCTGGATCATGTGGACCGAGTACAGGTACTCCTCGGAGATGTCGTGCATCGGCCAATCGCTGGCCACCCACAGCAACACCATCGCCCCGACGAAGGCCAGTTTGTGATGGCGGGCGAAGGGGGGCTCGCCGATGGGGGCGGCCTTGGGGGCGATGATCCGGGCCGCGTACCAGGCCATGGCAATGGCGGCCAGCAGAATTATCCACACCTCGGCATGGGGCTGGTACCGCCAGATATCGGTGTCGGCGGCAAAGGCCATGGCCGTCTACCAGAAGCGGAATGCGGTGAGCCCAAAGCGGCGGGCCTCATCGCGTAGTTGGGCCATCGTGGTCTACCAGAACCGAAATGCTGTCAACATGACCATGTACACCGCCATAGCCAATATCAGACCGAAGACAAATAAGCGCCAGAAGATCGGAGAGTCGAACTTCAGGTGCATGAAGAAGGCCACCACCAAGAAGAACTTCAGCAGCATCATGATCACGAGCATGATGATGATGGCGGTGTCGCCCCACCCGTGCACCGTCTCGAAGTAGGTGAACACCTCGAACGCGGTGAGCAGCGCGAGGTAGATGGCCACCTTGACATAGAGCCAGTTGGATGGATGGGCGTGCCCGCCCGCAGACGCGTGCTCCTCGGGAGCGTGAGCCGTGTCTGGGGAGTCTGGGGTGACGGTAGCCATGACGAATCCTATTGCGGGAAGAGGTACACGATCGTGAAGATAACGATCCACACGATGTCGACGAAGTGCCAGTACAAACCGATGATCTCCACTGTCTCGGCCCGCTCCGGGCCGAGGTTGCCCCGCATCGACATCACGAGCAGCGACATCAGCATGACGATGCCGATGGTGACGTGAGCGCCATGGAATCCGGTTAGGGCGTAGAAGGCAGAGCCGAACAGGTTGGTGGTGAACCCGAGGCCTTCGCTGTAGAAGGCGGTGAACTCGTACACCTGCCCGGCCACGAAGGTGGCCCCCAGCGCGGCGGTGGTGGCCAGCCAGATGCGGTTGCCCCGCAGGTCGCCCCGGGCGATGGACGACACCGCAAACACCATGGTCAGCGAGCTCATCAAGAGCACGAACGAGCTGACCGAGGTGAACGGGATGTCGAATACGTCGTTGGGGCCGACGTCGTCGTCGCCGATGCGCCCCTTGTTGAACATGTAAGTGGAGATGAGCCCGCAGAACAGCAGGCACTCCGAGCCCAGGAACACCCACATGGCCAGCTTCTCGTTGGACAAGCCTGTGCTGGTGTGGTGCTCCTCGGTATGAGCAGGCGCCTCGGCGGTCATTGTCTCAGCCAACGGTCGCCTCCTCCTCGGTCTCAGCCGACGCCGACTCGCCGTTGGGTCCGCCGTTGCTGTCGGGGTCGCCATGGTCGCCGCCGTCATCGTCGTCATGGTGATCGTCGTGGTGGCCGGCGGCGTCGGGGTCGTCGGCCGGCTCCAGAATCCAGCCGTAGATGGCCCCGATCAGGAACACCAGTCCGGCGGCGGCCAGCCACAAGTTGTAGATGATGCCGTAGCCCACCAGCAGGATGCCCCCGCCCAGAACGATGGGCCAGTACGACGGAGACGGGAGATGCACGTTGGTGTTGCTTCCGTCGTGCGCGATCTCCGAGGTGGGAGCGGCCCTCACCACCCGGCCGCTCTCGTCTTTGCCGTACTTGCGGTGCCAGAAGTGGTCGAGGCGGTCCACCTGAATGTCCTCGTCAAAGTTGTGCTCGGGAACCGGGGAGGCCGTCATCCACTCCAGTCCCCGGGCGTCCCACGGGTCGGGCCCCACATCGGGCCGACCGGCCCGCCGCCAGTTCCGGGTGCTCACGTACACGTTCCAGAAGAACATGGCCACCCCTACGGCGATCACGAACGCCCCGATGGTGGCCACCATGTTCCAGAGGGCAAAGCCCTCGTCGGCCCGATAGGTGGCGATGCGCCGGGACATGCCCTGCAAGCCGAGGATGTGCATGGGGCCGAACGTGAAGTTGAACCCGATGAGCATCACCCAGAAGCTGGCCTTGCCCCACGCCTCGCTGAGCTTGTAGCCGAACGCTTTGGGCCACCAATAGTAGAAGCCGCCGAACAGCCCGAGCAGCGCCCCGCCGAAGATCACATAGTGGAAGTGGGCCACGATGTAATAGGTGTCGGTTTGCTGGGTGTCGGAGGGCGCGATGGCGTGGGTCACCCCCGAGAGCCCGCCGATGGTGAACATCGACACCACGCCCACGGCGTAGAGCATGGGGGTGGTAAATCGCAATCGACCCCGGTACATGGTGGCCAGCCAGTTGAGGATCTTCACCCCGGTGGGCACGGCGATGAACATGGTGGACACCGAGAACGCGGCCACCGACAGCGGCCCCACGCCGGAGGTGAACATGTGGTGGGCCCACACCCCCCAGCCCATGAAGCCGATGGCGATGCCGGAGGCCACCATGAAGTGGTAGCCGAACAGCGGCTTGCGGGAAAACGTGGGGATGATCTCCGACACGATCCCGAAGGCGGGCAATATCAGGATGTACACCTCGGGATGGCCGAATATCCAAAACAGGTGCTGCCACAGGAGCGGATCGGCCCCCGCCTCCACGTTGAAGAAGTTGGCGTCCCACAGCCGGTCGAACATCAACAGGAACAGGGCCACGGTGATCACCGGGAGGGCGAACAGCAACAGGAACTGGGTGATGAGCAACATCCAGGTGAGCACCGGCATCCTGAAAAAGCTCATACCCGGCGTTCGCATATTCAAGACAGTGACAATCAAGTTGATGGCACTCACCAGCGATGCGATACCCAATATCTGCAACCCGACGGCGTAAAAGTCGATGCCCTTGGAGGGCGAGAAGAGCAGCCCGGTGTTGGGGGCGTAGGCGAACCAGCCGCCGTCGGGCGCGTTCTGGAACCAGCCGCCGACGAGGATCGAGGAGGTAAGCAGCAGACCGCCGGCCAGGAAGCACCAGAAGCTAAAGGCGTTGAGGCGCGGGAAGGCCACGTCTCGGGCCCCCACTTGCAAGGGGAGCAGGTAGTTGGCGAAGGCCGCGGCCATGGGCATGATCACCAGGAACACCATGGTCACGCCGTGCATGGTGAACACTCCGTTGTAGGTGCCAGCCCCGATGACCGAGCCGTTGGGGGTGGCGAGTTGGAGGCGGATGAATAAGGCCTCGGCGCCACCCACCAGGAAGAAGAACAGGGCCGCGGCGCCGTACATGATGCCGATGCGCTTGTGGTCTACGGTGAACAGCCAGCTCCTCCAGCCCTCGCTGCCCTGAGGCCGGGTGAAGATGCCGAGGGGGCGATGGGCGATGGCCGGGCCGGCCGGCAGCGCGAGGGTTTCCTCGGGGGCGGTGATTGTGCGGTCGGTGATGGTCATCGGCTCTTCGCAATCACAATCAGTCGAGGGTGGACAGGAAGGCAACGACATCGTCGATGTCGTCCGGACTCAGGCCGGTGCGGGCGGGCATGCCCCGGAGATCGTCGGCGTCGGCCGGCTTGCGCTGGGGGGCGTTGTAGATCCAGGCTTCCAGTTCTCCCCGGTTGAGCGTGCCGCTGTCGGCTAGCTCCAGGTATGGGATGTGGTCGCCGGCGTTGAGATAGAGATCGAAGGCCGACCCGGCGAAGGTGCCTCGGGTCATCAGGTGGGTCAGGTTGGGCGCTGCGCCGGCCACCAGCTCGGTGGTGAGCACCGGGCCGGCGCTGCCGCCGTTGTGCTCGCCGTAGATGTCCCAGTCGTCGGGGGGCGAATCAGCGGCCCCGCCTCGGTTGGCTGCCGAGGTGAGCCCGTTGACCACGTGGCAGCTTGCGCACTGCTGGCTGAACGTCGCCCAGCCCTCGCCCTCGGGCGTGCCCTCGGCCGGGGCCTCAGCCGGGGTCATCTGGTTGTTCTTCCACTGGTGGAACTCTGCGGTGGGCAGGGCCACGGCCACCATCTTCATGTAGCCGTGGGACAGACCGCAGAACTCCGTACACTGCCCCCGGAAGCGGCCGGGCTCTTCGGATTGGATCACCCAGTCGTGGGAGCGGCCGGGAACCGCGTCGCGCTTGCCGTTCAGCTTGGGAATCCAGAAGGAGTGGATCACGTCGCGGGACTTGATGTCCAAGGCCACGTCCACCCCGACGGGGATGACCAGCTCGTTGGCGGTCACGAAATCGGGTGGGGTGTCGGTGTCGCCGTCGAGGTGGTACTGGTACTCCCACCACCACTGCTGGCCGATCACGGTGACGGTGATGTCCTCGTCGGAAGCCTTCACATCGTCGAGCGCGAACAGGGCCACCAGCGTGAACACCGAGATCACCGCCAACAGCACGGTCGGCACGATGGTCCAGGCGATCTCGAGGCGGTTGTTGCCGTGGGTCTGGTCGGGGAACTCGTCGTCGTCGTAGTAGCCGTACTCGCCATCGCCGGTTTCCGAACCCGCAACCCGATAGCGCCACCACAGGGCCAGCACCGCCCCTTGGACCAAGAAGAACACCACGCCAGCCACGATGAAGATGGGGTTGATCAGCTCGGCGATGTCGCGGCCCTGGCGGCCGACGGGCGACAGCGTGGACAGCGGGTGGTCTTTGTCCACCACGATGGCCACCACGATCAAAGCGATGGTGCCCGCGATCACCAGCAGGCTGGACAGCCAGACCAGTCCCCTGGCCCGCCCACTCATCGGACACCGCCCCTCATCCGCGTGAGCGCCATCACTAATGGCCTCCGTTTTCGGCCGCGGGCTCGCCGTGCTCGTAGGCCGGCCCTTTGTGGTGGAAGTCGCGCGAGCCCATTGCCGCGGTGACCACCCCGGCAACCAGAACGCCGACACACACCAAAGCCACGGTTCCGGCGATCACCGACCGGCTGATCTTGGGGGCGACTGCGAACACCACAGCGATGAAGAAGATCACGGTGGCCAAGACCCCGGCTACGATCACCGCGCTGAACTTAGACACGGTCAAGAACACCCGGGACAGGGCCAGTATCAGCACCGCCACGCCGATTGCCGCGGTCACGGGGTACTCGATGGGGCGCATTATGCGGTTGCGCAGGTTGCGGTTCACCACCGGATCGGCCGTGGCCCGGTCGGCCCAGGCGGCGAGCATCCACTCGAATACCGCCGCCCCCACAATCACCAGCCCGATCACGAAGATGGTGGCGTGGGTCACCAACCCCACGATCATCGCTCCCGCTCCGAAGGCGGCCACGGCCGGCCAGTAGTTGGCTTCGAGGTCGGCTTGGGGCTCAGGGGTTTGGCCGTCGTCCATCAGCTCGCCCACCGACTCGGCGTCGGCGTCTCGGAAGGCCACCAGGAACAGGGCCACCAGCGCGGAGAGCACCGCGAAGCCCATCAGCACCACGTAGCCCACGTGGTCGCCGATGCCGCCCTTGTAGCCGAGGCTGAGCACGCCCACCCAGGTCTCCACGTTGAGCACCGCGAAGTACTCGGTTTCGCCCGCGCTGCCGCTGGCCACGCCGTAGACGGCGGCGGCGGCCACTGCGGCCAGAGTGAAGCCGAAGAACAAGCGGAAGCCGGGGGTGAACACCAGGGCCTACTTCAGCACGAAGATCGCCGTCCAGATGACGACATAGACGAATACAACGGCGTACCAGTAGATGGACGCGGCCACGAACCCGTCGGTCTGGCGGCTGCTGTACTGGCCGGCCAAAGCCCGAAAGGCCATGAGGAGCAGGAACACCAGGCCAATGCCGATCATGGCCAAGTGCGACCCTGAGATGACGTATATCAACGTGGCGGCGATCGACTCGTCGGCCACCAGCCCCATGTCGGTGTACTGGAACGAGGTGGTGACCACCACCGACATGCCGAACAGAGTGGTCAGCGCGGTGGCCATGATGGCGTGGGTGCGGTCGTCGCGGGCGATGGAGTACACCGCCCACTGCATGGTGACCACCGACATGAGCATGGTCCACGCCGCCACCGTGGGCGGGGCCAACTGGACGTTGGCGCTCGACGGGATCCAATCCCCGCCGTCGGAAAGCGCATCAGAGCGCTCCCGCAGGTAAACCGCCAGCAGGGCGGCGAAGTACATGAGCGAGGCGGCGGTACCGAATACCGTGCCCACCAGCAGGGTGCGCTGACGGGGCAACGGTGCGGCCAGCGGCGTGCCTACGGCAATATCAGCCATCAGGCGCCCTCCCCTTGCTCGGCCTCGTCCATCGGCGCCCCACCGAGGCTGCGAGCCACGTTCAGCGCCACCAGCGCCAAACCGCCCAAAACCGCGATGTAGCCGATCAGCCCGATCACGTTGAGCGCCTCCACAAAGCCGAGGGCGTCGATCTCATCAAAGTGGCCGGGACCGTAAGGCGGATTGCCCGCGGCGTAGGGCCGGGCCGGCTGTTCGAAGAACCCGCCCAGCGCATCGGTGGCCCCCACCAAAATGGCACCCCCGGCCAGCGGGAGCACCGCCAAGAATCCCAGCGGCGCGTTGAGGGGGCGCCCCAACAGTGCAGGCGCCCAATGGAAGAGGCCGGCTACCGCAGCCAGCAGCGCGCCCAACAACGCAAAGTTCATCAGCCCGGTGACCAGGCTGGAGCCCTCCAGATCGTCCATGGCGTCGAAGAACCCTCGCCAGATGTCGCTGTCGGCCTCCCGCAGCACACCCAGAGCGGGCTCGGCCACCCGGAGCACACCGGCGACAACCGCAGCAGTCAGCAGCGCCCCCGACAGCGTGACCAGTGCGAACTGCGGGGTGATCTGGGGACGCTCCCCGGCAGAGTAGGCGTTGAATGCCAGCCAGCCGCCGTAGGCCAAGACCACCAAGGCGATGGCCAATGCGAACGCGGTGAACACCACCTCGTTGGTCACAACGTGGGCGTCTTGGGCCAACGGGTCGGCGCTGTCGAAGAAGCTCTGGGCCCAAGCGCCAAAGGACAGGAGCCCGAAGGCGCCCACGATGAAGGCCATGGGCTCGAACAGCTTGGGGCTGCTGCGGTGGGCGGCGGTGAACACCTCGGCGGTGATGCCGAGCAGCGGGATCGTCCAGGCGTACACCTGAGGAGCGTCGAACGCCCAGGCCACCATCTCGAACGGCGCGTCTCCGCCGCCGAAGCCCAGGGAGTCGCCTCCCCGCATGTCCACCCAGGAGACCACCAGATTGGCCAGCAGCACCGGTAGCGAGAACAGCCACACGCCGGTGGCCACCAGCATCGACCACGAGAAGGAGGGCATCTGGAGCAGGTCCATCCCGGCGGGGCGCTGGGTGACCAAGGTGGTGAAGATCACGCCGGCCCCCACCAGCAGGCCCACCCCGATCATGCCCAGCGACAGCACGGTGAGCTCTACCGACTGCCCGCGGGCAGCTTCGGCCTCGAGCGAGCCCAGGCCGCCATAGGAGAAGGTGGCGGCAATGTGGGCGATGGCGCCCACGAGCCAGGTCCAGAAGGCGGCGGCCGCCGCCCGGGGGAAGGCCACCGAGGAGGCGCTGAGTTGGCGGGGCACTATCGCAGTGGCCAAACCCAGAAACAGCGGGACCAAGCCGCAGAGAATCAGCGTGGTCCGGTAGAGGCCGAAGACCTGGAAGAGTTCATTGGCCTGGCCGAACACCCCGAAGCCCCCATCGATGTCGGCTTGCTCTATGCCGATCAGCATTCCGAGGGTGAGAGCCAAACCCGAGAGGAGCAGGGAAAAGACGATGTAGAGGCGACCGATTACCTGGTGATCCCCGGTGCTGAGAATGCCGGCGAGACCGGTGGGCGGGGTCCACTGAGGGGCCGACGACTGGGTCGCCGGCCTCACGTCGTCGCCTGCCGCGACCGCTTCCGTTTCGGGCCTCGTTTCGGTGAGGGTCATCGTGCTCCACGAAGGCAAGTGTGCGAGCGAACTCTACACATCGCCTGTGTCCGTTCTCGCATCAGACAACTCTGCCCAATGGGCACCGGGGATCGGCGGAAATCTGCATCAAACACCGGTGCGAACCACCTGATCGACGGCCATCGCAGCGAACAACAGCGTGATGTAGGTGATGGAGTAGGAGAACAGCCGCATCGCCGACGCGGTCTCCTTCGTGCGTAGCACCTCCACGGCCAAATACAAGAACACCGCGCCCAGCACCACGGAACTCAGCAAGTACACCAGCCCCATCTCGCCCACCGCGCTGAACAGCACCGACAGCCCCCACAGCACCACGGTGTAGCCGATCATCCGCACTGCGGTGGTGCGGGTGCTGGCCACTGCGGGGAGCATGGGCACGTTGGCCGCCCGATAGTCGTCGCGATAGCGGATGGCCAGGGCCCAGAAGTGGGGCGGCGTCCAGTAGAAGATCACGCCGAACAGCACCAGCGGGGCCCAACTCAGGCTGTTGGTGACCGCCGACCAGCCCACCAGCACCGGCACCGCCCCGGCGGCCCCGCCGATGATGATGTTGCGGGTGGAGGTGCGCTTGAGCCACATCGTGTACACGAACACGTAGAAGGCGGTGGCCGACACCGCCAGAACCGCGCTGAGCAGGTTCACAAAGCCCCACAGCCACATAAAGGCCAGCACCTCAAGGGCGATGGCAAAGACCAGGGCCCGCGAGGGGACGATCTCCCCGGTGACCAAGGGGCGGTTCTTGGTGCGCTCCATGAGCCGGTCGATGTCGCGGTCTACGTACATGTTGATGGCGTTGGCGCCACCGGCAGCGAGTGTGCCGCCGACAACGGTGGCCACCATCAGCCACACCGAGGGGATGCCCCGGTCGGCCACCACCATGGTGGGCACCGTGGTAACCAGCAGCAGCTCAATGATGCGGGGTTTGGTGAGCGCCACGTAGGCCCGCGCGGTGCGCGTGCGGCTGCGAGGAGACAAGCGGGCAACACCCATGACCTGCCCAGAGTACGGTTTCGGCGCGGGGCAGGCCAAGGTATCGGGAGGGCGCTTTTTCCGTTGCGAAAGCCCCGAAAACCATCGACTCGGCATGACCGACTGTCACAGACGACCCGTACAATTCGAAACGTGATCCAACCCCGGGTCTCCCCCGCTACTTACCGCAAGATCACCATCTGGGCGCTGGCCCTTTTGGCGTTGATCATCGTGAGCGGGGGCGCGGTCCGGCTCACCGGCTCAGGGTTGGGCTGCCCCGATTGGCCAGCGTGCGACAACGACCAGCTGGTGGCACCGCTGGAGACCCACGCCATGATCGAGTTCATCAACCGCCTCATCACCGGGCTGGTGTCGGCCATTGTCATCGCCACTGTTTTGGGCTCCCATTGGCGGAAGCCGAGGCGAGCCGACTTGGTATGGCTGTCGTGGGGCCTGGTGGCCGGAGTGCTGGCCCAGATCGTGCTGGGGGGCCTGGTGGTGCTGTACGAGCTGCCCCCGGCGCTGGTGATCGGCCACTTCTTGCTGTCGATGGTGCTGCTGTGGAATGCAGTGGTGCTGCTGTGGCGAGCCTCGGAGGACTATGAGCGCCAACGCGAGCCCCGACCCCGCCCCCATTGGCTGGGCAACGGGGTGGTGGCGCTCACCTCGGTGGTGATCGTGACCGGCACCATCGTGACCGGCGCCGGGCCGCACAGCGGTGATGAGGATGCTGAGCGCATCGACGTGGCCGTGAGGGACGTGGCCCAGATTCACGGGACCACGGTGGTGGCGCTGCTGGTGGTGCTGGCCGGAATGGTGTGGTGGCTGCGCCAGCGGGGCGCTCCCGAGCGAGTCCAGCGGTGGGGGCGGGCCGTGTTGGGGGTGGCGCTGGGCCAAGGGCTCATTGGATACGTGCAGTACTTCACCGGTGTGCCGGTGCTGCTGGTGGGCGCCCACATCGCTGGCGCCGCCCTACTGTGGATAGTCACCGTGTTCTTCTGGCTTAACGCAAGGGGCCCGCTGGTGCGGGTCGAGGCCGACATTGCCCAGGCGGTGCCTGCATGAGTCCGCCCGCCCCTGTCGAAGTTGCCCCTGCCGCCATGGCTCCCGCTGCGCCCGTCGAGATCGCCCCGTCGGAGGTGAGGGAAACCACCGATGACACCGACGTGCGGCCCGACCGGCCGTGGAAGGTGATCGTGTGGAACGACCCCATCAACCTGATGTCGTATGTGACCTTCGTGTTCCAGAAGCTGTTCGGCTACAGCAAAGAGAAGGCCACCCAGCTGATGCTCGATGTCCACTACAAGGGGCGGGCCGTGGTGTCGGACGGCCCCAAGGAGAAGGCGGAGATGGACGTCTTTCGCCTGCATGAGTACGGCCTGTGGGCCACCATGGAGCACGACGACTGATGGGCCAATTGTCTGTGCCTGCGCTAAGGAATGGGACCTGATGGCACCGCGACAGCCGGTGGTGCCCAACGGCGACGGGACGTACTCACTCAACCTGCGAGAAGAGGAGCGGGCGCTGATCGCCGCCATCGTTCCCGATCTGCGGTCGCTGCTGGCCGACGACCCCAACGACGAGATGCTCACTCGGTTGTTTCCCACTGCCCGGCCCGACGATGCCGAGGCCGAGGCCGAGTACCGGGACATGGTGCGAGACGAGCTGGTGTCCAAGCGCCTGGCCCGCTTGGACATCGTGGCCGAGCTGGCCGAGGCCACGGCGTTGGACCAAGAGCAGTTGGCTGCTTGGATGGGGGCGGTCAACGACATCCGGCTGGTGCTGGGCACCCGCTTGGAGGTCACCGAAGACGACGAGTTTGAAGAAACCGACGAGGCCGACGCCGAATCGGTGGCCCGATCGGCCTACTGGTACCTGGGTTGGCTGCTAGAGCACCTGGTGGAGGCGTCGGCCTCCGAATTGTAGTTGGCTATTCCTCGACAGCTCGGGCCGCCGGTTCTCCCTGGCCGGCCCGGGCGATCTCGGAGAGAGAGGCCATGGCGTTGGTGAGGCCGCTGGTGTCGAGGGGCAAGAAGATCTTGGTGGCCTGGCCGTCGGCCACGCTCTTCAGTGCCTCCAGGTAGCGGATGGCGATCAGGTCAGGAGTGGGGTCGCCAGTGTGGATGGCGCCGAAAATCAACTCGATGGCGTTGGCCTCACCGGAGGCCACGGTCTCGAACTGATAGCGCTCGGCGTCGGCCACCCGCTTGATGGCCTCGGCCTCGCCCTCGGCTTCCAGAATCTGGCTTTGCTTGAGACCTTCAGAGCGCAAGATGGCTGAGCGCTTGTCGCCCTCGGCTTCGGTGACGATGGCCCGGCGGTCGCGCTCGGCCTTCATCTGGCGGTGCATGGCCTCGGTGACGTCGGGCGGCGGCTCGATGCGCTGGATCTCTACCCGCACCACTCGGGTTCCCCACTTGTCGGTGGCGTCGTCGAGGATCTGGCGCAGCTTGCCGTTGATCAGCTCCCGGGAGGTGAGGGCGGCGTCGAGGTCGAGGTCGCCCACCACGTTACGCAGGTTGGTCTGGGCCAGCTTGGTGACCGCCAACTGGAAGTTGCCCACGTTGTACTTGAGCTTCACCGGATCGGTGGCCTCAAAAAAGATGACCGCGTCCACCGTTACCACCACATTGTCCTTGGTGATCACCTCTTGGGGAGGCACGTCGATGACCCGCTCTCTCATGTCCACCTTGCTGATGCGCTGCACGAACGGGAGGATCCACCGCAAGCCGGAGTCCACCGTGCGCTGGTAACGGCCCAGCATCTCGATGAGGCCCCGCTCATAGGGGCGGATGATGCGGATTCCCAGCGCGGCGATCAGGATGAGCGCTAACGCGATGATGATGAATAGGGCGACCACGGCTTCCATAACTGCTACCTAGCTTTCTGTGCTCTCAGTGGGTTGCTCTTGGGGAGCGGGAACGACCACCAGACGGGTGCCGTCGATTTGGGTGACCATCACCCGGGTGTCCACTTCGATGGGTTCGGCGGCGGAGGCCCGCCATTCCTCGCCCCCGATTCGCACCATGCCGGTCTGCGCGTCGTCGTCCACCCTTTCGATGATCTTGCCGTGGGCGTCGAGGAGCCGGCTGGCCCCTACTCGGGGCTGCTCATCTTTGTCGAGGCGACTGACGAACCGGCGCAAGTAGACGAAGCTGACCGCGCTGCCCACGAAGAAAACCAGCCACTGCCAGAGAATATGGGCGTCCACCCAGGCCAGCACTGCGGCCGCGGCCGCGCCGATGGCGAAGGGGAGCAGGAAGAACCCGGCGGTGAACACCTCGGCCAGGGAGAAGACCACCGCGGAGCAAGTCCACAGCCAGCGCCAGACTTCGTTCTCCACCCCGTGCTCCTTTCGCGGTCAAGGTCATGGTATCTGTTTTTCGATGCGGTTCCTCTAAGGAGGGCTGCTAACGTAAATCGGCCCTCGCGGGTCGAGAGCCCCCATCGTCCAGCGGCCTAGGACGCCGCCCTTTCAAGGCGGTAACACGGGTTCGAATCCCGTTGGGGGTGCTAGTTTCAGCCGCGGTCGCGCATCGCGGTGTCGAAGACCCTTGGGCTTCATGGTTCGCCTTCGGAGAAAACGACACAGGGTGCGCCCTGGACAACGGCGCCCTGCCACCCGCATCGAATCCGGAGCGCTAGGGCGCGGACAAGGGATCTTGAGCGGTCAGGAGGTCTGCCGCCCCGATGGCGGTGATGCGGTCGGTGAGCGCGAAGCGATGGGGGCCGGCGTACACGACGAAAAGGTGGTCGAGTTCGAGGTCGGCCAGGGCGATGTGCATCGACTTCGTGACCGCTGGCTGGGCCGTGCGCTTGATCTCGAATCCGAGGACCCGTCCGTCGGTCTCCAGGCGCAGGTCAAGCTCCGCACCTCCATGGGTCGACCAGTAGGTTGGGTCGGCGGAGGCGAACCTGGTGAGGATCTGCTCGACCACCATGCCCTCCCAGCTCGCGCCGAGCATCGGGGATCGCTCGAGGTCGTACATCGTGGAAATCCCGAGCAGGCGGTGCAGCAGGCCCGAGTCGCGGATGTAGACCCGAGGCGATTTGACCTGGCGCTTCGAGATGTTGGTGAACCACGGCCGCAGTTGGCGGACCACCAAGGCATCGCTCAGCGCGTCGACATAGCGTCTCACGGTCGACTCCGAGACATCGATCGACCGGGCGATGCGGGCCCCGTTCCAGGTCTGCCCGTGATAATGGGCCAGCATCGTCCAGAATCGCCGCATCGTCGTGGCCGGGAACCTGAAGCCCAAAGCGGCCAGATCGCGCTCCAAGAAAGTGGAGATGTAATCGTCGCGCCACCGGTTGGACGCCTCATCGGTGGCCGCCACGAAGGACTCCGGCAGGCCCCCTCGCAGCCACAGGTCGTCGAGACGCTCAGGGCCGACATCGTCGAGCCGAAAGCCCCCGAGCTCCATGAACGTCACCCGGCCGGCCAACGACTCCGAGCCGAGGCCGACCAGATCGGGAGACGCGCTGCCCAGCACTACGAACCGGCCCGGCCTGCGGTTCTCATCCACGAGTACGCGAAGCGTGGGGAACAACTCCGGCATCCGCTGGGCCTCGTCGATGACCATCGTCTCGCCGTTGTCGCGCAGAGCCAGCGTCGGCTCGGCGAGACGGGCGAGGTCGCGATGATCTTCAAGGTCGAAGAACGCAGCCGGCGACGAGCTAACGGTCTGGCCCGCCAGAGTGGACTTCCCTGCCTGACGAGGACCGGTGAGCAACGTCACCGGAGCATGCGAAATCGCCTCGCGCAGCCTCTGCGTGTCAACCGACCGAGCAATCAATGGCACTCGGCCAGTTTATCCTTGAAATTCTGCTATACAATAGTGGAATTTCAATGATCGAGCAGAGCCATGTCGATCAGATCGCCCTGCGGATCACCCAACTCCAGGGCGAACCCAACTTCGATCCCGAGGGCCTGGCCACCCGAAGCTCCCAGGCGGAAATTCGAGTAGAACAGTCCACCCGGCGCGCGAGTAGAGTGCATAAGCCCCACAGCATGGTCCCGTGGTGCAGTTTGGAGTGCACGCCGGCCTGTCAAGCCGGAGGTCGCGGGTTCAAATCCCGTCGGGACCGCACAACAGAACATGGTCGGGTAGCTCAGTTGGCAGAGCGTCCGCCTGAAAAGCGGAAGGTCACCGGATCGACGCCGGTCCCGACCACCACCCACCCCCCAACGGCCCGGAGCGAAGCCCAACCCCGCTCCGGGCCGTGCCCTTCTACCAGGGTGCAACCTCCTCGGTAGCCATCCACCCTGGGAGGCTACACAGCGATATTCCTCGCTGGAGTCGGTGGATTCCTCTGCGGAATCACTCAGCTACTCAGGTCAGTGCTAGCCAGGTGACTAGGTGGACGTCGGTTTTGTGGATTTCGGGGAGGGGGGTGGGGGGTGTGTAGGGCTGTAGGCCTAGGTGGTGGATGGTGTTGAGGATGTTTTGGGCTTGCTGGGCAGGGTCTTCGATGTTGCTGATAGCGGCTTGGAGGGTGCGGATGGTGCGTTCGGGGTAGGGGGCGTTGATGGTGTCTATAGCGCGGTCAAGGTCTTCTTGGGTGAGGTCGGGGGGTGAGTGCTCTCGGAGGATGTCGGCGGCACGGCGGAGGCGGGGTGGGATTTTGGGTTCTAGGTTGGCTTTGTCGGACATGAAGTTCCACCGCTCCACGATGTGAGCGCGGGCGGTCTCCCAGGCGGTGAAGGCGGCTTGGATGGTGGCGTCGTCCAATTGGCGGTCGGTGCCGAAACCATCTGGGGGGCGGGCTTTGTGGAGGCAAGCCAAGGTTTCGTCTACCACGGAACTGTCCGCATCGGAGCCGGTTTCGATAAAGCGGAATAGGGGTTTGGGGTGGTCGCCTACTCGGGCGCAGAAGATGTAGCCGGGGTGGCCATCGGGGCTTGCCACGGCCATGCCTGAGCCTGAGCCCCAGGGGAGGGACTTGATTTGGCGGGCCAGGTCGGAGTCTTCAAGGGCTTGGCGCAGTTCTTGGCGGAACTCCTCGCCCGACAGTACGCCTCGGGCGGTGCCGCCTCGTTCGAACAACTCAGCGTCTTCGTTGCGAAGACGGTCGATTTCCTCTTTGGTCTCAGTGAAGTTGGTCTCGACTTGGGTAACTTGGTCGGGCAGCACCTCGCCAACGCCGATGCTGGCGGCAGCCTGGGCGATCTTCAGGTGCAGTCGCTCTTCGAGACCGAGCAGGTCGTCGAGGCGATCGTCGGGGAACACGCAGCGCAGGAACACCTCGGTGTGGAGCGAGCCGATGCGATCTATGCGGCCATGGCGCTGTACCAGCCGCATCGGGTTCCAGGGCAGGTCGTAGTTGATGATGTGACGGGCCTGCTGGAGGTTAACCCCCTCGGCCAGCACGTCGGTGGCCACCACAATGTCGAACAGGTCTTCATCGGCGCCCTCGGGGGCATCGGTGGTCTTGGGGGCGAACCCCCACAGCACTCGCTCCTTGCTCCCCGAGCCGGAGTTGCCCGCTAGCGAGGCGATGCGACCTCGATAGGGAGCCAGGCGCTCATCGGCTTCAACAGTGGAAACCAGATGCTCAAAAACCCAGGCGACGGTGTCGGCGTAATAGCTGAAGATCAATACCTTGCCCCGATCGCGCACGTCGTCGGGGCCGATACCTTCAGCAGCGGCATCGGCGGAGATCTGGGCCAGCTCTTCAACCAAGGCGTTCAGGTTGGGATCATCTGCGCGGGTGACGGTGCGGGCCTCGGCAACGAACGACCTCAGCAGGTCTCGATCTCGGTCCACGTATTCTCGGAGATGTTCGAGGTCGTACTCGGCCGCGTCATCGGACACCCCGACGATTCCGCCCAGGAAGGTGTCGACCTGATCTTCGTCCATCTCGTCGGAGTCGGTGGCGATCCAGTCGGCCAAAGCGTCGCCAGTGGCTACCCGGCCGTTGTCGAGCAGCGACAGAAAGGTGTCATGGCTCTTGGCCATCCGCTCACAGGTCTCAGCAAAGGCATAGGGCGAAGACTCGAAACGCTTCAGCAATCCAGATCGCAACAGCCCGGCAAGCTGTTTCTCGTAAGCATCTTCCTCATGGTCTAAACGAAACTGCGATGGCGAATACCGAGCCATCGTGAGCACGCCGGGATCTTCGACGCTGGCGTCGGGATCGAGCGCATCGGCAAACCGGTCGAAGAAACCGGGCATCACCTCGTCGAGGTTGTAGTCCACCTTGTGGACCCGGGGAGTGGGGAAGACGATCTGCCGTTCTTGCCCGCCGACCTTGATGGTGTCATTGGGGTAGAAGCGCTTGACAAACGACCTGGTTCGGCGGACCGCCACCGCGTCCAGCACGTCGAACAAATGCTCGGGGGTGAGGTCGTCGGGGTTGAGAGCCATCGCTTTGGCGAAGTGGTCGCGCAGAGAGCGAATGCCAGCATCGGCAAACACAGCATCGCTGCGTAAGAAGTAGCCCAGCAGGTGATACAAGTCCCACAGGCTGTTATTCACCGGAGTAGCGGTGAGCATCACCAGCTCCTTGGGAGGCGATCCTGCCAACAGCTGGCGCAGCGCGTGAGCCCGCTGGGTGCCAGGATTGCGTAGGTTGTGGGCCTCGTCGATCACCACCATGGCGTATTCGTTGATGGCAGCTTTCAGCTTGATGGCAGTTGTGTGCTCGGGGTTTAGGCGGCTGTCGGCCATCAGCTCCTCGTACGACACGAGCTCCACCGCCAACAAGTGCTCATGAACGAATGCCCGCCACGGCCCGTCGCGCAGCGTGGCAGGGGTGATCACCAACACCCGTTGACGACGATCCTGCACCGCCTCCCGGATCAACTCTCCGGCCAAGAACGTCTTCCCCAGGCCGACCTCGTCAGCAATGAGGACCCCGTTGCGCTCGTCCAAGATGCGCCGGGCCCGCCACAGCCCGTCTGATTGGAAATTGGTGAGGTGAATCTGCGGCGCGCCTTCGGCGGCGGCCTCGGCCTCGAGTTCCTCGCCGTAGAACTCCCACAGCATTCGCAGATACACGAGCTGAGGGGAGTGAGGCTCGAATCGGGCCTCGAACAGCGAGGCCAAGTCGTATTCCGCGGCCTCGGCCCACAGTTCCTCGAACCAGTCGCGCACCTGACCCACCACATGGGGCGAGTAGTTGCCCAGGTTCAGCTCCAAGTTGGTGGCCAACCCCGCATAGGTGAAATTGGACGAACCGGCCACCACCCCATGGGAGCGGTTCCCCACCAAGAACGCCTTGCCGTGCAAGAACCGCCCCTCCAGACGGCGCACTTGAACATTCTCCGAGCGCAGCCACTTCACCAGCCGGCGAGTGGAGGCATCAACCTCAAACGTGAACCCCAAGTGGTCTCGCTCAACCACAAGGTTCTGCTCGTGGCCCTCAAGCGCCTGGCGCAGCCGAGCCCGGATCGCCCGCTGGGGATTGGCCGATTCAGTCCGCAGCGCCCGCCGGCGGCTCTCCGGAGGGGTCGGCTCCGCTCCCAGCAACAGCCGCACGCCAGTGACCTGATCCAGCGAATCGGCCAGCAGCGAGTAGCCGCCCACGTTGAAATAGGCAGTGGCAACGTCCAAGCAGGCCCCGCCCACAAACCCGGTTGCAGCATGGGAAATGAACCCGTTCAACGCCCCCGCCACCGTGTCCTGGCCTCGGTTAACGGCCAACTCGGGCTTCTCAACCGCAGTCATGCAGCTTCCTGAAATGGGTGCGGACGGCGGCGTGGCGGTCGGAGTAGTCAACGGTTTCGCTGAAGGTTTCGTAGACCACGGCCAAGTCGTCTTCGTCGAGGCCGTAGAGGTGGGCGACGCAGGCGTCGAGCTCACAGATGAGGTCTTGTTTGGCCGTCTCGTCATTGGCCGACCCCACCTCTGCCGCCCATTCCGCGAACCGCTCGTCCACCGCAGCCAGGCGGCCGGCGATTTCCACGACTCGGTCCCTGACAGGATGACCCTCTCCGGGGTCGGGAATGGACAACAGACCAAACTGCTCAAAGGTCATGTGCAGTTCGACAGTGCGCCGGGACTGCCAGTCGCAAGGCATTGAACTCAGGACACCGAGCAAGTACGCCTCATCCCTGCCTGCACCAAGAGTGCGAAGCAAGTAGGGCGCCTGATGCACAATTACCCGGACACCGGGAATAAGAGCAGCTATGAGCGTTCGTGTATCTGTCGATCGGGCAACATCCCTAAATGCGATCCTGGGATTCAAGCAGGGCAGCGTTGCAGGGTCATCAGCAACTGATTCGTCCTGCTCAGCAAATGCAGACGTCCGGGTGCGGCGTTGCGACAGTCGCTTCTCCTGAAGATGAGTAATCATGGTCTGAGCATCCGCGCTGTCGTAGTAGACACCTGTGTCCGGCTCCCAGAGATTGAACGAGGTGCCCTTGTAGACCGGCCAAATCTCGTTGAACTCAGACGCGGCATCTTCAGGTCCATGAATCCCCGATTCGGCGGAAGCAGGAGAGGACGGCGTCGCGTCGTTCATCCCACTGTCCCGGACGACCGAATGTGTCGTACACCACCGTGATGTCGTCCTCGTCTAAGCCGTAGAGATAGGCGACACAGGCGTCTAATTCGGCTCGCAGCCCGGGGGGGGGGGGGGCCGG
>JAJEGM010000011.1 GCA_022819825.1 Acidimicrobiia bacterium | reverse complement strand
CACAGCATCTACCACCTCCGGTTCCAGCGCGCGCATAATGACAGATACCTCCACCGAGTCGTTGGGTTGGTGCTACCCGACATCAAAGCCGGGACAACACAACGACCGGTGGATGGCCACCTATCCGCGCGGCCCCTTAGCACCGCAGTAACGAGTCCGTTGAACAGACCGGCGGCAATACCCACACCCACCCCGGCCAACAGGCCGAGCACGATGCTGTTATTGCGCACCATGGTCTCGGCCGCCACCACGCCGATCAGGGCCAACACCGACCCCTGGGATAGGTCCAACTCGGCCGCGATGATCACCAGGGTCATTCCGAAGGCGGCGCAGGCCAAAAATGATGTTTGCAGCAGGATGTTCTGAAGATTTCCAGTGGTCAGGAACACGTCGGACTTCACGGTCATCACCGCGCCCAGGATGACGACCACGAAGATCGCGAATCCGGCCTCCACCACCCGGGGAATGGCAACCCGGATCCTGTCCCAGCCAATGGCGGCCGCAGGCTGGGTCATGGGGCCACCCGATCGTTTGATCGGTTGCGGTGGGCAGTGATGCCCTCGACTACCAGGCTGACCAACGCGTCGAGATAGAGCTCGCCGGCGTCGGCCGTGGATCCCCGGGGATCGCCGATGACGCCGACCGGGGACAGAGCAGCCATGCCCTCAGAGCGCAGCTTGGCACTGGCCGAAGTGGCCGGTCCCACATGACCGGCGACTGCCGACGCCATGTCCACTCGATCGGGGGCGATGGCCAGCATGATGCTGGTCTCGAAGTGCCCTCCATGGGTTCCAACCAGCTCTCGATCCAAACTGAGCTGATTCTCGGCTACCCGATGGACGGCATCCCGTTGGGCGGGCCAGTCGTCGAACGAGACCACCCGGCTCTGCTCGGTGGGACCCAACTCGGCCATAGCTGCGGCCATTGCCCCCACATTTCCGGCATGGCCAGTAACCACGTAGGCGCTCCGAAAACCGTGGCTCAGCAGGGTTTGGATCACTTCCGCAAGCACCACCTGAAGAGTGGTGTCGCTCAGGCTGGCCGTGCCGGGAAATGCCAGATGGTGATGGGAGGCACCAACGGGAAGGCAGGGCACAACCACGCACTCCCCCGCTTGAAGGGCCGCCCGGTCGGCCACTGCCTCAGCGATGAGGGCGTCGGTATCCAGGGGTAGATGAGGACCGTGCTGCTCCAAGGCACCCAGCGGGATCATCACATCCAGCGGACCTTGTTCGAGCCGCTCGCCCAGAGTCGTCCAGCTCATCGCTCCCAGTCGCACGGGCGCCTCAGAGGTCGGTGAGAGTGGCGTCGAGGTAGGTGGGCTTTTGCGGGCGGCCGACGCCGATCACCACCTGCACCAGGGCTTCCTTATCAGTGTGGTTGCGCAAACCGTGCATGATCCCGGCGGGGCTGTAGATCATCTCCCGTTCTCCCAAGACCGTATCGACGATCCGCCCGTCGTCGTCCTCCCACCATGCGGTCAGCTCTCCCTTGACCACGAAGAAGACCTCTTCTACCTCGTGGGCATGCGACGGGGCCACGGCCCCGGGGGGCATCATCATCACCGACAAAGTGAAGTTGTCGGCCGTGACCGTTCCGGGCTCGTAGTGCTTGCCGGTGATGCTCGCCCCCACCATCCGCACGTGGGCCCGCCGGTACTCTTCCTTCAGGTCTCCTTGAGCGGCAAACGGCTCCCAGTCCAGTTCTTTGCTGCCGTACCGCTGGACATGCTCGGAGAATTCAGCATCAGTGAACTGACTCGCCATGCTCGTCCCTCCCCCCTAGTTGCTTCAGTGCTCGGTATCTTAGTTTCTAAGTGTTGTCGGCGCTCAGGGACTCCCAATCCGACAAACTGGGGACGGCCCTAGGCGAGTTGTCGCTGGCGGGCGAGGGTGATCGTTTGGCCCGGTCGGGATGGCGCAATCAAGACGGCGCCGGCTTGGACTTCCTGGTTGCTGCTCTTTCGTTTCGTCGGAGGAGACAGGGTGATCGGCTGGTTCATGGTCAATTCCAAGATCAACCCAGCCGCGCCTTGCGTGAGGTCCAGGGCTTCGGAGTCCCGCTGGGCTGGACCGAAGTTGGCTACTGCTCGACGACGGAGCAGCACGGGGTCTTGGACAGCAAGGTGGTCGTGAAGCACGACGCCAGCGGGAACGAACACCAGCCATCGCCTCGTGAGTGAATGGAGAGATCGGGCCCCGACCACCGCCAACGCTCCGCCTGCCACTGTGACGGCCACTCCAGCCGCCCAATGCTCGGCAGCCAACAGCAGCGGTCCGCTGACGGTGCCGCCCACCGTGATCGCGGCCGCCACCGGCACCGGCCCGGCCAGCAGCAGCGCCGGTGGCCGCAGCAGGAGCCGGACTTCGTCGCCGTAGGAGATGCTGTTCACAAACACATGGCCCACAGGCGCGCTCAGCGCCACTGCGGCTACCGCGGCGGTAACGGCGGCCACCAATGCGACCTCACCCCAGTCGGCACCCTGCCTCCCCGCCCAAACCAGGGCCACCACCGCGGCGGGTACGGCCAATCGGATAATGACCAGGGTGGCCGGATGCACCAACAGAGAGCCCACCAGCACCACGCCCCACAGCACCCAAAGCCCCACTGAAGCAGTCGAGCGCCAAGCCGCGGCGGTCTCGTGCAGCCCATCGGCCAACACCGGCCCAGCAGTAAACGGCAACGCCGCCCACCACACCCGCACCACCCAGGCCCAAACTCGATCCCCCCAAAGACCCCTCACCCACCCCACTACAGCATCTCCCCCACTCCAGCCCAAACCCATCCCCGCTTGCCCAACCCACCGCATCATCTGAGCCGGGTGGCGTGCCCCGCCGGTCCTAGCGGATGTCAAGAACTGGGTTGAAGGGTGCGCCGCTGGGAAGGCGATACGTATTGAAGCCCCGGCGGTCCAACGTGAGGATGTCGAACGTGGCGAGCCGTTCTGCCAGCAGCACCAGCGTGGCATCGGCAAAGTCCATGGGCGTGTCGGCGTAGCGCTGCATAAGCGTGGCGGCTTCACGAACGTCCGCAGGCTCACACAGGCCATATATCTGCATCCCACTCTGAGAGATGAGCTCGCTGACAGCAATAGCGCCGTCGTGGACTCCGCTGATGAAGTACATAACCTCGGTCACCACCGCTGCCGTTGTCGCCAACACGCCGTTGAAGCCGTCCAAGGCGTCGCTGGCCCGGTCATGCTCAACCTCGCCGCAATCGAGGTAGGCCACGAGGGGCCCGGTGTCAACCAGCCATATGTCCAATGTTCATGAGCGCCAGTTATGGGCGCGTATCTCTGATTTCCAGCTATCCTGAGAACTGTTGGTGGAGTCGGTTCGGACCGAGCCTCGAAGATGGCCGATTCGGTCGCCCAGTGGACGGTTATCCACTGCTTCGCGCAAAGCCTCGCGGACGACTTCAGAAACCGAAATACCCAAGGTTTCTGCACGGCGAGCCGCCGCGTCCCACAACTCGGCGTCGACACGCACAGTCAGCAATTTCGTGGCCATAGAATGACAGCGTACAACATCTGTCGTACATCAACTCGACGGAATGCCCGCTGAGCAGATGGAGTAGACCCTTGATGACCACAATAGACATATTACCATATATTTCAATGATGTAAAATTTATTCCGGTATATTTTCCAATTTTCAGGCTTATTCGAAGGAAGCTATCACTGGCATCGGTAGACTAATGGGCATGGAAATTGGTGCTCTCACCAGGGACAACGCAGAACAGGCCGGTACTGGCGGGCAGGCGGTTGTCGGGCGTGTTCGCCGATATACCGGCGGTTGCGAGGCTGGCTGGTTGGGAGTTGAGCGGGTTGAGTTCGCCGAGCTGGGTTCGGGGGAGATGGTCAAGTTGATCCTCCAGGCCGATGCGGCTCGCCGCCAGCTTGACGGCTATCTCGCCACTCTGCTGGGCCGGTTCGCCGAATTGGAAGGCGAGGATGCGGTTGAAGGTCTGTGCCGCCAGTTCGGCCTGGGTCGCCATCGGGCCCGCCAGCAGGCCAAGACCGCCAACGTGCTCAGCGCTCTGCCCGACACGCTGGAGGCGTCCAAGCAGGGGTGGATCTCCATCGACCACGCCCGCGTGATGGGCGAGTCCCACCAACGGGCGCCGATGGTGCCGGAGCAGGAAATCGAGTTGATCACCCTGGCCATCAAAGAAGACCTCGACCAGTTCAAAAGGACCGCCGCCCGCCTCGAAGACCAGCGCCACGCAGACGGCGGGCTATCCCGGACAGAACAGCGGCAACAGCGTCGTAGCGGCAAGGTATTCGACGGCGACAACGACATGGTGATCCTGCACGCCGGGATTGTGCCCGCCATCTTCGCCACCGACGGCCAGCCCCTCTACATGGGGCGAAAACAGCGAGCCGCCACCGCGGCCCAGAAGCTGGCCCTGTGCGTCCGAGACGGGGGCTGCATCGGCTGCGGTATGCGGGCCAGCGCTTGCGACGCCCACCACATCATCTGGTGGGACCACGAAGGCCTCACCGATATGCCCAATCTTGTGCTGCCCTGCCCCAAATGCCACAAGAAAGTCCACAAACACGGCTACTTGGTGAATCAAGACTCCGGCGGGAGACATCAGCTTCGCCCGCCCCCACAACAAAGAACCTGTTCATCTTTCAAGATAGCCTGAACTCATAGGTCGCGTTTTGAAGGTACACCGCTAGGTTCCCAGAATGAGTGTTATGCCTCAATCCATTCAAGACATCCTCGACCATGCCGATGAGCTGGCCCAGAGGTTCGAGGACTATGTGCCATCAGAGGGCGACGAAGTACCTATGGAGGAGTACTTGCTGAAGCGGGCCGTCATGGCCCGGGCCCGCCGCGAAGGCGAGATCGTGGAAGCTGTCGCTGCGGCTAGGACGAAGGGCGTCACCTGGAGCAGAATTGGGGAGATACTGGGGACATCGCCACAAGCGGCACAACAGCGCTACGGCATGATCGTCGAACAAACCGGCGCGAAGCTCTGATGCCCACGCACCATCAGCAGATCCCCTCCTTCGCAGCCATCGACTTTGAAACTGCTACTGCCCAACGCTCATCGGCTTGTGCTCTGGGGATAGCAGCTGTTGATGACGGACTCATCGTCGATGAGCAGAGTTGGCTAATTCGACCGCCACATAACGAATACGACGATTTCAATACTTGGCTGCATGGGATCAGCGCTGCTGACACCAGGGACGCCCCAGCATTCGATGAGGTGTGGTCACAAGCAACTGCATTGATAGGAGATCGTGTGCTCGTTGCTCACAACGCAGCGTTTGATATGTCAGTTATTCGTCACTCTGCGATCTCTTGCGACTACACCCCTCCCGAAGCATCATTCCTATGTACGTACCGTCTAGCGCGTAGCTGCTGGCCAGATCTTGGATCATGGAGATTGCCTGATGTGTGCGAGGCGCTAGGTATAGGTGACCTCAACCATCATGATGCTCTGTCGGACGCGCGTGCAGCCGCCAGGGTGTTGATGGCCATGTGCGAATCAACCAGCAAAAGCGTTATCGAAGTGTGCGAGACCTTGGGCTACAGAATTGGCCTCCTGTCGAGTCACCGCTATGCACCCTTCTCAAACGCGACAGGTACCCGTATATCCGACATCAAACCAACCGTTGATGAAATCGACCCAGATGGTCAGCTGTTCGGTAAGCGGATTGCCTTCACGGGCACCCTGGATTCAATGACCCGCAATGCGGCCTTTCAAGCCACGGTCAACTCGGGTGGAGAGCCCTCCACTTCGGTTTCCAAACGTACCCATTTTCTGGTAATCGGAATGACCGACTATACCAAAGTCGGTGCTGATGGAATGTCTTCCAAGCTGCGGAAGGCGATGGAGCTCAACGAGTCAGGATCGGCCATTGAGATCATCAACGAAAACGACTTCCTCCGTATGGCCGATCCCGCTGCGTTCTCTCACGACAGCGATTAGCAAGTTATGGCCGCTCTCTCCAGTGACAGCCCCGAACGCCGTATCGCTGAGTTGGTCGAAATGGTTCGTCACCACGATCAGCGGTACCACGCCGACGATGCTCCCGAGATCCCCGACGCTGACTATGACCTGCTCAAACGAGAGTTGCTGGACCTTGAGGCTACCTATCCAGCACTGATTCGACCCGACTCCCCCACCCAGACCGTGGGTGCCGATCCATCCACGCTATTTGCTCCGGTCCAGCACCGTGTTCCGATGATGTCGCTGGACAACGCCTTCGACCGCGATGAGCTCGAAGCCTGGGCAATTCGGGCGCAGCGCAGGCTGCATTCCCTGCAAGAGCAAAGGGCCGCTGAGGAGGCCGACGGACAAGGTGTGTTCCTCTTGGAAGACGAGGTGGCAGAGGAATCGGATGAGGTTTCTCAGGAATTGGCAACGGCACCAAAAGGGCCACATCCCGACCTGGGTGATCTGGTGTGTGAACTCAAATACGACGGTCTGGCCGTGTCTCTGCGATACGTGAACGGAAAGCTGGAGCAGGCGGCTACTCGAGGCAACGGGCGAGTAGGCGAGGACATCACCGCCAACATCCTGACTATCTCGTCAGTACCTCACCGCCTGCCCGGAAATGCTCCCGATGTGTTGGAGGTACGGGGTGAGGTCTATATGCCTCTCTCGGCGTTCGAGGAACTCAACGCCGAGCAGGACAAGGCCGGCAAGGCCCGCTACGCCAACCCCCGAAACACCGCCGCAGGCTCACTACGCCAGAAGGACCCATCGGTTACAGCCACCAGGGGTTTGGCTGTGTGGTGCTACTCAGTTGGCGAAGTCCAGGGAGGTCCAGCACTAGAAACCCACAGTGCCACATTGAGCTACTTGAGCAGCCTCGGTCTGCCGGTGAACTCAGAAACCGACACAGTGGACTCTCTTGACAAAGCATGGGAATTCGTAAAGAGGTGTGAGGCCAAGCGCCACGACCTTCCGTATGAGATCGATGGCGCGGTTATCAAGATTGACCGCCTCGATTTCCAACAGGAACTCGGAGCTACTAGCCGGGCACCCCGCTGGGCCATCGCCTTCAAGCTCCCGCCCGAAGAACGGAACACCAAGCTCCTTGATATTCACGTTTCAATTGGCAGCAAGGGTAAGGCAACCCCATTTGCCGTACTTGAACCTGTGTTCGTTGGTGGGTCCACCGTGGAAATGGCAACTCTGCACAACGAGGACCAAGTAAGGGCCAAGGACGTTCGGCCAGGCGACACAGTGTTGGTCCGCAAGGCTGGCGATGTCATCCCTGAGGTCCTTGGCCCGGTCTTGGCCGACCGGCCACCCAACCTATCTGCGTGGGAGTTTCCATCCACCTGCCCCTGCCCGCACCAAACCCGGATGACTAGAGAGGGTGACGACGCCGCGCACTACTGCCGCTTCGATGGCTGCCCTGAACAGCTCCGAGGCTGGATCGAGCATTTCGCCGCCCGCAACGCCCTGGATATCGAACACCTGGGTGAACAGCGAGTCCGCCTGTTTATCAAGCTCGGACTCATCAAAGATGTAAGCGACATTTACGACTTGGACCCCAAGGGCTTTGACCTGCTGAGAGAACTCAAAGGGGCGACATGGAAGGCCACCCTCGACGATGGCACCGAGTACTACCTGGACACCGGTCTGGTAGCAGCCTTGTCACAGCTCAATCTCAAGCGCCGCGACGATCTGACTGCGGCCATCGAGCTCTTGAAGCAACGCTCGCTCGCAGACCTATTGGTAGGACTCAAGATTGATGGGCTGGGAGCCACCACCGCCGAGGCTCTGGCCCATAATTTCGGGCATCTTGACCAGATCATCACCGCCCCGGTGGATGATCTGGCTCAGGTCAAGGGGGTCAGGCTCGCGGTTGCTAATGCCATCAACGCCCATTTCGAGCCAGGAAAGGCTCAGGTGGCAATCAGCAAGCTGCGCGTCGCTGGGGTCAATCTGGGAAACTCGTCCTCTTTCAAGACCAGCAAACCGACTCTGGCAAATGCCAAGGCACTCCCCTCAGAGCCGTCTCAAATTCGTCAGCCCGGCAAAGAGTTGTCGTCTGAACAGGAAGAAGACCTGAAGCGAATCATCCGATTCGTCGCGCCAAATCCCAAGCGAACGTCCGATAGGGACAGAGACCAGAGCAAAGATCAGGGACTCGGCGAGCAGAAGGCCAGACTCCTGTTCCATCTCGGCCTTATCGCTGATTTCGGCGATCTGTTCGATCTGGATCTTGGATTGCTCGACCCGCCTAGAGAGTCGACATGGAGCAATGTGATCAGCGATGAAAGCAGAGACCACGACAAGTACACCCTGCAGGTCGACGAGATAGCCCAACTCAGCAGCTTCGCTGAAGTGTCGATTTCCAACCTAGGGAAAGCCATCGAGGCCTCCAAAGAGCAACCGCTAGCCCGACTGCTGGTTGGACTTAACATACGGCACCTGGGGGATACCTACTGCGAAATCCTTGCTGATGCCTTCGGAGACTTAGACGGCATCATGAAGGTCAAGGAGGACGAATTGGCCGAGGTAGATGGGATCGGGCCGATCATCGCGGCAAGCATCCATGAGTTCTTCCAGTCGGAGGTGAACCGAGAAATCATCGAGAAACTGCGAGCTGCTGGACTCAACTTCACCCAAGACTTTGACCAGTCCGAGGCCGAGACGCTGCCGCAGACTTTGGAGGGGATGACCATCGTGGTCACCGGCGGGCTGGAGGGCTACACCCGAGACGAGGTGGGCGCGGCCATTAAGGCCCGGGGCGGCAAGTCTCCGGGCAGCGTGTCGTCCAAGGCCACCGCCCTGGTGGTGGGCGAGAACCCCGGCGCTTCCAAGCTAGACAAGGCCGAGAAGCTGGACATTCCGATCCTCGACGAGGCACAGTTCCAGCGGCTCATCGAGACCGGAGAACTGCCATGAGCAAGGCACTGAAGCGAATAGCGACTTGTCTTTTGGCTACCGCAATGCTTGCCGCCTCGTCCATTGCGCTTGGAAGCAACATGGCAGTCGCTCAAGACAGCGGGGCAACCCTCCAATACATCAATGACCGTGATGAACTGATCGCGGCTCAAGAATCGCTGCTCAACGTCTACCGCTGCCGATTCGACATCGACACCCAACAAGTGCCCGGCGGCTGCACCAGCGGCCAACCCAGCCAGGGACCGACTGAGCCCGCCACATTTACGGGAACGCCCACCCAAAACCAAATCTCGTTGCGCGACGACTTGATCGCCAACCAGGAATCGCTGCTCAACGTCTACCGCTGCCGATTCGACATCGACACCCAACAAGTGCCCGGCGGCTGTGCCAAGCAGCCCGTCCAAGGCCCGGTCCAAGACCCTGTCGAAGACCCTGGCCCGGAACAGATCGACATCCACGTCTTCTACTGCGTTCCTGCTAACGCTGGGTTCACCCAAGCTAAACTGCAAGCCGAGGCCGACCGGTTCAATGGGGACATCCGCGACTTCTTTTTGCGAGAATCGTCGAACACCGTCAAATTGAACTTCGTGCCCGGCGGGATCGTGTCGCCCGGTGTGGCATGGAATGACGTGACGATTGGCGACTGGTCGAATGCCCATGGGATGAGTCCCTGCGAAACCCAAATTTTCGCCATGGGACAATTCCAGTACACGCTCATACTTGCCCATATAGCTGCGGGAGGTGGCACTGCCGGCTACGCAGCACCTGATCGCGGCAGTGCGACGGTTCCGACGCTAGAGAGATACTCGAATAACCGTAGGTATCACTCCATTCTCATTGGCCATGAAGTGGGCCATTCAGCTTTCGATTTGGGGCATGATTCAGAATTCCTGTCCATCATGACAACCCCCGGTGCTCGGGGCACGCTCAGGGCGAACCGTATCGGTTGCGACGACCTCTTCCTGCTGGGCTGGCCTCAACACGACCGCTGTGATCTGAACGCGCTAACCATGCCAGACGGCGCTTTCACCGCCATCTCAACCGGTAGATACCACAGTTGCGCGTTGCGCCTAGACGGTTCCGCTGCTTGTTGGGGTAAGAACTATCTCGAACCGATCGAAGCACCTGAAGCCTCGTTCACGGCCCTTGCCGCCGGCACTTGGCATTCCTGCGGCTTGCGAGCCGGCGGCCAAATTGAATGCTGGGGTCTCGACGATGATGAACACGGGAACATGGTCGGCTTGGCAAGTCCCCCCGCTGGGAGTTTCGCCGCCATATCTGCGGGGAACCTCCACACCTGCGGGCTGAGAGACACCGGCGCTGTCCAATGCTGGGGCAGCAACATCGATATCTGGCACGGCACGCAAATCGGACAGTCCAAGGCACCATCCGGGAGATTCTCTGCCATAGCCGCAGGCGCGTGGCATACCTGCGGGCTGAGAGGCACCGGGGCTGTCATATGCTGGGGGGCCAACCACGACGGTCACGGCAACTTTATCGGCCAAACGAGAGCGCCTCGAGGGGCATTCTCCGCACTGGCCAGCGGCACTTGGCACACTTGCGGCCTGCGCTCAGACGGCAGTGCAGAGTGCTGGGGCGCCAACCACGACGGACATGGCAACATCACCGGTCAGGCGGAAGCACCCAGCGGGACATTCACTGCCCTCGCCGCAGGGAGCTATCACACTTGCGGGTTGCATGAGGACGGCACTGTCCAATGCTGGGGATCCAACGCGGAGGGAGCGCTTGATGTCCCTACCGGAAAGTTCACCACCATTGAAGCCGCCCCCAGACACACCTGTGGAGTGAAAGGAGATGGCTCTGTCCAGTGCTGGGGTGGGGACCATTTCAAGGGCTTGGGCTGTCCCGGAGGCTCGTTACGGGCTCGTCTCGTCGACGCTGGTACCAGGGTGATTTGGGGGTCCACCACTGAGGGTGGGGGCCTCGCCGATTCTTGTGACTGACACATAGTCCAAGAGACGGGAGGCCCCCGGTGGTTGAAGGTAGTGCAGCGGCGTGGTTCGGCGCGCTCGGTTTGGAGGTGACCGGCGTCGA
>JAJEGM010000055.1 GCA_022819825.1 Acidimicrobiia bacterium | reverse complement strand
CCCACGCACAATTACCCCCCCCCCCCCCCGAAATCTCTAAGGATTCCCGTCAGTTAGGCACTACCCTGCCGCACTGCCGCCGCTGGCTGGGAGTCTTCCTGCTGGCCGTGCTGATCGGCCTCGCGTCCGAAGCCAGCACCCAGAGCCCCAGCCCCGACCCGCACGCCAAGCTCATCACCCAGATGTATGAATGGCGCAACGACCCACAGTGGGTGGCCTACCAATCCCACACCGACCGCTGGGACCGAGCCCTCCTCGCTTTCGGGCAACCCGTCACCGATACCACGCTCACACCCATGACCGCCGCGGAAGCGCAAGCCTTTGCCGACCAGGGGATGACGCGCTGGGAAGGGGTGGCAGACGCCCTGTCGGCGATCGAAGCCGCCGACAGTGTCCAGACCGAAGAGGGCGCGGCCATAGACGACCCCCTGCCCGACCCGTACGCCAGTCTCATTGCCCAGATGTATGAATGGCGCAACGACCCGCAGTGGGTGGCCTATCAGTCGCACACCGACCGGTGGGACCGGGCGCTGCTCGCCTTTGGGGAGCTGGTGACGGACTCGACGCTGACACCGATGACGGCGGACGAGGCGCAAGCCTTTGCGGACCAGGGGATGACCCGCTGGGTGGAGGTCGCTAAGGCGCTGGCCGAGTTGGAAGCCCAAGACTCCCAACTGGAGTCCGAGACGCCACCGCAGCAGGATGCACAACAGGATGCGCGGCAGCAAATGCCGGTCAACACCGCGCCGATGGTGGCCAGTTCCTGGCCCACGAGCATCAGCTTTGTGAGAACAGACTCTGCGCGCCAGATCACACTGTCAGACCACTTCTCAGACGCCGACGGCGATGCCCTCACCTACACGACATCCCTCAGCGGCAGCGGCGTCACCATTGCGGCCGCCGGCTCCACCATCACCCTCACGCCCGCGGGCCCCGGCTCGGCCACGCTTGAGGTGACGGCGGATGACGGACAGGCCACCGTGACGGCGCAGTCCTCCATCACCGTCTCCTGCCTGTCCGACGAGAGGCAGGTCGGCAGCTTCTGCGCCGCCATGCAGCTCTCCCACACGTACAGCGGCTCCGTGTCTCCGCATAGCGCCCCCGCCGCCGGGACCACGGCCAACGCCGTCATCGAAACGAGTGTGAACAAGACCCTGCGCGTGCGCGTCTACCCCGATCTCGGAATCGACCACGCCCAGTGCCGGCTGCGCGGCTATCTCACGATTGCAGCGCAGGGCAGTGGGTCGGTGCCGAGCGGCATCACCGTCACCACGCCGGGTGGCGCCACCAACGTCGGGGGCACGACGAACCCCGGCTGGACCTTCACCACCTGTGGCAGCAGTAATCTCACCGCTAATAAGTATCGAGAGGCCGACATCAACTATAACATCGCCGACGACGGTGTGCCCGGCAGCACGTTGACCGACGTCAAGCTCGTGTATCACGACTTGGGCGCGAGCGGGAACACGGTGCAAGGCACCCATGACATCGTGAACATCGACATCCGCGACTGGATGTCCACGATCACCGCATCGCCCGCGACTTCCACCATCACGGAGGGCACGCGCACGAAATCGGCCAGCTGGGAGACCACCAGCTCCACCGTCCTGACACCCCTTGAAGTGACGATTTCCACCGATCACCGGCTGGTTGGCTACCTGGATTTCCGGACGACGGATGCCCAGCCGGGTGGCTACGCCTCGCTGGCGCGCATGCACATCAGCACGAACCCGTACAATCCGAATGGGCTTCATGGCCACAGCTGCTCCGCCGACAAGGACGGCAACGGTGCGACGCAGACCTGCACCGTTCATTGGAACTGGCTGACGGACGGCTCCGCCACGCCGACGGGCACCGTCAAGCTGGTCTGGGTGGACCTGGACAGCGCGAGCGGACCGCCAGTGGTGCGGCATCGCACACAGGTGGCGACCCTGACCATGAGCGATTCTACCGGCGCCAGCGATAACGGGCCGCCGCGCGAGACGTCCGGCAACTACTGGATCGAGTCGGAAAACGGCCAGTCCAGCACGACCATCGAGGAGGGCGGCACCCACTACCTGAAGGTGGTCACCAATTCCGACCCCGGCACCAAGGTGGTCGCCCTCGAGGTACGCTACGGCTATTCGAACGGCGGTTCGCGGAGGCAGACGCTCAGCAGCCAGGGGTGGGATCCGCTCAACCGGCATGTGGCGCACACGGCCGTCATCGTCAACAACAAGGCGGAGCGCGATCTCTCGGTGGGGTATGGCGATCTCGTGCCCTGCAGCGATAGCGCGTTTCGGAACAGCTGCGTCGGCGGAAGCAACTGGCGCAAGGAGGATGGCGTCAATCGGTGGTACACGTGGGTCACCCTCCAATCCGCCGACGACAACCTTGTGAACTTGCTCGAGCGGCACTATCAGTTCCGCGTCAAGGACTCGACCTCCACAGCGACGGCGCCCATCGTGATCGTGGAAGAGGATGACGCCGTCCTGGTCTTCACGAGAAAAACCAGTCGTGGCATTGAGGTCGATTTTGGGCGGCCGGCGCATCGGAACGTCCGCATCTCGGTGGTCGAGGCCACGGGCGCCGCCGACCCCGAGTGGGGCGTCGAGAACGTCACGTTCCATGTCGGAGAGACGGGCATCAAGCACATCACCGCCCGCTGTGGCGGTGGCCAAGGTCATGTGAAGCTGGAAATCAGCATCGGCAACAGCGGAATGCTGGGGTACATCTACCCGTTGGCGTCGCCGCCCGGCAGGGTCTCAAGCGCCATCAAGGTCTGCGGCTAAGGCAACCCAGCCGGCCACCGGACCCGCGGCGATGAATTCTGGTGGCCGCAGGGGCTCTTGGCCGCCAGAGTCGGCGTGTCGCGCCGGACGGTCGGTAGATGGCTCCGGCAGCTTGAACGCGGGGGGATCGTGGAGAGAAGATTGGCCAGCCATGGCCGGGCTCGTTTTCTCTACGGGCTGCGACCGTATTTCCGCAAGAAGCAAGTCCCGCTCCGGATGCATAATGGACAGCAGGAGGCGTTTCGATGCCCCTTGAACTCAGAGCGGGCCTGGCAGGATGAAACACTATATTTTTTTGGCGCTCCTGGCCTTCACCGTTAGCCCGGCTTTCGCTCACCCCGGCCGCACGGCCGCAGACGGCTGCCACTATTGTCGGACCAATTGTGCCAAGTGGGGCGAGGTCGAAGGGGTGCGCCATTGTCACGGAGCAAGGCCCTCAGGCCGCGTGCTCGAGCCGCCCCCGGCCGCTCCTGGAGCGAGCCTGAGTGGTGTCCCCCGCATCATAGATGCGGACACCCTGGAAGTCGCGGGCCAGAGAGTGAGACTCCAGGGGATTGACGCGCCCGAATCCGCGCAA
>JAJEGM010000014.1 GCA_022819825.1 Acidimicrobiia bacterium | reverse complement strand
CCACGCCGCTGCACTACCTTCAACCACCGGGGGCCTCCCGTCTCTTGGACTATGTGTCAGTCACAAGAATCGGCGAGGCCCCCACCCTCAGTGGTGGACCCCCAAATCACCCTGGTCCCAGCTTCGACGCGAAGAGCCAGTATGTGTCAGCTGCTTTTAAAACATCTTTCTCTGGCACTATACATTTAGCGTCAGCCAAATGCTGACGCTTGATATGACCCATTGTAGTGGCTTTGTCGGACGCGATCTCTCTAAAGTGGTTGAGGTGCTGTTTCAACCAGAAGTAGAGAAACCATTTCGGATAATTTTTAGAGTCAACTTTGAATAGATGCTGATTCAGTGCACCAACGCCACCGCACCAAATTTTAACCATCAAACTACCTGACCACGAAAATACAATGTCACCATCATACAGGATGCACTCTGGAGTTATCTTTGACGATGCCCACTCTTTGCTGTCAGTCTTCCCGCTTCTGAGTTGAGCTATCTTGATTACAGGCAAAGGGCATTCATCATCTACGTCTGGTCTGTATTTCTGCAACGCCAGACCGTTTCTGAATGTTCCTAAATCATCCAGAGAACAAATCTCCCAACCCTCGGGTATTCGATTCAGTTCATTATCTACAAGAACATTTGGAAAAAGATCATAGTATTCGGAAGAGAGACCGGGAAGGGATTGACCGGGGAGCCAACGGCTCTCCATCTTGACCTGTACAGGGTCGAAGTCTATGAACCAAGATGTGAATAGTGCTTTTGCCAATTCTTCTAAAGTCTGACCCATGCGACGGTTTAATTCGATCTTGTCGTCAAGTGTGCCAAGAATACTGGCTATAGCTGCCTGAACTTGCAAGGATGGAACTGCGACTTCTAAGTCCCTCAAGTCTCTCTTGGTTACGTGTCCTAATCCTGTAGTTTGCTTGTTCCGAGCTATCTCAACAAAGTTTGGCTTCAGATATTCTAACAAGTAGTAGAAGAATCTGTAATCTAGTTTTGGATTTGGAGTGACACGGAAAATGTGTTGGTTTAGCCAACCCTCTGGACCATACCAACGAAATGCCCCGATGGACGTTTCAGGTTGGCCTGACCAAGAAAAGAGCATATCCCCAGATCGCACATAGACAGATTCATCAAATTCATCATGGGTAAACTTTGTTTGTTCAGTAATACCATTCTTGATTTCAGCAATTTTGATTACTGGTTTTCCACCATCTTTAAACTGAATTTTCTTGAATGGTATACCGTTCACCCATTCAGCAAGAGAATACAGAGAGTGCTTATCCCAGTGTCCCGGAAAATACGGTCTATACAACGAGCCACTTTCAATCGAGTCGCTTCGAATGCGAAGTTCGTAGGTTGACAAGAAAGACTTGGCACCCCTTTTTATGACAATCACATTATTTCGCTTAATCTCCTGATGGAAGCTCGCTGGCAACCTGGCCCAGTCATGAGTATTGACCAAGTACGGGATGTCGGACTCCGTGAAGGCTTCATTGAGGTCTGCGAGTTGGGAGGCATTGATCTCTTCTAAGTTTGGGCCGCGGAGGACGAGATCAAGGTCGCTGACATCGTGGCTTTGGCCATTGACACGGCTGCCGTAGGCCCATACTTCTGCATCGGGGACGTGTTCTTGAAGTAAGGCCTCGACTTGCTCCCGGTGGCGGGGCAGCAGGTCGAGTCGTTCAGTCATTAGTCGTCCTCGGAGCCGAACCCCAGGGATACGAGGTTCGCTTCGATCTGGGCATCCAATTGGGCGGCTTCGGCTTGTTGCTCTCGCCATTGTGCGGTAAGGCGGCGCATCTTGTCTTCGAAGGGTTCGTCGTCTTCTTCTCGAGGCTTAGGGCCGACGTAGCGACCAGGGGTGAGGATGTAGTCGTGCTTGCGGAGCTCCTCTACTGAGGTGCTCTTGCAAAATCCGGGGTCGTCGGCGTATTCGGTGTGTTGGCTGCTGCTGCCTCGCCAGGCGTGGTAGGTGTCAGCGATGCGGGCGATGTCGTCGTCGGTGAGCTCACGATGGGTGCGGTCGACCATGGTGCCCATGTCGCGGGCATCGATGAACAGCACTTCGCCTCGGCGGTCACGGTGCACTCCCCCGCTGCGGTCTCGGGCCAGGAACCACAGGCAGGCGGGTATCTGAGTGGAATAGAAGAGCTGGGCAGGCAGGGCCACCATACAGTCCACCAGGTCGGCCTCGATCAAATTCTTGCGTATCTCGCCTTCGCCCGACTGCTGTGACGACATCGAGCCGTTGGCCAGCACGAAGCCGGCCACCCCGGTGGGCGCCAGGTGGTACACCATGTGCTGCACCCAGGCGAAGTTGGCGTTGCTCTTGGGCGGAACGCCGTATTGCCAGCGCTTGTCGTCGGTCAGCCTGTCGCCACCCCAGTCGGAGATGTTGAACGGCGGGTTGGCCAAGATGAAGTCGGCCTTGAGGTCGGGGTGGCGGTCGTTATGGAAGGTGTCGCCCTGGGCGATCTGGCCCTCGATGCCCCGGATGGCGAGGTTCATCTTGGCCAGCCGCCAAGTGGTGTAGTTGGCCTCCTGGCCGTAGATGGAGATGTCGCGGCGGGTTCCTGAGGGCCGGTCGCTACCGTTTCCGTTGCCGGTGGCGTGGGCCGAGATGAACTCCACCGACTGAACGAACATCCCCGACGAGCCGCAGCAGGGGTCGTACACCCGGCCCCGGTAGGGCTCCAGCATCTCCACAAGCAGCTTGACCACGCAGCGCGGGGTGTAGAACTCGCCGCCCCGCTTGCCCTCAGCGCTGGCGAACTGCGACAGGAAGTATTCGTACACCCGGCCTAACACATCCTTCGACCGGGCCTCGGCGGTGCCGACGGCGATGTTGCTCACCAGGTCGATGAGCTGGCCCAGGCGCTGCTTGTCGAGCACGGGGCGGGCATAGTCCTTGGGCAGCACGTCTTTCAGCGCCGGATTGGCCTCCTCGATGGCCTCCATGGCCTCGTCCACCGTCTCGCCGATGTAAGCCTGGCGGGCGTCGGCCTTGAGCTCGTCCCAGCGGGCCACCGGCGGCACCCAGAACACGCTCTCGGCCCGGTACTCGTCGGGATCTTCGGGATCGGCCCCCTGGTTAACCTCGCCCTCCAGCTCAGCCCGCCGCTCCTCGAAGGCATCCGACACGTACTTGAGGAAGATCAGGCCCAGCACCACGTGCTTGTACTCGGCAGCGTCCATGCTGCCCCGCAGCGTGTCGGCCATTTGCCACAGCTCCGACTCGAAGCCGGTAGTCGCGCCCTGCGAGTCGGGGACTACACCGCTGCTGGACTTTTGCTTCTTCGGCCTCCCATTGGCCACCTGTACCTCACCTCCTGCTTTGCTGCTGTACGGGTACCGGGGAAGTTACTCCACCCCGACTCTGCTAAGTGGTTTGCTGGACTAGTTCAGTTGGTACTCCCAACTCTTCTGAAGCAGCCTGAAACCGCTCCAAACCACTAGGTACGGAGCGCACCCGACTCACTTCAACGAGTCGGTCCTGCTGGAGGGTTCAGAACCAACTTGCCAGTGAGTCGCATGTAGAGGGCATCGGGGCAAAGCTCAATCTCTTCTCCCCAGGCGATACCTCCATTTTCAGCAACTCGCACCGCCTCAAAACAGGCGCGGCTTTCCCAGGCTTTGAACACTCCTCGACCAGCCAGATCAGCTAGGTCAACCTCACCAGTCACCCCATCTGAGTATCGAAGCCAGACCCGGTATCCCTCTCGCGCTTCGACTTCAGTAGGTCTGTTCAACTTGCCATCGTTTTCCATGCACTCACAGCCTTGGCCCTTGGAGGCAGCCTGATTCGCTAACCCAAACTACTGGGCCCGATGGCCAGATCCTCACCGCATTGGATCAATGGACGGGCTCAAGGGCCGGGTGCGGACAGTAGCCACCGTTGGAGTACGGTCAGGCCATGACCGAACCTCGTCAGCCCGATGTGCTTAGCCGACTGCCCATTCCCGATGAAGTCCGCGACGACGTGATGGAAATGCTGAGAGTGGGGCCGTCGGCGGTGTGGGGCCGGCCAGTGCTGAGCCGCCGGGAGCGCAGCCTGGCCACCATCGCCATGATGACCGCCTTGGGCAACGAGTTCGCCATCCGCGAACACGTCATCATGGGCTTGGACTCCTTCGGCCTGAGCCGTGAGGAGATCTGCGAGGTCATGATCCAAGCCGCCATCTACGCCGGCTTTCCCGCGGCCATGAAGGCTTTCGAAATCGCCACCGACATCTTCGCCGAGCGCGACGCCGCTAATTGAGGGAACACCTGTGGGTAACAATGGCGACTATGCGCCGCCATCCCGTAGGGCCCCGGATTATGTGCCGGCTTCCGGAGAACTGGGAACCGGCCCAATTCCAGCGATTCGAGATCTCACCTTTAGCTCCCACTATTGGTGCTGAACTATCCGGCCTGTCTCTAGAGGATGTGGACGACGAGTTGTTCGCGGAGCTCGACCGGGCCTTGCTGGAATGGAAGGTGCTGATCGTGCGAGATCAACCCATCGATGTCTCCGCCCAGGGAGCGCTGGCCCTTCGCTGGGGACCGCTCACCGACGATCAGCTGATCCCCAGTCCCAGCACCGCCGCCCAAACAGATGCCATCACCTTTGAGCGCAACGACACCATGGTCGGCTTGGAGAACATGTGGCACACCGACGGCACGTTCCGGACTCACCCGCCAGTCTGCACCATCCTGCGAGCTATCGAGGTTCCTTCTGTGGGTGGCGACACCCTGTTCGCCGACATGGCCGCCGCTTGGGACAACCTTGACCCTGTTCTTCAAGACCGACTGACATCCCTGTCAGCCCGCCACGACTGGAGCATCGGGGCCTACGCCGACAAGTACGGGGAGGACCTGGACAAACTGCGGGCCGAAGTTCCTCCCGCAATCCACCCGGTGGCTCGCCGCCATCCCCGCACCGGACGGCTCACCCTGTTCGTGAATGCCGGTTTCACCACCGAGTTGATCGACCGCGACGGCTCACCGGTTGACGACAGCGACGAGTTGCTCAACCTGCTCTGCCGCCAAGCCGAGATCCCCGAATACCACTGTCGGATCCGCTGGGCCGCTGACACTGTGGTGATCTGGGACAACCAAGCCGTTCAGCACTACGGCGTCAACGACTACCACCCCACCCGCCGAGTGATGGCCCGGGTATCGGTGACCAGTGATCAATCACGTTTGGCCTACCATACCCAAGGCAGATACTAAGTCCCCCGCGATGCATAATGAAGCAACCCCTCCCAAGATGTTCAAGCTAAATCTGTCCTTGCATCATGACCTTTTGCAATTTCCACTCTTGTTTCAATACCAGCGCATTCACTCCTGCCCATTCTTTACGATAGTTACGCCGCCAATTTACTACGAGGAATTATTAATGTCGGGATAGATTCATCTCTCACTTCGGCTTGCGTCACTGCTGTAGAAACGACAATTCCAGCTTTTCCACACGGAAGAAGAAAAGTGCGTTCTTCTCTGTGTCTCCGCAAAAACCGACGCCAGGTTCGCCACTCATTTATTGGAGTGCTCATTACGGATAATGCGATGGCCACCCACACCTCTGAATAGCCCGGAGAGCACTCCCTCAATGCTTCAACTATTGAAATTGGCACACACGTACTCGGTTTTTCTACTTCAACATCAATTCCTGATAATATGAAGAATGAATTCACCTTGCCGCTATTGTAGCCAAGAATCAAGCGTCCACCCTCTTCCCCGTTAGCAGCATCATGTAGTACCGTAACAAGTCGATCACTGAGATATGTCTCTAGAACATCAGACTCCATATAGAACCTTAGACTATGCAGACTAGATGCCTCTCCACGAACGCTAGCATAATGCATGAAGCTCGCAGCGTCGTCAAGAATATCTCGAACCATTAGAAAGTCAGACAAACTAGTAATCCAAACACCCTTCGCCTGACCATTACTCACCAGTTCTCCAGCAGCCAACGCGAGCGGGTCCATTCTTTCCATTGTTATCACAACTTCAATTGGCCTATTGACATTATTTGGTAACAAGAATACCGACTTGCCTCCTTGTCTATCCGAGAACTCTCTTCCCCCCTCTTCCATTATGTATGTGCAGGCTCTCCGAGTTTGGTCGAACGATTTGTCTACTACGTCACGCGCAACAGTGCGAATGCGCTGCAAGAGTCCTCTACGTCCCTGTTCAGTAAGTGAACGAGATTTGACTTCGATTATCACAGGGGTAGAGCTTGCAACAAGACAATCAATCTCACCATGACCCTCACTACAATCATAGTGTTGGCCTGCATACACTGCCTGATTTCTAAAAATAGCTCCAAGACTCTCTGACACTAACCTCTCTGCCCCATCACTCCGATGCTTTGGATACCGTTCAACGATATTGGAAATCGAATTGTTCTGGATATAATTCTGAAGCCAATTATGCAAACCGTGAACAATTGCCCACGGGTCTGGAACAAGATACTCATGGTCTGAAAGTCTAATGATCGGATACCACCTTGCCTTATTTTCATCAAAAGGAGTCAAATAGTCTGGTTGACATCCGAACTCAGCAGACATCTTTTGCATAGCCATGCTAATATCAAGTTTGGGTATATTGGTGCTATCAGCAAGGAGTTCTGGAGTCCAGATGTATCGCGCTTCTAACGCTTGGTGGAAGCGATGCACACTTTGTGCGGCAATTGCATTATCGATACGTTCTGAATTCATATTTTCATGAATTGCGACGCGAGCAGCTTCGAGCTCAAAATTGCACCACGCAATATGTCCCCTTACTGATGTGATGACATCGCTTGGACAAAATCCAAGTTCTGCACAGTAAAACTCTCTATGAGGTTCAAATACCGCGTTAGCAATTTCTTCCAAATGCACTTCGTATCCTGCCATTCGGTCAAGCAAACGCTCGAATCGCAGCAGAAAACTGGCAGAGCCAAATTCTATGTCGTCAATTTCACTTCTAGTTCTGCTCCGCAAAATCATCCTTGCCTGTGCGGCTTCAAACACATCAGTTACAAGTTGAACTGCCTCTCTAGTAACCATTTCATCGACATTATCGCTCCCAGGAGGCCCACATAGAGCAAGGCCGACAAGGTATTCGATCTTGGCTTCTGTCCCAAAAGTTCGGGTGACATCATCTGGCGCTGTTGGATCTGCGAATGGATCTACTAGCCCCATTAGCGCTGGTACAGCTATGGATGGAATCAGTTGAACTGGATCATGTCGAGAGACAAGCTCGCGGAGTTGTCCCGCTAGTTCTTCTAGTTTGGATGCCTTGCCTTCGAGGTCCCCGATCACCCTCGCGAGGACGGCCTCTCGCTCAGGTCCAGGAGGAAGGACTCTTTTTATCACGAAGTCACCTGAAATTGATTCATCTTGAAGAAGGCTCTGCGGCAGTTGAGCCCTTTGAGGTAACTCGCGCATTCGACGTATCACACCATTGAGATTATCGTATGCCCACATTCATTCCCTCTGAATTTTCTGGCTGCGCTCAAGAGGGAAGCCGGGCTGACCTGCTGGTATTTGGCAACGCTGCGAATGCCCGGGACAAGGATGGAGACTTCGTTGGCTCACTGTTCAAGTGGAGCACTCGCCAAAAAGGGGCTTAGCACGCGACTCTGGCCAACTTCATGGAAGCGTTGTAGAGACAGGTAACCACCTACAAAGGGAGCACTGAGCAACAACGTCACTAGGATGCCCCGAACCAATGAGCGTTGTTGAGGAGATGACGATGGGAACCGCCCATGTGGAAGTGACGTACGAGGGGGTTCTCATGGCTGTTGATGGCGACGTCGAGCGGCATCTGACCAGCGAAGAGTTCTCGGTTGCCTTCGAGCAGATGGCTGACAAGCTCTATGAGATCAGCGGCCTGGTGGATCCGAGCCTATGGGGCCAGGCCTCGAACGGCCAGATAGAACTGGAGTTCTGTTTGCCCAGTGCCTACAACACAGAGAAGGCGACAGCGCACGCTTTGGCGATAATCGCGGAAGTAAGCGCAGCCGGAGGGATCGAGATGGACTGGTGCAGCGAATTCGTCCAAAGTGCCGGAGGTCCCGCAACGCTAACGACCTCGAGGGCAGCGAAACCCACTCCAGAGTGTCCCCGGCTTGTGCTGCATGGCGCGCACCGAACGACTGAACTGCTGCCCGAAGGGTGATGGCCCGCGCCTCGGTCGCAGGAAACAGCGTCAACTGAGGCCGACGGCCAGGATTGAACCCCAGATCGTCACGGCGAACCCCATCAGCATGAACATCAGCGTTCGGGTCTGCTGGGCGAACATCTGCTTCATCTCGCCCCGAAAATTCGTGAACTCTGCCTGGGTCCATTCCTTGAGGGCTCTGACGTCGTCTTTGGTGGCAAGGTTGTGCCAGTAGGTGGGGGGAAGGCTCTCCATAAGCGTTCTGGCTTCCTCCTCTCCCAAGACCTTGGTTAGACGCTGCATCAGCGCTAGGCGCCGATCCTCGCCTATTGGCTCACTCACAGGCATTCCCTGCCTCCTCGGATTCTCTGTCTCTTTGGAGGGGGACCGTTTCCACTGTCCCCGAGTGATGACCTGACCCTACCGAGCATCAGGGTGTCTTACAACCACCTACATAGGTGCTGGCTACGACTTGACGCTGAATACCCAGCGGCCTTCGGTGTGGGAGAGGTGGCCGCAGCTGGGACCGGCGAAGTGGGTGCCGAATATGAGGATGCCGGAGTCGGCGTAGCGGTCGCGGAAGGTTCTGCGGGTCTCGGAGGCTCTTGTCGGGTCGTCGTCGGCGGTCATCACCCACTCGGGGGCGGAGAACTGGACAGGGTGGTGGACTAGATCGCCGGTGATCACGGCCTCTTGGCCCGCCGATGAGATGCGCACGCTTACGTGGCCGGGGCTGTGGCCCGGTGAGGGCTCCAGGCTGATCTCGCTGGTCACTTCATGGTTGCTGTCCACCAGGTCGGCCAGGCCGGCGTCCAGCACGGGGCGCACAGCGTCGCCGAAGGTGATGGCCGCTCCTTCGGCACCGGAGTCCCAGTATTCGTACTCGGTGCGGTTGAACAAGTACCGGGCGTTGGGGAAGGTTGGCACCCACTCCCCGTCGACCAGGATCGTGTTCCAGCCCACGTGGTCGAAATGCAGGTGGGTACACAGCACGATGTCGATGTCGCCCGGTTCAAAACCGGCCGCGGACAGCTCGTCGAGGAATCCTTCGCCCAGATGGCTCATCTGGGGAACCATCTCGATGGGGCGGTTCCCGATGCAGGTGTCCACCATGATGGTCTGGCCCTCCGACTCCAGCACCAGGGCATGGATAGACAGCGGCATGTTGCCCTCGTCGTCCAGAAAATAGGGCCGAAGCCAGTCGGCATTGGCCTCGAACACCGCCATGTCGGGTTCCACATACATTCCCTCGGCCGGAACCGGTTGCAGGGTCTCCCGCACCAACATGACCTTCACATCGCCGACCTGTGTGGTCAGAGCCATGTCATCCTCCGATCTTGTCCAGCACCTCGGCCTGGTAGCGGCCGACGAAGCGGCGGATATCGTCGATGTCGGTGCTGCCCGACTCCGCGGCCGACACGATTAGCCGGTCGAGGCCCGACTCGGCGTACCTCTCGATGAGGCCCAAGTCGAACGACCCGCCCAGCTGATAGCTGCCCGGCCACACCGTCATCTCAATGGCATCGGGATCCCGGCCATGCTCTATGGCGGTGGCCCGTATGGTGACCACCCGGTCGGCATAGTCCTCCGGCGAGATCACGTAAGGGTAGAACCCGTCGCCAATCCTCCCGGCCCGACGAGCGGCCCGTCCGGTGCTGCCCCCGATGACGATGGGCGGGCCGCCGGACTGGGCCGGATTGGGCAGGCTCTCGCACTCGGTGAAACTCACCGCATTGCTCTCGTAGGTGCGGTAGCCGGGGGCCCACAGCTCCCGCAGGGCACCGATGCACTCGTCGAGCCGCTCGCCCCGGCCCTCATAGGGCACCCCGCAGGCGGCGTACTCCTCGATCTGCCACCCGCTGCCTACCCCGAGGATCACCCGCCCGCCGCTGAGGGCATCGAGAGTGGCCACCCGCTTGGCCATTACCGCCGGCGGGTGCAGGGGCAGCACCACCACCCCAGTGCCCAGCCGCACCCGCTCGGTGACCGAGGCCATGAACGCCAGCATCTCCAGCGGGTCGGGCATCACCACGCCGGGGGCACCGGGCATTCGCCCCGACTCCGAATACGAATAGCGGGGCTCGTAGTTGTTGGCCACCACCACGTGCTCCACCGTCCAAATCGACTCCACTCCCTCTTCGTCCATCGCCTGGGCGAACTGGGTGATCCAGCGGGCGTCGGTGACCACCGACTCGTGCATGTGGGGAAGGACTCCGAGACTGACCATGGGCAGAACATTACGCACTGTCCGCCCGGCGCGGGCCACCGCCTGCCCGAGGGGTTAGCTTCATGGCATGCCGGAGCATCTGGTGATCGACGTGGACGGCCATGTGTTCGAGCCCGACGCGCTGTGGGAGCAGTACCTTCCGGCCCGATTCCACGAGCGGCGGCCCCGGCTGATCACTGACGACCGGGGCACCACCCGCTATGTGATCGAAGGCAAGGTGATCCCCCCGGGGACTGGGGTGGGCGCCTGGGCTCCTGAGGGCATACGAGAATCCACCACCCTCCGGGAGGGCGGGGTCGACTCGGGGCTCCGGCTGGCCGACATGGACACCGAGGGCATCGACGTCGCCGTGCTGTACGGGGCCATGTCGCTCGGTCTGTACGCCGGAGCAGACCAAGAGCTGACTGTGGCCTGCTGTCGGGCCTACAACAACTGGCTGGCCGACTGGTGCTCGGCCGACCCCAAGCGCTTGCGGGGCACTCCGGCGCTGCCGCTGAAGTGGATGGACGAGGCGGTGGCCGAGGCCGAGCGGTGCGTGACCGAATTGGGATTCGTATCGCTGACCGTTCCCTGTGCGGTGGGCGACCGCAATCCAGACCACCCCGACAACGACCCGCTCTACGACCTGGCCGAGCAGTTGGACGTGCCCTTGGGCTTTCACGCTGGCGGCTGCCGGTTCGCCAACGGCCGGTTCACCGACGCCTACGCCCAGCTCCACGTGATCGAGTTCCCGTTCAACCTGATGTTCGCGGCCACCACCCTGATCTGCGGCGGGGTGTTCGAGCGGTTCAAGCGGCTTCGAGTGGCATTGCTGGAAGGCGGGGTGGGATGGGTGCCCCACACGCTGGAGCGCCTGAACGAGCACTACGAGTACCGGAGCCACGAGTTCGACGCCATCACCAAGCCACCCGCCGAGTACCTGGGCGAGGGGCGGCTGTTCGTTTCCACCGAGGGCGAGGACGGACTCCCCCAAGTGATCGAGCAGATCGGCTGCGACATCATTGTGTGGGCGTCGGACTATCCCCACTGGGACAGCGATTTCCCCACCAGTGTGATCGGCGTGGCCAACCGCCCCGACCTGGCCGATGCCCACAAGCAGGCGATTTTCGAGGCCAACCCCAAGCGGCTCTTCGGGTGGGATTGAGCACATGAGCCTGATCACGACTGCCGACACCGTCGAAGAGTGGGTGGAACTGGCCCACGCCGAGGGGCTGACCGACGGGTTGCCGGTGTATCCCCCCACCCGCGCCGCGGTTGACGCCTTGGTGGAGGCGTCGGGCCGGGATCCCAGCCAGCTACTGGGGGCCATCCCCCCGAGGGGCGGGGCGGCCACTGTGGAGGTGGTAGCGGCCAACGCGGCCATGGCCGGTTGTCGGTCCGAGCAATTTGAGGTCGTGCTGACCGCCGTTGAGGCCATGCTGGAGGACCGCTTCAACCTGCGGGGTGTGGTCACCACCACCCATCCGTGCTGGCCGCTGGTGATCGTGTCGGGACCGATCGTGGAGCAGCTCGAAATGGCCCATACCGAATCGGTGTTCAGCGGCGGCGGAGCCCATGCCAACGCCGCCATCGGCCGGGCGGTCAAGCTGCTGTTGTGGAATGCCGGCGGCGCCACCCCCGGTGAGCCGGTCAAAGAAGTCTTCGGCCACCCCGGCCGCTACGCCTTCTGTGTGGCCGAGTCGCCGGCCAGCCCGTGGCCTGCACTGCACCAGGCCCGAGGCATCGACGCGGCCAGCGGGATCACGGTGTTCGCCTGCGAGTCCCCCACCAGCGTGGCCATGTGGGGCGCCGACGACACGCCCGTCAACCGTCTGGCGCAACTGTCCGATGCCATGGCCATCAAGGGGTGCAACAACACCCACACCATGGGCGAGACCCTGGTGGTGCTCACCCCGAATGAGGCCCGCCACATGGCCGAGAACGGCTACGACCGGGCCACCGTGCAAGAGCAACTCTGGCAGCAGGCCCGGCGGCGCATCGGCGACCTCCTTTCCCCCGGCGTTCCCCCCTATGCCTGGTGGCCCGACTGGGTGGACACCAGCGATCCCGACACGCTGGTACCGGTCACCGAGCGGCCCGAGGACATCCACGTGATGGTCACTGGCGCCGAGTCCATCCCCTGGATGGCAGTGTGCGCCGGCTGGGGCAACCTGGGCGGCTACGCGGTGAGCCGAGCGCTAGATGGCTAGAACTGGCAGGATTGGAGTGTGAAGTTCGTCGGCGAGCTAGTGGATCCCCGGGGACAAGTGGTGATCAACGACGGCGCGCTGGCGTCCCGTCGGGGCCACACCCAGGGGCCGCTGACCATCGGTTTCCTGGTCAACGAGTACAACCCCTCCTCCGGCCCCGACTTCACCCGCTACACCGAGGTGTTGGAGCAGGAGTTCCGCCACCGCCTAGATGTGACCGCGGTGGTCCGCCAGCACAAGCCGGTGCTCAGCCGCCCCGCGGGCGACGAGATGCTCGCCTCGTTCCGGGCCTGCGCGGGGGTGGTCAACGGCCTGGCCAAATGAGGCTCATGCACGTCGGGCAGTGTGCTCGACGCCGTGAACCTGGAGAGGCTGGGCATCCCCACTGTCACCGTGGTGACTGAGCCCTTCACCGTGGCCGCCGACACCGTGGCCCGCTCCTTGGGCATGCCCGACGTCCCCCGGGTGGTGATCCCCCACGACTACCTAAGCGAGGACACCGACGCCATCGCCAAGAAGCTCGAGCCTCTGCTCGACGAGATTCTCGACCGGTTGCTGGTTCGCTGAGCGGCCGCTGGTTCGCCGACTACGAACTCTGCTCTTGGAATTCCTCGGGGCTGAGGATGCGGCCGCCGTCCTTGAACAAGATGTCGTTGTAGCCCTGGCCAGGGGGGATGAACTCGGCCCAGATGGGCTTGTGGTAGCCCACATAGATGGTGCGGCGTCCACCGGAGGCGGGGGCGGCAGTGGGAGGCGGGGCGCCGTGCATGGTATGCCCGTAATGCACGGTGACATCGCCGGGCGAGGCGTTTATGGCCACCGTGGGCCAGTCATCGCGCACATGACGAGACCGACTGGACGAATCGCTTGAACCAGCCAGGTAATGGAGCTGGCCGTTGGCCTCAGAGCACTCGTCAAGCTGGATGCCGATGCTCACCGTGGGACAGGTGATGGAATGCCCGCCGGTGCCGCAGTCCCGGTGCCAGGGCAAGTCGGCCATGCCCTCCACGATGCTGGGCAGCTTGATGACCACCGAAACGCCGTCGCCCCTCTCGGGATAGGCGGCGAAGTCGTCTCCGCCCAGCGCGCCGATGGCGTCCAGACGATGATCGCCGATCAGGCTGAGAATCAGCTCGCTGCGGTCGTCCATGTGGGTTACCCGGCAGCACACCTCCTCGCCATCGGCGTTGGTGGCCCACCAAGAGCGGTGGTCGTCGGGGGTGGCCCCGCCCCGCTGGCGCTCAACCTCGGCCCGCAAAGCGTCGATTTCCTCGGCGCTGAACACGCCTCGGATGTGTAGGAACCCGGCCTCGTTGAGGTACCAGCTCATCTCCTCATGGTCGTCGTCGAGGGTGAAGCTGCGGGACAGGTCCACCGTGGGCTCCCACCCCTCGTACAGGGGTCGGCCGTGGTACATGGCCAACAGCACCGGCTCGAAGTCCTCGAACAGCCCGAAATCGCCCCGAACCATCTCGGCAGCCTCGGAGTAAAGCAATCCGACCCAGGTCCACAGTTCGGCCGCGTAGTTCGACCAGTTCTGCTCGCTGACCTCCACCACCAGCTCGGCGTCGTCGCCGGGCCGGATCTCAATCTCACCGTCGCCCACCACATAGGTCACCGACCGGCCGTCGGTCAGCCGCCAAGCAAAGCTCTTGACCAGGGCGCCTGAGCCGATGCTCGCGGCTAGCACCCCGTTGCCCTCGGCCAAGCGCCGGGGCAGCTCATCGGCGTGGAAGTCGTCGAAGTCCAGGGTGTCGAACAGGGGAAGTCGGGGAGCCTGGTCCACTACAGCCATGACGAGAATTTAGCCCACCGCTGCCGAAGGACCCCGAAGCGCCCGCTAGAGCTCCATTCCCGCATAGGGATCGGTGGGGTTGCGGCGGGCCTCGATGTCGGTGAAGCGAACTGCGGCCGCTTCGGGAGTGATGTCATGGGTGAACACCCAAAACCGGTCCTCAACAATGGCGCTGACCACGTTGGCAGCAACCTGAGAAGGGGCAATTCCCCGCGCGCTGAGCATCTCCCGCATCGGGGTCATGATGGCGTTCTGGGTGGCGGTCAGCTCGGCGTCGTAAGGTCGGTTCCGCTCCGACTGGAAGATCTGGGTGTTCACCAAGTTGGGGCACAGGCACGAGACCCCCACACCCAGGGGATGCAACTCTCGCCACAGCGACTCGCTCAACCCCACCACGGCGTGCTTGGTGGCGCAGTACATGCCCAGGGAGCTGTTGGTGACCAAACCGGCCTCCGACGCAGTGTTCACGATGTGACCTTCCCCAGCCTCGGCCAGGATCGGACCGAACGTGATCACTCCGTGAGCCACGCCCATCACGTTGACCCCTACGATCCACTCCCACTCCTCGGCGGTGGTCTCCAGCATCAGGCCGCCAGGCCCCACCCCAGCGTTGTTGCACACCACATGCACACCGCCGTATGCCGACAAGGTTTGCTCAGCCAGGTCTTTCACCGAAGCGGCGTCGCTCACATCGCACAGCACACCCAACACATCGGCACCTTCGGCCTGGACGTTTGAAGCCGACGCAGCCAGTGCCTCCTCCTCCACATCGGCCATCACCACCTGCATCCCCTCGGAGACGAACTGCTTGGTCATGGCCAAGCCGATCCCGCTAGCCGCCCCCGTTACAACCGCGACCTTGCCCTTGAGCTCCTTCATGACCTCGACCTCTCTTCTCTGCCTTCGGAGCCTCATATTGCCAGGGATAATTCGCAGTTGATGATTTCTGCGTGACTCAGCAGACAGGGCGACAAGCCGTAGGGTGAGGGGAATGGTTGAGCCTGTTGTCAATCTCTCCGGTGCCGCTGTGATCGTTGCGGGAGCCGGAGGAGGAGGCATCGGCACTTGTTCCTGCGAGGCTGCTATGGCGGCCGGGGCCGAGGTCATAGCGGTGGAGCGGTCTCCAGAGGAGCTGGACAAGCTCGACTCGCTCCCCCGCCCGGTGGTCAAGGTCCAAGCCGACCTCACCGCCGCCGATGCCCCGGCGGCTGTCGTGGACGCCGCGCTCAGCGCCCACGGCCGCATTGACGGATTGATCAACGTGGCCGGCGGGACCGGCATCGACGACTTCGGCCCCCTGGTGGACATCGACCGCCAGAGCTGGGACCGGGTCATGGCCAACAACCTTCGCTATGTGGCGTTCCTCAACCGAGCGGTGGCCCGGGCCATGATCGACGCCGGAACCGGCGGGGGCATGGTCAACGTCTCCTCGGTGAGCAGCCTGGCCTCCCAGCCCTTCCTCGCCGCCTACGGAGCAGCCAAGGCCGGTCTCAACTCGCTCACCCGCACCATGGCCGTGGAGTGGGGCGGCCACGGCATCCGGGTCAACGCAGTCGCGCCCGGCACCATCACCACCCCCCGGGCGGGCGACCATGAGTCGCTCGATGCGGCCAAGCGGGCCATCCCCTTGGGACGCCGGGGCCATCCCGCTGAGATCGCCGCCGCCGCGGTGTTCCTGCTCAGCCCCCAAGCCAGCTACATCACCGGGCAGGTGCTGGCCGTGGACGGAGGCATGTCGGTGAAGCTGGCCATGCTGGGCGACGACAACGCTCCGGTGTTCGTCACCGACCCCGAGGTCCGGGCCCGGATGATGGGATCTGACCACCAATGAGCGACGACACCAGCAAGCGCCATCGGTTCTCCGACTGGGCCGGCCAAGACGACGACGCCCCCGAGCTGGTGGCCGCGGCCACGGTGGTGCTTCTGCGCGATGCCCCCGGAGGACTGGAAACCCTGATGATGCGGCGCAGCTCCAAGCTCAGCTTCGGCGGCGGCATGTGGGTGTTCCCCGGCGGCCGAGTCGACGACGACGACTACCCCGTTGAACGGCCCGACGACATCTACGCCGCTAGCCAGGTTGCGGCGGTGCGCGAGGCCGCCGAGGAGGCCGACCTGGTTATCGCCACCAAAGCTCTGGTGCCCTACTCCCACTGGGTGCCCCCCACCACCATCGACAAACGGTTTGCCACCTGGTTCTTCCTCGCCCCTGCCCCCGCCGGCTCCGTCACCGTGGACGGCGGCGAGATCAAAGAGCACGCCTGGTGGCATCCGGCCGACACCCTGGCCCGCCATGCGGCCGGCGAGATAGAGATGGTCCCGCCCACCTTCATCACGCTGATGGAGTTGGCCGAACACCCCACCGTCGACCACGCCTTGGCCGCCGCTCGGGGCCGGGCCGACGACATCCCCCACTACGAAACCCACATGGCCCTCGACGGCAAAGTCCCGGTGTCGCTGTGGCACGGGGACGCCGGATACGACACCCATGACGCCAGTGCGCCCGGCCCCCGGCACCGCCTCACCCTGCACGAGGGCGGCTGGCGGTTCGAGCGGACATGACCCGAGGCAACTCCCGCCGAATCACGGCCGCCAAATGGGCGGTGCCCGTGGTCACCCTGGTAGTCGCGGCTGCCATCGCCGCCTGCGGATCCAGCACCTCCCCCCAAGCCGCCCCCACCGCCATGCCAGCCGTATCCCAACCCCCGGTCACTGCCACCCCGCCTCCCGACCTGGGTCCGGCGACCTATGTCGATCCCGTCTATCAGCCCGACGGCAACCGTCTAGCCGACGGCTCCGGTCTTGGCACCGGGTTTATCCAGCAAATCACCACCAAGGACATCAACCTGGGGGACATCCCGACCTGGGTCACCGGCACCAGCACCTCTGATGGAGATGTCTGGGTGGTGGCCTTGGCCGACGGCACGGTATACGGCTATCAGATCCCCATCGGGGGCCAACCCACTCCCATAGAGATCCCCGGTGGCCGATTGGCCCCCGGCCAGCCGCCGGTGCTCGCCGTGCAGGGCAACTCGGTGCGCATGGCTACCACTCCAGCCAACGCATCGCCCAACAGCGTGCCGGTGTATCTGACTGGCAATCGAGCCGCCTACGTGGACAACCTTCAGCGCCTCACCGTGCTGGAGCCCGACGGCACACTGTGGCGCCCCGATCTGAAAGTGCTTCCCGACACCCGGGTCATCCAGATCAGCCCCGAAAAGGTGCTGGTGCTAGCCGGTCCCACCGACCGCTTCCCCCATTCTGCATTGGGCGACAACCTGGAGGCCACCTCCGTGGTGGTGGTCACCGTTGGAGTGAACGAGGTGGAGACCGTCTACCAGTCTGAGGACGACGTGATCGAGTCGGTGGCCCCTCTGCTGGCCGATGTCGACGGCGACGGCATCAACGAGGTGCTGCTTACCCTCAGCAACGACCGCGAGGTCTGGATCGTGGTGGCCTCGAGCACCGGCGGAGGTGTGGTGGCGATCAGCGACCCGGTAGACCGATTGCTGGGCTGGCGCCACTTGGTGGCGGTGGGACCGCTCGGCCCCAGCGGCCAAACCGAGATCGCCGAAGTTCTCTATCCCGACGCCCAGGGATCGCTGAGGTTCCTGAGCCTGAGCGGGAGCAAATTGGGGGTTGTTGCGACACGAACCGGCTATCGGTCCCATGAATTCGGCACCCGGAACTTCGAGCAGGCGGTGGCCGCCGACGTCGACCGGGACGGCCGCGTCGAGGTGATCCTCCCCACCCTCGACCGCCAGCACATCGCCGGGGTCATCCATGGCCCCGACGGGGCGGTGGACATGTGGAGTCGTCCACTCGGGGGCACGCTGTCCACCAACATCGCGGTGCTCACCCGCCCCGACGGCACCCTGTCGGTGGCTGCTGCCACGGTTGAGGGCTCTCTTCGCATCTGGCAATGAATGATCGGGCAGCATCTGGCAATGAATGATCGGGCAGCTCGTCTGGCCGCTGGCGAATCCTCCTGTTTCGATTTCCAGCCGGTAACTTCGGAGCCTGATGGCTCCTGACACCGCTGCAACCTCGGCCGCCGAAGTCGATCCGGCGCGGGGCCTCACCGCCAAGCAGGTAGCCGAGCGGGTGGCCGCCGAGCGCACCAATCAGGTGCCCGACGCCCCGGTGCGCACGCTGCCCCAGATCCTGCGGGCCAACGTGTTCTCGCCGGTGAATGGGATCATGCTGGCGCTGTTCGCCGCCATCTTGGTGGCCGGGTTTCCCCGCGACGGCCTGTTCGTGGGGGTGGTGGTGTCCAATGCCGTCATCGGCGTGGCCCAGGAGATACGGGCCAAACGGGAACTGGACAAGCTGGCGGTGCTCAGCGCTCCCAAAGCCCGGGTGGTGCGCGACGGTGAGGTGGCCGAGGTCGGAGTCAGCGAGGTAGTGGCCGACGAGGTGTTGGAGCTGGCCCCTGGCGACCAAGTGGTGGTGGACGGGATGGTCCTCACCTCTGCTGGGCTGGAGGCCGACGAGTCGCTGCTCACTGGCGAGGCCGATCCCATCGAGAAGGAGTCCGGCGACGAACTGCTGTCGGGCAGCTTCGTGGCCGCAGGCAGCGGTCGCTACCAGGCCACCCGCATCGGCGCGGAGTCGTACGCCAGCTCGCTGTCGGAGGAGGCCAAGCGCTTCACCCTGGTCAACAGCGAGCTGCGCCGGGGCATCGACACCGTGCTGCGCTGGCTGATCATCATCATTCCCCCCGCCTCTGCCCTGCTCATCCTGGTGTTGCTCGACACCGAGGACCGCTGGCAGAACGCGCTTCAGGGCACGGTGGCCGCCGCGGTGGCCATGGTTCCCGACGGGCTGGTGCTGCTTACCAGCCTCTCCTTCGTGGCTGGGGTGGTCGCCCTGGCCCGCCGCCGGGCGCTGGCCAAAGAGCTCGCCACCGTAGAGTTGCTGGCCCGCACCGACGTGCTGTGCCTGGATAAGACCGGCACCATCACCACCGGCCACATCAGCTTCGACGACGTCGAGGCGCTGCCCGGTGTCGACCCCGTCTTGGTGGCCACCGCCTTAGGGGCTATGGCCCACGCCGACGAGGCCCCCAACGCCACCATGCTGGCGGTGCGCGACGCGTATCCCGCGCCCGACGCCTATCCCGCGTCCGACGAAAGCGATGGCGACACCGGCGGCTGGACACCGGTGGGAACCACCCCTTTCTCCAGCGCCCGCAAATGGTCGGCCATGGAGTTCCGCAGCCACGGCGCCTTCTATTTCGGAGCCCCCGACGTGATCGCGGGCGACCTCCCCGCGGTAATGGACCAGGTGGCGATCCACGCCGAAGCGGGGCGCCGCACCCTGTTGTTGGCCCGAAGCCCTGAGCCGCTTGCCGATGAGACGTTGCCCGAGAGCCGGACCCCGCTGGCCCTGATCTTGCTGGAGGACACCATCCGCCCCGATGCCCCCGAGATCCTGGCCTTCTTCCGCGAGCAGGGGGTGAACCTAAAGGTGATCTCCGGCGACCACACCGCCACGGTGGCAGCAGTAGCCCAGCGGGCTGGCATCCCCAACGCTCACAACCACATGGACGCCCGGGAGTTGCCCGAAGATACCGACGAGATGGCCGCCGCCTTGGCCGACAACGCGGTGTTCGGCCGGGTCACCCCCCAGCAGAAGCGGTGCATGGTGGACGCGCTCCAGTCGAGGGGCCACACCGTGGCCATGACCGGCGACGGCGTCAACGACGTGCTGGCCCTGAAGAACGCCGACATGGGCATCGCCATGGGCAGCGGCTCGGCCTCCACCCGGGCGGTGGCCCAACTGGTGCTGCTCGACAACTCATTCGCCACCCTGCCCGAGGTGCTGGCCCAGGGGCGCAAGGTGATCAACAACGTGGAGCGGGTGGCCAACCTGTTCGTGACCAAGGCGGCCTACGCCGTGCTGCTCACCGTGCTGGTGGGCATCTTCACCGTGGAATACCCGTTCCTCCCGCGCCATCTCACCCTGGTGGGCACCTTCTCCATCGGCGTGCCCGGCCTGTTCTTGGCCTTGGCCCCCAGCACCGAGCTGATCCGTCCTGGATTCCTGGCCCGGGTGCTGCGATTCTCCATCCCCGCCGGGGTACTGGCCGCGGTGGCTTCATTCTTCGTCTACGAGATCGCCCGCCGCCACGATGAAGTCACCCTGCCCGAGGCCCGCACCGTGGCCACATTCACCCTGCTGGGAGTGGGGCTGGTGATCTTGGTGGTGATCAGCCGCCCGCTGCGGCCGTGGAAGATCGGCCTGGCCGCGGCCATGGGCGGGTCGTATCTGATCGTGATGGTGTGGCCATGGGCGCGGAATTTCTTTGAGCTAGACGTGCCCCCGGCATGGATGTGGATTCCGACCATCGCAGCGGTGGTGATCGCCGGCGCGGGCGTGGTCACCATCCCCCGGGCCTTGAGGAGATACCAGGACCAGTGACTGACGACTACCAAGACATCGCCTATTCGGTGGACGACCGGGTGGCGGTGATCACGCTGAACCGTCCCGAGAAGCTCAACGCATTCAGCACGCTGATGGGCACCGAGCTGTCCGACGCCCTGCGCCGCTGCGATGGCGACGAGGAGGTGCGGGCGGTGGTTATGACCGGCGCCGGCCGCGCCTTTTGCGCGGGGGCCGACTTTTCCGGCGGACCGGGAGTGTTCGGTACCCCCAACCCCGACAGCTTCCGCTCTGACGCCCTGGAGTTCCACCCCTGGGACGTGCGCAAGCCGGTCATCGCCGCCATCAACGGCCATGCGGTGGGCCTGGGCATGACTATGGCCCTTCAATGCGACATCCGCTACATCGCCGCCGACGCCCGCTGGGGCATTGTGCAGAACCGCCGAGGAGTGCTTCCCGACTTCCGCTCCCACTGGACCCTGCCCCGCACGGTGGGCCACGCCAAGGCACTTGAGATCCTGCTCACCGGCCAGATGTACACCGGCGAAGAGGCCGCCCAGATGGGCCTAGCCACCGCCGCCCTGCCTGCTGATGAGGTATTGCCCACCGCCTTGGAAACCGCCAAGGACATCGCCGTCAACGTCGCCCCGGTTTCGGTCGCCCTCAGCAAGCGCCTGTTGTGGACTACCTCACCTGGCGACCAAGGGGTGATCAACGATCTGGAACGCCGCATCCACCTCCACGTCATGGGCCAGCCCGACGCCACCGAGGGAGTGATGGCCTTTCTGGAGAAGCGCCCTCCGGAATGGTCGCTCACCCTGGCCGACCACTGGCCCGACTGGATGCCCCCTGCCACCCAAGACGAGTAGAGCAGCGCAAGATCAGTAGGGTCGGGCCATGCGCATCGGCATCTACATGGACCTGCGGAACCCACCGGAGTGGCAAAAGCCCTGGCCCGACTTCTATCGACAGTCGCTGGAGCTGGCCGTGCAGGCCGAGGAGTGGGGGGCCGACTCGGTGTGGCTCAGCGAGCACCACTTATTCGAGGACGGCTATCTGCCCCAGCCCCTCACCTTTGCCGCGGCGGTGGCCGCCCGAACCCAGCGCATCCGCATTGGCACCGCAGTGCTGCTGGCCCCCTTGCGCCTCGCTCCGCAGATCGCCGAGGAGGCCGCGGTGGCCGACCAGATCAGCAACGGCCGGATCGACCTGGGGCTGGGCGCGGGCTACGTGTACGACGAATTCGAGGCCTACGGGGCCGACCTGTCCAAGCGCTACACCACCACCGACCAACGGGTGCGGGAGGTACGGGAGCTGCTGGACGGCGGCGTCGTCACCCCGCCGGCGGTGCAGAACCCCTTCCCCATCTGGCTGGGCTACAACGGCCCTCAGGGCGCCCGCCGAGCCGGGCGGCTGGGCTGCGGCCTGCTGTCCATCAACCAGGCATCGCTGGAGCCCTACACCGAGGGCCTGACCGAGGGCGGCCACGACCCGGGCATCGCCCAGATGGCCGGGGTGGTGAGCATGGTGGTGGCCGACGATCCCGAGGAGGCCTACGAGCGCATCCTCCCCCACCTGGCCTGGCAGCTCAACACCTACCGGGCCGCGGGGGCATCGGGCACCGGCAAGACTCCCAGCCCCCTCACGGTGGAGAAGCTGCGGGAGCGGCGCAGCACCATGGGGGTCATCTCCCCGATGGAGGTGTTTACCCCCGACGAGGCCATAGCCCATTTGGGCCGCTTGTCGGAGGGCATCCCCATGGTGGAGGCCTACTGCTGGACCAGCATCGCCGGCATGCCCGACGACTTGGCCCATCGCCATGCCGAGCTGCTGTGCACAGTTGTTCGCGAAGGAGTAGCCGAGCTATGAACAACCCGTCTGAGAAACTGCCGCTGGCCGGTATGGCCGCCCTGGTCACCGGGGGCGCCGGCGGCATCGGCCGATCCACGGCTCGGCTGCTGGTGGCCGACGGCGCCCATGTGGTGATCGCCAGCCGCAGCGCGGGCCATCTCCAAGAGGTTGCCGACGAGCTTGGACCGCTGGCCGCCGAAGCAGGCGGCTCGATCCGCTGGACGAGCTGCGACGCCACCGACAGCGATCAAGTCGTGGCCGCGGTGGCGCTCGCCGCCGAGCCCACCGGGCGGCTCGACATGGCGGTTTCGGTCCCCGGCGGGGGCGCCATGGCCGCGGTGCTCGACTACGAGCCCGAGCAAGTGGCGGAAACGGTCAGCTTCAACGTGGTGGTGCCGTTCATCATGATCAAGCACGCCGGAAGGCACATGGCCGACGCCGGAGGCGGCTCCATCGTGGCGGTGTCGTCCACCGCGGCCATCCAGTCGTGTCGCTTCCTGGCGCCCTACTGCGCGGGCAAAGCCGGAGTGGACGCCCTGGTGCGGGTAGCCGCAGACGAGTTGGGCGGCCTCGGCGTCCGGGTTAACGCGGTGCGCCCGGGACTGACCGCAACCGACACTACCCAGGGTCTGGTGAACAACGACTCGGTAGTGGCCCAGTACCTCGACCAGCAGCCCCTCCAGCGCATCGGCCGCCCCGACGACATTGCCGGGGCCATCCGCTATCTGGCCGGCCCGGAGTCGAGCTTCACCACCGGCCAGTTCATCACCGTTGACGGGGGCCACACCCTGCGCTCGTTCGTGGACTTCACCGACGTGATGGCCGCCCGTTCTTCCTCCTAGTGGCGTGCCACGGAAACAAGCGCTACTCCGAAAGATCACAGATGGCCGTCTAACGCTGACCATCATGGTGATCGCAGGCTTGTTGGCAGCCTGCACCATTGAGGAACCCGCCGCCTCTGGGGAACGCTTCACCTCTGTGGCCGCTGGCCAAGACCATTCGTGTGGCATCCGCGAAGACGGCACTGTCCAATGCTGGCGGGCCGGCGGGAACGACCCCGGATGGGCCGTCTACCTCAGCGGCAACTTCACCGCCATCTCCGCGGGAAGCGGCTACTCCTGCGGGATTCAGGATAACGGTGCTGCCGTCTGCTGGGAGGACAACTACGAAGCTGGCGTGGATCCACCTGAGGGGCGTTTCACCGCTATCTCCGTTGGACAGTCCCATGCTTGCGGGCTCCGAGGCAACGGCACCCTCCAATGCTGGGGCAACCGCGTCGGCGGCCCCGACCCCGCTAGTCCCCCCGGAGGGCGCTTTGCGGCCATCTCCGTCGGCTGGGGCAACGCATCGTGCGGGTTGCGAGACGACGGCACGGCGGAGTGCTGGGGAGCAGGGAGTTGGGCTGATCCGCCCGAGGGCCGGTTTGCCGCCATTTCCGTAGGACTGTCCCATGCTTGCGGGCTCCGAGATGACGGCACCGCCCAGTGCTGGGGTGACAACACCGCTGGGCAGGCCGATCCCCCGCTCAGCCTCTACACCGCCATTGCCGCCGGTGGCAGCTTCACCTGCGGCATCCGCGACGACCAGACCGTTCGGTGCTGGGGCCGCGGCGAGATCGTCGATCCTCCCGGAGACCGCTTCATCGCCCTTTCCGCCGGACTCAGCCACGCCTGCGCATTGCGAGACGATTACAAAGTCCGGTGCTGGGATTGAGTCACGCGGCCTGACGTCTAGTCGATAGTCTCTCGGCCCATGCGAGCAGTTGGAGTAATCGAATACGGAGGGCCGGAGGCTCTGGAGGTGGTGGAGTTGCCCACCCCCGAGGCCGGTCCCGGCCAGGTGAGAATTCGGGTGCGAGCCACCGCGGTCAGCCCCACCGACACCCATGTGAGGGCCGGCACTCGGGCCGAGCAACAGGCCAAGACCGGTCCGCCGCCCTATATCCCGGGCATGGACGTGGCCGGGGTGCTGGACCAGATCGGAGAGGGCGCACATACCGACCTGGCCGTGGGCGACCATGTGATGGCCATGGTGGTGCCCATGGGATCGCATGGGGCCTACTCCGAATATGTAGTGCTTTCGGCGGAATCAGTGGCCCGGATGCCAGCGGGCTCGTCGTTCGCCGAGGCCAGCACCCTGCCCATGAACGGCCTCACCGCCCGGCTCAGCCTCGACCAGCTCAACCTCCAACCCGGCCAGACGCTGGCGGTTACCGGGGCGGCCGGGTGCTACGGCGGCTACATGGTGGAGTTGGCCAAAGCCGACGGTCTGCGGGTGATAGCCGATTCTTCGGAAGCCGATGAGGAGCTGGTGGCCTCATTCGGCGCCGACGTGATCGTGCGCCGGGGCGACGACGTGGCCGACCGCATCCGAGAGCACGCCCCCGACGGCGTGGACGGCCTGGCCGACGGGTCGGTGCAGATGGAGCCGTTGGTAGCGGCGGTGCGCGACGGCGGAGGCTTTGCCTCGGTGCGGGGTTGGCCGGGCAACGACGAGCGCGGCATCCAGTTCCACATCACCTGGGTGTTCGCATACGACAAGGACTACGCCCGCCTCGACCGCCTGCGCCAACAGGCCGAAGACGGCCAGGTGTCCCTGCGGGTGGCGGGCACGGTTCCCATGGAGAACGCTTCAGAAGCTCACGCCCGCTTGGAAGCCGGCGGCACTCGAGGCCGCTGGGTCATCGAGTTCTAGCCGGCCCCTCGGAGCCCTAGGCGGGAAACCCCTAGCTCAGCGCCTTGATGTCGGCGATGATCACGGCGGCGTGCTCAGCCAAGTCTTGACCTTCAAGGTCGTAGGCCTTGGCCACCATGCCGTCGGGTGAGATCAGATAGCTGATCCGCCGGGGCAGCCCATATTCGAAGTAAGGCTCGCCCTCGGCCCGCTCGGCGTCATAGGCCCGCCCCACAGTCCGGTCGGGATCGGAGATCAGCGAGAACGGAAAGCTCTCGCCATCCACAAAGCCCTTCTGGTCCTCTACGGAGTCGAACGACGCCCCCACCACTACGGCGTTCAGGGCCTCAAACTCGGAGATTCGATCACGGAATCCCTGTCCCTGAATCGTTCAACCCTTGGTGGAAGCCTTCGGATACCACCAAAACGCCACCCAATTCCCCCGCAGATCAGCCAGCGACAGATCGTTCCCATCCTGATCCGGCGCAGTGAACTCTGGAGCCTTCGTTCCTTCACTCAACATGAGTGGCGACCCTAGTACCGGCGGCCAGAGACAGAGCAGTTGGAAGCGCCTCACTGCGAGGTGTGAAGGCCTGCGAACTTAGGATGCTGGCCATGAAGCGATTCGAGGGGAAAAACGCCATCGTCACTGGGGCCAGCCGGGGCATCGGCAAGGGCATCGCCAAGCGACTGGCCGCCGAAGGAGCCAATGTGGCCATCACCGCCCGAACACTGGATTCCCATCCCACCCTGCCCGGATCACTCAACGAGACCTTGGCCGAGCTCAATGCCCACTCCGGCACCCACATCGCCATCCAGGCCGACTTGGCCGACGCCGACAGCAGAGCTGCCATCGTACCCCAGGCCCGGGAGGCGCTGGGCCCCATCGACATTTTGGTCAACAACGCCGCCGCGGCCATCTACCAGCCCATGGTTGGCTACCCCCTCAAGCGGCGCCGCCTCATGCTGGAGATCAATCTGTTAGCCCCCCACGACCTCATCGACGCAGTGCTGCCCGACATGGAAGCCGCCGGAGAAGGCTGGATCGTCAACCTCTCCAGCGCAACCGCCAACCTGGCCGTCGGCCCGCCGTTCCCCTCCGACGGCGTAAAAGGCGTGTTCGGGTTTTACGGCACCACCAAAGCGGCCCTGAACCGCATGACCAGCGCACTGGCCGTGGAACTGCACCCCCGCAACATCCGCATCAACACCATCGAGCCCCAGGCCGCCGTGCTGTCTGAGGGTGCTGACGAATTGGTGGGGAACATTCTCCGCCCCGACCAGATCGAGTCAATGGAGGCCATGGTGGAGGCGGCCGTGGCCCTGTGCGACTGCCCCATCGACCGCTGCGGCGAGATCCTCTCAAGCCTCTCGCTGCTCGACGAACTAGGCCTCACCGTCATGACCCTAGACGCCACCACCCCCTACCCCGGCAGCCACCGCCCCGTTTAGGAGCCGGTCAAACCACCCGACTGTGGCAATTTTCACTCGGCTGCTCCGAGTGGCTCTATCTACTCAATGGCCTCTGTGCCGAGTTCGATGGAGCGGTCTCCGACGCGCACTTCGACGTGGAGGGTTCCTCCGAGGGCTTCGGTGAGCTTGCGCATTGTGGAGAGCTTGGGGTCGGTGGACCGTTCCAGCTTGGAGACACCAGCCTGGGATATGCCTAGCCGCTCGGCCAGGTCGGCCTGGCTGATCCCCAGATCCTGGCGCAGATCGACCAGCTTGCACGCGAAGAGCTCGGCTTCCATGTCCCGCTTGTGTTGGTCGATTTGCTCCCGAGACTCGGGATCGGAATATAGGGGTGCCGCGAGGTCTTTGAATTTTTTGGCCATCAGATCAATCCTTTGTCTCGCAGGGAAACCAGGTGCTGGTCGTAGAGGTCATCAGCTCGACGGATAGCCCTTGGGTACCACCGGGTCCATTGACCGGACTTGTCCCCGCCCAACAGGAGGATCGCTTTCCACAACGGGTCGAAGGCGAAGAGAATCCGAAGCGTGCTTACCCGCAGCTCCTTCATATTGGAGTGCCGACTGCGGGCAACGGTGTCCACAAAGGGACGGCCCAGGCTGGGACCGTCGCGTATGAGCAGATCGACAGCCGCCGAGATTCGGCGCTGTTGGCCTACAGCCAGTTTGCCCCACCAAATATCGAACTGGTCGGTGTACTCGACCTCCCACATTTGGACCCTACTTCCAGATAATACAACTTACAAGTTGTTATTCGAGGGGCCGGAAAGGCCGAAGCACGGGCCTCATAAGGCCAATATCCTCCAAGTTTACTGGCCCAGGCGTCGGCTACTAGGCGCGGCTAGCTGGATACCCAGCTGAGGGCTTGGAGTTCGCTGTAGGCGTGGAGGCCGAAGATGCCTCGGTCGCGGCCGATGCCGCTCATCTTGAAGCCGCCGAAGGGGGCGTGGACATGGGGGGCCAGTGAGTTGATGCCGACGTTGCCCGACTCGATGCGCTGGCCGATCTCGAAGGCTCGGGCGGGGCTGTCGGCGAACACGTAGCTGAACAGGCCGTAGTGGCTGTCGTTGGCCAACTCCACCGCGTGGTCGTCGCCGTCGTGGGCCATTACCGCCACCACCGGCCCGAAGATCTCCTCGGTCACCACCCGCATACCTGGCTCGCAATCCGCCAGCAGGGTTGGGGCCACGAAGTAACCGGGCAAGTCCGGGCGCTCACCGCCGCACAGCATGGTGGCCCCATCGGCCACGCCGCTGGCGATGAAGTGCTCCACCCGGTTGCGGTGCAGCTCGGTGATGACCGGGCCGACAATCGTCTCCCGGTCGAGCGCGTCGCCCACCTTGAGCATCCCGGCCACCGCGGTCAGCTTGTCCACCAGCTCGTCGTAGCGGGAGCGGTGGACGATAACCCGGGTGGGCGCGGTGCAGATCTGCCCGCTGTGGAGCCCCCATACCGAGGCGATGGCCCCCACCGCAGCGTCCACGTTGCAGTCGTCGGTGAGCACGCAGGCCCCCTTGCCACCCAGCTCCATGAGCAGGCGCTTCATGGTGGCTGCTCCGGCCCTCATGATCTTGACCCCCACCGCGGACGAACCGGTGAAGCTCACCATGTTCACGTCGGGCGATCCCACGAGTCCGGCCCCCGCCGCCGCCCCCGACCCGGTGATGATATTGACCACACCGGGGGGAAATCCGGCCTCCTCGATGATCTCCACCACCTTGACCATGGCCAGAGGATCCTGAGGCGCCGGCTTGATCACCACGGTGTTGCCCATAGCCAGCGCCGGGGCGACCTTGCCCGACACGTTGACCAGCGGGAAGTTGTACGAGGTGATGCAGGCCACCACCCCCACCGGCTGGCGGATGACATGGGCTCCGGCCAAGCCGCCCGGCCCCAGAGGGTTGGCCTCCACCGGGTACGGCGCCATTGACTCGTCCAGGTCCACCGGAATCTCGTACTGGCGGAACCGGTCACCGCACGCGGGTAGCTGCACCGCCTCGGTGATGTTGATGGTGGCCCCGGTCTCCCCCTGAAGCAGCCCGGTCAGGCCGCCGATCCGCTCGTCGATCAGGTCAGCAGCCCGGCCCAAGAGGGCACACCGCTCGGCCATCGGCGTGTCCCGCCAGCCCGGCAGAGCCGCCTTGGCCGCGGCGGCAGCGTCGTTCACCTGGGAGACGGACGCCTCGGGAGCATGGCCGATCACCTGGGTGGTGTTGGGATCGACGATCTCGTAGGTGCCCGCCTCCGGGGTCACCCAGTCGCCTCCGATTAGCAGGCGATACTCCTCGTCAACGTTCAGCGGTTCCATTTCGGCCAGTGCCATGGCCATCTCCCCCCTTGCCGGAATGCTCGCTGCTCCAAGCGGCTGGCTCGGCTACGCGGCGATTCCGTATTTCTCCAGGCTGTACAACTCGATGGCGTTGCCCCGCAGCAGCTTGTAGGCCTCCTCATTATCGAGTCCGGCCTGGGTCACGATCCTGGTGGCGATTTCCTTGGTGTGAGGGAACGTGGAGTCGGCATGGGGGTAGTCCACTTCGAAGGTGATCTGGTCCATGCCGATCAGGTCGCGGTTCCGCAGCCCCACCTCGTCGTCGAACATGCAGCCCCACACGTGGCCGGCGATGTAGGACGACGGCGGGTTGGGCAGGTTCACCCCGAAATCGCCGTCATCGTCGTTGATCCGCTCTTCCCACAGCTTGTCCATGCGCTCGATCACATAGGGCATCCACCCCACCTGGCCCTCGCTGTAGGCCACCCGCAGGCCGGGATAGCGCTCGAACACCCCGGAGAGGATGTAGTCGCACATCGAGCCCATGGCGTTGCTGAAGGTGATGGTGGAGCTGACCGCGAACGGCGCGTCGGGCGACGTGGTCGGCATCTTCGAGGAGGAGCCGATGTGCATGTTCACCACCGTCCCGGTTTCCTCGCAGGCGGCGAAGAACGGCTCCCAGAACCCGCTGGGGTCGTGGATCGACGGCAAGCCCAGGTGATATGGGTTCTCGGAGAAGGCCACCGCGAAGCTGCCCTTGTCGGCGCAGCGGTGGATCTCCTGGGCGGCGAGGTGGGCGTCCCATAGCGGGATGATGGTCAGCGGGATAAGGCGCCCTTGGCCGTCGCCGGCACACCACTCGTCGATCATCCAGTCGTTGTAGGCCTTGACGCACAGAAGGGCCAGCTCCTTGTCCTCCCGCTCGTGGAAGGTCTGGCCGCAGAACCGGGGCAGCACGTTGGGAAAGCAGATCGACGCCTCCACGTGGTTGGCCTCCATGTCCTCGAGGCGTTCCTTCTGCTTCCAGCACCCCGGCAGGATCTCGTCGAACGTCACGGGGGTGTTGGTGAGCGGCTCGAACCCGATGGCCGCCGAGAGCTTGGGGAACGGGTAGATCAGATCGTCGTAGAGCCACCAGTCGCCCCACGTGCCGTCGGGCGACCCCTTCTCGTAGCTGAACACCCCGCCCTCGAAGTGGAAGGTGGCCTTGTCGCGCTCAACCCGAGGGCAGCGGTCGTGGTACTTGCGGGGAAGCCGCTCGGTCCACAGGTCGGGCGGCTCTACCACGTGGTCGTCCACGGAGATAATGCGGGGGATCTCAGCCATGGGCAGGAAGCTTACCGATGCTTCAGCCCAAGCCATTCACTCAGCGCCCGGTTCTTCGCCAACGAACCCAGGCATCGCCTAGATTATTGGCCGAGCGTGCGAACCAGCGCGCACAAGGGGCGAACCATGTTTGACACCATCATCAAGGGCGGAGACATTGTCGACGGCACTGGCAGCCCTCGCTATAGGGGCGACCTGGGCCTGCAAGGCGGTCGAATCTCCGCCATCGGCGATCTGGGCGCGGCAGAGGCGGCCAACACGGTGGACGCATCTGGCAAGGCGGTGTGCCCCGGCTTCATCGACGTGCACACCCACCTAGACGCCCAGGTGTTCTGGGACACCACGCTGAGCCCGTCGCCCTTGCACGGGGTGACCAGCGTGATCGGGGGCAACTGCGGGTTCACCATCGCCCCGCTCACCGATGATCCCGCCGATGGCGAGTACTTGATGCAGATGCTGGCCCGAGTGGAGGGCATGCCCCTGGAGTCGCTCCAGGTGGGGGTGCCCTGGAACTGGCGCTCCACCGCCGAGTACTTCGACGCCTTCGACGGCACCCTGGCGATCAACACCGCCTTCAAGGTGGGCCACTCTGCACTGCGCCGGGTGGTCATGGGGCCGGAATGCGTCAAGCGTGAGGCCACTCCCGAGGAGCTGGCCCAGATGCAGGACCTGCTGAGGGCCGGCTTGGAGGCCGGCGGCTTGGGGTTCTCCTCCTCCTACGCCCGCACCCACAATGACCCCTTCGGCAACATGGTGCCCAGCCGCTACGCCAGCCGGGAGGAGTTGGTGGAGCTGGCCCGGGTGTGCTCAGAGTACCCGGGCACCTCCCTGGAGCTGATTCCCTGTGTCGGTCCGTTCGACGATGCCGCCATCAACCTGATGACCGACATGTCGGTGGCCGCCCAGACCCAGCTCAACTGGAACGTGATGACCGTGGCTGAGGGCAACCTGGATGAGTGCTACACCAAGCTGGAGGCCAGCGATCACGCCAAGGCCAACGGCGGCAAGGTGGTAGCCCTCACGGTGCCGATGGCCTTCTCGATACGGCTGAGCATGGCCGGCGGCTTCGTGCTCGACGCCCTGCCCGACTGGGAGGGCGCCATGCTCGCCCCGCCTGCCGAGAAAATGGCGCTGCTGGCTGATCAGGCCGAGCGCGACCGCCTCGACGAGCTGGCCCAGCAGCCCGGGCCCCTCAAGGGACTGGCCGATTGGTCCACCAAGATCATCTTCGACACGTTCGCCCCGGAGAACGAGCAGTACCGGGGCCGCACTGTGGGCCAGATCGCCGAGGACGAGGGCAAGAAGCCGTTCGACGCCCTGTGCGACATCGTGGTGGCCGACGAGCTGAAAACCTCCTTCGGCACTCCGCCGCCGGTGTCATCCACCGAGGACTGGAAGGCCCGCATGGAGATATGGCGGGACGGCCGGGCGGTGATCGGCGCGTCCGACGCCGGAGCCCACCTCGACCTGTTCATGACCGCCAACTACGCCACCTCGATGCTGGGCCAGTGCATGCGAGAGCGGGAGCTCATCTCCATGGAGGAGGCCATCCACCTGATGACCGACGTGCAGGCCCAGCTGTACGGCCTGAAGGAGCGGGGCCAGCTCCAAGAGGGCTGGCACGGCGACGTGGTGGTGATCGACGAGTCCCAGGTGGGGGCCAAGCCCCTCACCGTGGTGGCCGACCTGCCCGCCGGCGCCCCCCGCCTGTACGGGGAGGCCGACGGCATCGACCACGTGTTCTGCAACGGCGAGGAGATTGCTCGAGATGGGCAGTTCACCGACGCCCGACCGGGCAAGCACCTCCGCAGCGGAACAGATACCGAGCGGGTAGACCTCTCCTAGACTCCAGACTTCCTCTCCCGATAGGCCCCAGGGCCCCAATCCCAATCGACCAAAAGCAAACCAGGAGCAACCATGCCCGAAGCAGTAATCGTCGCCACCTCCCGCACGCCCATCGGACGAGCAGTCAAGGGATCGCTGGTCGACGTCCGTCCCGACGACATGTCGGCGTTCATCATCGGCGACGTTCTCGGCAAAGTCCCCCAGATCGACGGGGCCGACGTCGAGGACGTGATGTGGGGCTGCGCCCAGCCCGCGGGCGAGGCCGGCTACAACATCGCCCGGCTGTCGGGGCTGCTGGCCGGCCTCGACGTGCCCGGCGTGACCGTCAACCGCTACTGCTCCTCGTCGCTTCAGACCATACGCATGGCGGCCCACGCAGTGCGGGCCGGTGAGGGTGACGTGTTCGTGTCCGGCGGAGTGGAGTGCGTGAGCCGCTTCGCGGCGGGCGCATCCGACCGAGGCGGCAAGAACGACAAGTTTGCCGACGCCGAGGCCCGCTCAGCCGAACGCAGCGGCGAGGGCACCCCGGCGTGGGAACCCCCCGAGGGTCTGCCCGACATCTACATCGCCATGGGCCAGACCGCCGAGAACGTGGCCCAGGCCTGGAATGTGAGCCGCGAGCGCCAAGACGAGTTCGGCGTCAGGTCGCAAAACCGGGCCGAGGCCGCCCAGGAGCGAGGCTTCTTCGAGCGGGAGATCACCCCCTTCCCCCTGGCCGACGGCACGCTGGTAACCAAGGACGACGGCATCCGGGCCGGCACCGTCATCGAGAAAGTGTCCCAGCTCAACCCGGTGTTCCGTCCCGACGGCACCGTCACCGCGGGCAATGCCTGCCCGCTCAACGACGGGGCCGCCGCGGTGGTGGTGATGAGCGACACCAAGGCCGCCGAGCTGGGCGTCGAGCCGCTGGCCCGAATCGTGGCCTCCGGCGTGGCTGCGGTGAACCCCGAGATCATGGGCCTCGGCCCCATACCGGCCATCACCCAGGTGCTGGACCGAGCCGGCATGACCATCGACGACGTCGATCTGGTGGAGATCAACGAGGCCTTCGCCGCCCAGGTGATCCCCTCAGCCGACGAGCTGGGCATCGACTACGACAAGCTCAACGTGAACGGCGGGGCCATCGCCTTGGGCCACCCCTTCGGCATGACCGGCGCCCGCATCATGGGAACCCTGCTCAATGGCCTGGAAGACGCCGACAAGACCATCGGGGTCGAGAGCATGTGCGTGGGCGGCGGCCAGGGCATGGCCATGATCGTGGAGCGCTTGAGTTAGGCCCCACACCCATCGGCCAGACCTGATAGGCCCTCAAGCAAAGGGGTCGGCTGCGCCCACGCGGGCTCCGGGAGTGAACGTGACCGGCATCGACACCACGCCAGTCATCAACAGGTTGCCCGGATAGGGCTTGAACCCGTCGAGGTTGATCTCGTAGTCGCCGATGCGGGCGAGAACGTCTCGCAGCATGAGCTCCGACTCGATGCGGGCGATCGACGAGCCGATGCAGCGGTGGCCGCCCAGCCCGAATGCCAAGTGCTTGTTCACCTCGCGGTCGATGCGCACCTCGTCGGGAGCATCGAACATCGTCGGATCGTGGTTGGCCGTCACCCAGCTGATGAACACGATGTCGCCCCGGCGGATCTGACGGCCGCCCAGTTCCACATCGCGGGTGGCGGTGCGGGTGAGGGTCTCACTGGGGCTGTAGTGGCGCAAGAACTCCTCCACCGCGGCCGGGATCAGGCCCGGATTCTCGATGATCCGGGCGCGGTCCTCGGGGTGGGTGCCCAAGTGGTGCAGGCCCCACGACACCAGCGAGGTGGTGGTGTCCAGGCCGCCCGCCACCAGGTTCCACATGATGGCGGTGATCTCGTCGTCGTCCAGCATCCGGCCATCCAGCGGGGAAGACACCAATGCAGTGGTGACATCGTCGGCTGGGTTGTCCCTACGGAAAGCGGCGAAGTCGCGGAGCTCCCCCCACATGTCTGGTTGGTGGGCAATTGCGCTGAGGTACCGCTCGTCGGTGGGCTCATACGACGAGGTGGCATGGAAGAAGTCGGCGTAGTGCTGCCAGTTGGATGAGACCATGCCCATCATCTCCAGCGTCAGCACCGCGGGCACCGGCGTGGTGTAGTCAAGCACCAAGTCGGCTTCGCCCGACTCGATGATCTCGTCAAGGAACCATGCCGACACCGCCTCCATGCGGGGGCGGTTGCTCTCGACTGCGTTGATGGTCATGAGCGGATTCAGCACCCGCCGCAGGTCGGCGTGTTCGGGACCGTCGATCTCGGACACTCCTTGGCGGGGGATGTATCCCGGACGGGGTACCCCGCAGATGCCCATGTAGGAGATGCCGTCGGGGGCGTCGGGCTCGTATTTGTGGGCGAACGTCTCGTTATCGCGGGCTACTTGGGCCACCGACTCGTAATCGGTGACCATCCAGAACCCGCCATAGTGCTCGTTGAACACCACCGGGCAGCGTTTCCGCAGCTCGTCGTAGCGGCTATGGCGCTCGGCAACGAATTCCGGCGTCTGATGATCGATGTCGATCGTGACATCTGCTGTCTCGGCGTCCACGCCCGCAGCGTAGTGGCCGAGTGCGGCGGCTCCTGCGCCTATGAGCCGTAGACCAGCACTCCTTCGGCATATTGCTCGGCAAAGAGTTTCAGCACCTCGCCGACATCGGCATGCCGCATGCAGTCGTCTTTGGAGAAGAGCATCTCACCGTCGACTTCCACGTCGAAGATGCCCGACGCACCGGTCACCAGGGTCAGTCGCTCGATGATGTGCTGGTAGTTCTGAAGCAAGTCCTTGGCAGCGCTCACGGCGTGCTCGGAATAGTCTCAAGGAACTCAATAGGTGATGGTGATGCGGTGCTTTTGCGCCATGGGTGCAGGCTATCGCCGGGCTGACGACAACCCGCACATTTCTGCAACCGCTACTCTCGGAGCCCATGAACCAACCAGCCGCCGAGGTCGGCGTGTTCGAGGCCATGCACACCCAGCGGGCGGTGCGGCGCTATTTGCCCGATCCGGTGCCCGACGAGCTGATCACCCAGGTGCTGGACGCTGCCATCCGGGCGCCCAGCGCCATCAACGGGCAGTTTGCCCGATTCGTAGTGGTCACCGACCCCAAAAAGCGCCGCCGTTTGGCCGACCTCTATCTCGACGCCCAGCAGGAGTCGTACAACAACCCGTCGGCGGCGGGTACCGAGTGGCTGCGGGGCCAAGAGGCCGGAATCGTGGAAAAGGCCGCCGAGTTCGCCCGAGAGATCGGCGACGTGCCGGTGTTCATCATCGTGGGCTCCACCCAGCGGGGGGTGAGCCACTCGGTTTACCCCGCGGTGCAGAACCTCCTGGTGGCGGCTCGCAGCCTGGGGTTGGGCACGGTGCTTACCACGCTGCACGCCTTTCGGGCCGATGGGGTTCGGGCCGTGCTGGGCATCCCCGACGACGTCCACATCGTGTGCGGCATCCCGATGGGTTGGCCCGCGGTGCCTTTCGGCCCGGTGCGACGACGCCCGTTGTCAGAAGTGGCGTTTTGGAACCAGTGGGAGGACCACAGTGAGTGACCAAACAAGTGAGCAGAGTTTTGGCCCGTTCTCTTTGAGAGTTGCCGATGGCGTGGGCTGGGTGGTGATCGACCATCCGCCCAAACATCTCGTTGACGGCCTCCTGATCGGCGGGCTCATGGGGCTGCTCGACTCGGTTGAGGCTGATGAGCAGGTTCACGTCTTGGTGTTCGAAAGTGCCGACCCCGAGTTCTTCTTGATGCATGGCGATGTGGAGCAGATCTTGGCCATGGAGGCGCCCGACGAGGTGCCGACCGAGCCCAATTTCGCCGCGGCCACGTTCGACCGCTGCCGCACCATGGGGGTGGCCACCATCGGAATGATCGACGAGATGCTGGGAATCGACTAGCCCAGTTCCGGCCAAAGGGCCAGGGCGGTTCCGCCCAAGAATTGGGCCTGTTCGCTCTGAGTCATCCCAGCACAGGCCGCTCGGGCCTGATCAGCCAGTTCCCTATAGGGCCGGTCGTGGGTCTGGGAATAGTCCGACCCCCACATGAGCCGGGTCAGGCCGAACTGCTCGGCCAGCCGCTCCAGCATGACGGCCGGGTCGCCCGCATCCAGCACATGGGGAGTGACCTTCAGGTACAGGTTTCCCAGGTGGGCATAATCCCCGATTGACTCCGGCGCGAACCCGCAGTGATCGAGCGACAAGATCACATCAGGATGGGCGGCCAGCGCTTCCCCCAACGCAGGCAGGTACTCGGGCACCGTGGCCGCGCTCACCCGCAGACCCAGTCGCCGCGCGGTGTCCCAAGTGGCCTCATCGTGCAGCGGCCCTCCCCCGCCGATGGCGAAAAACCGCACCCCGCCCGCCCCAGTCGCAGCTAGCCGGTCGAGCTCGGCGGGTTCGTCGACGATCACCACCGCGCTGAACGAATCGGGATAGGCCGCCTGAGCGTCCAGCGCATAGGAGTTGTCCGTGCCGTAGCCACCCTGGGCCTGCACCAGCACCGCCCGGTCCACTCCGGCAGCGGCCATCTCGGCCAACAGCTCTTCGGCCGTCACCGGTGCCTCGTACACCCACTCCACCCCCGGATAGTCGGCTACCTGAAGCGGATACTTCTCAAGGTCGTCCGAGATCACGTGAGTATGAGTGTCCACCACGAGCACTCGGCTAGTTTGCTCGGCAACGCCCCCGAACGCCGATCCCATGGAGAAATCGAGCGGATTGGCCACGAAAGGAGGACAGGATGGCTAACTCACCACAGCAGCACACCTGCTTCGAGGTCGACCTTGACAATGGGGTTGCCCACTTGCAGCTCAGTCGGCCCGAGGCCAAGAACTCGATGATTCCGGAGTTCTGGTCTGAGCTGCCCGCTGCGGTGAACGAGCTGTCGGACTCCGGGGAAGTCCGTGCGCTGGTGATCTCCTCCACCGGACGCCATTTCACCGCGGGAATGGACCTGTCGGTGTTCACGCAGCCGGACTCGCTGTTCTCGGGTGGATCTGAGTCCAGCGAAGCACCGGAGTTCGGGCGGGTCCGGGCCGAGACCCGCAACTTGGCCATGACCCTTCAGGAGTCGTTCAGCTGCCTGGAGAAGGCGCGCATGCCAGTGCTGGCTGCGGTGCAGGGCGGCTGTGTCGGCGGAGGGGTGGACATGGTCTGCGCCGCCGACATGCGATATTGCACTGCCGATGCGTTCTTCTGCATCCAAGAGATCAACATCGCCCTGACTGCTGATCTGGGCACCTTGCAACGGCTGCCCCGGATCATCCCCGATGGGCTGGCCCGTGAGCTGGCTTACACCGGGCGCCGGCTCACTGCCGATGAGGCAAAGGCGGCCGGGCTGGTCAACCAGGTTTATCCTGACCAAGACGCCATGCTGGAAGGCGTGCTCGGGGTTGCCCGAGAGATAGCGGCGCGCTCGCCGCTGGCCATTTGGGGCTCGAAGGAGATGCTCAACTACACCCGCGACCACAGCGTGGCCGACGGCCTCAACTACGTCGCCACCTGGCAATCGGGCATGTTCCATCCCGACGACATGGCCGAGGTCTTCGCGGCGAGATCCGAGGGACGCGACCCGGTCTTCCAGAACCTCCTTCCCATCAGACGCACGCTGTAGTTCAGGACCATTGGCAGCAGGCAGCTAGGTTCAACCCATGGCTTCGATTGCTACCGACCGCTACGTCGACCGGGCCGAGATGGAGGACTTCGTCCGACCCCGCCACCGGGGCGTGCTCCTCACCACCCGCCGGGACGGGCGGCCTCAAAGCTCGCTGGTTACGCTAGGCCTCGACACCAGCGGCCGGGTGGTGGTGTCCAGCTACCCCGAGCGGGCCAAGTCGATCAACGCCAAGCGAAACCCCGCGGCTTCAATGGTGGTGATGTCAGACGAGTTCGGTGGCGAGTGGATGCAGCTCGACGGCACCGTCGAGGTCCTCGACATGCCCGAAGCTCTCGACGGCCTGGTCGAGTACTTCCGAGTCATCTCCGGCGAACACCCCGACTGGGACGAATACCGCGAGGCCATGGCCCACCAGGGCAAATGCCTCATCCGCCTCACCATCGACCAATGGGGGCCCATCTCCAAAGGCGGCTTCCCCGCCCGCCTAGTCCAAGACGACTGAGGGAGCACATCGTGGACTACCTCATGTCATCGCCTGTAGATCGACACAGGCTTTGTACAAGACCCGTTCGAGTTGCAGGTCTGGTGGGACGCCGTCGCGTTGCCGGTAATCGGTGAACGAGTCGCCGACGGGCTCGAAGCAGTAGAGGCCGACAGCATCGAGGACTTGCTGTGCTGTTGAGGCCCATTTGAGGATCCTCTCGAAATCGCTGTCGTTGATGACCCGTACTGCGATGAAGAAATAGATCTTCGGCTCGACCGAGCGGAGCCAGGTGGTCAGATCACCTCCGCCGGGGCCTCCTGTACGGGGCGCTGTGCCGGTCATCGTCTGACGTCTGCTGAATTCGCCCTTCAGGTCGATGCACTTGAAAGCCAGTTCCTTGACCCGTTTGTCGATGTCGGCAGATCCAGGTCGCCCGCTCTCTTTCTGCCTTGGTGAATTGATGTGCTTGGGTGTGCCCATCATCTTTGCTTCAAGCATGAATTGAAGATCACCTTTAGCGGGGTAGACGCAGTCGAGGTTGTGTACGGGCACGATTAGCCCTGGGACTGGGCGGCGAGATGTCAGAAGCTCGACACCGGAGCACTGTTTGAGGAGGAGAACGAGCAGATCGTTGAAGAAGTCACCTTTGCCGTTTTGGAGATCGGCTCCCAATTCAGACTTCTCGTCATCGGTCATGTCAGCACCCACCGACGCGGCGATGGAAGCGTCGAATTGAGACATCGCCGGTAGGAACGCTTGTTCTACTTGATTCCAGCTTGTGTGCCCTTCAGCCTCGGCGGTGGCGTACACATCCATGAAGGGGGCACATCGTTGGCTCGTGGCCCATCGAGCGTTGGTTGGAGCAGGCATCTGCTGGCTCTTCCTGTCAACTCTTGCTCAATTGAACGCCACTACGAGAACGCCCGCCAACCTGATCAAAGTCGCAGGTCATGCCATAGGCCTCTGCCGCTGCTTCAGTCGCGGCACGACGATCTCGCTCTTTGAAGGCCCTTCTTAGGTGGTCCTGTAGCTCCGTGCTAACGGCATCAGGGTCGGGTACTCGAATCTTGCGCAAATACTGTGCCTGGAATCGGTAGGCGCCACCTCGCATCTTGACGCAGTAGGCACCGACAAAGAGGTTGGCGATGTCGGACAGCAGGATGCCGCCAAGCACTTCAAGATCCCATGAATCGGATACCACGTAGTAGAGGTTGTGGTGGGGGTAGAAGCCACCAGGATCCAAAACGGGGTGTGAAAGCGCCTTTATGTCCGGAAGCAACAGCTTGGGCTGGTTTATCAGTTCAGGAGTAACCCGGTCGATGGTCCGATACCAGGCTTTCGGCTGCCTCCGGGCGACATGGCGTGATCGAAGCAGCTTGCTGTTCTGCTCGAAGTGGCCCGCCAGTCCTGGGTAGTCGCGCAGGTCCACGAGCCCATCCTCATCCCAGGGGTTGATCAGGTACTTGCCCGACCAATCAGGACGACCCGTCGCGATATCGCCTGCGGTCAGAAGCGGGAGCAGGCGATCGGACTCCACCCCCTCAGCCTCAGCCCGGATGTAGACCTCGTCGCATCCCGTAGCAACGCCAATGCCAATACGTGTCCCTGTCCGAGAATCTTCGAGTGGGACAAATCGGGATTCGAGATCGGCCAACAACTCAAGCGTCTTGGGGGATCCTGCCGGCCATAAATCTGGACCCTCGAACCACCTTGTCAACTCGCCTGCCTCAAAACCCCTGGAGGCAGACAAGGGCTGCTGTGAATCACATGGCCAATCGAGCACCAGGGAAGCCTCGTGCTGATCGAAGGAAGCGTTGGCATCCACTACCCGTACAGGACCCTGGACGCCATTCCGAAGGATGGTTATGGCCGGGTACGCCGACACCTCCTCTTCGAACGCGTCGACATCATGCATGACCATGACCGTGTCAACGGCATAGCAGATCGACACCAACTTGCGGAGGTGCGCGCCGTACTGGTTCCGCATCCATCGGTCTGCGCAGATATAGGCCAGCCGGCCCTCAGGACCAAGCAAAGACAAGCCCTTCTCAAAGAACCCGATGTAGATGTCTGCTCGACCTCGCATGGTTGGCCACATGGATCGGTAAGCATCGCTGACTTCCCTAGGAATGTCCTCCAAACGGACATACGGCGGATTCCCCACTACAAAATCAGCTAGTTGTACCGGCTCTTCGCTCAGCAGAAAGTCACTCGTTGTGACCCACTGCTGAGCAAGGCGCTCTGCGCTCTCCAGGGCCTCACCCAGATCGAGAAGTTTGGCCACAACAGCCTTCCGAGCAATCTCAGCATTGTGTTCAAGCAAGTCGAAGCCTGCGATTGCATTCCCTTGCTCGGACAGCAGGCGCCCATGAGTGGTGCACGACTCCGCGAGCCGCTCGACAATTGGAAGTAGAAACGCTCCACACCCGCAAGAAGGCTCCACGACCACCTTTGCCCCCAGGTCGGCCTCGGGCGTGTAGCCGATGAGATCGAGCATCAGGTTGACGACCCAACGTCGCGTGAACACTTCGCCGTACTCGCCTTGAGGGTCGGCATTGACCATCGGCTCACGAGAATCCACGAGGGGCAACTGCCGAGTCCCGCTCACGCGGAAACCCCTGTGCAGCGCAAACTACATGGCTGGAGTCTCATATCAGTACATTAGCGACACGCAGTGACAACTACGTGTAGCTCCAGTACTGCCGAGAACAAGAATCCCGGCAAGAGTTCAACTAGATCTGGGACGACCTAAGGCGCTCAAGTTGGCGGCGGAGCCAGTCTTCTTGGTCGGCGGCGTAGCGCTGGGCGATTTCTAGGTGGGCGAAGAGGGCGACGCCGTGGGGGGCGCCGGGGTAGACGTGGAGCTCGGTGGGCACGCCGGCGCCGTACAGGCGCATGGCGTAGGTGATGTCCTCGTCGCGGAAGCCGTCGGCGCCGCCGATGCAGACGTAGGCGTCGGGCAGGCCCGACAGATCCTCCGCCCGAGCGGCCGCCGCGGTGTACGGCACATCATCAGAGCCATAGAGGTCACCTAGATAGCTCTGCCAGCCGAAGGTGTTCGACTCCCGGCTCCAGATCAATAGATCGTCGAGCTGGCTCGACGGGGTGATCTGGCGGTCGTCGAGCATCGGACAGTCCAACAACTGGAACTGAAGCGGCACCTCGCCCCGGTCCCGGGCCAGCAACGCCAGCGCAGCACACAAACCACCTCCCGCACTGACCCCGGTAATGCCGATCTTGTCCCGGTCGATGCCCAGCTCATCAGCATTGTCATACGTCCACTTCAAGCCGGCGTAGCAGTCCTCCAGCGGGCCGGGATACGGCGTCTCGGGCGACAGCCGATACTCCACCGACACCCCGACGATTCCGTACGTCGGACACCACCGGTCGAACTTGGCGTCGTCCATCTCATAGCTGCCCAGGATGTAGCCCCCGCCGTGGATCGAGTACACGCAAGGAACCGCACCTTCCAGCCCCACCGGCCGATGCACCCGCACCACCACGCCGTTGGCCTCGTCCACCACATGGTCTGTGCGAACAACCGCTTCGCTGAGCTCGGGAAGGTCTCCCAAGCGGGACTCCCGCAGTTCGGGCAAGTTGTCGGCATTGATCACAGCGAACGGAACCATTTCCCCTAGCGCTTCGATCTCCTCCAGTAGCGGCACAGTGGCCATTTCAACTCCTTTCTCAACCTGTGTGGACACCCCAGTCATGGGTGGTGGAGTGGGTTAGTCGGTGATGGTGATGGTGTAGGTGCTGATGTCGCCGAGTGTGTAGCCGGGGCCGTTGAGCAGACGGAGGACGATGGTCTCGTTGGGTTCTCGGACCCTGTCGTTGATGAAGCTGACCGTGGGCAATCGCCAATAGCGATAGGCAGGAGCGGTGGTAGGGGCGGTGATGGTGCCCTCCCAGATGCCGTCTCGGTCGTTGTCGTGGAGGGTGTAGGGATGCTGCCACGTGATCTTGTAGTCGGCGCCGAGGGTGGCTGTGGAGGCGTTGGCGTCGATGGCGAAATAGATGGTGATGGGCGCTGCGGGGGCAGGACTGATCGTTAAGGAGGGATAGCGGGCGACATCGTACTCGGTCACTGAACTCGACTCGTAGATGAACGAGACGCGCGGTGTCGCGGGATTCGCGTCGTCGTCGAGGATCGTCAGGGTGAACGCCGTCGGCGATCCCAACACGTAGCCCGCACCGCCGCTTGGAGCGCTCAATGTCAGCACGACAGTCTCGTCACCCTCGTTGGCCGAGTCGTTGGTGATGGGGATGTCGATGGCCGCGGTGGTGGCGTTCGCCGCCACGGTGATCGTGCCGCTGGGCGCGGTGTAGTCAGCGCCTCGGGTCGCGGTGCCGCCGATTGTGTAACGCACCGTGAGGGGCGTCGCGGGCGCGGGCAGCACGGTGAGAGTCACTTGGTGGGTGCCCGTGCCCTCGCTTGCCTGCGCGGCGGCGGTCGCGAACGCCGCTGTGGGCGACACGTCCTGATCGGTGATCGTCAGCGTGTGGGAGCTGCGCGAGCCAACCTGGTATCCGGGGCCGCCGGTCAGCGTCAGAACCACCGTCTCGTCGGGCTCCTGGCCGGAATCGTCGATGATTGTCACGGGGATGTCAACGAACGTGGCGCCGGCGGTCACGCTCACTGAACCCGCCGCTGTGAAGTCGGTGCCGCGGGTCGCGCTGCCGCCGATCGTGTACCCCACGGTTATGCCGCGGTGCGGCGCCGGGTTGAGGTTCACCCGCACTTGGCGGATGCCCGCGCTCTCGTCGACGCTGGCCGCTGCCGTCGCGAATTGAGCGGTCGGCACGTCGTTGTCCCGCACCGTCACCGTCGCTGTGGCCGGCGTTCCGACGGTGTAGCCGCTGCCGGGGGTCAACGTGACTGTCACCGACCCGTCGGCCTCGTCCGCACTGTCGTTCTGCGTCGGGATGCTGATGGTGGCGCTGGCGCCGCTGAGAGTGCGCGTCTTGTTCGATCCGAG
>JAJEGM010000017.1 GCA_022819825.1 Acidimicrobiia bacterium | reverse complement strand
ACCACGCCGCTGCACTACCTTCAACCACCGGGGGCCTCCCGTCTCTTGGACTATGTGTCAGTCACAAGAATCGGCGAGGCCCCCACCCTCAGTGGTGGACCCCCAAATCACCCTGGTCCCAGCTTCGACGCGAAGAGCCCCCAAAATGACACCCAGTTCATCGGCTGGTTGAGGAAGGCGTTGCGCACCACGCTCAACATCAGGGCTAGAGGTACACCATCGGGTCGAGTCATTCGAGCGATGGATGATGCCCTTAGGGAGGATCCAAGTCGGTTTTTCTCAGAAAATGGCTATTGGCGGCTGACCGACGATGTCCGCCAGCCGAACTGGAATGGTGGTCTCTCGGCACTTGTAGCTAAGGCTTGGGAGGTAGACACAGCGATTGTGCGAGTATCGCAGAACGCGTCAAAGACCCCACCGATGGCTGCACGTCCAGATGTCCGTGCAGTGTGTGCCCAAGTGTTGGATTTATCGGGTCCCTTGAGAAAAGCTGACCTAGCCGAGGTACTTGCTCATCGATTCAACGTCGTGTTTGAGGGGCGATTCGGCTACCTAGACCTCAATGGCGAGGATCAGGTAGACCCGGCAGGGCCCACGGTTGAAGAAGCATTCGACAATGTCCAGGACGAGTTGGCAGCTCGGTGGATGTTTGAACAGCTTACTGACGAGGAGCGGCGTATTCTTGGGTATCTCCTAGACGGAGCAAGTCTTCGCGATCTGGCGACAGCCCTGGATTGCACAAGGTACCGGGCAGAGATCATCAGGAACCGTGTTACGGAGAAGTTGCGCCGTCTTGCTGATATCTCGTCAGAAGGCGGGCAAGGTGCGACAGAGCGCCTCCTTTACCTGATCAGCCAGCAAGACGACTTGCGACATTCGGCAGAACAAGATGAAGTCAACTATGACCACTGACCCCTTCCTGCAGCGCCTCAGCGAACTGCATTGGCCGACAGTTGTGCTGGATCAACCCGAACCAGTCCCAGGGCAACTCTGGCGTGCTGAATGGGGTGGCGCGGTGTGTCTTGTAGTTGTCTCGGGGGTACGCGTCGGACGAGTCGTGCCTGTAATGGCCGCGATTGCGGATCAGGCCGGCGACGAGAGAAGTCTCGTAGTTCAGTCGGTGAACGGGATGACGCCGTCTGTATGGGGTGGGGTGGCTAGCTCCATAAAGATGTTCACGCTGGAATATCGGATCACGGATCTGATCACAGAGAGCTTCGACACGCTCATGGCTGTGGCAGATGGCCGACAGCAAGGTGACTGGGCTCCGATTAGCAGCGATCTGGATGACCGTGTACTGATCCAAACTGATTTAGAAGAAAGGCTGCGACTCCTTTCTGAAGCCGAGTGGCTCCCAACGAGGAGTAAGGAGGCGGCGACGATTGCTGAGCTTGCAGAGGGTGCTGGAATCCGAGCAAGTCAGATTGCCGACCGCCTCGGGATCACCCCCGGTGATGCCCGGCGCCTTCTTCGAGGGCAGCGGGAGCCGTTAGCGGACGAGATGCGTGTGCTCTCTGATCTCTTCGGCAGCGTTCCCGAAGTCAGCTTGCAATTCGATGAAGGGTTGGTCGTTAGCCTTGACCTGCCTGAGTTCAGACCAGGGATTCACTTGGCTGCTAGCGATGAGCACGACGGTGACGAAGCATCGGCGCGACGAGCCTTGGCTGGGCGGATGGAGGCTCTTGCCGCCCGACATCGGGATCATGGCCCGCGGAATTGGGTGTCGTTGATCAGGGAAGCGCTGCATGAGGATTGACCCGGCGGCAGAGGCGCAGCGCCTTCTTGAGCAGGTCGCTCCTGCGGACCTTGGGGAACTCGCTGACGATCCAGCAATGGCAGTTGAGGTGTTGTTCGATGTGGAGGTGACGAAGCGGCCGCCGTCGCCACCAGGACAAGGCTGCGCAGTAGATGGGACGTATCATCCTGGACCATCCCCCCGAATTCTTGTCGCCGACGATGCCACACCAGCACGACAGCGATTCACGATCCTCCACGAACTCGGCCACCACTTCATCGAACACGACGACCATCTCAATGATCTACCAATCGACGATGCTGATCGGCGCGACGAGGAAATCTGCAACGAGGTCGCCGCTAATGTGCTGCTGCCCACAGAGTTAATCGAGCGGACTCTTCCTTCAGGCGTGTTCACCGCGCAAGATGTTGCTTCCCTCTATAGCGCGGCCGGAGCGTCCCGCATGGCTTGCTGTGTCGCTGCTGCCCGTCATCTGCGAACTCCCGGATGCGTCTCTCTTGGACAGTCCGATGGAACGGCGACGTTTACCGCTCATCATCCCACGACACCATGGCGTATCGGTCGCGGCACACTACAGGGCGAAGACTCCCTCTTAGCCAGAGCAGGGCGTAACGCGACGAGGCGGGCGAGAGGTGTTACCAGGGTTCGCTTCGCTTCGGGGACTACTAGCGGGGACGTGCATGGGGACGCCTTCGCTGCTGACGACGGCTGGGTATATCAAGTTATTGCTGCTGACCCGTGTTCACCATGGGAAAAGGGGCTCAAGTTCGCCCTTGTTGACACCGGACCAGACCCTGAGGACATTGAGTGCGTCCATTGCGGTGAAGCGTCTCAGGTATGGGCAGCACCCTGCAAACAGTGTGGCGACCGAATCTGTCCTCAATGCCAACGGTGTTCCTGTCCCCTCGGTCCCTCACCTCGCGTATGTAACGGCTGCCGCTTGCTGAAGCCCCCCAACCAGTTCCCAGACGGAGCGTCTCTGTGCGTTGACTGCAACTGATCCGAGAAATTTCGGACAGTACCCGGTGTTGCGGCATTCACTTGTCTGTATGGCGAGCAAAGGAGTGGAGCCAATGAATCTGAACGAGCGATTCAACGTCCTTGATGACAATCTGAAATTGGACCCTGAGGTGCGGCAGAGGGCGGTGAGCGCGCACAATCGGCTCGGAGATCTGCTCATCAAGACCAGTGTGGCAAAGCGGACCCGGCTTCAAGGCAGCTTCGATAGGCACACAATGAGGGGGCCGGAGCTGCATGACATCGACAAGGTTGTTGAGCTAGCCGATTGCTACCAGGAACTCCTCGCAGGCTCCGGCGGTGCTCAAAGAGCCATGATTATGATCCGTGATGCCCTCGCCCCCTACTTCCGTAGTGCCCGCTTTGAGGTCAAGAAGCACGCCTTGGGCATCAATCTTCCTGGCGACGGCTTTAACTTCGATGCTGTTCCAGCCTTCAATCTCGAGGATGGGACAGGCTGGATCGATATCGCTGATACGGAAGACGACGCGTGGGAACCATCAAATACCTATGTTCTGATCGACACCATTGCAGAGCGGAACCAGACCTGTGACGGCAAGTTCGTGCACCAGGTTCGCATGGCCAAGCAGGCAGTACACCATGCGGGATTGTCTGAGCTGCTTCCCGGTTTGCATGTTGAGACCTTTGCTTATCAGGCGATTACAACCACCGTTGGCCATTCCCGCGCAGTAGCGGCCACGCTGTCGATGGGTGCCCAACTCCTAGGCTGTCAGTACACTGACCCCACCGGTGCCGATCGAATCTCCGACCGACTTGCACCTACCGATGTCGTTACTGCGCGGACAGAGATGCAGCGCTTAGCTGGCCTTGCAGCTGAAGCAGAACGACTTGTGGCTATCGGCGACGAGTCGGCCGCAGCGCGGATTTGGGCGGGCATCTTCGGCGAGATGTTCCCCCACCCAGGAGACAACGAGAAGCGCTTTCTCCAAGGTCTACACGCAGGTGGCAGTGTTGCCCCTGTTGTTGTATCCCGTCCGACACCAACCACCCGGGCATGGAGACCAATGTGACACGCGGCGGCTTTGCCCATGCCCGAGGTGATCCTCACGGGTGCGTCCGATGGTTCTCCATGTCAGGCGTCGTTTATGGACTAAAGATTGCTGTTGTCAGGCACAACGACATACTCAGCATCTACGACGTGCGGTTCGAGCCTCCCCCGACCGAGCATCTGCCCGGTTATCCAGCCGAGCACGTCCGTGTCCCAGTTCTTGCCAATGGAAGTGTTTTCGCGGTCCCCGTGAACGGGGACAACAGAGCCTGGCTGCATCGCTATCCGCGCCACTCGATCCCAGAACTTCTATCTCTGCCGAGCGGTGTCAGGGTCCCCTGGGAGCACCTCTTGGGGCCATTGTGCCTTGAATACCCCGACGACCCTGATCATCTACGTTGGCATTGGCGCCACGGGTTTGACGCCTATCTGCGCATTGTCCAGCGCCATCTCTGGAGCGAAGAGTTTTGGCGTCGTGAGGGTTCTTGGCCAGTTGAAGACGCTCCCCACGGCCACCGCTTGGACGGCCACCCGCATCCGATCGTTACACCCACCCTCCGGAGTGCCTGATGTCGATTGCTTTTGCGGTCATTGCCACGGTCAAGACGGTATCGATCACTGCGTTGATCGCCGTACCCGTCTCCGCAGTGCTCAGCGCTGCAACCACATTGCTCATAACCCGTGCTAATGAGGCAACAAACCGTCGTCGTGACCGGTATTCCTACGCTGTCGAAACCCTTGTTGCCTGGATCGAGTTCCCGTACCGAGTTCGACGCCGTGCCAATGACAATCCCGCTACCCTCACCGCCCTCGCGAATCGTGGGCATGACATTCAAGAGCGCCTCGCTTGTCACCAAGTCTGGATTGCAACCGACCATCCCAACCTAGCTAACACCTATGCCGAGACCCGGGCCACGCTTGATCAGACCGTCGGCCCCGCTATCACTTCAGCATGGGAAAGTTCCCCAGTCACCCAGGCCACTGAAATGAACTTGAGTGGCTGGGGCCCGGATGCGGTATGTAGAGAGAAGATCACCGACCTACAGCACGAAATAGAGAAGCGCTTCGGCTTGCGGCGCTTTAGGAGACAGGGGAATCCAAGAACTTGACTCGTATTTTCTTAGGGTCAGTTTTGATGAGTCTTGGGGCTGACTACTCAGACCACCAGGTCGCGTAGCGCGGCGAGGCGGGGGGCAATCAGATCGGCGATGACCGCGGGACGGTCGGGGGGTGTGGCCAGGGCGGCTTCGCCCCATAGGGCTCGGCCGACGGTGAATCCGGCGCAGCCGGAGGCCATGGCGACTTCTAGTTGGGAGTGGTAGGTCTCGAAGGTGCCGCCGCCCGATAGCAGCGTCCAGGGCATGTCGCAGCGGGCGGAGATCTCCGAGCAGGCGGCGGCCCACTTGGCCCGGTCGGGGTCGTGGTGGGCATCGACGGGGAACGGGAGCTTCAGAACGTCGAATCCCATGGGGGCGAAGCGGTCCACAGTGTCGAGCACGATCTGGGGGCGAACCGTTGGGTCGTCGAGGGCGTAAAACAGCGGCTCTACCAGCAGGGGGATGCCCACCCTCTGGCATTCGGCCAATATGTCGGCCGCGGCCTGCTCCTGGGCCGCGGCGTGGGGGCGGTCGGGGCGATACAACACGAGCAGCTTTGCCGCGGCCGCCCCGCAGTCGGCGGCGGCTTGCACCGACCAGCCCTCCAGCAGGGCGACTGGCGAGGCTTCGGGGTCGGCCATGTAACCCTGGGCCTCTAGGGCGGCGGTGAAGCCCACAGCGTAAGGCAGGGTGCCGTCGAGTAGTTGGGGGATGGAGTACTCGGGTTCGAGCATCACCCCGGTGGCCTGGTGGGCCAGACCGGCAACCAGGTCGCGTTTGAGGTCGACGATGGCCTCGCTGGTAACCGAATCGGGATCGTCTGGCGCGAGGACCGCCCGCAGCGAGTCGCGGTGGTCGATGGCCAGCACCGCGAACCGCCCGTTGTGGGCGAGGTCGGCCACTGTCATATGAGTTGAGGCATGTCAGCTAGAGGGCACCGCGCCGGCCACCGGCAGGGTCCACGCGCCGACGCCCCAGTCGGCCTCGATCCAGGTGTGCTCTGCGGCGAAACAGGGGGGAGTGCGTCGCTCTTCGCCGATCAGCTCGCCGGCCAGATAGTTGAGGAAGTACATGTTGGAGCTGGGACAGGCCACCGACGTGTGATAGCCCTTGGGCACCAGCACCGCATCGCCGTCGCGGGCCACTACCGCCTCGTCGAAACCCTCCTCGGAGCGCCAATTCCGGTGCATGCAGTAGCCCTCAGGACGATCCAGACGGAAGTAGTAGACCTCTTCCAGATAGGGCGAGCCGTCGCGGCCGTCGTGGCAGTGGGGAGGCCACCCCGACCAGGTGCCCCGGGGGACGAACACCTCATAGAGGATGAGCTTCTCGGCGGGCAGGGGATGGGCCAGCGAGTGGACCACCTGGCGGTATGCCTGGCCGCCCCCTCGGATCTCCACCTTCATCTCGGACGGCTCGAAGACCCGGGCCGGATAGCGGCCCTCGGCCGGGGCCGAGCCCACCGCGGCCGTCAGCGAGCCATCGGTTGAGATCTCGTAGGGCGTGTCCGGCGGCAGGTACACGATGCGCCCCAGCTCCTCGAACACCGATGTGCGGCTGATGGGGGTGTCTATCTCCCCAGCTAGGACCCGGCCCGAGCCCGAGAGGGGGACAATGGCGGTCTCCCGATCGGACTCGACCCCCGACCACGGCTGCGACGGGGTGAGCTCCACCACCGAAAAGGCCACGTTTTCCCAACCGGCCGATTCCGGGGTGATGTTCAGGATTCGCCCTGGCCCCGGCTGGGGGCGGATGGGGCCTGATGCGGATGCGGTGGGGGTGTCGGCCATGGTCATCCTCCTGTTGCTGTGTCTGTTCCGGTGACTGCCGGCACCAGGTCGCCGGCATCCATCTCTTGTTTGAATCGCTCCAGCAGCGCCCGAGTGCCCAACGGCTCATAGCCCAAGACTTCCTTGGTGCGAGGCGTGTCCAGGGAGCTGTCGTAAGGGATGCGGGCGCCGCCCAGCGATGCCATCATTTCCGGGTCAGGCGGCACCGACCGCAGCAACGACGGATCGTGGCCGAACACGTCGCAGGCCGTTCGGGCCAGCTCCATGCGGCCCACTGGCTCGGCCCCGCAACAGTGGAAGATGCCTTCGGCGTCGGGGTTTGCGGCGATCAGCCACATGGCCTCGGCGCACTCGCTGGCCAGGCTCGAAGTAGCCGTCATGTTGATGTCGTCGCTCTCCCATACCCCGAAGGACTCGCCCTGCGACACGGCGTTGAGCACGGTGGTCACGAAGTAGCCGAAGCCGGGGTCTTGGCCTCGGGGCATCTCGGACCGGGCCCAGTGGACACCGTTCACCGCCGACACCCGGGCCACCGCAGCCTGGTCGGCCCGCAGCAGGGCGGCCTGCTCGCTGAGGGCCTTGAGCACGCCGTAGTAGTTCACCGGATTGGGCGGAGTGTGCTCGTCGGCGCCGGCCTGGGTGCCGTCGAACACCCAGTCGGTAGACACCACAATCAGCTTGGCTCCGGACCGGTTGGCCGCCTCGGCCAGGGTGAGCGTGGCGTCGACGTAGCTGCGCCAGGCCAGCTCCCGCTGGGCGTAAATGCCGTCGAGGTCGTTGAGGATCATGGAGTGGACGATCACGTCGGGGTCGAAGTGGGCCACGCTGGCCAGCGCGGCTTCGGCGTCGAGCAGATCGAGCGGCTCGGTGGTGTAGCGCTGGGGACCGTCGGGGACGAAGGAGTGGACCGGGCAGTGGACTGTCGCGCCGTGGCGCTGGGCGAACACCTTGACGATGTTGGAGCCGATGAAGCCGGTCCCCCCGGTGACGTAGGCCCGCATCGCTCAGCCGATCTCGTCGATCTGCACCGGGCGGTGCTCGCGGACTGACTTCCACGCGGCTAGGCCGATTACCAGCGGGGCCCGGCCGTCGGCCAGGGTGACCGGCGACGGAGCACCCTCCATCATCTCCACGAACGCGTCCCACTCGGCCAGATACGAGGGGATATACCGCTCCAAGAAGAAGTAGGGCAGCGTGGGTGCGTGGGCGCCGTCGGCGGTGCGGGTGATCGCCGTGGCCACCAGCGGGTTCTCAGAGGCCGCCATCCCCGCCGAGCCGAACGCCTCCACCCGCTGGTCGTAGCCGTAGACGGCCTGGCGGCTGTTGTCGATGGTGCTGATGGCGCCGTTCTCGTGGGTGCAGACGATGACCGCGGTGTCGAGGTCGCCGACCTCGCCGATGGCCTGGTCGACCCGCACCGCGCCAATGGCGTACACCTCGGCAACCTCACTTCCGGTGATGAACCGGATCATGTCGAAGTCGTGGATGGTCATGTCGCAGAAGATGCCGCCGGACTCGTCCAGATACATCAGCGGCGGGGGCTCCGGATCGCGGCTGGAGATGCGAACGAGGTGGACGTCGCCCACCTCTCCGGCCTCCACTCGGTCGCGCACATAGCGGTGGCTGGGATCGAAGCGCCGGTTGAATCCCACCTGCACGGGGATGCCGGCAGCCTCGGCGGCGGCAACGCCCCGATCCACATCGGCCAAATTGAGGGCCAGCGGCTTCTCCACAAATGCGGCCTTGCCGGCCTCAGCCGCCGCCACCAGCAGGTCGATATGGGTGTGGGTAGAGGAGCAGATGGCCACTGCATCCACATCGCCAGCATTCAGAATCTCGGCCGGGTCCGCGGCTTGGCGAACCCCCAGTTCGCTGGCCAGAGCTGCCGAAGCGTTGGCCACCACGTCATAGACCGCCGTCACCTCGGCGTTGGGTACCTGCTTGGCGATCAGCTCGGCGTGCATCCGCCCGATCCGCCCGCAGCCCAGCACCCCGATGCGCACCGGGCTCATACTCCGGACTCCTCGGATTCAGCGTGCAGGCTTGAGACCACCCGGCCGTTTCGTATCTCCACGGGGTACAAGGTAAGGGGGTCGGTGGCCGGATACCGAACCGCCTCCCCGGTGCGGAGATCGAAACGGCCGTTGTGCTTGGGACACTCCACCAGGCAGTCGAGCACCACGCCCTCGGCCAGGTAGGCCTGGCCGTGAGTACACAGCCCCTCGGTACACACCAAAGTGCCGTCGCCCAAGCGGAACAGGGCGTAGGCCTCGTCGCCTACTTCCACTTGCCGGGCCGATCCGGGGGTGAGCGCGTTGGCCGGCCCGAGGTCGATCAGGCCGTCGTGGCGGTCGCCGGCCCACATGGTGTGCCCGGTGTTGACAAAGGAGCGATCGCCGTCGGTGGCCGCAGGCAGATCGCCGCGGGGCTCCTCGTGAGCCGGATCGCGCCACTGGCGGCGCAGGGTGGACAGTATCTGCCGATAAGCCGACCAGGTGTTGGGCGACGCCGGAGCCAGATAGTCCTTCACCTCCTGGTGCAAAGCGGGCAGGGCGTAGTAGGGCACGGTGGGGAAGATGTGGTGTTCCACGTGGTAGTTCATGTTGGAGTACAAGAACCGGAAGACGGGGTTCATGTACACGGTGCGGGTGTTGAGGCGGTGGTCGAGCACATCCTCTCGCAGTCCGGCATGCTGGGTGATGGCGAAGAACACCATCAGCCAGGCCCCGTAGACGGTGGGCAGGCCGACGTAGAGCAACGGAACGATTGACCAGATGGCAATCGACCAGGCCGTGACTCCGGCCAGGATGGCGATATAGGCCCGAGACTCCCACTTCAGCTTGCCCAGCTCGTCGGCAGGAATAAAGGAGCGGGCCTCGTCGTCGATGTGCCCGATGGCGTGCTTGGCGGCCCGGGCTACCAGCCGGGGCACGTTCACCAGCGGCAAGAAGACCAGTGCTACTCCCGTGGGGGATGAGGGGCGGGGAAAGATGATCTCGGCGTCGCGGCCCACCACGATGGTGTCGGTGTGGTGGCGGACGTGCGACCAGCGCCACAGGGTGGGCTGGCGCAGCAGCATGAACGAGGCCAGGTAGTACACCACATCGTTGAGCCACTTGGTTCTGAAGGCCGTGCCGTGGCCGCACTCGTGCCAGCTGGAGTCGCCGGCGCCGCCGTACAGCGCGCCGTAGGCGGCGAAGGCGAGGATGGCCCACCAAGTGCCCAGAGAGAGGAACGCCAGGTAGCCGAACCCGGCCAAGAGCCCTAACCAGGCAATCGTGTCGATGGCGGCCCGGGCGTTGCCCCTCACTTGCAGCTCGCGCAGGCGCTCCGGATCGATGGGCGGGCGGAACCACTCGGCTTCCACCAGGCCAGCGGCTGCGGCTCGGTCAGCCTCGGGGCCACCGACCCGGTAGTCGCGCCGCTCGGTGCTCACTTCTTCGCCCGGCCCACCCGGCTCATCGGTTCACCATCCCACCCGTTGATCGGCTTTGCCGGTGTCCATGGCGGCTCGGGCCGCTCGCACATCGGGGCTGGCGCTCACCTCGGGCACGCCCACCTCCCAGAACGACCCGCCCTCGGTCCAGCGGTAGGCATGGGTGTTGAGCGCGATCACGTAGGTGCGGTCTGAGGCCCTGGCCCGGCCGAAGGCGGCCTCGAGTTCGGCGATGGAGGTCACGGTTTCGGCCTCACAGCCCATAGAGGCGGCGTGAGCCGCGAAGTCGACCGGAGTTACTTGCTGCACGCGGGAGTCGGCGAAGAGGTTGTTGAACGGAACGCCGCCCTGGGCCAGTTGCAGGCGGTTGATCACCGCATAGCCGCCGTTGTCGCACACGATCACGATGAGCTTGTGGCCGGTGAGCACAGTGCTGTAGAGGTCGCTGTTCATCATGAGGTAGGAGCCGTCGCCCACCAGCACCACGACCTCTCGGTCGGGGAGGGCCATCTTGGCCCCCCATCCGCCGGAGATCTCGTAGCCCATGCAGGAATAGCCGTATTCGCAGTCGAAGGAATGGACGGCCTGGCCCCGCCATCCGTTGACCAGCTCGCCGGGGAATCCGCCGGCCGCGGCCAGCACATAGGTGGACTCATCGGCGGCCCGGTCTACCACTCCCACCACCTGGGCATAGGTGGGCAAATCGGTGGCGGCCTCGACGTCGTCGGGTTGCTTGACCGACGTCACCGTCTCGGGGGCGGCGATCTTGTCGATGTAGGCGTGGTATTGCGAGGTCTCTGAAGAGGCCCGGTCAGACCACTCCTCGGGGGCCCGGTGATCACCCAGGGCCGCTCCCAGCTCGGTGAGGCCCTCGCGGGCATCGGCCACCAGCGGCAGCGAGCGATGCTTGGTAGCGTCGAAGCGGGCCGCGTTCAGACCGATGATCTGCACGTCGTCACCCCCGCCGAACACCGTCCACGATCCGGTGACGAAGTCGCCCAGGCGGGTGCCCACCGCCAGCACCACGTCGGCCTCGGCAGCCATGGCGTTGGCCGAGGTGCACCCGGTGACGCCGATGGGGCCGCAATTCAGCCGATGGTCGGCCACCAGCGAGGTGCGCCCGGCCACCGTCTCCACCACCGGGATGTTGTGGACCTCGGCGAAGGAACGCAGCTCGTCTTCGGCCAGCGACCAGTGGACCCCGCCGCCGGCCACGATCAATGGCCGCTCAGCGGCAACCAGCGCGGCCGCGGCCCGACGAAGCTCGCGGTTGTCGGGCCGGGGACGGCGGATCTCGTGGATGGCCTCCTCGAAGAAACGGGCGGGGAAGTCGTAGGCCTCGCCCTGGATGTCTTGGGGCAGGCTGATGAAGGCCGGGCCGCAGTCGCCGGGGTCGAGCATGGTGTTGACGGCGTTGGGGAGCGACTGGACCAGCTGCTCGGGCGTGGTGATGCGATCCCAGTAGCGGACCACCGGCCGGAAGGCGTCGTTTACCGTCACAGTCGGATTGTCGAAGTGCTCCACCTGCTGGAGCACGGGGTCGGGGATGCGGCTGTTGAAGGTGTCGCCGGCCAGCAGAAGCAAGGGCATCCGGTTGGCCATGGCCACCGCAGCCGCGGTCACCATGTTGGTGGCGCCGGGGCCGATGGAGCTGGTGGCAGCCATGATGCGGCGGCGGCGGTTGGCCTTGGCGTAGGCCACCGCGGCCAGGGCCATGCCCTGCTCGTTCTGACCTCGCCAGGTGGGCAGCGCCTCGCCGGCCTGCTCCAGCTCATGGCCCAGACAGGTGACATTGCCGTGGCCGAAGATGGCGAACACCCCGGCGAACAGGGGGACGGCCTGGCCGTCGATCTCGATGCGCTGGGCTGCCAGATAGCGCACCACGGCCCCGGAGGTTGTCATGCGGATGGTTTCCATGGCTGCCCTCCCTTCAATCGATCCTCAGCGATACCACATCTTCCCAGGTGCCGGTCTTCCAGCTCTTCAGCATGGCCTCTTGCACGCTCACGCAGGCCAGAGCCTGCTCCATGCCCGCACTGTGGGGTCGTCCCTCGGCCACCGCGGCGAGGAACTCGTGGTCTTGGATGGCCACCATGTCTTCGAAGCCAATGGAGTTGGCGTCGCCCGGTACGAAGGCGCCGTGGAAGGGGTGGCGATCGCTGGCCCGAACGGTGGTGTAGCCCTGCTGGGGATCGGACGCCCGGAAGAGCTGGAGTTCGTTCAATGTCTCGTGATTCCAGCTCAAAGCCCCCTCGGTGCCGTAGACGTCGAAGGCCATTTGGCTTTGGGGGCCAACGATGGCCCGGCTGGCCTCGAACATTCCGTGGCTGCCGTTGGCGAACACGGCCAGCGCACCGAAGTAGTCCTCGTTGGTGACCTCGCCGGTGGGGTCGCCGGGGCTGCCCCGGTCGTAGTGGGTCCCCGCCCCCGACGGCAGCGGGCGCTCTTTGATGAAGGTCTCACCGATGCCCACCACCCGGGTGATGGGGCCGTTCAACATCAGGGCCAGATCTACCGCATGGCTCAAGATGTCGGTGGTGGCGCCGTGTCCGGCTTGGTCGATGAGAAAGCGCCAGGAGAGCAGGCCCATGGGATCAGCCCCGTACATCGAGAAGAACCGGCCCCGATAGTTGGTGATCTGCCCCAGTTCGCCAGCGGCGATGAGCTCTTGGGCATAGAGCACTAGCGGGGCGAAACGGTAGTTGTAGCCCACCCCGGTGACGATCCCGGCCCGGCGGCAGGCTTGCTCGATCCGGGCGGTCTGGACCGGGGTTCCCCCCACCGGCTTCTCGCAGAACACGTGCTTTCCGGCGGTGGCCGCAGCAATGGCCAAGGGCTCGTGCAGCATGTTGGGAGCGCAGATGATCACCGCATCGACGTCGGGGTGCTCGACGGCGGGCCGCCAGTCGTCGGTGGTCTCCCGGAATCCGAAGTCGCTCTCGGCAATGCTTCGTCGGGCTTCCATATTGTCGGAGCAGATCACCAGGTCAACGTCGTAGGGCCGGTCTTCAAACAGCGTGGGCAGCCGCAGGTAGGAGCGGGAGTGGGCTTGCCCCATCCAGCCGAATCCCACCACTGCAATGCCAAGGCGTCGCCGAGAAGTCATGAGACGCCGGGGGTGTCGGCATGGGCGATTCTGCGGTCCACCGCGGGGTGGGCGGCCGCGGGGTCGAGCAAGTGCTCAGGGGTCCCGCCCCGCAGCCAAATGAGGGCCTGTTCCAGCGCCTGCCCCACGAGGCGGACAATGCCCACCGTGGTGGTTGAAGCCACATGGGGGGTGACGAACACGTTGTCGCGGCCCAGTAGCGGGTGGTCGGGGGGCAGCGGCTCGGGTTCGGTCACGTCGAGGCCTGCCCCGGCTACGTGGCCGGAGTCGAGGGCGGCCAACAGGGCCTCTTGGTCGACCAACGCCCCCCGGGCGCAGTTGATGATGACAACACCGGGGCGCATGGCAGCCAGGGAGTCGGTGTTGACGACGTGGCGGGTCTCCGCGGTGGCGGGGGCGTGCAGCGACACCACGTCTGACTCGGCCCAGAGTTGGTCGAGGTCGACCAGCCTGCCCATTGGCGCGGCATCCAAATACGGGTCGTGAACCAGCACGGTCATTCCCATCGCCTCGGCATAGCGCCCAAGAAGGCTGCCGATCCGCCCGCACCCCACCAGCCCCAAGTTTCGTCCGTCCAGCTCTAGAGCGCCGGGGCCGGTGAGCCTTCCCGGCCCGCCCGCGGTACCCGCAGCCAAGCGTGCTTCGGAGCCCTTGAGGCGCTTGGTCACCGCCAGCATCAGGGCCAGCGCGTGCTCGGCGGTGGAGACAGTGGGGGCGTCGGGGGTGTTGCAGGCCGCCACGCCGTGAGCGGCGCAGGCAGCAACGTCCACGTTGTCGTAGCCGATGCCCGAGCGGGCCACGACTTTGAGCTGGGGCAGCCGCCGACAGGCATCGTCATCCCAGGGCCGGTCGGCGGCCACCACCACGCCGTCGGCGTGCTCGGGGCCGTCAACCAGCTCCACATCAGAGGGGATCTCGACCCCGGGCGGGGGTGTTCGGTCGATCCAGATGCGGATTTTGGTGTTGGATCCGGTCATGCTCTCGCCTCAGCGGGGGTCACTGGTGTGGGCCAGCATCTCGTCGATCTCGGAAGGGGTTGGCATGGCGTGTGAACATGCCAGGCGACCGGCCACAATAGCTCCGGCTGCGTTGGCCCGGGTGACGATTGCCACCGGGTCGAGGTCGGCCAAGAGTCCGTCGGCCAACGAGCCCCCGAAAGCATCCCCAGCGCCCAATCCGCACACCACCTCCACCGGGATGGGCGGCACCTCCGCCCTGCTCTCCGGGGTGGCCACCAACACCCCGGCTTCCCCCTGCTTCACAATGGCCAGCGACACTCCCCGGTCCAGCAGCCGGTCGGCGGCGGCATGGGGGTCAGCGGTGCCCACGGCGATCTCGCACTCGGTTCGGTTGCCCACCGCCACAGTGGCCAGCTCCACGGCCTGCCCGATGTGCTTGCCGGCTTCCTGGGAGGAGGACCAGAAGCTGGGCCGGTAGTCCAAGTCGAGCACAGTATGGGGACGGCGGTTCCGGCGCTGGAGCACTTCCGTCACGGTGGAGCGGGACGGCTCCTGGGCGAAACGAGACCCTGCTGTCCACAGCACAGGCACGGTGGCAGCGATGTCGGGGATGTCGCCGGGCAGCAGGTTCATCTCCGGGCCCCGGGGCTCGCGGTAGAACAGCAGCGGCGGGTCGGTGGGAGGGTCGAGGGCGCAGAAGGCCAGGGCGGTGCGCAGTTCGGGGTCGGTGGACACATAGCGGCTCTCCACGCCGAACACCTCGGCCAGTTCGTTCCGGATGTACTCCCCGAAGCCGTCGTCGCCCACCCGGGTCACCACCGCGGCCCGCCGGCCCAGCCGGGCACAGGCCACGGCCACGTTGGTGGGGGAGCCGCCGACTGACTTGGCAAACGACTCCACCCTGCTCAGCGGCACCCCGCTTTGCTGGGGATACAGATCGACGCTGACCCGTCCGATGGTGAGCACTTCGAGATCGGACGAATCGCGGGCGATGTCGGTCCCCGGTGCGTCAGTCACGCAGAGATGTTAGTTGTGGTCAGGAGCGACGACTACGTATCAGCTCCAGCCAACTCGTGCTGGAGAGCTTCAAGTTCGGCGCCGCCGGCCATGAGCTGGGTCAGATCAGCCTGGGACAGCTCTTCTTTGGCCCAATTCCCCATGGACACTCCCCGGTTGAGGATCACAAAGCGGTCTCCCACCGGGTAGGCATGGTTGGGATTGTGGGTAATGAAGATCACCGCCAATCCCTGGTCTCGAGCCTCCACGATGCGCCGCAGCACTACTCCTGACTGCTTCACGCCCAGCGCCGAGGTGGGCTCGTCGAGGATCAGCACCCGAGCGCCGAAGTAGCTGGCCCGGGCGATGGCCACCGATTGCCGCTCACCGCCGGAGAGTGTGCCAACGGGCTGCTCGACATCGCGGATGTCGATGCCCATCTTGGCCATCTCCTCTTTGGCGATTCGCTTGGCGCCCTCGATGTCGATCTGGCGGAAGGGCCAAATGCCGGTCTTGGGCTCCGACCCGAGGAAGAAGTTCCGCCACACCGACATGAGCGGAACCATGGCCAAGTCCTGGTACACGGTGGCAATGCCTCGGCCCAGCGCCTCGCGGGGCGAGTTGAATCGCACCTCCTCGCCCTCCATCAAGAGCGTGCCCTCGTCGTACTGGTGTACGCCGGCCAGGATCTTGATGAAGGTGGACTTGCCCGCGCCGTTGTCGCCCAGCACGCAGGTGACCTCACCGGGATTCACCGTGGTGGTGACCCCGGTGAGGGCGATGATGTTCCCGTAGAACTTCGAGATGTTGTTGAGTTCGAGGAATTCAGCCATCAGCAGACCTCCTTGAGGGTTTTGGCTGTCGGAGCGGATTGCGAAGAACGGGTCATCGGACCTTCTCCGCTTGCGAGCGCACGTAGTTGTTCACTAGCACCGCCACCAGCAACAGAGCGCCCAGCACCAAGAAGCGCCAGTCGCTGTTCCAGGTGGCGAAGCCGATACCGGAGGTGATCATGCCCCAGATCACGGCGCCGATGGCCGCGCCGATGGCCGATCCGTAGCCGCCGGTGAGCAGGCAGCCTCCTACCACCGCCACGATGATGTAGCGGAACTCGTTGCCGTCGCCCACGTTGGCCTGCACCGAGTTGAGCCGGAAGGCGATCACCATGCCCGTGATCCAGGCCGACGCCGACACCAGCATGAACAGCGTGGTCTTGGTGCGGGCCGCAGGCACGCCCACCGAGCGGGAGGCGTCTTTGTTGCCGCCCACCGCGAAGACCCAGTTGCCGAACTGGGTGCGGGCCAGCACCCAAGCGCCGAGCACCGCGAACGCCAGGAACAGCATGACACCCACACCGAACCGGGTCTCGGCCCGGGTGTTCGCCAGCTCCTCGCTGGTTATGAACATCAGTTTGGCCGCAATGCCCAGCATCACCGAGCCGAGACCGACGAAGACCAGGGACCGGCCCACGCTCTCGTCGGGGGTGAACAGGGTGCGGTAGAGGGTTGCCAAGGCAAAGACCGCGAAGGCGGCAATGCCTCCCTTGGCCACCGCCATGATGATGCTGTAGAGGATGCCGTCGCCATCGGCCAATTCCAGGATCAACGACAACAGTCCTGCGACCAAGCCGACGGCTGTCCCGATTTGCCGAGCGAGCGGGCCGTGTATCGGTGGGGGCGGGGCGGTGGTGCGCCGGGCGGCGATCAACCGGGTGACTGCTGATGCGGCTAGCAGGAGCGCGATCAACAGCAGGGCGGTGAACAATTCCACCCGCAGCTTGCGGGAATCGGCTTCGGACTGGATGAAGAAGGCCAGCCCTGCGACGGCCACTGCGGTGAGCAGTGTGAACACCGCTGCCAGCCCGCGACGTCTAGCGGCAATGCTGAGCACCACCACACCGGCGATGGCCAGCCCGCCGAAGAGGATGGCTCGGGCGCCCTGCACGGTGATCATGTAGCTGATTCCGGGGATGAGGGCGATCACCGCACCGATAGCCGGGTATCCCACGCTGACCCGGCCCAACGCGGCCAAAACGGCCAGCACACCGGTGGTGCCGATGCCGATCGCTAGGAACACGCGGCCCGGAGTGCCGGTCAAGAAATCGAGGCGGCCTTCGTTGTTAGAGTCCATGACCCAGGCGATGAGAATGGCCCCCACGATCGCCGCCAACCCAACGACGAAGTACTGGACGATACGCGGGTTGCGCTCCTCCTGGCTGGATTCCCGTTCGGCCGGTTGGTAGCGAGCGAGACACCAGCCGGCCACCGCCACCAGCACTCCCGCCCCGGTGATGATCCCGAAGACCCAGTTGGAGCCCTTCCCGTCCTGGTTGTGAAGCAGGATGTAGCCGATTGCCCCGACTGCGGCCCCCACCGCAGAAATCAGGTAGCCGCCGCGGTTGGGGTGCTCCCGGCGGGCGTAGGCCAACTCCATGGTGCCCAAGATCAACACCACCGCGCCGATGATCAGCATGCCGCTCCAGGCCCAGTCTCGGTTGTCCCAGACGTGGCCGTTGCGAATCCAGGAGGCGCCGAAAATGTTGTCCCAAAACTCGTAGCCGCCCGACCGGTCGAGACCCTCGGCAATCACCTTGTTGGTGAACAGCTTGGTGAATCCGAGCTTGGCCCCGATGAGGATGAAGAAAGTGCCCAGCGTGACGATGAAGCTGGGCAGCGAGGTTTTGTCCACCAGCGTGCCGTTGAACCAGCCGATGGCCAAGGCAAAGGCCAGCGAGAGCGGCACCGCAAGGTGCAAGCTGAGCCCGGCGCCGCCCAACTCGGCGGTGTCGCTGCTCAACAGGACCACAATCACCGCGGTGGCGCCGGTCATGGAGCCCGAGGAGAGGTCGAATTCACCCCCGATCATCAACAGGGCCACCGGCACCGCCATCAAGCCGAGGGTGGCGGCCACATCCAAGTAGTTGGCCGTGCCGCCCGCGGTTCCGAACGGTGCCGAAACCAGCCAGAACAACAGCCATACCCCGACGGCTCCGATCAGAGCGCCGATCTCGGGTCTGGTCAGCAGCTGCTGGACCGGGCCTCGATGGGCTAATCGCTCGTCTTGCTCAGGCGGCGAATCAGCCGCAGAGTCGTTCGTGGTGGTCACTTCGGCCACGAGAGTCCCCCCTCTCAACCTGGGCGATGTACCCGACTGATGAATTGCGTTGACTCTAGACCAAATGAAAGGAGCGCTGCCCGGATACCCCGGGCAGCGCTCCTTTCTCGTATGCGACGCGATCAGCGCCGCACGTCAGTTATCGGGTTTAGCGGGTTCCCTGGGACACCAGCGCCTTGACCTCTGCCGCGTTGGCGGTGTCGACGAAGCCCGGACCGGTGAGGATGGGCAGGCCGCCGCCCGCGGTGTTCAGGTTGGTGGCTTGCAGGTGCATCAGGATGACCGGCAGGTAGCCCTGGAGGTACTGCTGCTGGTCGACGGTGAAGGCCACGTTGCCCGCCTCGATCTCATCGATGAGGTCGCTAGACAGGTCGAAGCCGCCGATGATGAGGTCCCTACCGGCTTGCTCACCGGCAGCAAGAGCCCGCAGAGGCAGGTTTGGACCGACGCCGAGCACGCCGTCGATGCTCTCATCGCCTTGGAGGATGGCGGCAATGGTGTTCTGCTGCTCATCGGGGGTGGCGTCGAGACCGACGAACTCTGAGGTCACCTGGCCGCTGAAGGTTTCGGCCAGACCGTTGCAGCGCTCTTCCAGTGCCACGTTGGTCTGCTCCTGGCGGGCGCAGAGCACGTGGGTGGCACCCAGTGCATTGAACCGCTCGCCCGCGCCGTTACCGGCCACAGTCTCGGTTTGCCCGATGTGGGTGGTGGCACCGAGGTCCTTGTAGTTGTTCACCCCGGAGTTCAGCGTGTACAGCGGGATGCCCGCGGCAACCACTGCCTCAGCAGCCGACTGGACGCCGGCCGGGTCGGCCAGCGAGATGGCGATGCCGTCAGAGCCGGCGGCGATGGCCGCCTCAATCTCCTGGGCTTGCCTCAGGGCGTCGTTGTTGGAGCCGAAGTAGACCACGTCGCAGCCGATGGCTGCCGCGGCATCGCGCACGGCCACCTCAACCACTGACCAGAAGGTGCCGGAGTCACCGTGGGTGATGACGTGGTAGGTCTTGTCGCAGCCCTGGGTTGGGTCTACTTCCACGACCTCGGTCGGCTCTGGTGCTTCAGTGGCAGGTGCCGCTGCTTCGGTTGGCTCGCTGGCTGCGGGCTCGCTGGAGTCGTCGTCATCGTTGCCGCATGCTGCGACTACGAGAGTGAACGCCAGAAGCAGTGCAAACAGCTTCCATAGCTTTCTCATTTTAGATTACCCCTCTCAAGGTAGGTTTTGTTGTTTGTGTGAGGCTCCGGCACCCGCGAGAACGGGTTCCAGACTTCGCAGGAAATCGATGCTCTGGCAGGCGTCGAACCTCAGCCGAGCTATGGCGGACGGGTCTCCCTCCGCTATCGCTGCATCCTGCTCCAGGACGTACCAGAGGTCGCGCCCTGATTTTTCAAGGAGGTCGACGATCTCGGCGATCGGCAGTCCTCCCTGACCTAGTGGCGGGAACAAGCCATGCTGCACGCCCTGCATGAGCGACAGCTCTCCCGCCTTGACCTGAGCAGCGATGCCCAGGTTTACGTCTTTGATGTGTACGAGTGCGATTCGGTCCAAGTGGCGCTTGGCCATGTCGGCTACGTCAGCGCCTCCGAGAAGCAAGTGGGCGGTGTCGAGCACCAGAGCGGTGTCGCTGTTCTCCAAGATGCGCTCGGTTTCCATGGCAGTCTCCACCAGGCATCCGAAATGGGGGTGGAGCGCTTGGGTGAGGCCGTGGTCGGAGGCAACTCGATCAACCTCGCCCAGCATGCCGGCCACTACCTGCCATTCGTCAACGGCCAGAGGCCTTTGGCGCCAATCGTCGGGGTGGCTGACCACACAGGAGACGAAGAATCGGCCGCCTCCACCGGCAATCAGGGCCGCAGAGTCGGCAGCCGAAGCTAGGGTGCTCTTGGCTTGAGAGGGGTCGTGCAAGACCAGGGGGACGAAGCCCCCGAGCAGCGACAGGTGGTGACGCTTGAGAAGGGCACTGAGCCCATCAGGCTCAGTGGGCAGATAGCCGAGCGATCCCAACTCGGTGTAGGTGAACCCGGCGTTGTGCATCTCTGTCAGCACTGCCTCAACGGGAAGCTGATAACCCCATCCGGGCATCTCGCACACGCCCCAGCTGATGGGCGCGGTAGCCGTTCTTTCAAGCAGATTCATGTGCGCGCCGCGATACCCTCTCACGCCCCTCCTTCGTCCTATTTTGATGTGGCTATTCCCCTATGGTCAAGCCGGAAATTGTCAGAACGGGCTTACTCCGAGGCGATGATCCGGTCGAGCTCGGCGAGGGCGGGAGAGATGTCGTCTTCGACCAGGATTCCGCGCATACCGAGTTCTCGCGCGGCAATCACATTGGGCTCGAAATCGTCCAGAAAGGCACTCGTTTCCGGGCGGGCAACCTCCAATTGCTGAAGGGCAAGCTGGTAGATCCTCGGATCGGGCTTGCGCATGCCCACCGCGCTGGAATCGACCACTGCCTCGAACAACTCGCCAACCGGGATGAGAGAGCGCCACATGTCACCGAACTCTTTGGCGTTGTTGGTGATGATGGCCTGCCTGATGCCTGCCTCGTTCAACTCCCGCACTTTGGCCACCGCCTTGTCGCGGCGCTCATCGCTGCTAGTGCTGCTCATGGCCTTGAAGAACCCCTCGGAGGTGAACCCATCGATGCCGTCGGCCCTACAGGACGCATCCGCCGCCTCCAACGCCTCTGCCAAGGTGCCCTCGCCCCGCTCCAGGCGATGCCAGGGATGGTCGCCGTTGGCCTCGTAACGTCCGAACACATGCTCCAACAGGCGCTCGTTGGTGGTGCCCAGCGACCGGGCATAGTCGTCCAGATAAAACGGCGAACCGGTGAACACCCCGCCAAAATCCCAGAACACGGCCTTGATCATCAATCACTCCCTTAGGTTCAGGCCGAAGCGTATTGGCTGCCCCAGCAGCGGACCGAGCCGTCCTCTCGGAGCGCGCAGGTGTGGTAGTCACCCGCGGAGATTGCGGTGAAGGCTCCTTCGGGGATGTTGTCCAGTTGCCCTGTCACGGTTCCGAATCCGTCTTCATTGAGACCCCAGCATTCGACCGTGCCGTCATCGCGAAGGGCGCAGGAGTGGTACAGGCCGGCTGTGATGGCCGTGAATCTGCCTCTGGGGATTCTGTCGCGCTGTCTGTAGCTGTTGTTGCCCCAGCATTCGATGACACCGTTGTCGCGCAGTCCGCAGGCGTGCAGCCAGCCCGAACTGATCTCGGTGAAGATTCCTTTGGGTGCGCCGGTTTGACCATAGGCATTGTCGCCCCAGCAGAGGGCAGAGAGGTCGTGAAGCAACCCGCAAGCAAAATTGTCGCCCGCGGAGACTGAGTTGAACTGCCCACTGGGGGCACTTAGTTTGCCCGTGCTCTCGTGACCCCAGCATTGGACCGTGGCATCTTCTCGCAGCCCGCAGCTGAACCAGGTGCCAGAAGTGATGGCCGTGAAGCGTCCTTCGGGTGAATCGCTTACCACCCCGGAGTCGTCGGAACCCCAGCAGGTCACAGTTTTGTCTGATTTGATCACGCAGGTGTGGATGTGTCCCGAAGAGGTCGCTATGAACTGTGCACCGGGAGCATTTGAAGAACCATGTGCGCCACTGCCCCAGCATTCGACGGTGCCGTCTTCTCGAATACCACAGGTGAAGCTCCTACCAGCTTCGATGGCCGTAAACGGGCTCTACGCGATGAAGCGGGGACGTCGGGTTCTGATTTTTGTGACGGGTTGAGTTTGGCCTGGTTTTCGTCCGGCGGCAAGCAGGATTCTGAGCCGGTAGTTGTGTAGGTTTCGGTAGCCTCGGGCTGAGCGT
>JAJEGM010000015.1 GCA_022819825.1 Acidimicrobiia bacterium | reverse complement strand
CCACGCCGCTGCACTACCTTCAACCACCGGGGGCCTCCCGTCTCTTGGACTATGTGTCAGTCACAAGAATCGGCGAGGCCCCCACCCTCAGTGGTGGACCCCCAAATCACCCTGGTCCCAGCTTCGACGCGAAGAGCCGCTAAACGCGCACTCGAGATTCTGTGCCGTACCGCAGGGGAGATCGTTGATGACCCGAACTCATCTGGCCTGGTTGGCCGGCTCTTCTGAGAATTGATCGGCGACCGCAAGTTCTTGGCCACCTTCTACACCCGCCCCGCATCGGCAGCCTTGCTGGCCGAGTTGGCGGTTGATCGCCTGGAAGTGGACTGGTCCGACCCTGAGGCCATTGCCAGGTTGCGGGTGGCGGACATGGCGTGTGGAACAGGCGCGCTGTTGACCGCGGTGTACCGGCGAATCGTCGAGCGGTACCGAGTTGAGGGCGGCAATGATGCCGACATACATCGACCGCTCATTGAAGAGGTGATGATCGGCTGCGACATCATGGCCGCCGCCGTTCATCTGACCGCCGCCCGGCTGTCGGGAGAGCGGCCTGATATCGACTACACCAGCACCAAGACGTGGGTGATGCCCTACGGGAAGGCGGCCGATGCCGAAGGCGTTACCGGGTATCGGATCGGGGCGCTGGATCTTCTCCACTCAAACAAGCGACTTGCCCTCTGGGGGGACGGGACCATAGAGGCTGCTGCACAGGGTGAAGATGCGCTGGCTGTCGCTGATATTCCCGCAGAGTCGTTGGATATCGCCATCATGAATCCTCCGTTCACCCGGCCCACCAACCATGAGGCTGCTCACGCCGATGTGCCCAATCCGGCGTTTGCGGGGCTGGGAAATGACCCGAATGACCAGAAAGCGATGTCAGACGTCCTTGCCGGAAACATTGGGCTCATCAACGGCCAGAAGGCGAGTCACGGCAACGCGGGAATCGCGTCTAACTTCATCGATTTGGCTCACTCCAAAATCAAGCCCGGCGGCGTGCTGGCGTTGATCGTGCCCGCCTCATTGGTCTCCGGCGCGGCGTGGAAAGCAGCGCGGAAACTCTTGTCTGCCCACTACCGGGACATAAACGTCATATCGATTTCTGATCACGGTGAGGAAGCGTCTGAAGGCCGCGCGTTCTCGGCGGACACCGGAATGGCCGAAGTGATCGTTGTCGCGGTCAAACAGGTCCGTCCGGTGTCTAGTGCGGAACTCGATATCAAATACACCATGTTGAGTGAGCGACCAGACACTCCGGTCACTGGAATCGAAGTCGCCCATGCCATCAAGGCTGACGTTGAGAATGTTGAAATGCTCATGGTTGGAAGTCACCGTGCCGGGATCAGCGCCTTTTCGCTGCTCGGCGGGGAGATGAGAGGCCAACCCATCGGGGTTGCCAGTGCTGGAGTGATGATCGTCGCTTCTGAGCTAAAAGCCAGCCAGCTGATACTGCCTCGGCATCGAGCCGTGAAGGTTCCCATTGTCCCATTGGGCCAGTTGGGTGATCGCGGTCCGGTTCACAGAGACATCTCCGGACGAACCCCTGAGGGCTCTTCTCGGGGGCCGTTCGACGTTCAGAAGCTGTCCGACCGCGCCACATTCGAGCTTTCGAGTTGGCCAGTGCTCTGGTCGCACGACCACCGGGCCGAGACCACCATGCGTGTGTTGCCATGCTCAGAGGGAATTGAGCGGCCTGGGATGAGGGAGTTCGCCATTGTGGTGTGGGAGGGCCGTCCGGACAGGGGGCAGCATTCGATCGCTGGGGCTACTCGCTTGCACATCAACGCTGACTTTCGGGTGAACTCCCAGCCGATGGCAGCCTGTATGACCCCAGTACCGGCTATCGGTGGGCGGGCATGGCCGTCATTTCGCCCGACTCCAGATGGTGGCGGCGACATTGAGGCTTGGGAGAAGGCTCTCTGCGTGTGGTTGAACAGCACGCTGGGGCTCATCGGGCGGTGGTGGGTGTCCAACCGGCAGCAGAAGGGCCGGGCCAACCTCACGGTAACCACCATGGGCAGCATTCCCGCGTTGGACTTGAGGGCAGTCTCAGCCGAACAGGTTCAGGCACTGGCCGCGGTGTTCGACAACTTCGAGAACAAGCCCATGCTGCCTGCCAATGAGGCCTACCGAGATGAAGTCCGCCGGGAGCTGGACGAACGGGTGCTGTGCGGTGTGCTCGGGCTTCCCGACTCCATTCTGGATCCCTTGACAACCCTGCGATTGCAGTGGTGCTCGGAGCCTTCCGTTCACGGCAGCAAGAGGACCCGGCCCTGAACAGCGTCTCGGCTAGCCGAGTCCGAGTCGGATGGCGCGGGTGAGGTTTTGTCGGGCGGTGAGGAGGTGGGCGTGGTCGATGAGACGGCCTTCGTAGCGGAAGGCGCCGATACCTCGGGCTTCGTGCTCCTCGACGGCGGCTATGAGGCGGTGCCAGGCGTCGATCTCGGTGGGGGTGGGAGAGAAGATTTGGTTGACGATCGGGATGTGGGTGGGATGGATGATCATCATGCCCTCGTAGCCGAGTTGACGGGTTTGCTGAGCAAACCCGGTGAGGCCATCGAGGTCGTCCACGGTGCCCCAGAGTCCCGACAATGGATTGGGCACTCCGGCCGACCGTACATCGATGAGCACCTTCTGGCGCAGATACAAGGTTTCGGTGCCCTCGGGGGTCCATTGGAAGCCCACAGAGCGGCCCAAGTCACCATGGCGACCGGTGGCGCCTCCCATGTAGGCCACCCGATCTGAGGCGATGGCCAACTCGTAGGCCAGCCGCACGGCCGATGCGGTCTCCACCAATGGCATGATCCGGGCCTTGGTTCCCTCCAAGGCTGAGTCTACGGCTGCCACCTCGTCTGGGCTGGTGACCTGGGGCAGCATCAGCGCGTTCAGCGAGGGATGGCGACACGCCTCCACGTCGGGTCCGAAGTCGGGGGTGTCAACCGCCGACACCCTCACGAAAACCGCAGGCTTATCAGGTTTGTGTGATTCCAGTGCTTGGACGACATTGGCCCGGGCCTCTGCGGCCGTCTCCCGAGTGATGGCGCTCTCCAGGTCGAAAACCACTCCATCGGCCTCTGAGTCCAGCGCCTTTTGCATTCTGTCGGCCCGATTGGCCGGCACGAACAGCAGACTGCGAATAGGCGGCGGGTCGAAGTTCATCTCAACAGCTATTCAGATTCCCTCGGCCTCGACCTCTTCGCGGCTGACGCCCAACACGAACAGCACGGCGTCGAGGTAGGGGACGCTCACCGCGGTCTCCACGGCCTGGCGGACTTTGGGTTTGGCGTTGAAGGCGATACCCAGCCCGGCCGCGGTGAGCATGTCGATATCGTTGGCGCCGTCGCCCACCGCGACCACCTGCTCGGAAGACACCCCCTCGGCAGCGGCGATCTCGTGGAGAATCTCAGCTTTGCGGCCCCGGTCCACGATCGGACCCTCCAGGTTCCCGGTGAGCTTGCCGTCGACCATTTCCAGCGTGTTGGCGTGGGCGTAGTCGAGATCGAAATCCTTCTTCAGCCGATTGCAGAACCGGGTGAAGCCGCCGCTCACGATGGCAATGGTGAAACCCAGCCGTTGAAGGGTGGTGAGAAAAGTGCGGGCGCCAGGGGTGAGAGTGACCTGATCCCATACCCGCTCCAAGGCTGGCTCGTCCAACCCGGCTAGGAGGCGAACCCGGTCTCGCAGGGCGGTCTCGAAGTCGATCTCCCCCCGCATGGCCTGCTCAGTCAGCTTCTGACACACCTCCACACAACCCGCCTCGGCGGCCAGCAGGTCGATCATCTCATCCTGAATGAGGGTGGAGTCCACGTCGAGCAGGGCCACCCGCTTGGCCCGCCGGGCCAGACCCTCCCGCTGGACGGCCACATCGAATTCGGGGTTGGCCCCGGCTACTGATAGGAGGTTGCGCCGAATGGCGTCAGCGTCGCCTCCCTCCACGAGCAATTCGTAGCTGTAGATGGGATAACGGGATAGGCGCACGATGCGGTTGATGTTGCCGCCTCCCTCGGCGATGGCTGTGGCGGTGGTGGCCAACATCGCCGGGGTCAGCTCCCGGCCCAGCACAGTGACGGCGTAGGCGCCGCTATGGGCGGTGGGGGTGGGATCGACCACGTCGAACTCCACGGTGACTTTCTGCTCCCAGCCGAATAGCAGCAGGTCTTTGAGCAGGTCTTGACCGCGAGGAACCTCCATCACGATGCCCAGGGTGAGCTGGCGGCGGATGACCACCTGCTCCACGTCTTGGATTTGGGCCCCGCCGGCGGTCAGCACGTTGAGCAGGGCTGCGAACAGCCCGGGGCGGTCGGGTCCGGAGACCCGGAGCAGGATTACCTGGAAGGCCACACCACTATGAGTCGGTCAGCCGTCCGGGCCGAAACTCAGCCGTGCTGGAGCTTGATCTCGATGTCGACGCCCGCGGGCAGGTCCAGCCTCTGGAGGGAGTCCACGGTCTTGGGACCGGGATCCACGATGTCGAGCAAGCGCTTGTGGATGCGGATCTCGAAGTGCTCGCGGCTGTCTTTGTCCTTGTGGGGCGACCGGATCACGGTGAAGCGGTGCTTTTCGGTGGGCAGCGGAACAGGTCCCCGCAGATCGGCCTGAGTGCGCTTGACTGTCTCCACGATCTTCTTCGTGGACTGGTCGATGATCTCGTGATCGTAGGCCTTCAGCCGAATGCGGATCTTCTGTCCTGCCGCCATGAGAGCTACTTGACGATCTTGGTGACGGTGCCCGCACCCACGGTGCGGCCACCCTCGCGGATGGCGAAGCGCAGTCCCTCGTCCATGGCAATGGGGGCGATCAAGTCCACGACCATCTCCGTGTTGTCACCGGGCATGCACATCTCGGTGCCCTCGGGCAGGGCGATGGTGCCGGTGACGTCGGTGGTGCGGAAGTAGAACTGGGGCCGGTAGTTGCTGAAGAACGGCTTGTGGCGCCCGCCCTCTTCCTTGGTCAGCACGTAGACCTGGGCTTCGAAGTTGGTGTGGGGGGTGATGGAGCCGGGCTTGGCCAGCACCTGGCCCCGCTGGACCTCGTCCTTGTCGGTGCCCCGCAGCAGGGCGCCGATGTTGTCGCCGGCGCGGCCCTCGTCAAGCAGCTTGCGGAACATCTCCACTCCGGTACACACCGTCTCCTCGGTGTCCCGGATACCGACTATCTCCACCTTGTCGCCGGTGTTGACGATGCCCTGCTCCACCCGACCGGTTACCACGGTGCCCCGTCCGGTGATGGAGAACACGTCTTCGATGGGCATCAGGAAGGGCTTGTCCACATCCCGCTCGGGCTCCTCAATGTAGGAGTCCACCTGCTCCATCAGGTCGATCACCTGCTGAGCGGCGTCGGCATCGCCGTCGAGGGCTTTGAGCGCGGACACCGGCATCACCGGGATGTCGTCGCCGGGGAAGTCGTACTCGTTGAGCAGCTCCCTCACCTCGAGCTCCACCAGCTCCAGCAGCTCGTCGTCGTCGACCATGTCGACCTTGTTCAGGGCTACCACGATGGCGGGCACGCCCACCTGGCGGGCCAGCAGCACGTGCTCCCGGGTCTGGGGCATGGGGCCGTCGGCAGCCGACACCACCAAGATGGCGCCGTCCACCTGGGCCGCGCCGGTGATCATGTTCTTGATGTAGTCGGCGTGGCCGGGCATATCGACGTGGGCGTAGTGGCGATTGGAGGTCTCGTACTCCACGTGGGCCACGTTGATGGTGATACCCCGCTCCCGCTCTTCAGGGGCTTTATCGATGTTGTCGAACTCGGTGAACTGTGTGGTGGTGGGATCGGCCTCCGACAGCACCTTGGTGATCGCCGCGGTCAGGGTGGTCTTGCCGTGGTCGATGTGGCCCATCGTGCCCACGTTCAAGTGCGGCTTGGTGCGCTCGAATGTCTCTTTAGCCATTTTTCATCCTCCGAAAACGGGCTCTTTTGCCCCTGATTATTCGCCCCGAATGCGGGCGACGATCTCCTCTTGCACCTTGACAGGCGCCTGCCGGTAGGTGTCGAACTGCATGGTGTGCGTTGCACGCCCCTGTGTTCGCGACCGGAGTTCGGTAGCGTACCCGAACATTTCCGATAGTGGCACATGGGCCTTGACAATTTGTTCACGGCCCCGCTGTTCCATGCTGTCGATCTTGCCCCGCCGACCGTTCAAGTCGCCGATCACATCCCCCATGTACTCCTCGGGAGTCACCACATCGACGGCCATGATCGGTTCCAGCAGAACAGGCTTGGCCTGGCGGGCGGCCTCGCGGAAGGCGGCAGTGGCCGCAATCTTGAACGCCATGTCTGAGGAGTCCACGTCGTGGTGCTTGCCATCGGTGAGGATTACCTTGAGATCGACCACCGGGAAACCAGCCAGAGGGCCGGTGGTCATGGCGTCTTGCATACCGCTGTCTACCGCGGGGATGTACTCCTTGGGGATGCGCCCGCCACTGACCTCGCTGGCAAACTCGTAGCCCTTGCCGGGGTCGTTCGGCTCCAGGTTGAAGGTGATCTCGGCGTACTGGCCCGAGCCGCCGGTCTGCTTCTTATGGGTGTAGGTAAATTTGCCCACCCCGGCGGAAACGGTCTCGCGATAGGCCACCTGGGGCTTGCCCACCGAGGCGTCTACATTGAACTCCCGCAGCATCCGCTCTACCAGCACTTCGAGGTGCAGCTCGCCCATACCGGCGATGAGGGTTTGCGCAGTCTCCTCGTCGGTGCGGACTTGGAAGGTGGGATCCTCTTCGGCCAGGGCCGACATGGCCTTTCCCAGCTTGTCCTGGTCGGCTTTGGTCCGGGGTTCCACCGCCACCTGGATCACCGGGTCGGGGAAGTCCATCTGCTCTAGCTCGATCGGGTAGTTGGAATCGGCCAGGGTGTCGCCGGTGCGCACGTCCTTGAGGCCGATACCGGCCACGATGTCGCCGGCCCGCACGATGTCGAGGTCTTCCCGGTCGTTGGCGTGCATTTCCAGGATGCGCCCAATCCGCTCCTTGCGTCCTGTGCGGACGTTGACCACCTGGCTGCCCTTGGCCATCTCCCCGCTGTACACCCGGAAGTAGGTGAGCTTGCCCACATGGGGGTCGCTCATGATCTTGAATGCCAGCGCGCTGAACGGGGCCTCGTCGTCGGCGGGCCGCTCGCATTCCTCGCCCTTGTAGAGGCCCGCGACCGGAGGGACATCCAGCGGGGAGGGGAGGTACTCGATGATCGCGTCCAGCAGAGGCTGCACCCCTTTGTTCTTGAAGGCCGAACCACAAAGCACCGGCACGATGTCCAGCGACAGGGTGCAGGTTCGCAGCGAGGCCCGCAGATCGGCGGGAGTGATCGAGTCCTCGTCTTCGATGTACTTCTCCAACAGGTTCTCGTCGAACTGGGTGAGCAGGTCGATGAGCTCGAGGCGAGCCTCCTCGGCTTTGTCCTTGAGGTCGTCGGGGATCTCGGTGACATCCCAGGTCGCGCCCAAGTCGTCGCCCCGCCATACCAGGCCCTGCATCTCCACCAGGTCGACCACGCCGAGCAGGTTGGCTTCGATCCCGATGGGAAGCTGCACTATGGCGGTATTGGCCCGCAGCCGCTCGGAAATGGTGAGCACCGCCCGCTCGAAGTTGGCGCCGGTGCGGTCGAGCTTGTTGATGAAGCAGATCCGGGGGACGCCGTACTTGTTGGCCTGGCGCCACACCGTTTCCGACTGGGGTTCCACCCCGGCCACACCGTCGAACAGGGCCACTGCGCCGTCCAGCACCCGCAGAGAGCGCTCCACCTCCATGGTGAAATCCACGTGGCCGGGGGTGTCGATGATGTTGATACGGTGCCCGGACCACTCCGCAGTGGTGGCGGCCGAGGTGATGGTGATGCCCCGCTCTTGCTCTTGCTCCATCCAGTCCATCGTGGCGGCGCCGTCGTGGACCTCCCCGAGCTTGTAGGCCTTGCCGGTGTAGTAGAGGATGCGCTCGGTACACGTGGTTTTACCCGCGTCAATGTGGGCCATGATGCCAATGTTGCGGGTCTTTTCCAACGGGTGACGAGACATGGCGCTCAGGGGGTAAAGCCGCTTACCAGCGGTAATGGGCGAAGGCCCGGTTCGACTCTGCCATCTTGTGCAAGTCGTCGCGCCGCTTCACCGACGCACCCAGGCCATTGGAGGCATCCAGGATTTCATTGGCCAACCGATCCATCATCGTGCGCTCACGCCGCTCTCGGGCGTGGTTGACGATCCAGCGGATGGCCAGGGTGTTCGCCCGTCTAGGGCGAACGTCCACGGGGACTTGATAGGTGGCGCCGCCGACTCGGCGGCTGCGCACCTCGAGTTGGGGGCGCACGTTGTCTACGGCTCGCTTCAGGGTGCCCAGCGGCTCGGCGCTGGTCTTCTGCTCCACGATGTCGAGTGCGCCGTACACAATTCGCTCTGCGGTGGAGCGCTTGCCCCGTTGCAGGATCTTGTTGACGAACTGGGTGACGAGCAAAGAGTCGTAGACCGGGTCGTTGGGAAGATCGCGTCGCCCCGCCGGGCCCTTGCGCGGCATCTTATGCGTCCTTCTTGGCACCGTAGCGGCTGCGGGCCTGACGGCGGTCGGTGACTCCCGACGTGTCGAGGGTGCCGCGGATGATCTTGTAGCGGACACCGGGCAGGTCGCGAACTCGACCGCCGCGCACCAGCACGATGGAGTGCTCCTGGAGGTTGTGCCCCTCTCCGGGAATGTAGGCGGTGACCTCCATTCCGCTGGTCAAGCGGACGCGGGCCACTCGCCGGAGTGCGGAGTTCGGCTTTTTCGGGGTTGTTGTGTAAACCCGGGTGCAAACCCCCCGTCGCTGGGGCGCGCCCTTGAGAGCCGGCGTCTTCTCCTTGCGGAATTTGGACTGGCGACCTTTGCGCACCAGCTGCTGAATCGTGGGCACAGCACTTCCTAGGGCTGATTGGAACAAGATTGAGGGCGCAGCAAAGGCCGCGCTCTAAGTTTAAGTCTAGGTGCCTATGTTCCCCATCGGCAACACGTCGGCTCCCTCGGCGTCGGCCGATGCGGCCCACTGGGCAAACTGATCTGCCAGGTCAACATCATCGTCAGCGGAGGTGTAGTACTCCATCGGGGTGTAATCGGGAGCGTGGGTGGCGATCTCCCGGTACATCTCCATGCCGGTCCCGGCGGGGATCAGCTTGCCGATGATGATGTTCTCCTTGAGTCCGATGAGACCGTCTTGACGAGACTCGATGGCTGCCTCTGTCAGCACTCGAGTGGTTTCCTGGAACGACGCGGCCGATAGCCAGGAGTCGGTGGCCAGGGAGGCCTTGGTGATCCCCATCAGCTCAGGCCGCCCCTCAGCGGGGCGCTTGCCCTCTTGGGCCAGGGTGCGATTCACGTTGGTGAACACCTGGGAGTCCACCCGCTCGCCGGGCAGGAAATCGGAGTCTCCCGGTTCCTGGATGGCCACTCGACGGGTCATCTGGCGGACGATCAGCTCGATGTGCTTGTCGTGGATGGAAACGCCTTGGTCCCGGTACACCCGCTGCACCTCGTCTACCAGGTATTGCTGGGTTTCCCGCACCCCGCGGATCTCGAGGAGCTCCTTGGGGTCGCGCGGCCCGTCGGCTTGGGCAACCGGATCGCCGGCCGACACTTCTTGGCCCTCGACCACCGCCAGCTTCCAGGCCGGGTCGATCACGACGGACCACTCGGCGCCGTCGTCGCCCACCACGGCCAGCCGGCTGGCCCTGCCGTCCTCCTCGTTGATACGGACCACGCCGGAAATCCGGGTCAGCTCGGCCTTGCCCTTGGGCGTACGGGCCTCGAACAGCTCCACAACTCGGGGCAGACCGCCAGCTATGTCCTTGCCGGCCACGCCGCCGGTGTGGAAGGTCCGCATGGTGAGCTGGGTACCCGGCTCACCGATGGACTGGGCGGCGATCACGCCGACGGCCTCGCCCACCTCGATGGGCTGGCCGGTGGCCAAGGAGAGTCCGTAGGAGGCGCGGCTGATCCCCACCTCGGAGTCGTCAGTGAGGGGGGACATCACTCGGACCCTCGTCACCGTGGGATCGTCGCGAAGTCGGGCCATCTCCTCGTCGCCGACGATGGTGCCCTGCTCCAGCACGGTGCCGTCGTCCAGGGTCACGTCATCAGCCAGCGTGCGGCTGAACAGGCGGGTTTCCAAGTAGGTGCGCTTGCCCGGCTGGTCGGGCATGACGTCCTCGATCCAGATGCCGCGAATCGGCCCTCCGGATTCGATCGGATCGCGCTCGTTGATGATGACCTCTTGGGCGACATCGACCAGTCGGCGAGTGAGATAGCCGGAGTCAGCGGTGCGCAGCGCGGTGTCCACCAAGCCCTTGCGGGCACCAGGAGTGGCGATGAAGTATTCGAGCATCGCCAGGCCCTCGCGGAAGTTGCTCTTGATGGGACGGGGGATCATGTCACCGCGGGGGTTGGCCACGAGGCCCCGCATGCCCGCGATCTGGCGGACCTGCATCATGTTGCCCCGGGCGCCGGATCCCACCATCATGTCGATGGGGTTGAACTTCTCAGACTGGAGCACCGCCTCCATGCGCTGACGCACCATCTCGGTGGCCTCAGTCCAGATCTCAACCTCTTTCTGGCGGCGCTCACCGTCGGTGATGATGCCCCGTCGGAACTGGTTTTCGACCTTGTCGGCTTCCTTCTCGTAGCGGTCCAGGATGTTCTTCTTGTCGTGGGGGACCTTGATGTCGTCCACCGACACGGTGAGCCCAGACTGGCTGGCGTACTCGAAGCTCAGGTTCTTCAGAGCATCGAGGCTGCGGGCCACAACTTCCTTGGGGTACTGCTGGGCCAGCTTGTCCACGATGGTGGTGATGTCCCGCTTGGTAGCCACCCGGTTTACATAGGGGAAGTCGTCGGGCAGCGTGCTGTTGAACAGCGCCCGGCCCACCGTGGTGGGCGTGTAGGTGGCGGCATCGCCGTTGGCCGGGGTTTCCACCAGCTCGGGGATGCGGTACTCGATGCGGGCGTGAAGCGCGACCTCGTCGCTTTCGTAGGCCCGCTCGATCTGGTGCTGGTGGCGGAATACCCGCCCCTCGCCCAGCGCGCCCTCCACTTCCTCAGTGAGGTAGTAGGCCCCGATGATCATGTCCTGGCCGGGCGTGACCAGAGGACGACCGTGAGCGGGGCTCAGCACGTTGTTGGCCGAGAGCATCAGCACTCGGGCCTCGGCCTGGGCCTGGGCCGACAGCGGCAGGTGAACTGCCATCTGGTCGCCGTCGAAGTCGGCGTTGAAGGCGGTGCACACCAGCGGGTGGATCTGAATGGCCTTGCCTTCCACCAGCACGGGCTCGAACGCCTGGATGCCGAGGCGGTGCAGGGTGGGGGCTCGGTTCAGCAGCACAGGATGCTCTTGGATGACCTCGTCGAGCACGTCCCACACCTGGGGACGGCGGCGCTCAACCATCCGCTTGGCCGACTTGATGTTCTGGGCCAAGTCTTCTTCTACCAGCTTCTTCATGACGAAGGGCTTGAACAGCTCCAAGGCCATGAGCTTGGGAAGGCCGCACTGGTGCAGCTTGAGGGTGGGGCCGACCACGATGACCGAACGGCCGGAGTAGTCAACCCGCTTGCCCAAGAGGTTCTGGCGGAAGCGGCCCTGCTTGCCCTTGAGCATGTCTGACAGCGACTTGAGGGGCCGGTTGCCCGGACCGGTCACTGGACGTCCCCGGCGGCCGTTGTCGAACAGGGCGTCGACGGCCTCCTGGAGCATCCGCTTTTCGTTGTTGACGATGATCTCGGGGGCCCCGAGGTCGAGCAGGCGCTTGAGCCGGTTGTTCCGGTTGATGACCCGCCGGTAGAGGTCGTTCAGGTCTGAGGTGGCGAAGCGGCCGCCGTCCAGCTGCACCATGGGGCGCAGTTCGGGGGGGATGACGGGGACAGCGTCCAGGATCATGGCCCGGGGGTCGTTGATGCGCCGGCCGTGTTGGTCGCGCCGATTGAACGCCGACACGATCTTCAACCGCTTGATGGCCTTCTGCTCGCGCTGCTGGGACAGCTTCTTCTGGCCCTCGGGGGGGTCGAGCTGCTCCCGGAGCTTGCGCTCCTCCTCGTCGAGATCGACGCTGTCGATGAGGGTGGCGATTACCGCCGCACCCATGCCGCCGGAGAACAGCTCGCCGTAGCGATCTTCCATCTCCCGCCACAATTCTTCGTCCTCGATGATCTTGCGGGGGAACAGGCTGGAGAACTCCTCGAAAGCCCGCTCGACCATCTCGATTTCCTCGGCGTACTCCTCTTCCAGGGCTAGCAGGTCTTTCTCGGCCGCCTTCTGCCGCTTGTCCAGATCCCTGGCATCGGAGGTCTCCACCTCGGCGAGCTCGGCCTCCAGCTCGGCCATGCGCTCATCGCGCCGCTCTTGATGCTCCTCGCGGATGGCCTCGATCTCCTCGTGCATTTCCCGCTCGAGTTCGGGAAGCCGCTTGTGGCGCTCCTCCTCGTCCACCTCGGTAACCAAGTTGGCCGCGAAGTAGATGACTTTCTCGAGCTGCTTGGCCTTCAACTCCTCCTTGGGCTCGGTGCCCATGAGCAAATAGGCCAACCACGACCTCGTACCCCGCAGATACCAGATGTGCACCGCGGGAGCAGCGAGCTCGATGTGGCCCATCCGATCCCGGCGCACCTTGGAGCGGGTCACCTCCACGCCGCATCGCTCGCAGATGATGCCCTTGAAGCGGATGCGCTTGTACTTGCCGCAGTAGCACTCCCAGTCCTTGGTGGGCCCGAAGATCTTCTCGCAGAACAGGCCGTCCTTTTCGGGGCGAAGCGTGCGGTAGTTGATGGTCTCGGGCTTCTTCACCTCGCCGTTGGACCACGTTCGAATGGCATCGGCGGTGGCCAGCCCGATGGAGAGCTGGTCGAATGCGTTGACGTCCAACATCTAGAAGCTCCTCCCAATGACGCGGCGCTCGTCTTCGTCGTCAGATCCCCGCTCGGGGCGTGAGATGTCGATGCCCAACTCCTCGGAGGTGCGGAAGGCATCGTCGTCCAGCTCGGTGATCTCCACCTGCTGGCCGGCCGTGTCCCTGACCTCCACGTTTAGGCACAGGGCCTGCATTTCCTTGATGAGCACTTTGAAGCTCTCCGGAATGCCCGGCTCGGGGATGTTGTCGCCCTTGACGATGGCCTCGTACACCCGCACTCGGCCGAGGACGTCGTCGGACTTGATGGTGAGCAGCTCTTGGAGGCAGTAGGCCGCGCCATAGGCCTCCAGCGCCCAGACTTCCATCTCGCCGAAGCGCTGGCCGCCGAATTGGGCCTTGCCGCCCAGCGGCTGCTGGGTGATCATCGAATACGGGCCGGTGGAGCGAGCATGGATCTTGTCGTCCACCAAGTGGGCCAGCTTCAGTATGTACATGTAGCCGACCATGATCCGGTTGTCGTAGGGCTCGCCGGTGCGGCCGTTGTAGAGGACGGCCTTGCCGTCTTCGCCGATCAGGCGTTCGCCATCGGTGGTCTCGGGCTTGATGCTGGCCAGTAGCTGCTGGATGGTGGGGTGCTGGCCAGAGTGTCCGGCCTCGTCCCAATGGGCGCCGTCGAACACCGGAGTGGAGACCAGCGTGGACGCCCGGGTGGTGGGACGGGTCTTGCGGCCGTCGCCCCGCTCGGGCTCGTGGCCCACGGTGCCGTTGATGTCCCAGCCCCAGCGGGCGGCGTAGCCCAAGTGGGCTTCCAGCACCTGGCCCACGTTCATCCGGGAGGGAACTCCCAACGGGTTCAGGATTATGTCCACCGGGGTTCCATCGGCGAGATGGGGCATGTCCTCCATCGGGAGGATCTTGGAGATGACGCCCTTGTTGCCGTGCCGTCCGGCCAGCTTGTCGCCCACCGAGATCTTCCGCTTCTGGGCCACGTACACCCGAACCAGTTGGTTCACTCCGGGAGGCAGCTCATCGCCGGCGAACCGGTTGAACTTCTTGACGTCGATGACCTTGCCGTTCTCCCCGTGGGGGACCTTGAGGCTGGTGTCTCGCACCTCTCGGGCCTTCTCGCCGAAGATGGCCCGCAACAGGCGCTCTTCAGGGGTCAGCTCGGTCTCGCCCTTGGGGGTGACCTTGCCCACGAGCACATCACCGGGACCGACCTCGGCACCGGGGCGGATGATCCCCTCCTCGTCGAGGTCGGCCAGGATCTCCTCCGACAGATTGGGGATGTCGCGGGTGATCTCCTCGGGGCCGAGCTTGGTGTCGCGGGCATCGATCTCGTGCTCGTGGATGTGGATGGAGGTGAGCACGTCGTCGCGCACCAGCCGGTCGCTCAGGATGATCGCATCCTCGAAGTTGTAGCCCTCCCAGGCCATGAAGGCCACCAGCAGGTTCTTGCCCAGGGCCATCTCGCCGTGGTCGGTGGACGGGCCGTCGGCCAGGATGTCGCCTTTGCGGAACCGGCCGCCCACCTGCAACAGCGCCTTTTGGTTGATGCAGGTGTCCTGGTTGGACCGCTCGAACTTCATGAGCTTGTAGGTGGTGGAACCGGAATTCTTGTAGTCGACCGTGATGCTGTTGCCGGCGATATCGGTGAGAGTGCCGTCTTCTTTGGCGATGATCATGTCGGCTGCGTCGCGGGCGGCCTTGCCCTCGATGCCGGTTCCCACATACGGCGCCTCGGGCCGGACCAGAGGAACGGCCTGGCGCTGCATATTGGCGCCCATGAGGGCGCGGTTGGCGTCGTCGTGCTCGAGGAAGGGGATGAGCGCGGTGGCGACCGAGACGATCTGCTTGGGGGAGACGTCCATGAGCTGGACCTCGTCGGGGGGCACCGAGGAAATCTCGGTGGTGGCCCCGAAGAACACCTCCTGCTCCAGCTGGGCCTGCAAGCCCTTCATGGTGGCCGCTTGGGGAGAACGCCGGACCAGCACCCGGTCGTTCACGAACCGGTTCTGGCTGTCGAGGGGGGCGTTGGCCTGAGCCACCACATACTCCTCCTCGTCATCGGCGGCCAGCCAGATGATGTCGTCGGTGACTTGGCCGTTGACCACCTTGCGGTAGGGGGACTCGATGAACCCGAATTCGTTGACCCGGCCATAGGAGGCCAGGGCGCCGATCAAACCGATGTTGGGGCCTTCGGGGGTCTCAATGGGGCACATCCGGCCGTAGTGGGAGAAGTGGACATCGCGCACTTCGAACCCGGCCCGCTCCCGGGACAGGCCGCCCGGGCCCAGCGCCGAGAGACGGCGGCGATGGGTGAGACCCGACAGCGGGTTCACCTGGTCCATGAACTGGGAGAGCTGGCTGGTGCCGAAGAACTCTTTGATGGCCGCGGCCACCGGGCGGTTGTTGATGAGGGACGTGGGGGTGATGGCCTCCACGTCTTGAGTGGTCATGCGCTCGCGCACCACTCGCTCCATGCGGGACAGGCCGATGCGCACTTGGTTCTGGATCAGCTCGCCCACCGAGCGGATGCGGCGATTGGCGAAGTGGTCCTGGTCGTCGAGGCGGTAGCCCGGCTCGAACTTCACCAGGTGCAGGAGGTAGGTGCAGGTGGCCAGCACCTCGGCGGGGGAGAGCACCGGCTGGTCGGCCTCAGGACGCTCGAGCGTCAGGCCGAACAGCTCTTCGATGCGGTCCAGCTCGGGACCCAGTTTGCGGTCGAGCTTGTAGCGGCCCACTCGGGACAGGTCATAGCGGCGGCTCTCGAAGAAGGCGTTGCGGAAGTAATTGCGGGCTGCCTCCACCGATTGGGGCTCGCCGGGACGGGCTCGCTTGTAGATCTCCAGGAGGGCGTCGTCTTGGGTGACGTGCTGGTGCTTGTCGCTCTCCCATTGATCGGCCAAGAAGTCGAAGTGGGCCACAAAGCGATCCAGGAAGCCGGGAGCACCCTCCTCGTCGTACCCCAAGGCCCGCAGCAGCGTGAACAGGCTCATGCGGCGCTTGCGGGCCACTCGGGCGCCGGCCGTGGGGTTGCGGCCCGGCTTGTGCTCGACGTCGAACTCGATCCACTCGCCCCGGTAGGGGTGGATGGTGCCGGTGACGAGCTGGTGCTTGCTCAGGTTGCGAAGTCGGAACCGCTCACCGGGCTGGAAGATCACGCCGGGGGAGCGCACGAGCTGGGAGACCACCACCCGCTCGGTGCCGTTGACGATGAACGTGCCCTTGTCGGTCATCACCGGGAAGTCGCCCAAGAACACGATCTGCTCGATGATCTCGCCGGTGTTGCGGTTGGAGAACCGGGCCTGCACCAGGATGGGTGCCGAGTAGGTCATGTCCTTCTCTTTGCACTCTTCCACCGTGGTGCCCCAGCGGGGGCCGGGGTTCAGGTCTTCATCGTCGGGGTCGAACTCCAACTCGAGCTGAAGGGTCTCCGAGAAGTCTTTGATGGGGCTGATGTCGCGGAAGGCATCAGCCAAGCCCTGCCGGATGAACCATTGGAAGGAGTCCTTCTGCACCGCGATGAGATCGGGCAGGGGAAGAACATCCTCCAGGTTTCCGAAAGAGTAGCGGTCGCGGGTCGCCGTTCGGGGGGCCAAGGTGAGCTCCTGAGGTGGTGTGGTGGATGGGCAACGCCGGTGTGCTGCCTGAATCCCTGAACGTCAACGGGACGACGGAATCCCGTAAACGCGGCCGCGACAAGGGAGAAGGCGTGGCCGGGAGACGAGCGAGCGGGTATCAAGGAATGATACGCGGCGCGGGCATGGTTTACAAGCCAAGCCCGACATGATTTTTGCTGGTGACTGGGCTGTTGGCGAGCTACTTGAGCTCGACAGCCCCACCTGCGGCTTCGATGAGCTCCTTGGCCTTTTCGGCGTCCTCCTTGGAGGCCTTCTCCAAGACGGGCTTGGGGGCGTTGTCCACCAGCTCTTTGGCGTCTTTGAGGCCCAGGTTGGTGAGGGTGCGCACCTCTTTGATGACCTGGATCTTCTTTTCGCCCGCGCTGGTCAGGACCACGTCGAATTCGTTCTGCTCCTCAGCAGCGCCTCCGCCGTCTCCGCCGTCGGCGGCGCCCGGGGCCATCATCATGGGCATGGCTGCGGCAGGGGCCGCCGCCTCTACGTTGAAGCGCTCTTTGAAGGCTTCTTTGAGCTCGGAGAGCTCGAGCACGGTCATGGACCCGATGGAGTCCAGAATCTCGTCAACTTTGGACATGGCTGTTTCTCATTCCTTTGTCAGTGGTTAGTGGTTATCGATCGTTTGCGCTGGCGTGATTGAGCGGGGTCATGCGCCGCCGCCGCCCTTTTCGCTCAGCGACTCCAGCAGCCCGGCCGTCTCGACCAGCGGAGCGTCCAGGAGGCCGGCCATCTCCACCAGCGGGGCTTCCAGCAGCCCGGCCATCTCGGTCAAGGGGGCTTCCAGCAGCCCGACGATCTCAGCCAGAATCTCGTCTCGGGTGCCCAGTTTGGACAGGGCGCTCACCTCGTCGGATGAGAGCACCTGACCGTCGAGCACCCCTCCCTTGATCGACAGGAAGCTGGAGTCCTCGGCGTACTGGCACAGGGCCTTGGCCAGCGACACCGCGTCGCCGGGGGTGCCGTCTTCTCGGTTGCCGACGAAAGCCAGCGCAGTGGGGCCCACCAGCATCTCGTCCAAATCGAGGTTCAGCTCGCGGGCCGCGAAGCGGGTGAGGGTGTTCTTGTACACCTTGTATTCGCCGCCGGCCTCGCGCAGCTGGCGGCGCAGATCGGCCAAGGCCGGCACGTCGAGGCCGCGGTAGTCGGTGAGGACCACCGCCTCGGTGGAGGAGATGCGGTCGCGCACCTCGTCCACAACGGCTACTTTCTCGGGGCGGGGATTTTCCATCAGATTGCTGAACCTTCCGCAAAAACCAGCAATGGGGCGCCGCTAACGTGCGAACGCCCCACGAGTTTCGGGAGGGTTCACCTCGTCAGGCTGGCCAACGACTCGGTGGGAACCGAGTGTCAGCCGATTAAGCGGTGCGGGGCACTGCGCCTGATGTCTGCGGCAAATCGATTATTTGTGAGCGACAAAAGGTACCAAATCAGTTGCTGGCGCCCAAGTCGGCGGGATCCAGCCGGACGCTGGGTCCCATGGTGGAGGAGATGGCAACCTTGCGGATATAGCGGCCCTTGAGGGCTGCGGGCTTGGCCCGATTGATCTCCTCCATGACGGCGCGGATGTTGGCCACCAAGGCATCGGCCTCGAAGCTGACCTTGCCCACCGGAACGTGGACATTGCCCTGGCGGTCGGTGCGGTATTCCACCTTGCCGCTCTTGAACTCGCCCACTGCTTTGGCCACGTCGTCGGTAACCGTGCCGGTCTTCGGGTTGGGCATGAGCCCTCGGGGTCCCAGGACCTTTCCAAGCCTTCCCACCACCGGCATCATGTCGGGGGTGGCGATGGCCACGTCGAAGTCCATCTGGCCGGCCTGTACCTGCTCGGCGAGATCGTCGGCGCCCACCACGTCGGCCCCGGCCTCGCTGGCCTGCGTAGCCGCTTCGCCCTGTGCGAACACCGCCACCCGCACGTCGGTGCCGGTGCCCGAGGGCAGGCTGACCGTTCCTCGGATCATCTGCTCGGCCTTGCGGGGATCAACCCCCAGACGGGTGGCGAGCTCCAAGGTTTCGTCGAATTTTGCCGCGGCCAAGCTCTTCACCAGCTCTACGCCCTCTTGGGCAGTGTGCGGGTGTTGCTTGTCGTAGCGCTGGGCGGCATCGCTGTACCGCTTGCCATTCTTCGCCATGTCGGCTCCCTTTCCTACTCCACTGTGATGCCCATGCTGCGGGCAGTTCCGGCCACTTGCAGCTTGGCTTGCTCGAGGTCGTCGGTGTTGAGGTCGGGCATCTTGATCTTGGCGATCTCCGCGCACTGGGCGTCGGTGATGGTGCCGACCAATTCGCGGCCCGGCTCCATTGATCCCTTCTCCAGACTGGCCGCCTCGCGAATCAAAAACGAGGTGGGCGGGGTCTTGGTTATGAAGGTGAACGTCCGGTCTTCGTGGATGGTGATCTCCACCGGGATGATCTGGCCCCGCTTGTCCTCGGTCTTGGCGTTGTAGTCCCGGCAGAAGTCCATGATGGCCACGCCGTGGGGGCCGAGTGCAGTGCCCACTGGGGGTGCCGGGGTGGCCTGGCCGGCCGGAATCTGGATTTTGATGGTGGTGGCTACCTTTTTTTGAGCCATGACTGTGCCCCTTCTGGCTAGGTCGTCTTGCTGCTTGGCGACTTGAGAGAGCTTGAATCTTCTTACAATTTGGCCACTTGGGAGAACTCAAGCCTTCTTACAATTTGGCGACTTGGGAGAACTCAAGCTCGACGGGGGTCTCCCGGCCGAAGATGTTGACCAACACCTTCACCTTGAGCTGGTCCTCGTTGATCTCGGCCACCTCACCGGAGAAGTCGGCGAAGGGACCTTCTTTGACCCGGATGGTCTCGCCCACCTCGTAGAGAAGGCGGGGCTTGGTGCGGCGGACAGTCTGCTCGCCGTCGGTCTTGACTTGGAGGAAGTTCTCCACGTCCTTGCGCTTGAGGGCGGAGGGCTTGCTGCCCCGGCGACCGTGGCCCACAAAGCCGGTCACGCCGGGAGTGTTGCGGATCACTTCCCAAGAGATGTCGTTCATCTCGGCTCGGACCAGCAGATAGCCGGGGAACATCTTCTTCTTGGTGGTGACCTTCTTGCCGGCTTTGAACTCCACCACGTCTTCCATGGGGATGACGGTTTCGTGGATATGGCTCTCCATGTCCATGGTCTTGCGGCGGGCTTCGATATTCTGCTGGACCTTGTTCTCATAGCCCGACTGGGTGTGGACCACGTACCACTTCCCTGGCATGTCGTAGGGGCTGATGGTTTCGACTTCTTCTTCGGCCTTCTCATAGACCAGGTCTTCGGCGTCGATTACCTCGGCCGCATCCTCTGGCGGGGCAGCGTCGTCAAGAAAGCTGTCGCCAGCTGGGTCGGGGACCTCGGGCTCGGGCTGGGCGCCAGGCCCGGTGGGCAGCAAAGCGGCCGCGGCCTCGGCGGCGTCAACCGGCGTGTCGGCGTCGATCGTCTCGGACTCCGAGTCGGGCGCATCGGCGGTGGTGGTGGGGAAGAGGTCAGTCATTTCGGTTTCGTCTACCTCGGGACTCATCGATCGAACAATTTCAGGATGGCTTCGCTGAAGCCCCAGTCGAGCAGGCCGATGGCCGTGGTGAGCAGCACCAACACCACCAGCACCACGATGGAGTAGTTGACGACTTCCTCGCGCCGGGGCCACGACACCTTGCGGAGCTCGCCGCGCACCTCGCGCAGGAACTGGGCCGGTCCTACCCGCTCTTCGCCGGGGCGGGGCTGATTTCGAGGCTGGCGGCGGTCGCGGACCGGGGTGCCTTCCTCGTCGACAAAGCCCTGCTTCTTGGCCATCCTCTTCTGTTGTCGGTTCAGGTCGGTCATGCTGACTCCAGTGCACCCGGCACTAGGGAGACGGGCTTGTTTGCGCAGGGCAGGAGGGACTCGAACCCCCAACCGCCGGTTTTGGAGACCGGTGCTCTACCAATTGAGCCACTGCCCTTCGTTCGTTAGGGGCAAGACAAGGCTACAGCGCCAGCCGGGGCCATCCCAATACGAAATCAGGGGGCCGGATGACTATCGGCGGACTCGACGGCGGAAGAGGACGGTGATAACCGCCAGGGTGGTGGCGGCCAGGAAGCGCCGGATGAGCTGTCGGCGCCGGTCGTATTGGTCGAGCCGGGCCATGACCTCCCACACCAGGGTGGGGGGCGTCTCGGCTGGGGGACGGTGGTCGAATGACCGGGTGGCGTCATTGATCATGAGGCCGCCTCGTCTTGGTGTCCTTGGTCCGGAAGTGCGGCTTGGTCGGCGCCGAACTCAGTTGTGCGTTGCAACACGGTACGAAGCCGCTGACGGGCCCGATGGAGTCGGACCTTGGCCGCAGAGGTGGTGATGCCCAACTCGGCGGCGATCTCACTGTGAGAGAGGTCGTGCAGATCACGCAGCACCACCACCTGGCGCAACCGCTCGGGCAGCGCCCGTATCGCTCGGTCGATGTGGTGGCGCAGGACGGCGGCCTCGGCTCGCAGGCTCGGATCCTGCTCGGGCCGCAGATCGACGATGGGGACGTCTTCGCTCAGTTCCTCGGTGCGCTGGCGGGTTCGGCGGCTCAAATGGGTGGACGCGCAGTTGCTGGTAATGCGGTACATCCAGGTGGAGAAACTGGAGTCGCCCCGGAAGCGGCGAATCGCCCGGTAGGCCCGGACATAGGCGTCTTGCACCACATCGCCCGCGTCCTCCCGGTTGCCGGTGAGCCGATAGGCCAAAGCGTAGATGTCTCGGTAGGTGGCCCGGACCAGCTCGTTGAACGCGTCGCGGTCGCCTCGGCGGGCGGCTTCCACCAGTTCGGCGTCGTCGGGGACGTGCTCGCGAGATGTTGCGGGTTCGATGGAGCCACCCTATCGCTGGCCCGCAGCGGGGCGAAAGGGTGGGTGGTAGCGGCGGCCAGACTCGAACTGGCGACCTCTCGATTATGAGTCGAGCGCTCTTACCGACTGAGCTACGCCGCCCCGGGGCCCTTCAGCGGCTGGATGCCGCCCAAATGGCCCTGAGCCTCCTGAGAGAATCGAACTCTCGACCTTTTCCTTACCATGGAAACGCTCTGCCGACTGAGCTAAGGAGGCGGGCTGGGAACTCTATCCCTGTCCGGGGCCAATATTGCCACCCTGCGAGATGCCGCGGAAAGCCGGTTTGGGACTCCGCAGGCGATACGGTGAGCCGGGTGGCGATTCGTGCGGCTCGGCTGGCTGATGCCGAAGGCATCCGCGAAATCATCAACTACGAGATCCTCAACGGGACCAGCATTTTCGAGTTGGAGCCTCGAACCGTGGCTGCCCAGCGCACCTGGCTGCAAGACCGCAGCGGGGTTCACGCGGTGCTGGTGGCCACGCCGGATGACGACGATGACACCGTGCTGGGCTTCTCGTCGCTGTCGCCCTTCCATACCCGACCGGCCTACAACACCACGGTGGAGAACTCGGTGTATGTCCACCAGGACCATCGCGGCAAAGGCATCGGCCGAGCGCTTTTGGTGGAGATAATCGGACTGGCCCAAACCCACGGGTTCCACACCGTGATCGCCCGAATATCCGGGGGAAACGAGGCATCGGTCGCCGTCCACCGCTCCGTTGGATTCGAAATAGCCGGTACCGAGCGCGAAATAGGCCGCAAATTCGGCCGCTGGATAGACGTAACCGTGATGCAGCTCATGCTGCAAGACTGGAGTGGGCCATAGGCCCCGTTTAGGGAGGCGTCTCCTAGGCGGCGGCTAGTTGTTCTCCGGGCGGCGGGTGGGCTGTGGGGCTGGGCCGTGGTGGGGGTTGGAGGCGGTATCGGCTGGTTTCGGTGTCGTGTTCGATGGTGTGGCCGTGTTTGTGGACTTTTTTGTGGCAGCGGGGGCACAGCAGCACCAGGTTGGTGATGTCGGTGGACCCGTTTTGGTCCCACGGCAGGATGTGGTGGGCGTCGCACACCTGAGGCCTGAGGCCGCAGCCCACACAGCCCCCGTCTCTTTTGTACAGGGCCAGTTTTTGGGCTTTGGTTGGCGCTCTTTGGGCCTTGCCCACGTAGAGGGGCTGCCCGTCGGCGGCGAAGATCATGGGGATGATGTCGGCTTCGCAGGCGATGCGGCGGAGCTCGTCTAGGTCGATCGGCGTGCCGTCGATGAGCCCTGCGTTCTTCAGTCGTCCTTCGATGGCGTCGTAGTCGGCAGAGACCACCAGCACGGTCTTCTGCGGGCGGATCCCGCAATCCGATCCGCCCGCTGCGGGTTCGGCTTTGTCGGCCGGTTGTTGGGTGATGAGCGCCACCAGCGCATCGGCGTTGCGTTGTTTGAAGGTGCGGATCGGGTCGAACGCGATGTCGTCGCCGAGCATCTTGGCATTCATGGCACCGAGAGCGACCTTGACTCGGTCACCGGACACCTGGTCGAGCTCGGCGTGCAAAACGACCATGCCGCTGGCCCCGTCGAACACCTTGGCGGATCGGCGGGCCCGCTGGCGCTCGGCCCGGCTCATCCCGTCGTCGGCGCGGCGCTGGTCTTCGCGAGCGGCGACAGTCTTCTTGAACTCGTCATGGCCCTGCCAGCCGCCCAAGTCCAACAGCTCTTGTTGGTTTTGTTCGCTCATCGGCGCGCGCTTGTGCGACTCGGACACCATCCCGGCCTGATCCGCCGAAATGCGACCATCCTGGACCGCGCCAAGAATCTGGGGCATGGCCGCGACATCCCGGGCCGTCCTGGCCAGTTGGCGGGCCCGGTAGGCGCTGATGCCGAATTGGTGACACACCGTGGCAGCCGCACCCGGCCCCTCCAGCTCGCCGTATCGGACAACCAGCCCCATCAGATACCCCTCAGCCCGGCGGCGCAGCAGATCAACCTGTCCCATCAACCCCAACAGCTCCGAAGCGCCCGCCTCAGAGAAATCCGGAAACTCGAAACCCCCATCAACACTGGAATAAGCGCTGCTTGTGCTGGGATTCAACGTAAATTCCATAAATGAAATTATACCGACCTCAGTGACACAATCCTCCTTGAAAATAATCAGAAAATGCAAAAAAGTAGACACGCGCAGCCATTGGGGGTTGGCGGTGTGAACCGCCCTGGTGTGGCCGGAGGGTCTGGATGTCCCCTTGTCCTGATCGCTGTAGGTGCTTCCGGAGGCCCCGGCTAGTTGCTAGCACTTAGTTACATTGAAGTGTTGCTGAGCGGCGTAGTCTCAAGGCATGGATCCGGCTCTTCAGGAACTAAGTGCTTTGTTATCAGAGGCTGCTGTCCGAAACGCCGCTGCCGCTGTGGCGGATCGGATTTCTACGGCGAAGGCGCGGAAGAGGGACAAGGAGACGATCGCGGCCCTAGAGGACATCGTCAATGAGCTGCTTGCTGACAAGTCCGAATTGGTACGGATCGCTCAGGCTTTCGACGACGAGCTGGTTGCGCAACGGCTGTCAGCGGAAGACGTTAACTTCATCACCGAGAACCTGTTGCCCTTGATCCGGCAACTGATGGAGGCGTCAGGACAGGAAGTGCTTGAGCCACAGGTGCTGGATGCGCTCGAGTCGATTCTTGCGGCCGAGACATTGACGATCATGCAGCTCATCGGCTTCAACTATCGACAGGCGATTGGTAAGCCCCTGACTGAGCTCGCAGCAGCGGCGGTTGCATCGCGAATGCCTCACGATCAGACGCAGAGCCTGGATCTTCAACAAGCACTGGTTGAAAGGGATATCGCCCTGGCTGAACTAGCAGGCGATCCGGATGCATGGGCTCGATTCGTGGAACTCAGACCCAGAGGCACCCATTAGCGGGCTGGGTAATTTTCTGCTGTGTGGGCCGGGGAGGATTTGAACCTCCGAAGGCTATGCCGACGGGTTTACAGCCCGTTCCCTTTGGCCGCTCGGGCACCGACCCAACGAGGAACCACACTACCGGCCCGCATGTTGACTTCCCCACTCGAATTCGGGAGCGCTGCCGAATGTCCATCACTAGTTGATCTGGGCAGTCGCATTGCAACGACCCTCTGTGACAAGGCTCTATGTTTCGAAGTCAGGTGCGATTACATCCCAGCCAGCTTCACGCAGGGCAGCAGCGGCGTCTTCTTGATTTCGGCGCACTGCTGCTTTCAGCTGGATGGCTTCCCACCGCGCTCTGTGTTCTTTGACCACTTGTTTCCAGTCAGGCCGTGGGTCGACCATCTCTTCTGTGACCATGAACTCCACGAGGTCTTCGAGACTGGGTCGAAAGCGCTTGCCTCCTACCGGAATATGGAGGTCGCGGAGCTTGCGGGTTTTGCGCTCATCACCCAGGTAGACGGCATCTAGATCGTCTCGCAGGCCAGCTACGTGAAGGTGCGCTCCTGGGAACTGATTGCCGGGGTTCCGGGCGTAGTCAATGCCGACGATCAGTTGGTCGTCCTCCATCGATGGCGATGTGTAGAGGCTCATGGTGCTCTGCGTCATGGTCAGGTAGACGCCCTCGGGGTCGGGCTCATATGAGTGCAGCAGGTAGAGGAAGACCACAGCGTCTTTCTTCGCGGGAGTAATCGGGATCGGCAGTGAGGTTGAGCGGTTCTTTGAGACCCCTACTCCGATGATGCCGTATCCGTCGGCGGTCTTCAGAGACGAGACGCGGATACCGTCCGTGACGGTCCTGTTGAGCAGATCTGAAATATCGTCGGCAAAACGGCGCGCCTGTTTTTCAAGGCTTTCTGCCATTTCTAGAATCGACGATAACTAGCCGCGGCCGAGACCCACGACCGAGAACCATGTCCGCCGAAGCTTCTCCGACTCGAACCTGCCGAGTTGGGCTTGGCGCCGCAGCTCTTCCAGTTCTACCCCAGCGTCTTGCAGAGTCGCCTCGATCAACACATCAAGCTCCTCGTCGGTGATGTGATGCACCTCAGTTTCAGGCATAGACATCATGGCCAGCTCCCTCGCAACGCTATGAGAACATAATACGGGATTAGGTGACAGTTTCTCAGGTTGTCGCCCTGTGTTGGCATGAATATCACAGCAGGTGGTGCGGTAGGTTCGGGTGATGCCTACGTTTGATGTTTCTTCTGAGCTGGACATGCAAGAAGTTCGCAATGCGGTGGATCAGGCCGCGAGGGAGATCCACAGCCGCTATGACTTCAAGAACACCGGCAGCGAGGTGGCGCTGGGCGATGGGATCATCACGCTGCGGTCGTCCAATGAGGACCGACTGGCGGCGGCCCGTCAGGTGCTGGAGGAGAAGCTGGTGCGGCGCAAGGTGTCGCTGAAAGGAGTGACCTACGGGGCGGTCACTGATGCCGCCGGGGGGACCGTTCGCCAGGATGCCGCGCTGGCCGCAGGCATCTCAGCCGACAAGGCCCGGGAGCTGAACAAGTTCATCAAGAACTTGGGCATGAAGGGGGTCTCATCGCAGACCCAGGGGGGTCAGCTGCGGGTGAGCGGTAAGAAGCGGGACATGCTCCAAGAGGTGATCGCCGCCCTCAAAGAAGCCGACTTCGCCATCCCCTTGCAGTTCGGGAATTTCCGGGACTGACTGGACGGAATCTACAGGTCTTCATGCTGAGGGTTGTATATCAGCGTGGAGGGGGTTCCCCACGTCAGTTCTTTGGCAACTCGCTCCTTGTTCCGAGTCACAATCTCCTTCCAGTCTGTATTTCTAGGTTGAGCACCTCGCTCGTGGGCGAATACCAGGACGTCCTCGATAAGGATCCTTCCCGTCGGGATGTGCATTTTTCCTCGATCCCGACCCGAACCAGCGAACCGCGGATGTACGTGGGGAAACCAGACGCGGGTGCCCTCACTCGGGTGCCAGTGAAACTCCACCGCCAACTCCCCGTCCAGCAGCACATTGTGGACATAGCCATCGGTGGAGACTTTGCACTGACCGTTGATCTGGCGAATCGTGTAGTGGATGAAGAAGGCTATGGCAATGGGTTGCTCAGCAGACGTAAGTGGCACTTCCGCCCCGGAGTTCGCTGTGAGGGTTCCCCGCTCATCGAGCTCCTTCGTGCTTCCGATTACACGGGCGGTGGCGAAGCATGAGACGGCCTCTTGGACCATGTCTCGGAAGTTGCCAAACGCCTCTTTCTCAGCGCGCCCAGCCATCCGGCCGCAAGCCAGCGACGTACATCACCCACGGCTCGTCCCTGTCGAAGTACTCGCCTCTGTCCCAGCGGAGCGCGAATTCCGAACCACTCATGTCTAGATGGCGGCGCGCAGCATTGTCGAACATCTCCCAATGTTCCTCAGCGGACATCAGGTTTGCTTCGACGCTTGTCATCGATCCGTTCCTTCCGGTGCCAACGATAGCCTGCTGGGAGCTGTAACCGGCCATTTAGGGTTTTATGGCCCTAAAACCCTAAATCACACCGATGTGCTCAAAAATTTAGGATTTTATGCCCCTAAAATCCTAACGAAACGCCGTCGGCCTGATTTTTTAGGGTTTTTCTGAGGGATGGAGGTGGCTTAGTACGCCTGGGGTACCCACTCGCCGGCGCGGAGGCGGCGGATGCGCTCCTCGGCGGGGGGGTGGGTGCTGAACAGGCTGCGGAAGTTGGTCCGGCCGGTGAGGGGATTGACGATGTAGTGCGATGCCTGCTCCGCCGGGACGTTGACCGGGATGCGCTGGGAGGCGGCATTGAGCTTCTCCAGCGCTCGGGCCAGGGGCTCGCCGTCGCCGATGAGCCGGGCGGCGGAGGCGTCGGCTTGGTACTCCCGGGTGCGGCTGATGGCCATCTGAAGAAGGCTGGCGGCGATGGGGGCCAAGATGGCGGCCAGGATGACTCCGACCAGTTCCCCAGGGCCGTTGTCGCGGCCTCGGCCGCCGAAGAAGATCATGCCCCACACCGCGATGCGCGACGCGAAGGTGATGGCCATGGCGATTGCCGCGGCCACTGAGCCGATGAGGATATCCCGATTGCGAATATGGGCCAGCTCGTGGGCCAGCACTCCCCGGATCTCGTCCCAACTCAAGTGGTTGATGAGTCCCTCGGTGATGGCCACCGCGGCGTGCTTGGGGTTGCGGCCGGTGGCGAAGGCGTTGGGCTGGGGATTGGGGCTCACGTACAGCTTGGGCATCGGAATCTGGGCTTTTGTGGTGAGCTCTTCCATGATGGCGTGATACTGGGGGAGTTGCGCGGAGGTGACCGGTACGGCCCGGGCTGAGGCGATGGCCAGCTTGTCGCTGAACCAGTACGACCCGCCCACCACGATCACCGCAATCACAATGCCGATGGCCAGTCCGCCGCTGCCGCCCAGCAGTCCGCCGACGGCCACGAACAGCGCCGCCATCAGCACCAGAAGCAGAAATGTCTTGAACGTGTTCATGCCCGGGGCCACTCCTCTTGGATCTGCTAGAAGGTTATCGGAGTGAGGAGACCAATCGGCAATGACCGATAGGGTGCGGCCGCTTGCTCAATAGTCGGGCTCTCGCAGTTCGGCGTAGCCTGCTTCGGCTTCCAGGGTGCGACGCCTCCAGAGCCCGCCTAGCCATACCGCGAATATCGTGAGCACGAAGGGGATCATCAGCACGAACTCTCGCGGTACTCGTTCGGTGATATTGATCTGCGATTGGATTCCGATGGCGTCGGCGAAGCCGAAGAACAGTCCGGCGAGAGCCGCACCGATGGGGTGCCATGCCCCGAAAATGACTGCCACAAAGGCGATGAAGCCCCGCCCGTTGGTCATGTTCTCGGTGAAGTTGCGCAGTGTCCCGACCGACAGTTCCGCCCCGCCGAGAGCACACAGAGCGCCGGAGATGAGCAGTGCCTGTAGTCGCACGATCGATGGATTCACACCCGCAGAGCGGGCCGCGAACGGGTACTCGCCCACCGCGGCAAGCCGCAGTCCGAACCGGCTCCGCCTCAATACAATCCAGGCAACCAGCACGATCAGCGGGGTGATCCACACCAGAATCGAGTGCTCCGAGATGATAACCCCGGGGCCTGAAGTGGCCCCGCGCACGGGACGGGGAAGCACAACGTCGGTGAACATGGAGCCGCGTATGTCGAATATGGCCCCGAGAGCGAAGGCCGTACCTCCAAGTCCGATTGAAGTGAGCCCCAGTCCGGCAATGATTACGTTTGCACCGAGGGGGCCGATCACCCACCAATAGACCGCAGAGAGTGTCATACACACGCCGATGGCGGCAAGGATCCCAAGCCCCACCGATCCGGTGGCATCGCCGATGGCCACGGTTGTGAATGCGCCGGAGATCATCAGCCCTTCGAGCCCCAGGTGGAAGATCCCCGCCCGGAAGGCAAAAACGCCTGCCATGGCGACCAGAACGAGCGGGGCCGCCGAGCGCAGTGTTGTGGCGAGGACCTGTTCCATCAGCCCGCCACCGGTTTTGCAGCGAGCCCGGCCCGCCGTCGCCGCACAGCCCTGAACTTGATGGTGACCAGGAACGCCACCATGCCGTGAAGCAGCACGAGGGCGGGCGGAGGAAGATCCGTCACGATTGGAAGGAACAAGATGGCCGACTGCAAGCCGCCGAAGAAGACCGCGGCCACGACGGTGCCCCAGACGCTCAGCATGCCCACCAGAGCTACTACTACGGCAGTGAAGCCCACTTCAGGTGAGAACCCGGTGACCAGTCGCGCCCCGGGGCCGTGGAGTTCCACCGCACCGGCGAGGCCGGATAGCGCCCCGGAGAGTGCGAAAGTGCCCAGACCCACACGGCGCACGTCTATGCCCTGCCAGCGGGCCATTGTCGGGTTTCTGCCGACCAGCGTCATCGTCAACCCGAAGCGGGTGCGCTCCAATAGGAGCCAGACCAGCACGGCCACACCGCCGACGAGGAGCAAAGCGGTGACCGACACGCCGGAGCTGTCGGTGATGCGGAACGCTTCGGGTATGCGTTCGCTGGCCGCTGTCTGGCCTGTTCCCGACGGGTTGCGCAAGGGTCCAGCGGTCAGGTACTGGAGCACCAGCGCACCGATGAAGCTCATCATCAGCGTGGTCAGCACCTCGTCAGTGCCGAACTGCACGCGTAGGTAGCCAGGAAGCAGCGACCAGGCCATCCCCGCCAGAATTGCTGCGATCATCCCACACATGATCACCAGCGGTACCGGGCCTTCGCGCCAGCCCAAAGAGACGACGAGGGCCGAGCAGGCCCCCACATAGAACTGTCCCTGCCCCCCGATGTTGAAGAATCCCGCCCGGAACCCGATCACTACCCCCAGACCGATGAGCAGCAACGGGATCGTCCAGCGGATTGTTGAGGTTGCGGCACCCGTCGCGGTTATCGACCCTTGGATGATGCCGGACAAGACGGTGCCCACGCGGTAGCCGCTGACCCACAGAATCAAAGCTGTGAGCATGAACGAGACGACAACCAGCAGAACGGTGGATGCCACGCGTTGCAGGCCACCGGTCATCGGAGTGCCCCTGTCATGGCATCGCCCACCGCTTGACGGTCATAGGGCGCATTGAAGCGCGCCACAATGCTCCCGCCGTACATCACGAGAAGGCGGTCGGAGAGCTCGAACAACTCGTCAAGATCGGAGGACACCAGCAGGACGCCGGCCCCCGCGTCTCTCAATCCCCGCAAAGAGCTACGCACAAAGTTCGTGGCAGAGAAGTCCAGGCCGCGGGTGGGCTGGGCGGCAACAAGCACCTCGAGTCCGGAGGCCAACTCCCTCGACAGCACTAGGCGTTGAACGTTGCCACCAGAAAGGCTCTCGGCGGGTTGTGCGACAGTGTTGTAGCGCACTCGCCAAAGATCCATCGCCTCGGACGCTTGCCGCTTGTACTGGCGCAGCGAGATCAGCGGGAACTGCCGCCGCCTCCCAATGAGGCGGAGCGCTGATTGGTTCAACCAAAGAGGCGCGCTGCGGCTGATTCCCTCGCTATTGCGGTCGAAGGGCACGAGGCGCAGACCTCGCAGTCGCCTCCGGGCAGGAGGAGCGCGGGTCACCTCTTCTCCGCCTAGAAGCACAGAGCCCTCGGTGACGGCGCTCAGACCTGCGATCACCGAGACGAGGCTTCGCTGACCGTTTCCCTCCACGCCGGCGATTCCCACGATCTCGCGGGCTTCGACGGTGAGGTCGATACTGGCAAGCCCGGGCTCGAAGGCTGATTCCCGGCTCGAGACTCGCACCAGTTCCAACAGCAACTGCTGTTCCACGTCGGTGGCTGCCTCCACTGCGATGGCCCGGTCCGTATCTGGCGCGGGCCCGACGATGGCATCGCTGAGCTGGCCCTGCGACACCCCGGAAATCTCGCTCGGCCCCAGGACCAGTTTGCCGTCGCGCAGCACGCTCACGGTGTCGGCGACGGCAGCTACCTCCCGCAGCTTGTGCAGCACGATGAGGATCGTCACCCCATCGTCGCGTAAGCCCCGAAGCCGCTCGAACAATGTGTCGGTGGCTGCCGGTGTGAGCAGGGCAGTGGGCTCGTCCAACAGCAGGATTCGCGCCTCGGACACCAGTGCTCGAACGATCTCAAGCGACTGGCGGGTCTCAACGGGCAGATCCCGGATGCGCGTCGCCAGCACATTCGTGCCGCCGACCTCGGCTACCTCGTTTTGCCAGCGACGGTACAGCTCGGTCCGCCTGTAGACCGAGTGGCTTTCCGGACGGGCGGCGGTCAGCTCCAGTGCCTCCGCCACGGTGAATGAAGGAGGAAGGGAGAAGTGCTGGTGCACCATTGCCAGGCCCGCGGACTTGGCGGCGCGTACGTCGCCGGGAGGGATCTGATTGCCTGCTATGCAAACGGTGCCGTTGTCGGGGGCCTGAAGGCCGCCCAATACCTTGGCGAGAGTGGTCTTGCCTGCCCCGTTCTGGCCGACCAGCGCGTGGATGCGTCCCGCGGCAAGGTCGAGGCTGATGTCGTGGAGGGCTTGGACCGTGCCAAATGAGACGCCGAGAGACCGGCAGCGAACCGCCGGTACTTCGGCGGATGCCGGTCCGCTCGGCACCGTCATCAATACGAGGCTATCGGCCTCAGAGTTCGGGGTTGAAGGGAACTTCGAGGGATCCGCTCTTGATCTGCGAGCGAGCCTCTTCGATCTCATCAAGCGTGGCGTTGATGATCTCCACCATCTCCGTCGGGCCGTTGGCGAGGAACTCGGGGCTGATCACCAGGTCCACGCCGCCCTCGGCCACACCGGCGCCGATGTAGCCGGGCGTGTAGTCGTCGCTGAGGGCGTGCTCGACTTGATCGTAGAGAACCTGGGCCCAGTACAGCAGGACGCTGCCGATCACGGCCGGACTGTCGAAGTAGTTCTCCGAGCCGCCGATCACGTAGCCGCCCTTCTCTTCGGCGGCCTGGATGACGCCGAGGTCGGTGGCCGCGGCGTCGGTCATGATGACTTCCACCCCGCCGTCGTAGAGCGCCGCGCCGAGTTCTCGGCCTTTGGCGGGATCCTCGAAGGAGTCGGCGAACGCCGCCTCTCCCGTTATGGCGGCGTTCTTGGTCTGGGCTGCGGCCACGAAGGCGTTGTAGTCGGCGTTCAGCGGTGGGATCGAAACGCCGCCCACGAACCCCACCTTGCCGGTGGTGTTCAGTGCGCCCGCCAGAATGCCGGCCAAGTAGGTGCCCTTGTAGTAGTCGAATCCAATAGAGACGAGGTTGTCGACGCCTCCCTCGAATCCGAATACATGGATAAAGCGAGTGTCAGGGAAGTCCGGCGCGACGGCGACGACGGCATCCTGCATGGGTGGGAAAGTCACCGCGATGATGTCGGTGCCCTGGTTGGCCAGGTTGCGCAGGGTGGTTTCGAAGGTTGACGGATCGGTCGCCTCAATGAACGTCGTCTCTGCGCCAAAGTCGGCCTCCACCATCTCGAGACCTCGCACAAGATCGTCGATGGGACCTAGATCGCCGGCCTTTTGGTTGGCGACAAGGGCCACCGACGGTGCCTCGGCGGGTTCTGGGTCGGGCGTTGGAGCGACAGTCGGCGCTTCCGTAGGCTCGGGTGCCGGTGCTTGCGTTGGCGCATCAGTTGGCGCGGGTGCGGGTTCGGGGGCGGCTGTGCCTCCGTCGTCATCGTTGCCGCAGGCAGCGGCAACGATGGTGAGGGCCAGCAGGATGGCCGCGAACTTGAGTCGATTTCTCATCAGATTCCTCCCCGCTCATGGCAGTGAGTTCACTTTAGTGCAAATCTTCAATTAATCGAAAGTAAAGATTTTCAATTAATCAAAAATGAGTTCAATGCCCGACCGACCTGGGTGACTCAACGGCCCTCCCAGCGCGGGGCTCGTTTCTCACTGAAGGCCCGGATCCCTTCGTCGCAATCGGCCGACGTAAGCACCTCAACCAGCGCCGGAAGGTTGGTCATCCTTGCGTCGGCTGCGGTCATGTGGGGGGTGCGGCGCACAATCTGCTTGATCGCCCGCAGCGACAGGGGGGCGCACGCCAGCAGTTCCTCCAACCAGCGGTCCACCGCCGTGTCGAGTTCGGCCGCGGGAACGACTTCGTTCAACAAACCCAGAGCGAGCGCCTCGGTGGCGCTGAACCGTTTGCCGGTCAACAGGACTTCCATGGCCCACTTGGCGGGGAGTTGCCGCGCCAGCTGCACTATTCCGCCGTCGAGGGGAAGGCGACCGAGGCGGGGCTCCACGAAACCCAACACCGCGTCCTCTGATGCCACCGCCAAGTCACACCCCACCACCAGCTCCAAACCGCCTCCAAGGGCGTAGCCGTTGACCCTGGCCAGCACGGGCACGTCCAGTGAGTCGCGCAGCGGCAAGTGGCCGAAACCATCTCGGCGGGGCCGCAGCCAGTAGTCGAGGTCCTTGGCGCCCTCGGCGCGCATGTCGTCGCCGGCGCAGAAGGAGCGGTCACCGGCGCCGGTGAGTAACACCACCCTCACTGAGCGGTCTGCTTCGATGGCTTCCCAGGTTCGAAGAAGCTCGTCTTGGTGGGCCTCGTCGATGGCGTTGAGCCGCTCGGGGCGGTTGATCGTTACCCGGGCGACGTGGTCAGTCACGACTAGATCGATGCTCATGCCAGAACTCCTGCGGTCAAGAGCGCCTTCACGCGCTCTGATTCGATTCCGTAGTCCGCCAGTGCCTCGGCTGTTCCCTCGCCGAGGCCTGGCGGGGAGTGCCGCATGGAGGTTGGCGTGTCCGGGAGGTGTACCGGCGAAGCCAGCGAGCGCAGCGGCGTCAGAGCCGGTCGGGGCATCTCCACGATCATCGGCGCGGTATGCGGGTCGTCCAAGGCTTCCTCGAGGGTTCGCACCGGCGCGCAGAGCACGTCTTGGGCCTCGAGACGCTCGATCACCTCATCAGAGGTGAACCGCCCAATAGCCTCGGCGATCAAGGCCTGAAGGCGAGGTCGGTTGGCGGCCTGGTCGGCCATGGTTGCGAAGTCGGGCTCGGCTGAGAGGTCGGGCAGGTCCAGGGCAGCACAGATGTCGCGCAGAGGATTTGGCTTGAATGCACCGACCACGACGACTTCGCCGTCGGCTGCGGCGAATGTGCCCACCAGGGGGAGTCGGGCCCAGTTCACGATGCCGCGGCCCATCAACGCTGTTGTGGCTTCCAAGATCTGCATGGCGAGAAGGGAGTCGTAGAGCGAGACTTCGACCCTTTGGCCGAGTCCCGTGCGGGTCCGCTGAAGCAGCGCCATGAGGATTCCCTGCACCATGTGCATTCCGGCGGTGTAGTCGGCAAGCGATACGGGGTAGATGGCGGTGGGATGGCCGTCGTCGGCCTTGTGCGACATCGCCCCGGTGAGGGCCTGCGCCAGGATGTCTTGCCCGCCCTTGTGGGCGTACACCCCTTCGGTGCCGAAGCCGGTGCCTTGGGCATAGACGATGCCGGGATTGATCCCCGACAGGCGTTCGTAACCCAAACCCAGGCGGTCCATCACGCCGGGCCGGTAGTTGTTGACCACCACGTCGGCCCCCGCCACGAGTTCGTCGATCAGGGCCAATCCCTCGGGTACGCGGACATCGACCACCAGGCTGCGCTTGTTGCGGTTCACCGCCCCGAAGGCGGGATGCTCGGCGCCGTCGGGGTCGACGATGGCGTGGCGGAAAATATCGCCGCTGCCGGGACGCTCGATCTTCAGCACGTCTGCCCCATGGTCGGCCAGAAGCTGAGTGGCGACTGGGCCCATCATGATTTGCGAGAAATCCAGAATCCTTATCCCGGCCAGCGGCTGGGCCGCGTTGCTGTCCGCGGCCCCGCCGCTCACGGGGCCCCCTTCGCAGGGGGGCTGGCCGGGCGCGCCCGGGGGGAGGGGATATCTCCCGGGTCGGCGCCTTGACGGCGCAGGCGACGCTGGACCGCCGCGACGTCCGCTTTGCGGACGGCAACACCGGAGTCCAGCGCCTCGACGGCGGCCGTGCCCGCCGCCTCGCCCATCGCCATACAGGGAGGGATTTCCCGAGACAGCTTCTGGGCTTCGGGAGTCACTGAGTAGTGCCGTCCGGCGACCAGAAGCTGCTCCACTTTGCGCGGCAGCATTGCCCGGTACGGGGTGTAGTAGCCGCGGCCGCGGGCCACGCTGTCGGCAAAGTGCACCCGGTTGACCACATCGTCTTTGGTGACGACGTACTCGCCATCGATGAGGCGCGATTGGCGTACACCGATCTGGGGTGCCACGTCGATCACAACAGCCTTCTCAAACCCCGGATATTGCCCGCGCACGTATTCCACGAGGCTGGCGATTCTCTTGCGCCCCTCTCGGTCGGCGGCGGTGAGGTCTTCCACCCTCAGCCCGTCGTATCCGGTCATGTGAGGACAGTTGCACCACACCACGCCCGGCAAAGGTGTTTTCAACCACCACATCGCCCAGGAGCCGCCGAGGATGCGCCGCGCCTCGCGGTTGACCGCGTGGCACTCGGCGGGTTGGGCGTGCTCAAAGTGCTCGGCGGCATCGGTATCCACGTTGCCGAGGCGAAAGACCGTGGTCACCATGTAGGAGCCCTCCACAAAAGGAGCGCCCGCGGTGGCGGCCACATCGGCGTCTCCGCTGGCGTCGATCACGACATCACCGAGGACGGCCTGGGGGCCGGTCTTGGTCTCGCAGATCACGCCCGAAATAGCGTCGCCCTCCATGATCGGCGCCGAGTACCACGAGTGGAGTCGGACATCGACCCCTGCCTCCTCTACAAGGTTGTTAGATACCCGCTTCCATCCGTCGGGATCGAAGGCCACGGCGTAGACGATGGATTTCTTGGGGCCCTTGGCGTAGAGGTCGAATACTCCCCATCGAGACCAGCGATTCCACATCTCGTCGCTGAGCACCCTGTCTTCGGGCGGCGCATAGACAGCCAGTTCCAGTGCCTCCAGGCGATCCACCATCTCCTGGGCGATCCCGTGAACGGTGACCTCCTCGGCGCCATCGGCAAAATCGTCGAGCACCAGCACCATTCCTCCTGCTGCCAGGCCTCCCAGATGGGCGTAGCGCTCCAGGAGAGTCACGCTCGCCCCTTGGCGGGCGGCTGAGACGGCCGCGGCCAAGCCAGCCGGCCCGCCCCCCACCACGACCACGTCGCTTTGGGCCATCACCGGCGCATCGGCGGCCGGTCGGGTGACTAAGGCGCCCATCGCCTCAGAAGCTCGGCGGGGTCACCACCCACAGCGACACCGAAGTGACATCGCCGGGGTTCTCGTACCAGTGGGGGATGGTGGAGTCGTAAGAGATCGAGTCACCCGCCCGCAGCACGTAGTGGGTGCCGCCGACGTTGACGGCGTGGGTTCCCTCCAGGACGATGCCGAATTCCTCGCCTTCGTGCATGAACGGAGTGTCCTCGGTGGAGTACCCCGGCTCGGTCTCAATGCGGATCACCTCAAGGGCGCTATCGGGTCGGGCGGTGAGCAATTCGGCCACGACCAGCTCATCGTTGGGGAGATTGAGCCGGCGACGGTCCTCGCGTCGTACCACCGGCGAAGTCATCTGCTCGCCGGCGACCAGACGCGCCACTGGAATGCCGAGCGCGTGGGCCACCTGCACGAGCGTGTTGAACGACGGATTGCCCTGCCCCCGTTCAACCTGCGAGAGCAGTCCGGCACTGACCCCTGAAGCCGAGCCGAGTTGCTCGAGCGTCCAACCCTGGAGCTTGCGCAGCCGCTTGATCTCGTTGCCCACTACCTGCACGGTGAGCGGCGGGCGATCTGTGTCGCGAAGGCGGACGGTGGAGGGTGGGTTGTGCCAGTTGGAGTTGTCGTTGTTCTGGTCTGGCGAGTGCAAATCGGTCACTTCCACGAGAGGATAGCTATCTTCAGCAAAGTATATTATTTCAATATGGTGACGCAGGGGCACCAATCGCACGTTCTGATAATTGGCGCCGGTGCCTCGGGCTCGGTCGCCGCCGCTCGCCTGGCAGCCGCCGGATTCGAGGTGGTCTGTCTTGAGCAGGGCGACTGGGTTGGTCCGGCAGATTACATGAGTGCCCAACCAGAGGCTGAGCTGGCATGGGTTGAGCGTTGGAATCCCGATCCCAATGTCCGCCAGGGACTGGCCGATTACCCTCTGACCGGCGACGCGGATGTTCGCCCCGTTATGTACAACGGGGTCGGCGGAGGTCTGGTGCAGTGGGCAGCCATGTGGCAGACGCTGCTGGCCTCGGACTTCAGGGTGCGGACACTTGATGGCATCGCCGACGATTGGCCGATCGGCTGGGGCGATCTGGCTGATTGCTACGCACAGGTGGCCCGTGACATGTCGGTGTCTGGTTTGGGCGGCGACCCGGCCCTGCCCGAGATGGATCCCTACCCCAACCCGCCGATACCCATCGGCAAGATTGGACGGGTTGCCGCCGAGGGGATGGACCGCCTGGGCTGGCATTGGTGGCCCGGTGCCAACGCAATTGCCTCGCGCCGCCACGGCAGCCTTCAGGCTTGCCAGCGGCGGGGTACATGCATGATCGGATGTCCGGAGAACGCCAAGGCCACCCCCTCGCTCACCCACTGGCCTTCCGCGCAGGCCGCCGGAGCCCGCCTAGTTACCGGCGCTCGTGTGACGGAGATCCCCGTGGACGAGCAGGGCCGTGTGCAAGGCGCTGCATACCTGGATCGCGATGGCGTCGAGCATTTCCAGCAGGCGCAGGTGGTGATGTTGGCCGCGAACGCGGTGGGAACCGCTCGCTTATTGCTGTTGTCGGCGTCATCGCGGTTCCCCGACGGTCTGGCCAACTCTTCGGGACTGGTGGGACGACGACTTATGCAGCATCCTTACCGCACGGTGACGGTCGTCTGCGAGGATCCCCTCGACAGCTGGCAGGGTCCCTGGGGGCAGGTCATCTATTCGCTGGAGTTCGCCGAGACCCACCCCGACCGTGATTTCCTGCGCGGTGCCAAATGGATGGTGATGCCGCATGGAGGGCCCATGTTTGCCGCGGCGGAGTACCAGGAGGCTCATCGTCACGATGGCTTCGAAGCCGTATGGGGCGCGAACTTCCATCGGGCGGCCGATGAGGTGTTCGGACACGCTTTCACCTGGGGCATCCAGGCCGAGGATCTCCCCGAAGACCACAACCGGGTCACCCTTGATCCGACGATGTGCGACTCGTCGGGACTGCCCGCCGCTCACGTCGAGTACCGGGTGTCGGATAACACCAGAAGAATGCTCGACTTCAATGTGGCACGCGCCGTTGAGGCGGCAGAGGCATCGGGAGCGGTGTCCACCCTCGTGCGCGACGTGTGGCCTACCGGAATCGGTCATGTGCTGGGCACTACCAGGATGGGCAACGATCCTCAGACTTCAGTGGTGGATCGTTGGTGCCGCGCCCACGACGTGCCCAACCTCTATGTGATCGACGGCGGTGTATTCGTGACCGGCGGGTCGGCCAATCCAACGGCCACGATCATGGCGAACGCGCTACGGGTGACCGATCATCTGATTGAGGCTCGGGCGTCGCAGGAGATTCCTGCATGAGTGGCTCTGGGCCGACACCAGCCCAACGTCTCACGCTGGACCGCCTGGCCGATGTGCTCGTGCCTGAGGGACGAAATATGCCTGCGGCCTCAGCGGTCGGCGTTTCGGAGGGCTTGCTCGATCGGTTTCTGGACGCCGCCCCTGCTCTTGCCGAGCCGCTGTTGTCTCTTCTCGATGAGGCACCTGCGGAAGGTCTCGATGCCTTCGTGCGCCATCTGGCCTCACAGCGGCCCGGTGACTTTGCCGTGCTGTCTACGACTGTTGTGGGTGCCTATTTTCTCAGCGCCGAGGTGCGCCGACTGACCGGCTATCCCGGCCAACAGCCCAACCCGCTGTCGGTCGCATCCGAGCCCGACTATCTCGACATGCTCGAGCGGGTTTACGAGCGCCATCCCGGCTATCGGGAGTGCTCATGACCTACGTGATCGGTCCCACCTGCATTGATGTCAAAGATGCTGCCTGCGTGTCCAAATGCCCGGTGGACTGCATTTATACGGGGGAGCGGATGCTCTACATCAATCCCGACGAATGCATCGACTGCGGGGCTTGTGAACCAGCCTGTCCCGTGGAAGCCATCTACCCCGAGACGTTTCTCCCCGCTGAATACCAGGAATTCACCACTGTCAATGCGGGATTCTTCGAGATGACCGGCCTCAAAGCACCAGGCGGTGCTGCTGGCGTGGGACCGGTCGACGCCGACCACCCGATCGTGGGCGCTTGGCCGCAACCCCCGGCCACCTGAGATCACGCTCGTCAGCGGTCGTAGTAGCCGGAGTAGACGTAGACGCAGGGGACGTCGGACTCGGCGTACATCTCCACGTTGCGGGGGTCGTCTTCGAGGGCGTAGAGCAAGTCGAATCCGTGGTGGCGGAGGTTGATTACCTCGGTGGCTTTGTACGCCCGCGACGAACCGCCGCTGCTGGGGGGCCGCAGGATCAGCAGGTCCCAGCGGACCTCGTGCATCTTCAGCCAGACCAGCGTGTCACTGAGCAGGTGCCAGGGGCGGGCGGTGAGCAGCACCACCGTGAGGTCGGCGGCCAGTGATCTGACCAACGCCGCCGTCGCCTCCAGCGGGGGGTCGTCGGGGCAGCCGGCGAAGAACTCATCCCAGCGGCGGGCCTTGGCCAAGTGCTGGCGACTGCTGGCATCGGAAATGACCCCGTCCACATCCACAATCACCGCGGGGCCGCCACCGATGGGGCCGTCGCGCCATCTCCAGTGGGATGTGTCGGTAGGGCCGCTCAATCTTCTTGGGGGGATTCGGCGGCCCGGGTGCGGATCTCGTCCACCACCGACTGGTCGGCCAGGGTGGTGGTGTCGCCCAGGCTGCGGCCCTCGGCCACATCCCGCAGCAGACGGCGCATGATCTTGCCCGAGCGGGTCTTCGGCAGGTCGGGAACCAGCACCACCGTCTTGGGGCGGGCAATGGGCCCCAGCTTGGTGGCCACATGCTGGCGGACCTCCTCGCCCAGCTCGTCGGTGGCGTCGTGGCTGCCTCGTAGGATGACGTAGCCGATGATGGCTTGGCCGGTGGTGTCGTCGGCCGCGCCCACCACGGCGGCCTCGGCCACCGCGGCATGGTCCACCAGGGCCGACTCCACCTCGGTGGTGGAGATTCGGTGGCCGGAGATGTTCATCACGTCGTCCACCCGGCCGAGCAGCCACAGGTAGCCGTCGTCGTCGATCTTGGCCCCGTCGCCGGCGAAATAGCGGCCCTCGAACCGGCTCCAGTACGTCTCCCGGTAGCGCTCGGGGTCGCCCCAGATGCCCCTCAGCATCGACGGCCATGGGCGGGTGATGGTGAGGTAGCCGCCGCCTCGCTCCACCGGGCGGCCGTCGTCGTCCACCAGCTCGGCGAATACCCCGGGAATGGGATGGGTGGCCGACCCCGGCTTGGTGGTGGTCACCCCGGGCAGCGGGGAGATCATGTGGCCGCCGGTCTCGGTCTGCCACCAGGTATCCACGATGGGACAGGTCTCCTCGCCGATATGGGTGTGGTACCACATCCACGCCTCGGGGTTGATGGGCTCGCCCACCGTGCCCAGCACCCGCAGGCTGGACAGGTCGTGCTTGGCCGGTTCCTGCGCCCCCCACTTCATGAAGGTGCGAATGGCGGTGGGGGCGGTGTAGAGCTGGGTGACGCCGTAGCGCTCCACGATGTCCCAGAGGCGGTCGCGGTCCGGGGTGTCGGGGGTGCCCTCGTAGATCACCGAGGTGGCGCAGTTGGCCAGCGGGCCGTACACGATGTAGCTGTGGCCGGTGACCCAGCCGATATCGGCCGCACACCAGTACACGTCGGTGTCGGGCTTGAGGTCGAAAACGTACTTGTGGGTGAACGCCACCTGGGTTAGGTACCCGCCGGTGGTGTGCATGATGCCCTTGGGCTTGGCGGTGGTGCCCGAGGTGTACAGCAGATAGAGCAGCGCCTCGGAGTCCATGGGCTCGGGCGGGCAGTCGGCCGACGCATCGGCCATGAGGTCGTGCCACCACAGGTCCCGGCCCTCGGCCATGTCGACGTCGGTGTCGCAGCGGTTGACCACCACCACGTGCTCCACCGAAGCCGCCCCCTGGCTGAGGGCGGTGTCCACGTTGGGCTTCAGCAGCGAGGGAGCACCCCGGCGGTAGCCGGCGTCGGCGGTGATGATTAGGCGGGCCTCGGCATCCTCGCAGCGGTCGACGATGGCGTCGGGGGAGAAGCCGCCGAAGATCACCGAATGGGCCACCCCGATGCGGGTGCAGGCCAGCATGGCCACCGGCAGCTCGGGGATCATCGGCATATAGATGGCCACCCGATCGCCCGCGCCCAATCCCAGCCCCTTGAGCACGTTGGCGAACTTGGACACCTCGGTGAGCAGGTCGGCGTAGGTGATGGTGAGGGTGTCGCCCGGCTCACCCTCCCAGTGGAAGGCGATCTTGTCGCCCTGGCCTGCTTCAACATGGCGGTCGAGGCAGTTGTACGACACGTTGAGGGTGCCGCCGATGAACCAGCGGGCAAAGGGCAGATCCCACTCCAGAACGGTGCTGAAGTCGGTGTCCCAGCTCAACAGGTCGCGTGCCTGTCGGGCCCAGAACGACTCGTAGTCACCTTCCGCCTCGTCATAGAGCGAGCGGTCGTTGGCCAGTGCGGCGGCGGCAAAATCGGAGGACGGAGCGAAGGTGCGCTCTTCGACGTAATAGTCCTCGATGGTGGCTTCAGCCATGGTCGGTCCTTTCCGATGCTCTCGCGGAACAGCGCGGCGAGCCTACATTCTGTCGTCTCACAGAGGTTTTGGACACTTGGCATTCTGTCGTCTCTGAGGGGTTATGGTCATCTAGTGGCGTTCCTGCGGGCAGAAAGCTGATCGGCGATCATGGAGATCAGGGTTGCCACACTGTGCGATTTCGCCCAGGTGCGGGAGGGACTGCTGTTTGTGAGCTCGGCGGGTATCACCCGGGTGTATCGGGAGTCGTTTCCCGCACCGATCGGCGTGATGCTGGCCTTGGTGCTGGAGATGTCGCCGGTGGAGGCCGCCAACGCCAACAAGATCAGGGTGCGGGTTGAAGACGCCGATGGGCGAAAGCTGGCCGAGATGGTGGGAGAAGTACAGGTGAAGCTGGGCTCAAGCCATGATCCGGGCGAGCTGGTCAACGTGCCGTTTGTGGCCGACTTTCGGGCAATGAAGCTGCCGACGCGGGGCCGCTATCAGGTGGCCATCCACCCAGAAGTCGAAGGAGCGAACCCGGTGGCGCTGGGATTTCGAGCCGCAGTCCGGGCCAAGACCTGATTCAGGTCAGTTTGGCGTCGGCACGTCCCATTCGACCACGGTAAAGCCGCCCAGACCGGCGGGGTCCAGCAGGGCCTCGGCTTCTATGGCCCGGCTGCGTCCGGCCAACGCAGCCAGATCGCCTTGGGCGGCACCGGCCCGCCAGGCGGCAGCCCCCTCGTCCACCAGGTCGTCGATGCCGTAGGCCCGCAGCCAAGTGGCCTGATCGGCGACTCGGGTGGGAGCGCATACCGCGGCGAGTTGGTCGAGGGCCACTTCGCTGGTGATGTCCTGGGTTCCAGGGGCGGTCCACGGGTCATCGCCCCGCTCGTGTCCCCGATAGGTCCGCAGCCACTCCGGCCAAGGTCGGGTGGCCATTTCCTCGGTGGTGCTCATGTAGTCGATAACCACCACGGTCCCTTGGTCCAGGATGGACAGGGCCCTCGCTAACCAGGCACAGGCTTGATCCTGGCGGGGGGTTAGGCGGGTCTCGGTACTGGGGCGGCGGTCGCCCACCTCGCTGCCGTCGGGATCGAATAGGCGCAGCGGCAGGTTGTCGAGCAGTTCGTTGGCCACGATCACCCCGGTGATCGGGCCGTCGGGCATGTCGGCTTGTGAACTGCCAATGGTGTGGGCGGCGCGTCCCGCGGCGCTGTGCTCGACGTTGATCCAGCGCAGCGCGGGTGTGCAGCCGGGCTCGCTCTTGGCCACGGTGCGGGCCAGGGTGCCTGGTCCGGCGCCGGCATCGATCACGGTGAACGGATCGGGTTGGCCTAACTCGTCCCACCGGCGGTCCAGCATCCGGCCCACCACCGCGCCGAACAGTGGCCCCACTTCGGGGCTGGTGATGAAGTGGCCGCCGCGTCGTCCAGCTTGGCCCGACTCGTAGAACCCGTGCTTAGGGTCATACAGCGCTTGTTCCATGAACTCGGCGAACCCTGCCATCGAAATCAGAGAACCTTGCTACCAAGCACGGTGAATTCCACCGTTCCAGTATGGCGATGCAGGCAACTGGGAACCTCAGCGGTGCGCGGCATTTGTGTTGTCAATACACTGTGGCCATCGAATTAGCGGAACCGTGTGGATCGCGGTATCCGGCACTGGAGGCACCATGTCTGAGACCCCGATGAGCCGGCCCGGCGAGGTCGCCGGCTGGCCGAAGCTGACCGTCACGTATCGGACCGATCCGGCTGGCATTGAGCAAGTTCTCCCGCCGGGGCTTACCGCGGGCGAACCGATCGTGACCGTAGGGGTGTACTGCGTGCCCGTGCTGGGCGAGCCGGAGTACGGCGTGAGCGTGAAGGTGCCAGCCAGTTGGAAGGGCGTGAGCGGTCAGTACAGCCTGGGCTTGGGCATCGACCAGGAGGCCGCCATCTTCATCAGCGGCGAGACCAACGGCCAGCCCAAGTACCCGTGCGACATCCGCTTCTATCGCCTGGGCAACCGGGTGGAGGCCCGGACCATCCATCAGGGCTACACGTTCCTCGAGTTCGAGGGCGATGTGACCGGAGCGGTGGAGCCGATGGCTGGAGAGTTCACCGAGCACGAGTGGTGGACCAAGTACTCCCGGGCCATTGGCGGCGCTGAGAAGCAATACGACTTCCCACCCCACGTGGTAGATGTGGCCACCACCTTCGAGCAGACCCACGTCGAGGACATCGACGGCGAACTGCGGTTGCTGGACAGCCCCTGGGATCCCGTAGCCCGCTACTTCCCCATCGTTGAGCAGCTCACGGCGCAGCTGGTGACCAATCGTATGATCGACCGGCAGATCACCAACGCCGGCCCGCTGGATCCCGATGCGTTCTGGCCCAGCGCCGACGTCATCAGCGGCTCCCGCTGGCCTGGCACCCGGGGCGGCCCCCGCCAGCCCTAGTTAGAAGGACAATTCAACGAGGCGCTCGCTCAATTCCCACAGCGCAGCCTCGGTGGGCGGGTTGTAAATGTGGGGGGCGTAGCCGATCTCTCCTGTTCCCGGCTCGGCCACGTTGCAGTCGGCCAGATACTTACCGTTGTTGTCGGCCAGTTCGGGAGCGGTAGCCGCCCATACCTGGGTGGCGGCGCCCGACTCTAGGGTCTTGTATTGGAGGCCTTGGCCTGAGGACGAGCTGGCCTTGGCTCGTTCTCTCATGCCCTCGATCATCTCTTTGGTCATGTGCCGGCCCAGCTTGGTAGGGATCGCGCCGGGATGGACCGACAGCGAGAGCAGTTCATCGTCGAAGCGCCGAGCCAACTCGGCGGCGAAATGGATGTTGGCGGTCTTCGACCGGCCATAGGCCACCCAGGGGTCGTAGGGGGTGGTCTCGAAGTTGGGGTCGTCGAGGTCGACGTCAGAAATGCGATGGCCCCCCGACGACAGGGTCACCACCCGGGGATTCTCAGCTTGGAGCAGCAGCGGTAGCAGCCGGGCGGTTAAGGCGAAATGGCCCAGATGGTTGGTGCCGAATTGCATCTCGAAGCCGTCGGAGGTTCGACCGAATGGGCAGCACATCACCCCCGCGTTGTTCATCAGCACGTCGATGCGGTCGAACTGGTCGGCGGCTTCGGCGGCGAATCTCTCCACGCTGGACAGATCAGAGAGATCCAATTGATGCGTCGACAGGTCGGCGTCGGGCACCGATGAGCGAATGCGCTCGGCGGCCTCGAGATTGGCCTCGGGATTCCGGGCCAGCATGGCCACCCGGGCCCCGCGGGCGGCCAGCACCCGGGCCGACTCCTCACCCAGCCCGCTGGTTGTGCCGGTGATCATGAAGACCTGGCCCGACAGGTCAAGCCCGTCAACGACCTCTTCCGCGGTGGACTCTCGACTGAACGAACTCATGCTGCGGCCTCCTTATCGACATCGGGAAGATAGTTCGCTGCGGGGGAAGCTGCCGATCAGTCTTCGAGGTCTTCGATGCTGCGGGGCCAATCGTCTTTGAGGAGACGGGATAGGGAGCGGTCGGCCAGGATGCGGCCGTCGGTTTGGCACTGGGGGCAGTAGTTGACCTCGTTGTCGGCGTACACGATGCGCTGGACGGGAATCCCGCATACCGGACAGGGCTGGCCGTACTTGCCGTGGACGGCCATGTCGTCGTGGAAGGCAGTGACCTTGTCGGGGAAGCCGTCGCCAACTGCTAGGCGATGGCGCTCGGTCCAGTCGACCAGCGTGGTTCGGGTGGCCTCGTAGAGCCGGGTGACCTCGTCGTCATCAAGGTTGCCGGTGCGCTGCACCGGGGACAGTCCAGCGTGGAACAGGATCTCGTCGCTATAGGCGTTGCCGATGCCGCTGAACACGGTGGGATCGCAGAGGGCGCGCTTGAGGGTGCGGTTTCGGCCGGTAAGGGCGTCGCGAAACTCAGCCTCGTCCACCTCCAGCGGCTCCACTCCGCCCCTATCGTGCTGTTCGACCAGCGCGTCGGCACCCCGGACCAGCCACAGCGACGCCTTCTTGCGCTTGCTGGCCTCGGTGAGCACCAGGGTGCCGTGGTCGAAGTCGAAGGCAGCCAACCCGATCTTCCCCGGCGGCTTGGCCCCCACCTCATCCCGCCACCGCAACCGCCCCGCCACCATCAGGTGGATCACCAGGAACAGCTCATCAGCCCCGCGCAGCTCCAGCACCAGCCGCTTGCCCATCCGCTTGGTGCCGACCACCGTTCGCCCCTCAGCCTCGCTGATCGGTGGATCAAAAGTCTGGAGGAGGCTGACGCCGACTATTCGGATCTTGCGCAACTCCCGCCCCATCACATGCCGATCCAGCGCCTCCAGATAGACCACCACATCCGGCAGCTCAGGCATCTCAGTGCTTCCGACATGCTGCGGTCACGCAGTAAGGCTAGGACAAAGGCACGACTTCCAAGTCGGTGTGGCGGGCCATGGCATCAGGCCCGCATCTCGTCGAGGTCGCCTTCCCAACCGGTTCCCTGCATTTGGAGAGCCTCTTCAACAGAGAGTGGTTCTACGGGCGGTTTGACGGTCAGCATGTTCAGGGCCAAGTTCACGGCTTCCTGCTTCGTACGCAGTTGAAAGCGCCGCATGATTTCGGCGCAAGCCTCTTCGTCGACGTAGATATTCGTCCGAGCCATAAGTGAAGCGTAAACCTCAGATACACCAGAGCATCCCCGAATTGTGACGGCGCTAGTGGGGCAATGCGGTGAGGGTGCCGAGCGGGTAAGAGGTGGATAGACCGAGAAGGTAATTCAAAAATTGCTAGAATTTTCTGTACATTTGTGATAGAGGTTTCTCATGAGTGCGCCTGAGTGGACGGTTCCTGCGGCTCAGTTCCGCGAGAAATGTCTGAAGCTGCTTGATGTCGTAATGGCTACCGGCAACACCTTGGTAGTTACCAAGCATGGCCGGCCGGTTGCGGCGGTCGTCCCGTTCGTGGAGCATCCGGCAGACAGTGTCATCGGATGGGCTGATGACATGGTGCTCGATACCGATCTGACCCAGCCCGCGATCTCCCCCGATCATTGGCATATGGTCGCCGACCCCGACCGGGTTCTGACCGGGGCCTTGAGCGATGAAGAGAATCGAGCGTGAACATCATCTTGGACACCGACGCCCTGCTATGGATGTCGCAAGGCAGCTCACGGCTCGGTCAGGAGACCAGGGGCACAATTGATGAGGCGATCCAAGACGGCACAGCGCGGTTCTCGCCGATCTCCATGCTGGAGGCCACTAGGCTCCACTGGGACGGGCGGATCGACTTGAAAAGACCGCCCGAGACTTGGCACCGAGAACTCCTCGACCGGGGTGTACGGGAGGTCCCGGTGACCACCGACATCACAATATTGGCCGCATCACTAGAACCCCAGGAGGGCTTCCACGCCGACCCCGCCGATCAGATGATCACCGCAACCGCGATGGTGACCCGGTTCAGTTTGGTGACCTCCGATCGGAAGATCCTGAACTGGGCATCAGGACGATCAAACATCCACTGCCTCAACGCCCGCAATTGACCGTCGGACTTATTCTTGGGTTTTGGGGCAGCAACAGTTCGCTAGTAGGGGAGGGCGATGAGGGTGCCTTCGGTGAAGTGGGTGATGGCGGCGGGGTAGATGCCGAACAGAAGGGTGGCCGCCGCGGTGAGACCGAGGGCAGCTACGAGGGAGGGGGGGACCCGCAGAGACGACGTGTCGGCCTCTTCGGGGACGTCTTCGAACCACATCATTCGGGCCACTTTGGCGTAGTAGAACAGCGCGATCACTGAGTTGACCGCGGCAATGGCGGCTAGCGAATAGCCCCAGCCGGTGTCGGCCTCCACCACGGCCCGGAACACCGCGAACTTGGCGAACCAGCCTCCCAACGGGGGGATCCCGGCCAGGGAGAACAGGAAGATGGTCATGAGAATGGTCATGCCGGGGGCGTACTTGAACAGCCCAGCATACGAGCGGATCTCGCCGGAGGCGGTGCGACGGGCCACGGCGATGATCACCGCGAAGGCCCCCAGGTTCATGGCGGCGTAGATCAGCACGTAGATAATCACCGCCGATAAGGCTTCGCCGCCGATGTCGCCGGCCACCGCCAGAGGGGCCAGCATGAAGCCGGCCTGCGACACCCCGGAGTAGGCCATGAGACGCACGATGTTCTCCTGGCGCAGGGCGATGAGGTTGCCGGCCGTCATGGAGCCAACGGCCAGGATCCACAGCAGCGGTTGGTAGACGTCGTCGCGACCAGGGAAGCCGGCGTGCACCAACTGCATGAGGGCCACGAAACCGGCCGCCTTGGAGGCAACGGCCAAGAAGGCGGTCACCGGGGTGGGCGCGCCCTCGTAGGTGTCGGGTGCCCACGTGTGGAACGGGAAACCCGACACCTTGAAGGCGAATCCGACGATCACGAAGATGATGCCCAGGATGACCACCGGGTTGGCATCGCCCCCCGACACCGCGTCGGAGATGGCCGACAGGCGGGTGTCGCCGGCCAGCCCGAACAGCAGCGACATGCCGTACAGCATGATCGCCGAGGCGAACACCCCCATCAGGTAGTACTTGAGCCCCGCCTCGTTGCTCTTGGGGTCGGCCTTGCGCCATGCCGCCAGCAAGTAGGCGGGAATCGACAGCAGCTCCAGAGCCACGAAGATGGTCACCAGATCGCGGGCCGATGCCATCAACACCATGCCCATCACCGCCGACAGCATCAAGCCGTAGTACTCGTTCTCCCAATAGTCGCCTTCGGCCACGTAGTTGGTGGACAACAGCACCACGATGTAGGCGACCACGATGAACATGGCCTTCAGAATCAGCGCGAAATCGTCCACCACGAAGGCGCCGCCGAACATCTCCCGGGTGGTCCCGTCGGCGGCCAGGGTCACAATGGGAATCAGCGCCACCAGCAGCCCGATGCCGGCCAAGGCCGAGGTGTAGGCGCGTCCCCGCTCCAACAGCACGATGTCGAGCAGGGTGACCACCGCGCCCACTCCCAGCAGGGTGAGTTCGGGCGCGACCGCGTGCCAGTCGATGTCGGGCCGGACGAAGCCGACGATCGAGGGCAGGGCCGAGAGCATCAGTGCGGGCTACTTTCCGGCCGCCGCGTCGAAGCAGGCACCGCTAGTAGAGGAATCCAAACACTCGCTGAGTGAGTTGATCACTGCGGGATCGGTAGCCCCGAACAACAGGTGGGGGTACACGCCCAGCACCAAGATCAGGATGAGCAGCGGGGCCCAGGCCATGTACTCGGAGACAGTGGCGTCGTGGACGTGGGGGTCGTTGGCGAACTCCTCCCGGGGGGTGCCGAAGGCGGTCTTCTGGAGCATCCACAGCAGATAGCCGGCCGCCAGCACCGTGCCCAGCGCGGCGATCACCATGTACGACCGGAAGGTCTCCTCAGCCAGCACGGCAGCGGGGTTGTAGGAGGCCAAGATGGCGGGGAACTCGCCCCAGAACCCGGCCAGGCCGGGCAGCCCCAGCGAGGCCATGGCGCAGAACCCGAGAATCCAGCCCATGCGGGGCGCCTGCACCAGCAGCCCGCCCAGCCGGGACATGTCCAGGGTGTGGTAGCGCTCCTTGACCGATCCGGCCAAGAAGAACAGCATCCCGGTGATGAGGCCGTGGGCCACCATGCCGAACACCGCGGCGTTGATGCCGAAGTCGGTGAGGGTGGCGATGCCCAGCATCACGAAGCCCATGTGGGCCACCGAGGAGAACGCCACCAGCCGTTTCAGGTCGCGTTGGGCCAAACAGCCCAAGGCGCCGTAGATGATCCCGATCACCGCCAGCAGCCCGATGAACGGGGCCCACTCGGCGGCCGCCTCGGGCAAGATGGGAATGGCGATGCGAACGAAGCCGTAGGTGCCCAACTTCAGCAACACCGCGGCCAGAATCACCGAGCCCACCGTGGGGGCTTCGGTGTGGGCGTCGGGCAGCCAGGTGTGGAACGGGAACATGGGCACCTTGATGCCGAATCCCAGGAACATGCCGCCGAACACCCACACCTGTGACGACTTGGCGATGCCGGCGGCCGCCTCGGGCAGCAGCCGCATGTCGAAGGTGCTGGAGTCGGCCAAGAAGTACAGGGCCAAGAAGCTCACCAGCATCAGCGCCGAGCCGAACAGGGTGAAGAGGAAGAACTTGATGGCGGCGTAGCGCCGGTTCTCGCCGCCCCACACCCCGATCATGAAGTACATGGGCAAAAGCACGACCTCGAAGAACACGAAGAACAGGATCAGGTCTTGGGCCGCGAAGGTGCCGATCATCCCGGTCTCCAGGATGAGCAGCAGCATCAGGAACGCTTTGGGGTTGTGCGGCTCGGGGAAGTGGTTCCAGGAGTAGATCACGCACAGGGGCACGATCAGCATGGTGAGCAGCATCAGCGGCAGGGAGATGCCGTCGATGCCCATGATGTAGCGGGAGTCGATGACGTCGATCCAGCCCTTGTCCACCACGAAGTTGAGGGCGCCGTAGTTGTCGTTGTCGATGAATTGGATCAACAGCAGCAAGCCGAAGACGGCCACCACCACGGTGGTGGCCAAGGCGATCAGCTTGTGGAGCTGCTCTCGGTCCTTGGGAATGAGCAGCATGACGGCCGCGCCGATGATCGGCAGGAACGTCGGGATACTGAGCCCCCAGTCGTTGAGAAACTCACCCATGTTTACGTGTGCTCCCTCTCAGCCACCGCTTTGAAGTCGGTGGAATCGATATTTCACCCATGTGTATGTGTGCTCCCTAGATGACGATGATGAAGATGCCGGCCAGGATGGTGGCGGCGGCGAACATGATGGCGGCGTACTGCTGAACCTTGCCGGTCTGTATGCGGCGCAGCTCCTCCCCCGAGCTGTCGGAGATCTTGCCGGTGGCGTTGACGATGCCGTCCACCACCAGCTGGTCCACCTTGTGGTAGACGATGTTTCCGGCCTGCACCGAGCGGGTGCCGGCCTCGTTGACCACCCGGTCGATCACGTTCTGGTTGGTCCAGTACGCCGCCTTGGCCAAAGGCCCTTTGACGAAGCCGACGATCACGGTGGTGTACAGCCAGTCGAGGTAGTACTTGTTGACCAGGATCCGATGGCCGAGACGGGCCACGGCCGATCTCGAAGTGGGTCCGTCGGGCAGTTCGGTGGCGACCGGGCTCACCGCCCGAACCCGGACGAAATAGTAGTAGTAGGCGGCACCGATACCGATCAGGGCCACGATCACCGACACGATGGCCAGCGTCCAGGAGGGAGTGGCGTGCTTGATGGTCGGGAAGTAGCTCACCCCCACGGGCTCCACCCAATGGAGGAACTTCTCCTCCCATGACGCCGGCACGAGCTGGAAGCCGGCCGGGAAGTTTATGAACCCGGCCACGATGGCCAACCCGCCCAAGATCCACAGCGGCACCGTGATCCGGGGGCCGGACTCATGGGGGGTGCCGTGGCCCCGGAACTCGCCGAAGAAGGTCAGGTACACCACCCGGGTCATGTAGGCGCCGGTGAGCGCCGCGGTGACCATGCCCATGGCCAGCATCACGGTGTAGGCCCCGTTGCCCCCGGTGCCGCCGAACAGGCCCCAGCCGCCGGTGCCCACCAGAATCTCATCCTTCGACCAGAATCCCGACATGATGGGCAACCCGGCCAGCGCCACCGTGCCGATCATGAACGTGCGGTAGGTGTGGGGCATGGCCTTGCGCAGGCCGCCCATGTCCTTCTTCATGTCGAAGGAGTGCACGGCGTGGCTGACCGAGCCCGAGCCCAAGAACAGGCAGGCCTTGAAGAAGGCGTGGGTGAACAGGTGGAACAGGGCCGCGGTCCATGCCCCCACGCCCAGGGCCAGCACCATGTAACCCAGCTGGGAGACGGTGGAATAGGCCAGCACTCGCTTGATGTCGTTTTGAACGAAGGCCAGGGTGGCGCCCACCAAGGTGGTCAAGCCGCCGATGAGGGCCAGCGTGTTGATGCTGGAACCGCCGATGGAGAAGCCCTCGAAAAACACCCCGTAGAGCCGGGCCACCATGAAGATGCCGGCCACCACCATGGTGGCGGCGTGGATGAGGGCCGACACCGGGGTGGGCCCGGCCATGGCGTCGGGCAGCCAGGTGTGGAGGAAGAACTGCCCCGACTTGGAGATGACCGCGGCGGTGAGGCAGAGAGCAGCGGCCAGCGTGACCGTGTGGCTCATGCTGCCGGTGATGGCGGCCTCGTTCACTCCGATCACGCTGAAGGTGCCCGCGCCGAAGAACAGAATCGACACCCCGATGATGAGGCCCATGTCGCCCACCCGGTTGGTGAAGAAGGCCTTGAGGGCTGCGTCGGAGTTGTCCTTCTCCTCCCACCAATGGCCGATCAGAACGAACGAGCACACCCCGACCAGCTCCCAGCCCACCAACATCTGGAGGGTGGTGGAGGCGGTGACGAAGAAGAGCATCGACGCGGTGAACAGGCTCAGGAAGGCGAAGAAATGGGTGTAGCGGCGGTCGCCGGCCACGTAGTCGGTGGAGTAGATGTGCACCAGCAGCGACACCACGGTGACCACGAAGATCATCATCACGGCCAGGCCGTCGATCATGATGCCCGCGCCGATGGCTTGGCCATCGTTGGTGAGCCAGGTGATCGACTGGGTGAGCGCGCCACCCGCGCCGCCCTCCACCTCGCTGATCCACTGGATGGCGGTGAGCAGGCTGAAGACGAAGGAGGCGCCCACGGCGGCGATGCCGATCTCAGAGCCCCCTCGGGGAAAGCGCTTGCCGAACAGGAGAATCAGCAGGAACGAAACCGCGGGGAACAGCCAGATCAGCCAGGCGTTCTCCAAGAACCAACCGGAGGCGGCGACGGCCTTGCCCGCGGTTTCGGCGGCGGCGATGTTCGCGTTCAGCACCAGACCATCACCCCTTCATCAGATCGACTTGATCCAAGTCGATGGATCGACGGTTCCGGTACAGCAGCAGAACAATGGCCAGGCCGATGCCCACCTCGGCGGCGGCCACGGTGATCACGAACAGGGCGAAGATTTGGCCTTGGACCGTGTCGTGGAACGCCCCGAAGGCCACCAGGTTGATGTTCACCGCGTTCAAGATGAGCTCGATGGACATGAGCACCAGAACACCGTTGCGGCGGGCCAGCACGCCGTAGACCCCGATGCAGAACAACACCGCGCCCAAAAGGAGCATCTCATTGAGATACATCAGCCGCCCTCCTCTCGGCGGGCGATCACGATGGCGCCGATGAGAGCGGCCAGCAGCAGTACCGACACCGCTTCGAAGGGCACGATGTATTGGGAGAACAGCTCATCGGACACCTGGGCGGTGGTCTGCGGGGTTTGGCCGCCGGGCAGGTTGGCGTCCAGCTTCACGTCTTCGAAGCGGTCCACCAGCGCGCCGATCATCACCGCCAACAGCAGAAGGGCGGTGAGTATGGCGGGGAATTTGCGCTTGTGGTCGGTCTCCTCGTCCTGGTCGAAGTCGGTCCGGGTGAGCATGATCCCGAACAGGAACAGCACGATCACCGCGCCGATGTAGATGAGCACCTGGGTGATGCCGGTGAACTCGGCGCCTACGAGCAAGAACAGGGCGGCCACCCCGGCCAGCACGATCACCAGGTACAGGGCGGCATGCATGATGTCGCGGGTGGTCACCACCCGCAGGGCGGAGGCCACCATCACCGCGGCGATGATCCCGAAGGCGACGTGCTCGGCGATCACCGGGGAACCTTCAACACCTTCTGCTCGGATCCGGGCTCGTAGGGCTCGAAGTCGGGAACGGTGTCCATCCATTCGCTGAGGCGCTCCTTGTCGTGGAGCAGGTCGGCGATGCGGGGCTCGGAGTACTCGTATTCGGGGCTCCAGAACAGCGCCTCAAACGGGCAGACCTCCACGCAGATCCCGCAGTACATGCACAGGGCGTAGTCGATGTCGAAGCGGTCGAGCGCATTCTTCTGGCGGGGCTTGCCCCCCTCCCGGCGGGGCGGCGCCAGGTACTTGTGGCCTTCGATGTAAATGCACCAGTCGGGGCACTCCCGGGCGCACAGCATGCAGGCGGTGCAGTTCTCCTCGTGGAGGGCGATCACCCCTCGAGCCCGGTCGGCGGGCATCTCCTTGACGTGGGGGTACTGCACGGTGTGGGAGTGCTTGGAGGGGGCGGGAACAACAGGGGGACCGTCACCGAACAGGGTGCGGAACATGGTGCGGGCGGTGACCTTCAGCCCCGTGATCAGTCCTGGTACCAGTGCCATGGCGAGCTCCTACAAAACGACCTTGAAAATACCGGTGACAACGATGTTCACCAGTGACAACGGGATGAGGAACTTCCAGGCGAGGCGCTGAAGCTGGTCCTCTCTCAGCCGCGGATAGGTGAATCGGAACCAGAAGATCAGCGCGGCCACGGCCAGAACCTTCACCAGCATGATGACCGGTCCGGCGATGTTGAACCCCCAGTGGGTGAGGTCGCCCCACGGCAGGGCCCAGCCGCCCAGGAACAGAACTGCAGCCAGCGCAGCAAAGGCAAAAGCGGTGCCGAACTCGCCCATGAAGAAGAACAGGAATCGGAAGCCGGTGTACTCCACTTGGTAGCCGCCCACGATCTCCGACTCGGCCACCGGCATGTCGAACGGCGGCTGGGTGGTCTCGGCCTGCACCGCCACCAGGAAGATGAAGAAGCCCACGAACTGGGTGAGGATGAACGGGTTGCCGATGCCGCCCCAGCCGAATATCTCTCCTTCAGCCTGGGCAGTGACGATCTTTTGCAGATCCAGGGTGCCGGCCTGGATAACCACGCCCATCACCGCCAGCACCAGCGGCAGCTCGTAGGCGATGAGCTGCCCGGCGGCCCGCAAGCCGCCCATGAGGGCGTATTTGTTGGCCGAAGCCCATCCGGCCATCAAGATGCCCACCACCGACAGCGACGACACCGCCAAGGCGTAGAAGATGCCCACATCCAACTGGGCCACCACTGCGTCGGGGCCGGTGGGGATCACCACGTAGATCAAGAATGTGGAGACCAGCACCACCAGCGGGGCCAGCGCGAACACCGTCCGGTCGGCCTTGGCCGGGAAGATGTCCTCTTTCTGGATGAACTTCAGCCCGTCGGCCAACAGCTGCAGGGTGCCGTAGGGGCCGGCCTCCATGGGACCCAGCCGGCTCTGCATGAAGCTCATCATCTTCAGCAGAAACACATAGCCCAGCACCAGGGCGGCAGTGGGTACCACTAAGGCGACAACGCCCACTTTGATGATGGCCGACGCCCAGTAGGGCACCTCCACGGCCAGCAGGCCCGACATAACCGTTGCCGCCGTCATCGGTCGATGTCTCCCAGGATGAAATACAAGCTGGCCAGAATGGTGATGATGTCGGGCACATAGACGCCCTTCAGCAGCCACGGGGTGATGGAGATGTTGGAGAAGCTGGCCGAGCGGATCTTGACCCGGAACGGCACCAAGTCACCCTTGCTCACCACGTAGTAGCCCATCTCTCCTAGCGGGTTCTCGGTGGCGGCGTAGGCCTCACCGGCGGGCACCTTGATGATGCGGGGCACTTTGGCCATGATCGGGCCCGAGGGCAGCCCGTCCAAGAGCTGATCCACGATATGGGTGGCCTCTCGGGTCTCCTGGAGCCTCACCCAGTAGCGGGCGAAGGAGTCGCCGTCGGGGTGGGTCCATACCTTCCAGTCCACCTGGTCGTAAGCCAGGGCCTCGTGGCCGTCGCGGCGCAGGTCCCAGTCCACCCCGCTGGCCCGGATGTTGGCGCCTGAGAGCCCGTAGGCCAGGCCGACCTCGGCTGGCACGATGCCGATGCCCCGGCTGCGGGCCTGGAAGATCTCATTGCCCAGCACCAGCTCCTCGAACTCGTCGCAGAAGTCGCGCATCTTCTCCATGGTCTGCTTGGTGTCGTCGATCCAGCCCTGGGGAAGGTCGTCTTTGAGGCCGCCGATGCGGTCGAAGTTGGGATGGAAGCGCCCGCCGGTGGCTGCTTCGATCTGGTTCAGCACGAACTCCCGGTCTCGGAAGGCCATGAAAACCGGGGTGAGGGCTCCGAGCTGCACTGCCATGTCGCCAAGGAACAAGGTGATGTTGGCGATCCGGCTCAACTCGAACAGCACAGTGCGAATCCACTGGGCCCGGGGTGGCGCCTCCACCTCCATGAGCTTCTCGGCGGCCAGGATGAACGGCACCTCGTTGGCGAAACTGCCCAGCCAGTCGATGCGGTTGATGAGCGTGGTGACCTGGGGATAGGTGCGTACCTCGGCCAGTTTCTCGTAGCCCCGGTGCATGTAGCCCATGATGGGCTCGGCCTCCACCACCTGCTCGCCGTCGAGGCGGGCTACCAGCCGCAGCGTGCCGTGAGTGGCCGGATGCTGGGGGCCGATGTTGAGGGTCATGCCCTCGGTCTCGATCTCAACGTTCAGCCGGGCGTCGGCGGCCTGGGTGGCCACGTAGGCGAGCTGCTGACGCTGGTCGGCGCTCACCGCGGTCATGGGCCTTCCTCGCCGGGGAACAGCTCCACGTCCACAATGCCGGGCCATGGCTTTACCCGGCGGGCCAGGAGCGGGAAGTCCTTGCGGAGAGGGTTCCCCTCGAAAGCGCCGGGGAGGTAGATATTGCGAAGATCGGGGTGGCCGTTGAAATGGATCCCGAACATCTCCCAGGCCTCGCGCTCATGCCAGTTGGCCCCGGGGAAAACGCTGATCAGGGTGTCGACGCTCAGATCGTCGTCGGGAAGGTCGGCCTTTATGGTGATGCCCATGTGCTCGGAGATGGAATAGAGGCGCATCACCATTTGGAGCCGGGTCTCGCCACCGGCATGGCCCTGCTCCATGGGATCCGCTGATTTGGGCTCGGGGTTGTCCTCTTGGGCATCCATGTCCCGCCCGTAGGGGGAGGGCAGCCAGTCGATGGCCGACAGCCAGTCGAAGAACTGGCAGTCAAGTTGGTCGCGGGCGGCGGTGGCCGCATCGGCCCACGATTCGCGGGTCACCCGCACCCACAAGTCGCTGCCCGGGATGATGTGGTGCTCGGCGAAGCCGTCGCCCAGCGCTTCGGCCATCTGGGCAGCCCAAGCCTCCCGGCGCTCGTCGGACTGCGGCCCGGTTTCGGCGGCGTCGTTCTCGACTTCAGTCGACGACAATTGGGTCACCTCGCCACCGCACAGCCGGGTCCTCGTTGCCGATGCGCTCCTGGAGCAGCACGATGCCCTCCAGCAAGGCCTCGGGTCGGGGCGGACAGCCGGGCACGTACACGTCCACCGGGATGATCTGATCGACTCCCTTGGTCACTGAGTAGGAGTCCCAGTACGGGCCTCCACAGTTGGCGCAGGAGCCCATGGAAATGACGTACTTCGGGTCGGGCATCTGCTCGTAGAGGCGGAGGATCGACGGCACCATCTTGTCGGTGACCGTTCCCGAGATCACCACCAAGTCGGCCTGTCGGGGGCTGGCGGGAAATGGGATCACGCCGAGGCGCATGACGTCGTATCGGGGGGAGCCGATCACCGCGCCCATTTCGATGGCGCAGCAGGCCAGGCCCCACTGGTACATCCAGATGGAGTACTTCCGGCCGAGGTTGAGCAACTTGGTCAGGGGTTTTGGAGCTTTGCCGCTGGCGACCAGTCCCACTGCCTACCTCCCGGCGCGCTTCGTCGGATTGTCGAGTGTGGATTTCCGGCTAGCTCGCACTGTCGTCCCTAAATCCACCGAAGAACGCCTTTCCGCCAGGCGTACACCAGGCCCAGCGCAAGGATGAAGATGAAGATGGCCATCTCGACCAAGCCGAATGTCCCGTAGGCCTCCAGCCGGGTGGCCCAGGGGAAGATGAACACCGCCTCAACGTCGAACATCACGAACAAGAGGGCGAACACGTAGTAGCGGATGTTGCTCTGCGACCAGCCCAGTCCCACGGGGTCGACGCCGCTCTCATAGGTGATGTATTTCTGGGGCTGCGACCGGGAGGGCCGCAACAGGCTGCCGAGCCCCAGCATCCCAAAGACCAAAGCGCCTGCCAGCACGAGGAATATAACGACGAGGAGGTAGTCGCGGAGGAACTCCGACACGGCTCGAAGGTTACCGATGGCGTTTTCTGCGGGCCAAGACGTACTTAGGGGGCGGGCACCATGGCGGCGGCGATGACACCGGGGCCGGCGTGAGTGCCCACAACCGGGCCGATGAGAGCCACCGTCAAGGGGTTCTGAGCGGGGGATTCGCCCAGGCTGGCGGTGAACGCGTCGATGTCTTCGGCCGCACCGTGGGCGATGGCCAGGTGTTCCAACTCCCCCGCTTCGGCCACGCGCGCGGCCAGCCAGTTCCGGGCCTTGCCCCTGGTTCGCTGTTTGCCTGCTTCCTCCACGACGCCGGAAGTGAGGTCCAAGCAGGGCTTGATCGACAGAGCGCTGCCCAATAGCGCCTGCGCAGTACCGATGCGGCCGCCCTTCTTGAGGTTGTCCAGAGTGTCCAGTACGGCATAGATGAAGACCCGATTTTTTAGATCGGCCAGTTGGGCTTCGATCTCATCGGCGCTGTGCCCGGCCTCAGCCGCGGTTGCGGCGGCTTTCACCATGACACCCAGGCCCACCGATACCTTGCCGGAGTCCACCACCCGAACGTCCACCTCGCCCTCTAGGGCTCGGGCCGCGCTCTGGGCCGACTCCCCGGTGGCCGACAGGGCGAATGACAAGTTGACGCATACCACGGCCTCGGCACCGCTGGCGGCTAGATCTCGAAACACCACTTCGAAGGCACCGGGTGCGGGAGCCGCGGTAGAGGGCAGTTCATCGCTGGCGGCCATCTTGGCGTAGAAGTTCTCCGCCGATAGGCCCACACCGTCGGTGAACTCCTCGTCGCCGAATCGGATGGTGAGCGGGACCACGGTGATCTGGTGGCGCTCGATGTCGGCGGTGCTGAGGTCGCAAGAGCTGTCGGTCACAATTCGAACGGTCATGCACTGACACTACTTTTTGGAAGCTCGAGTTTGGAGCGCCGGCGCGACCACCAGTGTCGAGCCCACCACAACAGCAGGATGGCCAGCGCGGCGGCGGCGATCCCCACACCGGTGCCCGACAGGGAGGTTGCTCGCACGGTCAACTGCGACTCGCCTAGGGCCAAGAGCCCGGTGGGCGAGTTGACGCTGATCTCCAGCACGGCGTCGCCCGAAGTCTTGGCCTGCACCGGCACCTGGATCTGGTTGACTCCGGGGGAGAGCCGCTGCAGCAAGAAGTTTCCTTCGGGGAAGTCGAGCTTGTCGCTGTTGAGGTCCAACCGCACGATGACATCGTGGTCGAGGTTGTTGCGGATGAGCATCGGTATGCTCTCCGACCGGCTGGTCAGGGTGATTCTCTGGCGACTCGGCGGTTGGATAGCGGCCACGGTGTCGCGCACAGTCTGCGCTACCACCGCAAGGTAGGCGTCTCGCTGGGTCTCGGTCAGACCGTAGGTGCCGGACAGCAACAGGGCTCGATCCAGGGTTTCGATCAGCTCCCGCTCGGGGGTGTCCACGGAGGCGATCGGGTCGACCATGTTCTGGTATGAACGGGCGATGCGCTGTCCGTCGCTCAGCGCAGCCTTGTAGTCCTCTCCGAATCCGTTCACCTCGGCGGGACGCACCTGCCGGAGGGCTTCGGGCTCAAGGTTCTCGACAATTGCAGAGGGGTCGACCGAGGACAGGATCGGACTTACGCTGATCTCGTCCAGTAGCACACCAAGACCAGTCGAATCGGAAAGGGAATCAAGCGGTGGGGCTATCACAATCCCCCGAAGCTGCTGGGGGTCTTCAAACCAACGGGCGGCCAAGTCGGCCAACACCAGGTAGGGAGCGGTGTCGGCGCTATCAGTTCTGGTGAAGTGAGCCGTTGCCGTGCTGTCTATGGACAGTGCTTTAATCGGCTCGCCCGGTGTGAGCAATTCGTCCAGTGTGGGCAACAAGAACGATGTCTTGGCCAATGTGCCGACAAGTTCATTGGCCGGGTCGAGTAGGGCATCGGGAACCAGCACCAGCTCTACTCGCTCTCGTTGAAGCCGATTTAGCAACCGGGGCGAGGCCGAAGTGGTCAACACCATGATGGTGTGGTCGGACTGAGAGCCGAGAAACTCATCCAGCACCGCGGCGCCAGCCTCTACCTGCCAGCCGATCTGGAGGCTGAGGTCGTGGTCGATCCACGCGTCGCTGTCCAAGGGAACGTAGGTGTTGCTCGTTATCTGGCGGTTGGTGGTTGCTTGTTGGAGTCGGGCCAACAGCATTGTGTGCTCGGTTTGTTCGCTAATGGCCAGGGCGTCAACCAGAAGAGGGTTAATAGAAACTGTGGCCAGGGGTTGAGGTCGAATTCGGGGGTCGAAAACCTCGGCTAGCACTTGCAGGCTGTTTTCGGACGCTCCCATGTCCACGGTTCCCTCTGGGCTCACGGGCATGTCCACGGTTCCCTCTGAGCTCACGGGCAATGGTCCGCTCACCGACAGCACGGTGCTCACCAGCAGTGGCGAGAGGTCGGAATCAACTGGGGGTGTGCGGACCAGAAAGGTGTGGATCGTGTCCAATCTCAAGTTGTCGGAATCCCGAAGGACAATGCTCACCGGGTACACCCCTTCGGCGGAGAGTTTGAGCCATGGAACACCCGCTGTTTCGGGTTCTAGCTCCTGGCTGCTCGTAGTGGTGAACTGCAGCGAGGTGATCCCATTGGCATCGGGTTCGGGCATGGGCAATCGGGAGATCCGTTGAAGGACCAATCCGGTGGACGGCCCGGCCAGTCGATCCAGGAGAGCGGAGCGAGACCGGATAGGCACCCCGATGTTTACGTCAATGGTGGACCCGTCGGGGGCGTCGATGGGACGGAAGGAGACTCGGAAAATGTCCTCCTCGGCGATCCACATGCTTTGGCTGACCAGCTCTATGGAGGGGGCTTCCATTTCGGAGGTGCCGTTGCCACTCTGGGCGGTGGCGGCCGGGATCATGAGAGCGGGCGCGGCACAGCAGACAAGAACCGCCGCCAGCCACTTGCTCCTGGAGCGGCATCTATAGCCCACTGATCTCCAACTCCAGAACTTGCAGACCGGGGGGAACCGGCTCGAAACCCAGTCGCTCATAGAGGCGCAGGGCACCGGTGTTTTGCTGGGGCGTGTTGACCCAGGCTTGGGTGGCACCCCAGCGGGCCATCCACGTCAGCCCGTCGACTACCAGAGCGGTTCCGGCCCCCTGTCCTTGTTGGCGAGGCGAGATTGCCAATCGCTGTAGATAGCCCGACGGCCCGCTGCGACCAGAGATGGCGTACCCAGCCAGGGCTTTGTCGGGGTCTGGACGGGCCACTCGAAAGCGTCGGAAGGGTGTGGCTCGAAGTGCTTCGTGCAGTCCCACCTGGTCGAGCTGCCAGAACGGCTCGAATGCGGCATGGTCCACGTCCAGAACCGAGCTGCGATCGCGGCGCCGGGCCCGTCGGATGGAAACGCCTCCATTTCGCTCAGAGAGCGGCGGTTGGATTGGCCGAGACAGCAAGGCGAGCTGTTGGCGGGGTTCGAATCCGGCTCGGAGGAACGGCTCCGCCTCGATGTGCGAGAGGGCTGATGTCCGGATTCGGAGATAGCCCTGGGCCGCCGCCGATTCAATCGAGGCGGCAACGGCGGCATCCGAGACTGCAGAGCCGGAAGTCAGCAGGACGAGCAGGCCGATCTCCGTTTCGCTGGCCCAGGGTCTAAGCCGCAGACGGTCGTGACCGAGGCGGAGCGTCACGGATTCCTGCCCTGACCGTCGGTGCAACATGTCACTGAGGCTAGGTCCGAGCAGGGCGCGGCGTACACCGCGAACCGGGTTTCTTCTGGGCGCGAGAAATGCTCATTCTTGGGTACTGGTCGGGCGCGGTACCGTGGGGCTGTGTCGGTTTTGTGGATCACCGACGAGCGCTTTCTCGACCACGACACCGGACGCTCCCATCCAGAGCGTTCGGCCCGACTGCGCGCGGTAATCGACGGGGTGCAGCGGGCAGGGTTAGACGACGCTCTGGTTCCGACCGAGCCCCGGCTGGCCACTGACGCCGAGCTATTGGCTGTCCACGATTCCTCGGTGCTCGAAGCAGTCCAACAGGTGGCGCAAGGCGGGGGCGGCCGACTGGACCCCGACACCGTGCTGTCCAGCGAATCGGAGGTAGCGGCTCGATTGGCGGCGGGAGCGGGATTGGCCGCCGTCGAGGCTTTGGACGGCGGTGCGGCCGATGCCGCGTTCTGCGCGGTGCGCCCACCGGGCCACCACGCCACACCGGCGCGGTCGATGGGGTTCTGCCTATTCAACAGTGCGGCGGTGTGCGCCCAGGCGCTGGCGGACCGGGGCGAACGGGTGCTGGTGGTGGACTACGACGCCCACCACGGCAACGGCACCCAGGACGTGTTCTGGGAGGACAACCGGGTGATGTATGTCTCGTGGCACCAGTACCCGTTCTATCCGGGCACTGGTGGGCTGCGAGAGCGGGGCGCAGGGGCAGGATTGGGCACCACTATCAACTTGCCCATGCCCATGGGGGCGACCGGCGACGCCTACCGCCGAGGCTGGGAAGAGGCCGTGCTGCCCGCGGTAGAGGCGTTCGCCCCTGATTGGCTGGTTCTCTCGGCCGGATTCGATGCCCACCGGGCTGACCCGCTCACCGACCTGGGGTTGGCTGCCGGCGATTTCGCCGACCTGACCGAAGCGATCATTCAGGTGGTTTCCTCCGGTCGGCGTATCGCCTTTTTGGAGGGCGGCTATGACCTTGATGCCCTGGCCGATTGCGCCGCCGCGGCGGTAGCAGTGTTGGCTGGCACGCAGTGGCGGCCGGAACCGGCTACGAGTGGCGGTCCGGGTGTAGAGGTGGCGGCTGCCGCGGCCACGTTGTTGTCGTGAGCCTCGACCGTCTGGCCCCCGTCCGCGAGGAGGCCCGAGAACTGGCTGAACGGTTTGCCGCCAGCGGGTACCGGATCTATCTGGTAGGTGGGATTGTGCGTGACGCGATGCGGAATCGACCACTGGACACCGCCTTCGACCTAGACCTCACCACCGATGCCCAGCCCGAGGCGGTGAAGTCGATCTTGGAAGAGTGGGCCGACACTCTGTGGACTCAAGGGGAGCGGTTCGGCACAATCGGCGCGCGCCGAGGCGACCGCCGGGTTGAGATAACCACCCATCGCACCGAGCGGTACCTGCCCGACTCTCGCAAGCCCGAAGTGGCCTTCGCCGATGCCATCGAGGCCGATCTCTCCCGCCGCGACTTCACCATCAACGCGATGGCTGTCGAACTGCCCGATGGCGGGCTGGTGGACCCTTTTGACGGAGCATCCGACCTAGAGGCTGGGCGTCTCCGCACTCCGCTAGACCCTGAGGAAACGTTCAGCGACGACCCCCTCCGAATGCTGCGAGCGGCCCGCTTTTTGGCGCAGTTCGACCTGGCTGCGGACGCGAACCTGGTAGCGGCCATGGGGGCCATGGCCGACCGGCTGAGCATCGTGGCTGACGAGCGGATTCGCGACGAGCTGGACCGGCTCCTCGCAATACCCGATCCCGGGCCCGGCTTCGAGTTGCTCTTCAAGACCGGCCTGGGCGAACGGGTGTTGGGGCCGGTAGGCGATGGCAATACGGCGCTCACCGTTCTTCGCAAGGTAGGTGATGATCCAGTGGTCCGCTTGGCCGCGCTGTTGGCTGGTGTTGGAACGCCCTCCGACGTGCGGTCGGCGTTGTCGGAGCGCCGAGCCACCACCGCAGTCAGCGATGCAGTGTTTGCCGTGCTAACCGCAGCGCGCCGAGCGGTGGAGCATCCGCCCCAGTCCTCTGCCGAGTTACGCCGCTGGGTGGTCGATGCCGACCCCCATGTGCCGCAAGCGGTGATGGTGGCGACAGCCCTCAATGCGGTGAGCACGTTGGCCGTCGATGTGGAAGCCCTGATCGCCGCGGAGCCCGACTTGCTTGGCCCCCCAGTGCTCGACGGCGAGCAGATTATGGAGCTTCTCGGCCTGGACCCCGGCCCCGACGTAGGTGCAGCCGTCGACGAACTACGCCGTCATCGCCTCGACTCCGGCCCCCTTACCCCCGAGGAGGCCCGCGCCCACCTTTTGAAGTGGCGTTCTAGCTGACCTCGCCTCGGGCGTAGGCCTCGACCATCTCGCGGGCGGCCTCGTCGCGGTACTGGATGGGCGGGCTCTTCATGAAGTAGGCCGAGGGGCCGAGCAGGGGACCGCCGATGCCGTGATCCAACCCGAGCTTGGCGCAGCGCAGCGCGTCGATGATGACGCCGGCGGAGTTGGGCGAGTCCACCACCTCTAGCTTGAGGTCGATGTTGAGGGGGACATCGCCGAAGCCCCGGCCCTCGAGGCGGATGTGGGCCCACTTCCGGTCTTCCAGCCAGGGGACGTGGTCGCTGGGGCCGATGTGTACGTCATCAGCGGCGATGCCATTGTCGAGCTGGCTGGTAACCGACTGGGTCTTGGAGATCTTCTTGGACACCAGCCGGGACCGCTCCAACATGTTCATGAAATCCATGTTGCCGCCGAAGTTGAGCTGGTAGGTGCGGTCCAGCTCCACGCCCCGGTCCTCGTAGAGCCGGGCCAAAGTGCGGTGCACAATAGTGGCGCCCACTTGGCTCTTGATGTCGTCGCCCACCACCGGGACACCGGCGTCGGTGAAGCGCTGGGCCCACTCCGGATCGGAGGCGATGAACACGGGAATGGCGTTCACAAAGGCGACACCGGCCTCTAGGCAGCACTCGGCGTAGTAGCGCTGAGCCTCCTCGGAGCCCACCGGCAGATAGGAGATGAGCACGTCGGCCCCGGACTCCCGCAGCGCCTCTGCCGCATTGATCGGCTCCGCTGGGGATTCCTCGCACTGGGTGCGGTAGAACTCGCCGAACCCGTCCAGAGTGGGGGCCCGCTGCACCCGCACGCCCAGATCGGGCACATCGCAGAACTGCACCGTGTTGTTGGGGGCGGCGCTGATGGCCTTGCCCAGATCCAGCCCGACCTTGGAGGCGTCCACGTCGAAAGCGGCCACGGGCACCACGTCGTTGATGTGGTAGCCCCCCAGCACCACGTGCATGAGGCCGGGGACCTGGTCGTCGGGTTCGGCGTCGGCGTAGTAGTGCAGCCCCTGCACCAGGGAGCTGGCGCAGTTGCCGACACCGGCGATTGCGATGCGGATGGGATTGCTCATCGTGGTTGCCCTCCTTGGGCGAAGACGTATCGATCAGCGCTGATCATGGGTCGGTGGGTTCAGGACTCGGCCGGTTGTTGCGCTCGTCGGCAATCAGCCGATCGAGCCAAACCAAGTCGTGATCTCGGCGCTCCTGGTCCCTCTGGAACAGCGAGCGCACGTAAGGGTCGTTGGTATGGACGGGATCGCGGCGGGCCATGGCTTGCAGGCTGACCAGGTGCGCCCGGCGCAGTTCGAACAGCGCCAGGCGCCGGTCGGGGGGAAGGAAGCGGCAGAAGGCCAGTTGCAAGCGAAAGCGCCGCTCGTTGTTGGCGTCTTCTTGCAATAGCTCCAGCAGGTGGTCTTCGCCGGCCTCGGTGATCTGATACACCTTGCGGGTTCGGCCTGATTTGGACCGCGTGCTGCGCTTTCGGTTGCGCCGAGCGGGCTCGTCAGAGGCCTGCTCATCGGTGGCGAGCTCGGGCGCCACGGCGGCGGAGCTCACCCAGCCGCGCCGCTCCAAGCGGGCCAAGGCGGGGTACAGGGCGCCGTAGGAGTTGGCGTATCCACCGACCAGAGACTTGAGGCGCTTGTTCAGCTCGTAGCCGTGGAGGTCGCCCTCCTTGAGCAGTCCGAGCACCGCGAGATCCAACATTGGACCGCGATTATATCGATTCGCTATATCAGGTCAACTCGTTGGTGCGCGATAGAAGTGAGCCCTCAGCCAAATAGGGCAACCGACAGGTCTTCTGGGCCGCGGATTGATCGGGGATCGTGGGGGTCGGGATTGGCGTTGGGCACGGTTACTGAGTGGTCGGTGATGTAGTTGCGTTGGTCGATGGCCCATTTGCCGTCTCGACGAGACCATTGGTCCACGTAGCGTCCCCGGCTGAAGATGTCGGCCACCTCTGGGCCATCGCCGAAGGGCAGGGTTCGCAGCGCCACGGTCACGTAGGCCTCGCTCACTGCTTGATCCCCGTCCACTTGGATCAACACGTTGGTGATCTGATGGGAATGGGTGGACATTCCGGCGTGAGCAGTCCAGACCCAGTCCACGAATTCGTGGCCGGTGCCCTGGAAGATGTCCTCTCCGTAGTCGGCGGTTCCATCGGGATGCCACACCGCGTAGGCCGCCGGCTTGTCCATCCGGTCGAGGGCCCGGCAATAGCCGTAGATCACCTCGGTGACGGCCTGCTTGGCCACCATGGTTTCAAGAACATCCGCGCTGATGGGGTCAGTCATAAGCCCATTCTCTATCGTTTCGCTCATGTCAGACCTCATCATCCGCGGCGGCAACCTGATTGACGGAACCGGAAACCCGGCCCGACCCGCCGATGTTCGCATCAACGGAGGCGTCATCACCGAAGTGGGCCCGAGTCTGGCCCCCGATGGCGAGAGCGAACTGGATGCCGGCGGCTGCTACGTATCCCCCGGGTTTATCGACTCCCACACCCACTTGGACCCCTCCATGTTCTGGGACCGGGGGTGCGACCCCATGCCCCAGCACGGGGTGACCACCGCGCTGATCGGCAACTGCTCGCTGTCGCTGGCTCCGGCCAAGGCCGAGCAGCTCGACGAGCTCATCGACGTGTTCTGCTACATCGAGGACATGCCTATCGCCGATTTCGAGTCGGGTATTCCCTGGTCATGGGGGTCGTGGCGCCAATACCGCGATGCCATGAACGAGGGCGGCATCGCCCTGAACATGGCCTCGCTGATCGGCCATTCCATGCTGCGGATCTACGTGATGGGAGATGATGCCTGGACCCGGGAGGCCACCGAGGATGAGATCGCCGCCATGGCCGCCGAGATGGCCGATGCCATGGATGCGGGCTGCTACGGCTTCAGCACGTCGTTCTTCGACTTGGACCGCCGCAGCCGCCCGGTGCCCAGCCGGCTGGCTTGCGATGGGGAGCTGAGCGCGTTGGCCGACGTGCTGGCTGCCGCGGGCCACGGCGTGGTGGAGTTCATCCCCAACCTCACCGGCGAGGATCCCGAAGCCGACATCCGCAGGATGGCCCGTGTGCTCGGACCTCGAGGGGTGACCTCTGTCTGGAACGGGGTTTCCCACAGCGACATGGCCCCGCATCGCCCCGAGGAATACATGGCCTTCACCCAGGCGATCAGGGATGAGGGCTGCGATATGTGGCCCATCTCCTCGCCCCGCACCGTGGACCTCAACGTGAGCTGGGATCAGACCATGGTGTTCATGATGCTGCCCAAGGGGTGGAACCAGATCATGGGAGTGGCAGGCGAAGCCCGGCAGGAGATGCTGGCCGATCCCGGCTGGCGGGAGATCGCCCGCAACGAGTGGGACGCCACCGACAAGTCGCTGTTTCCCATCAATCGGCCCGACTTCGCGCGGTTCACCTCGGTGACCCGCTCTGAGAACGAGAGCTGGTTGGGGCGTTCGCTGGCCGAGTTGACCGAGGCTCGGGGCGGCCACCCCTCGGATGTGTTCGCCGACTGGATTCTGGAGAACGACTTGGAGCCCGGCGTGGTGGCCATGGGGGTAAGCAACAGCAACATTGACGCCGTAGCCCAGATGATCGCCGACGACCGCTGTCTGATCAGCGCCTCCGATGCCGGGGCCCACGTGCAGATGATGTGCGCGGCGGGCGACACCACCTTGCTGTTGACCCGCCATGTACGCGAGCGAGGCGATCTTGAGCTTGAGCGGGCGGTGTATGAGATCACCGGCCGCCAGGCGGAGATCTTGGGGTTCAACGACCGGGGTCGCCTGATGCCTGGCTATGCCGGTGACGTGACGGTGTTCGACTTGGACGAGCTCTCCTGGGACACCGATGGGTTCGTGTCCGACCTGCCCTCGGGCGCTCCTCGCTTGCGGCGTCCAGCAGGGGGATACCGGGCCACCGCGGTCAACGGCGTGCTCACCCAGGTAGAGGGCTCGCTCACCGGCGCCAACCCCGGCGCGGTGCTCGACGCCAACACCCCGGCACCCTGAGCCCGAACGCTAGGACGTCGCGGCGATCTTGAGGGGGAACAGCTCCGCCACGCGGTGAAAATCCTGATCAGCGGTCAAGATCTCTGATCCGGTACGCAGCGCGATGTTGGCGATCATGCAGACGATGTATCCCGGTGGGGTGACGCCGTTGGCTCGGCAAACCCGGTTGATGCGAGCCGCACCCTCGAAGTCGGCCACATGGTCCACCGAGACCCAGGACACCGATGTCAGCAGGTTGTAGAGCTGCTGGTGGCTCTGAGTGTCTTTGGCCCCTCCCAGCACCTCCATAAGTACCGGTTCGGTGACGGCCACATTCTGTCCGCCCTCGGAGATGAGCTCGACCAGCTTTCGGTGGGCCGGGGAGTTGGTGCCCCGGTCGAACTCCATCCACGCTGAGGTATCGGCGAGGATCACCCGACGGTATCGATGGGCTGAAGGCCGGTATCGGGCGGGATCTCGCCGATGAGCTGCGCTCCTTGCATCGACAGCATCTCGTTGGTGGTCAGGGGCTGGCCGGCCGAATGGCGAAGGGCGAGATGGACGGCCTCGGTCTTGGTGCGCACCCCGTAACGGCGCATGACGACGTCGATGAGCCGGTCGTCGATCTCAATATTGGTACGGGTACGGTCGTCCACGATCCCAAACTACACCTAATAGGTGTAGTAAGTGTGGTAATAGTGTATTAGGCTTAATAGTCCTGGCCACGGGACGCGTTGTGGGCGCCCCAGCCATCGGGAATGTACCCGTCCATGGTCACCGAGCGTTCGGTGAACAGCCAGCGGCCGTCCACCACGCCATATTGGTCGATGTAGCGGCCCCAATGGTCGAGGCCGTGCTCCATGATCACGTGGTAGTAGCAGCGGCCCCTGGCCTCGGTGGGTGAGAGCAGGTCGATCTGGTGGGTGGCGGTGTGGTGGCGGATGTACTTGGGGGTACCGCCGCCGATCTGGGACAGGGTGTCCTGGGCGCCGGTGAAGATGGTGCGGATCTCGTCGATGCCGTACTTGTCGGGCTGCGTCGGGGTCCGCATGATGGCGTCGGGGGCGAACAGATCCATTACTTGGTCGAACCGACCCGAATCGCCGTTGGCGTTGTACCGGGCCACCAGGTCCCGGATGGATTCCCGAGCGATCAATTCCCACTGCTCCATAGCCCGACCGTACATCGTCTCGGCGCCAGGTTGGCCGTTAGGGTGCGGGCGTGAGCTTTGACGACAGAACTCCGGTGTTGGTGGGGGTGGGGACGGCGGCGCAGCGGTTGGACGATCCGACCGAGGCGAAAGAAGCGGTGGCGCTGATGGCTGAGGCGCTGATGGCGGCGGCCGATGATGCCGGGGCCAGTGAGCTGATTGGCCGGTTGGACCAGGTGAGGGTCACCAAGGGGACTTGGGGGTATTCCGATCCGGCCCGCTGGGTGGCCGATGCGGTGGGGGCGAATCAGGCTGGCAGTTTTCTGGCTGATGTGGGGATCTTGCAGACCGCGGTGATGGGTGATGCGGCGGCTTCAATCGCGTCAGGTTCGGCCGACGTGGTGGCGGTGGTGGGCGGGGAGGCCAAGTATCGGGGGCTGCGGGCTGCAATCACCGGCGTGGACGCCCCTGACACTGACCAGGGCGATGCCCAACCCGATGACTTCGTGACCCCTCACGGCATGATCATCAGCCGAGCGGAGATCGACACCGGGCTGGTGATGGCTACCCACCACTACGCCATGATCGAGAGCGCCCGTAGGTTCGTCGACGGCCAAACCATCGACGAGCACCGCGATGAGGTGGCCGGACTGTGGGCCCGATTCGCCCAAGTGGCCGCGGCCAACCCCGACGCCTGGTTCCGGGACGGCCTGGACGCCGCGGCCATCGCTACGCCGGAAAACGGCAATCGGATGTTGGCCTGGCCGTACACCAAGTGGCACAACTCGCAGTGGAACGTGGATCAGGCCGCCGCGCTGATCTTCTGCTCGGCGGGGACCGCTCGGGCGCTGGGCATCTCGCAGGATCGCTGGGTATTCCCCTGGGCGGCGGCCGAGTCCAACCACATGGTGCCGGTGACCGAGCGGCCCGAACTCCATCGCAGTCCGGGCTTTGCCCATGCCGGGCGGGCTGTGGGTGATCACACTGGGGTTGCGCCCGCCGATGCCGACCACGTGGACCTTTACTCCTGTTTCCCCATCGCGGTACGCACCCAGGCACTAGAGCTGGGCCTCGACCTGGGCCGAGATCTGACCGTGACCGGGGGAATGACTTGGGCTGGCGGGCCGCTCAACAACTACGTGATCCAGGCAGCAGCGAAGCTGGTCCAGGTGCTGCGGGCTGATCCCGGTTCAACCGGGCTGCTCACCTCCATCAGCGGCATGATCACCAAACAGGGGGCCAGCGTGTGGTCGACCGAGCCGCCCGCGCAGCCGTTCGCCAACATCGACGTGACCGATGCGGTGGCTGCTGAGCTCCAGCCCAAGCCCTATCGCACCGGCGACAACGAGCAGGCCGAAGTGGTGTCCTACACCGTGATCTGGGGCCGAGAAGGCCCTGAGCGGGCGGTGGCCATCGGGGAGTTCCCCGACGGCGCCCGAACGCTACTCGTCTCCGCCGCCCCCGCCGTCATGGCCGCCGCCGTCGCCGGGGAGTTCTGCGGGCGGGGCGTCCTCGCCGGTACTGACGGGTCTTTCGCGCCGGTCGACTGAGTCGGGCGAGCGCGGCTCGGCATTCTCATCAGCTTCGCTCTCGTTGCGGATCCATACAGTGCGCTGAGGGAAGGGGATCTCGATGCCGGCCTCGTCGAAGGCCTTCTTGATGCGAGCCCGGAGCACACGTCCAACCCCCCACTGCTCGCTGGGGTCGGTCTTGACCACCAGCCGGATGACCACGGCATCGTTGCCCAGCTCCTGAACGCCCCACACCGAGGGCTCCTCCAGAATGGTCAGGTCGGGGTCGTTCTCATGCCACAGTTCGTCGGCCACTGCCTTCATGATCTCGCTGGCCTGGTCGATGTCGGTGTCGTAGCTGACCCCGATGTCCAAGATGGCCCTTGACCACAGTTGCGAGTGATTGGCCGTGCGGTGGATCTCCCCGTTGGGCACGGTCCACACCACGCCGCTCACGTCTCGCAAGGTGGTGGTGCGCAGGCTGACCTTCTCGATGGTTCCCGAAGTGTCGCCCACGTCCACCACGTCGCCCACCCCGAACTGGTCTTCAATCAGGATGAACATCCCGGCCAAGAAGTCCCGTACGAGCGACTGAGCCCCGAAACCCACCGCCAGACCGGCGATACCGGCACCGGCGATCAAGGGGGCCAGATCGATGTTGAGCTCGCTCAAGCACAGGAGCGCGGCCACCGCCAAGATGAGCGCGGTGGCCAAGCTCTTCAACACTGCGGCAATGGTCTCGATTCGCTGGGCGCTGCGGACTTGGCGCTCTTGGATGCGGTTGATGGCCTTGGCCGCCCGGGCGCCGAAGTCCAGCTTGCCCGCGTCTTCGAGCTGCTCCTCGGTATCCGTCTCGCTCTGGCGCACCAATCGGGCCACCGCCCGGTCGACCACCTTGTGGGCAATCTTCTTGATGATCCAGGCCGCCAGCAGGATGAGGATGATCCGCAGCGGCCGCTCCACCAGCCACCCGACGATCTCGGCCAGCCGCTCGTTCTCGGTGTTGTCGAAGATCAGCTCACAGAAGAATCCTGGATCAGGACCGCAGGCGTCGTTGACGGTGGTAGCAGGAACGACGAAGGCCATCGGGTCAGCGTACCGGCGCCCCCGTGCTTTGGGTCAGTTTTGGGAGCCCGGGGTCAGTCCAGCTGGTAGACCCGGGCGGCGTTGTCGTGGAGGACCTTGGCCAAGAGCTCGTCGCTCAAGTCGCCAAGAGCCCACTCCGCGTAGTCCCGGGGGTACTGGGCCGGAGTGGCCGGGCCGGGGTGCTGGCAGGTGGGATGGGGATAGTCGGTCTCGTACAGGATGTTGTGGGGAAACCGCTCGATGGCGGCCACTGCGCCGGCCTGCTCGAACCAGAAGCAGCCGTAGATCTGGCGCTCGAAATACTCGCTGGGCAGCAAGTCGTATTCGGGGTGCTCGAGATGGACGCCGCCGTTGCGCCACTGCCAGTCGAATGCTTCGAGAGCCGGGGGAATCCACCCAGCCCCGCTTTCCACCGACACCAGTTGCAGCTCCGGGAACCGGTGGCACACCCCGCCGAATATGAGATCGGCGATGCAGCGCATGTTGTCCAAGAAGATGAGCGACGAAACTTTGGCGAAGTTGGTCATCCACCCCATCTCGGCCTCATCGGCCATGAGGGTGCCCATGTTGCCGCCGCCCACGTGGAAGCTCACCGCCAATTCCGCATCTTGGGCCAACGCCCAGATGGGATCCCAGTGCTGGTGGCCCAGCGGGGGCTGGCCGTAGTCCTGGGGCTGGTTGCAGAAGTTGATGGCCCGGTGGCCCAGCCCGGCGCACCGTTCGATCTCGGCCAGCGACAGATCGATGTCCCAGAAGGGCACCGCGGTGATGGGAATGAGCCGGTCGGGGGCGGCCGAAGTCCAGTCGCAGAGGAAGTCGTTGTAGGCGGCCACGCACTGGGCCACCACCTCCCGGTCGCCAAGGCGCAGGAAGTAGCCGTTGCCGAACCCTCCGACGTTGGGGTACAGGATCTGGGCCCAGATGCCCTGGCTGTCCATGAACTCCAGCCGGGCTTGGGCGTCGTACATCGACGGGGCGATCTCGTCGTAGGTCTCGGGGATCTTCAGCGGCATCAGCCCGTCGAACCCGGCCATGGAGTAGTAACCCGGCGAGCCCAGCGACTCCCCGTTCACCATCCAAGTGTCCCGCCCGTCAACCCGCTCAATATGGGGCACCTTGTCATGCAAGCTGGCCGGCATCCGCGCCGTCCACACATCAGGCGGCTCGGTCAGATGCGTATCCACATCAATGACCTTGAACCGCTCAAAAAGATCCGTGCTCATGGGCATTCAGTCCTTCTAGGCATCGAGGGGGTTGTCGGGGGCGGCGTCGAGGAGGGCTCGGCCTAGTTCTAGGGCGGGGCCGGTGCCGGCGAAGACGTGTTGGGTGCCGGCGTGGATGTCGCGGAAGGCTCGCTGGAGGCCGCCGGAGCGGAGAGCGTCGGTGCCGGCCAGAAGGTACGCCCGGCGGAGGATGTCGGCGCCCTCCTGGGTGACGAACACGGTGGCTTGGCGGGTGAGGATTACGTCCATCGGATCGACCACGCCGGTCTCCACCACGTTGCGCTCGGCGGTGGCGAAGGTGTCGTGGAGCCAGCCGCGGGCGGCCCGGAAGCGGGACTCCAGTTCCCCGATCTCATGGACGAAGCGGTCGTTTTGAGCCAACGGGGTGGCATCGCCCATGCGGTGTTTGGAGCGGGCCACCGAGTGCAGCTCATCGAGCCCCCGCTGCACCACTCCGATGGCGAATCCGGCGTGGCCGGCGGCGGTGAGCGGCATCACCCCCAGCTTGTAGAGGGGGCCGCCCCGGTACACGGTGAGGTCGAACATGTCGAAGGTGGAGGTGGCCGGTACGTACACGTCTTCGAGGGTGTAGTCGTAGCTGGCGGTGGCTTGGAGGCCCATCACGTCCCAGTTGCCGGTGATCTGGGCCTTCTCCACCGGGTAGATGGCGAACAGGAAACGGGGGTCGACGCCTTCGGGCTCCTCGGTGAACACCCCGGCGCCGGCCCATTGAGCGTGGTTGATACCGCTGCCGAACGAGTAGCGGCCATTGAGACGGAAGCCGTCACCATCGGGGATGGCGGTGCCGTTGGGGGCGAACTGGCCCGCCGACAGGGGCACACCCTCAGAAAACATCCGCTCGATGTGCTCATCCGGGCACCAGGCCGCGAAATAGGCCGTGGCCGCGCAACTGGCCATCAAACACCAGCCCACCGAGCCATCAGCCCGGGAGATCTCCGTCCACACATCGATGCAGTCGTTGACGGGAATCTCGATCCCGCCCACCGCGGCCGGCACCATCACCTTGTGCAGCTCGGCGTCCACGAGGGCATTGACCGTCTCCTGCGGAATCGGCAGCCCGTCGCCCTTCGCCGCGTTCTCGTCGATCAGCGAGCGCAGCTCCCGAGCCCGGTCAAGGTATTCGCTGGCCATGCCTCAAACCCTAGAAGCCAACATCAGCACAGGGGAACCCGCCGCGGGGCTTTAGACCCCGGCGGGTTGGCGGGTGGGGAGGCCGAGGATATCGACGGCTTGGGTGGCGGTGGCCACGCGACGGCCCATGTCGGTGGCTAGGGCGGCGACTTCGGCTACTAGCTCATGGTTGGGACGGGGGCGGTTGCCGGCGTAGTCCTCGTGGCCCACTCGGAGGTGGCCGCCCCGCTCCAGGGTTAGCTGGGGAATTGGGGACTCGATGAGGTCGCCGCCCACTACGGCGGCAAACCAGGGCAGATCGCAGTCGACCAGCGCCAACATTTCCAAATAGGCGTCCAGTGCCTTCTCGGTGGGGGGCAGTCCGAAACTCACGCTGTCGCCGATGGCGAAGTAGCCGCCGGGGCCGCCCAGGTAGAACTTCACGAAGGAGCCGGGGGTTAGCTGGCCGTACCGCCAATAGGAGAGCACGTTTCGGAGGAACCCGGGTTCGAAGATTGCGAAGTGCATGCCCAGGCCCAGACGGTTGCACTGCTCGATGGCCACCTCCATGTCGGCGTAGGTGTTGATGTACACGTGGCTGTTGGGATCGGGGAGGCCATTGGCCCCGGCCTTACCCAGGATCATGGTGCCGGGGTCGATGAACCCCAGCCGCTGCAGGCCGCCCTCGGCCAGAAGCTCTAGATGGCCGAGTTTTTCGGCCATGTTCTGGCCCCATCCCAGCGTGGGCAGCACCAGCACATCGGGGTCTGCGGCTACCCAGGGCTCGAAGGTGGCCCGGTATTCAGCGGCGGCCTCCTCCGCCGGCACCCGCATATTGGCGATGTGGCAGTGGACGATGGTCGCCCCGGCCTCGATGCAGGCCAAGCCCTCCTCGATGAGCTCCTCCCGGCTGATGGGCACGTGGGGGTTGCGCTCGCGGGTGGTGGTGCCGTTGAGGGCGACTTCGATGATGACCGGCGTTGAGTCCATAGCCTGAGAGTACCGTCGGGAGTCGTGGGGCGGCCCAGCGACACCAACAGATTGCCCAGTGGCAATCGAATGGCCGGGTCGAAACCGTGAGCCGGGAGTGGAAGGCGTTGTGGCTGGTGTCGCTGGCTTCGGCGGCCAGCTCCCTGGACGTGACCCTGATGTTCGTGGCCTATCCGGAGATCATCGACACCTTTAGCGACACTCCGGCGACCCAGGTGTCGTGGGTGATAAGCGGCTACAACATCATGGTGGCGGCCCTGCTTATTCCGGCGGGGCGACTGGCCGACCGCATCGGCCACCGACGGGTGTTCCTTTGGGCCATCGCCATATTCGTGACCGGCTCAGCCGCGGTGGGGTTGGCGCCCAATGTGCCGGCCATGATCGCGGCCCGGTGCTACCAGGCCTTCGGCGGTTCCAGCCTCATCACCTCCGGTTTGGCCCTGGTGATGTCCACCCTCGGACCTCAGCGCCGGGCCATCGCGGTGGGCGTATGGTCGACCGTGGCTGGAGTGGTTGCCTCTCTCGCGCCCACGCTGGGGGCGTTGGCCATCGAATTCGCCTCCTGGCGGGCCGGGTTCTTCCTGGTCGCTCCGGTGGGGGTGGCGGTGCTGGCCCGCCGAAGCCTGATCTCCGAATCGACGGCGGACGAGGACGCCGAACTGCCCGACATGGTCGGGGTGGTTTTGGCTGGGCTCAGCACGGCCGCCCTGGTGCTGGGCATAGTGCAGTTCAACGAGTGGGGATCGGACGATCCCCGGGTAATCGGGGCGTTCGCGGCGGCCGTAGTGGGAATGGCGGCATTCCTGGTTCGCTGCGGTCGGCACCCCTCGCCGGTTATCGATCTCGCTTTGTTCCGAAGCCGAGTGTTCGCGTCCACCGCGGTGGTGGCGGTGCTGGTGGGGGTGGCGTTCTTCGGCATCTTCCTGGCACTGGTGCAATTTCTCAGGGGGCCATGGGAGTACAGCACCCTGGAAGCCGGACTGTTGCTCACTCCGCTCACTGCGGCTTCCAGCACGGTGGGCTACGCCACCGGCCGGATCATGGAGCGGTTCGGCCACCGAGTGGTGATGGTTCCCGCGGCCGGCTGCATTGCCTTGGGCTGCCTGTGGGTGGCGGTGTTCGCCGGTGCGGAGAGGGAGTGGGCGGCAGTGTGGTTCCCGGCTGCGCTGTTGATGGGATTCGGAGTGGGCACCGCTTTCCCCGGGGTCAACAGCGCCATCGCCTTCGGTGTGCCCCCTGGCCAGCTGGGGCTGGCCGCGGGCACTGTCCAAACCGTCATCCGCATCGGAGGTGCGGTGGGAGTGGCCGCCGGGGTGGCCATGCTGGGAGGCGATTTGGACGACTACGACCTGTTTTTCACCGTTTTGGCCATCGTTTGCGGGGCGGCCGGGCTGGCGTCGTTAGGCATGGCGACCCACAAGAAGGAAAATTGAGTGGAATACCCTCAACTTGTGCCGGTTAACCATAGAGGAAGTAGTGATTTGAGAAGAGGTGCATGCCGATGCTTGACCCCAACCGGTGGACCCTGAAGACCAGGGAGGCATTCAACGACGCCACCACCGCAGCCCAATCGAAGAGCCATCCAGAAGTAACCCCCGACCACTTGTTGCTGGCGTTGATCGGCCAAACCGACGGGGTGGTGCTGCCGGTGTTGCAGCGCACCGGCGTGGCGCTGCCCGAGCTGCGGACGCAGCTGGAGGCCGAGCTCGATCGACTGCCGTCGGCCTATGGTGCCGAGATCAGCCCCGCACGGGAGCTGGTGAAGACCATCGAGACCGCCGACGTCGCCCGCATCGAACTGGACGACGAATACCTGTCGACAGAACACCTGCTGCTGGCCATGGCCGACCGGGTGGGGGTGGGCCGCAACCGGCTGCTGGAGGCTCTGGCCGAGGTGCGGGGGTCTCATCGAGTGACCTCAACCACCCCGGAAGACTCCTATCAAGCGTTGGAGAAGTACGGCCGAGATCTCACCGTGTTGGCCCGTGACGGCAAGCTCGATCCCGTGATCGGCCGGGACGAGGAGATCCGCCGCACCATCCAGGTGCTGAGCCGCCGCACCAAGAACAATCCCGTGCTGATCGGCGAGCCCGGCGTGGGCAAGACCGCCATCGTGGAGGGCTTGGCCTTGCGCATCGCCGACGGGGATGTACCCGAAGGGCTGAAGAACAAGCGGCTGGTGGCCCTCGACATGTCGGCCATGGTGGCCGGGGCCAAGTACCGGGGCGAGTTCGAAGAGCGGCTCAAGGCAGTGCTGAAGGAGATCACCGATGCCGATGGCGAGGTGATCACCTTCATGGACGAGTTGCACACCATTGTGGGCGCGGGCGCGGCCGAGGGGGCCATGGATGCCGGCAACATGATCAAGCCCATGCTGGCCCGCGGGGAGCTTCGCATGATCGGCGCCACCACGCTGGACGAGTTCCGCACCCACATCGAAAAGGACGCCGCCCTAGAACGCCGCTTCCAACAGGTGTACGTGGGCGAGCCGTCGGTGGAGGACGCCATTGCCATTTTGCGGGGGCTCAAAGAGCGCTATGAGGTCCACCACGGGGTTCGCATCCAAGACGCGGCCTTGGTGTCGGCTGCGGTGCTCTCCGACCGATACGTGACCGGGCGATTTCTGCCCGACAAGGCCATCGACTTGGTGGACGAGGCTGCCTCCATGCTCCGCATCGAGATCGACTCCATGCCCACCGAGATCGACGTGGTGGACCGCCGCATCCGCCAACTGGAGATAGAGCAGGTGGCCCTGGCCAAGGAATCCGATGCCGCGTCGGCCGAGCGCCTCGAGACTCTCGAAGAGGAGCTGGCCAACTTGCGGGAAGAGCTGGCCGGGATGCAAGCCCACTGGCAGTCGGAGAAGGAGGCCATCGGCCAGATCAGGACGCTCAAGGAAGAACACGACGCCCTGAGCACCGCCCTCGATCGAGAAGCCGACCTGGAGCGGGCCGCGGAGATCCGCTTCGGGAAGCTGCCGGAGCTGGAACGCCAGATCGCCGAGGCCGACCAGCGGCTGGTGGAACTGCAAACCGACCGGCAGATGTTGAAGGAAGAGGTGGACCCCGACGACGTGGCCGCCGTGGTGTCCCGCTGGACCGGCGTGCCCGTCACCCGCCTGATGGAGGGGGAGACCGACAAGCTGCTGCGCCTGGAATCGGTGTTGAGCCAGAGGGTGATCGGCCAGACCGAGCCGGTGCACCTGGTGGCCTCGGCCATCCGTCGAAGCCGGGCCGGGCTGTCCGACCCGAACCGGCCCATAGGATCGTTCCTGTTCATCGGCCCCACCGGGGTGGGCAAGACCGAGCTGGCCCGCACTCTGGCCGATTTTCTGTTCGACGACGAGCGGGCCATGGTCCGCATCGACATGTCGGAGTACATGGAGCGCCACAGCGTGTCTCGCCTCATCGGTGCGCCCCCTGGCTATGTGGGGTTCGACGATGGCGGCCAGCTCACCGAAGCGGTGCGGCGCCGTCCCTATGCGGTGGTGCTGCTGGACGAGATCGAGAAGGCCCATCCCGAAGTGTTCAATGTGCTCTTGCAGCTCTTGGACGACGGCCGGCTCACCGACGGGCAGGGGCGCACAGTGGACTTCACCAATGCGGTGCTGATCATGACGTCCAACCTGGCCGTGGATCCCAAGGAGTACTTCCGCCCCGAGTTCGTGAACCGCATCGACGACATCGTGACGTTCGGCGAGCTCAAACCCGAGCACCTCGCCCAGATAGTCGACCTCCAGATCGACCGCCTGGCGGAACGCCTGTCTGACCGCCGTATCCACCTCGTGGTTGCAGACGAAGTTCGGGCCAAGCTGGCCGCCGACGGCTACGACCCGGCCTACGGTGCCCGCCCGCTCAAACGGGTGATCCAACGGGGCCTGGCCGACCGCCTCGCCGAGTCCGTCCTCAGCGGTGCCATTGGGGAGGGGGCCACCGTCACCGCCAGTCTCGATCCCTCCGGGGAGATCGCCATCGCCTGACCGACGCACCATGAGCAGCCACCTCGTTTGGCGAAATTGGCTGCGGGCCGCTAGTTGTGGAGGGCTATGGATGTGGGGGCTCAGTGAGCGCGCCAATAGAAGAGAGGCGGTCTAATCGCCTACGGGTGGCGGTAGCGATCGTGCTCATTTCCGCAGTTGTGGGCGCGATCTGCTCTTCGGCTGGCGCCCAGAGCGAAGTCCAGCTGCGGATTGCCGCCCGCCGGGTTGCCACCGGTGGAACCGAAGTAGCCGTGCAGCCGTACGAAGGCGGCAGCCATTGGGGTGATCGGGTGCTGCCGGCAGAGCGGTTCTTGTCTGACGACGTCGAGATCGGGCGCTGGCGGTACAGCTCGCCGGTGGCGGTGCAGACCCTGGCCGGAGAACAGTGGGTTCGCATTGCCGCCCGCCGGGTTGCCGCCGGTGGAACCGAAGTGGCGTTGCAGCAGTTGGGGGAGGGCGTTGGTTGGGGGAGTCGGATGCTCCCCACCCGCCGGTTCTTGTCCGACGACGTCGAGACCGGGCGATGGCGCTCTAGTTCGCCGCTCACGGTTTCACCCCCGCCGGTTCAATTCTCGCCCCCCGATATTGGCGAACCTCCGGCAGACGGGGAGGAAGGCACCCCGCGGGGACTGATTACGCCCAGGGGTGTGCCGGTGGCGGTTCTCGGGCGAGTGGGAAGCGGCTATCTGGTTCGCACGCCGTGCGGCAATACCGCGGAGGTGTCCGCCGGTCAGCCCATATATGGGGCGCAGATCGTGATCGACCCCGGCCACGGGGGATGGTGGGACACCGGGGCTGTGGGGCCTAACGGCCTGGTGGAGCGCGACCTGAACCTGACCCTCAGCCGCGCCATTCAAGAGGAGCTCGCGGCTCGCGATATCTCAGCGGTGCTCGCTCGCACCGGTTCCTACGGTTCGCTCCTGTCGGTTCGGGCCGCCTTCGCCGACGCCTTGGGGGCCGATGCCATCGTTTCGGTCCACCACAACGCACCCACGGGGCGAATAAGCGGCACGCCGGGCACCGAGGTGTATGTGCAATCGGTGTCGCGCTCAGAACCACAAGCCGATTCGGCCCGCTTGGGAGGGCTCCTTTATGAGGAGATCACCACTGCGCTGAGCGCCTTTCCCAACATTCGGTGGGGCAGGCATGCCGACGCCGGCGTGCTGCGGGTGCTGCTTCCCGACGGCCATGACGCCTACGGCATGATCCGCCGCCCCAATGTGCCGGCTGTTCTTATCGAGTACGGCTTTTTGTCCAACCCCTCCGAGGCCGCGCTGTTTGCCACCGACGGATACATCAGCGTGGCCTCCAAAGCCACCGCGGATGCCATTGAGGCTTATCTGAACACTGATCGTTTGGGAACGGGGTTCATCTCGCGGCCCCGAGTGTTCAATCCGGCCAGAGCGCCGTCGCGTTGCGAAGAGGTGACGTTGGAATAGGGGTGGTGGCTGGACCCTCAGTCGTCGTCTTCGAACTCCAGTCCGAGCTCAGCGGCAACCGTGCGCAGGGCGGTGTAGGCCTGAGCGCTCGCAGGCCAACCGGCGTAGTGGGCGACGTGGACCACCCATTCCAAAAGCTCGTCGGGGGTCAGGTCGCCCGACTCCAAGGCCGGCTTCATGTGGAAGGGCAGGATGGCGGCATTGCCGCCGGCGACGATGCAGGTCAGCGTGGTGATCCGCCGTTCCTTGACTCCTAGCTTGGGGCGACTCCACATGTCGGTGAACACACGCTTTGTGAACTGGATGTAGGGATCGTCGCTGTCGGGGGGATCGAACAGCATGATGTTGTTCCAGGCGACACGATCTGCTTCTTTGTTGTTCATCTGCGCAGCGTAGGCTGTAGCGGTGCAGATCGTCTTCATCCGCCACGGGCAGCCTCAGCGGGAGTGGAACACCGACAAGGTGGCCGATCCCGGGCTCAGCGAACTGGGCGAGTGGCAGTCGGAGCGATTGGCCGACTGGCTGGAACACGAGCCCATCGACCACATCATCTCCAGCACCAAGCGGCGGGCCATCGAGACCATCGAGCCGCTGGCCGCCCGATTGGGCATGGAAATCGAGCTCGAAGAGGACTTCACCGAGATCGACCGCAACTCCAAGGTGTACCTCCCCACTGAGTTGCTGGCCACCGAGGGCGGCGAGTACTTCGAGGCCATTCGGGCCCAGGACTATGCAGCCATTGGCTGGGACACCCCCGAGGAGTTCCACAAGCGGGTAATGGCCGCCTTCGAGCGGCTGTGCGAAGCCCAGCCCGGTCAGCACATCGTGGTGGCCTGCCACGGCGGGGTGATCAACCGGGTTGTGTCGGAGTTAGTGATGGCATCGGAGAGGATCCACATGCAGGTTGCCTACTCCGGCATCTGCCGGGTGTGGGTGGACGACGACCGCCGGGTGCTGATGAGCATGAACGAGACCGGTCATTGTTGCGCCACCCGCACCGGCGTCACCGGCTTCATGCGAGACGGAGTGGTTGCCGGGCCTCAGTACTAAGGACTTGCTAACCCTTCTTACGTCTCGCACCGGCTGAGTCCGGATTCGAGGGCTGCCCGGTCGGCTTGCCAGCACCCCATGAGGTGAGACGGTTGGAAGCCCATCTCGGTGTTGATGGCCAGCATGGCGGCATTGCTCTGGGCGTTTCCAGTGCGCAGCATGGCTACCTCGGGGGCTTCGGCTCGCAGCCGCTGCCACATTGCGGCTTTCATAGCGCGCCCCACGCCTCGGCCTCGGTGGTCGGGCAGCACAACGGTGTTCCACTGCCACGAGTAGGCGGGCCGGTAACGGTTGACCAACACCTCGGTGGCGCCCGCGGCTGACCCGTTGGCACAAATGGACAGAATGCCCATGTAGTCGAAGCCGCAGGCGTGGCGAGCGTCGAAATCGGCTTGCAGCACGGCCGCGTCGAAGACGGTGTCGGCGATTTCGAGGTCGTCAGTCGGGGCGTCGTTCATGGCGTTGGCGGTGGCAACAAGCGCGTCGATGTGCTCGTCGGGACAGCGACCAGACCAGTACACGAGATCGATGTCGCCGGGCATGGCGTCGGTCCATCGACTCATCAGGTTGGAGTCCACCGAGGCCATGTCGAGGTCGGACTCCTGTTCCGTTGAGCGCAGTTCGGCGCCCAGCTCGGTCCAGAAGGCGTCGGCGGTTGGCGTGCAGTCGCCCCAAGCAATGACCGAGGTTCGGCCGTCGGCCCGTGCTATCCGCAGCAATTCGCCCAGCAGAACCGATGACGCGTCGCTGATGACAGGAGTCAGCTCCACCACCGCCAGCGCCGAGTTGGCGGGGTCACGGGTCAGCTCCACGTGGCCGATGGCGATGGCGTGTTCATTGGCGAACGCCACGATCCGCTCATGGCGGGCGTTGTCGCTGGCATTGTCGTTGAAGGTGGCCCGCAACTCGCCAGCTGGTGTGACCGGAAGTCGTGGATCGCGGGCACGGTCCAACCGCTGTTGGAGTTCCAGCGCAGCATCAAACTGGATCGCATCAAGCTCACGAGCGTTGACGAGCTGCATCACCGGAGTGTACGAGCGAGTACTAGGGTTATCGGCGTGCCTCGATTGCCGAGGTCGGCGAGAACGCTGCCATTCGTGCTCCTTTTGTCGATACTGGGAGCGACCTTGGCCGCGTGCGGTGACGCAGACGATTCCGAACCGGCCGCTACCGCTGCCCCGGTTTCTTCCCCTACAGAGACAGCACCAACCGCCACTCCACCCCCGACCCCTGAGGCGGTGGTGACCGCCACCGCTGTTGCGGAGCCGAGCCCAGCAACCCCGGTGGCCACCGCCCCGCCTGAGCAGCCAGTCAGCGAACCGACGTCGGTTGCCGATGACAGCGATGTCGAAGATGAGGTGGAGGAGGCTGGGAGCGGAGAAGCGGACATGCTGCCGCCGCTACCGACCCCAGTAGCCAGCACGGTGCGGGAATTGCTGGCGCTGGGGCGGCCACTGGTCATCGGCCACGCCGGGGGCGACCGCTCCTGGCCACACTCCACCATGTACGCCTTCTCTCAGGCGGCTCATGCCGGGGTGGACGTACTGGAGATGGACTTGCAGATGACCGCCGACCGCGTGCTGGTGGTGCATCACGACGACACCGTCGACCGCACCACCAACGCCACTGGTCGAGTGCGAGACATGACCTACGAGGAGCTTCAGGCGCTGGACAACGCCTATTGGTGGTCGGAGGAATGGCCCAGCCACGACTTCGCCCCCGAGGCCTACTCCTACCGAGGCATCCGCACCGGTGATGTTGCCCCGCCTGCGGGATACGGCCCCGACGACTTCCGGGTGGAGACGTTCCGAGCGGTGGCGCAGGCCTTTCCCGAGCATGTGCTCGACGTGGAGATCAAGACCCCCGCGGGCGACGACGGAGAGGACGACATCGACTTCATCCTCGAGATGGCGGCGGTGCTGGCTGCCGACATTGAGGAGCTGGGCCGCACCGATTCGGTTGTGGTGGTGTCGTTCAGAGACGAAGCATTGGTTGGGTTCCGAGAGCTAGCTCCTGATGTCGTAACGAGTCCGGGCCAGGACTCTCTGCCGGCGTGGGCGTTTGCGTCGGTCCCGCTGCACCCCAACGACCTGATCTTGCAGGTGCCGCCCACCTTTAGCGGCCTCGACGTGTTGACTCCCGATCTGCTGGGCAAAGCCGCCGACGAGGGCCTGGCCGTGTGGGTTTGGCCTAATGAGGATTGGCAAGAGGATCCCGACTATTACGCCGAGCTCATTGACTTGCCGGTACAGGGCGTGATCGCTGGCCGTCCCGCCGAAGCCGTCGAGCGCTTCCGGGCCGACGGCGACATCCCCTGATCCGCAGTAGTGGGAGAGGACAGCCATCTGTCGCTCCCTGAGCCAATAGCCTTCCGAAACCACTATCATTTCGGAAGAATAATGAAGTAATATTCCGAAATGATCCCAGATTCGGAAGGAAATCCGGGATTCTCAGTTGAAGTCGACTGGAATGGCCGACCGGTAGCAACGTGGGTCCCCACCCCTCTCCGACAGCGCCCCATGGACCTCTCAACTGCCAGCGTGGGAGCCGGCGAGCGGGCCTGTGCTGCTTTGCGGCTGGCCGACGCCCGGCTCCCCGATCAATGGGAGGCCATGGCCCGGCTCCTCCTCCGCAACGAAGGGGTAGCCTCTTCCGGCATTGAAGGGCTGCGCGAGCCCATCGAGTCTGTGCTGGTCGCGGAACGAACCGGCGCGGGCGGTACCGCGGGCTGGGTGGCCGACAACATGGTGGTGATCGACTGGGCACTTCACACCGCCCACGAGCCGCTTACCGTTGGAACACTGCATCGTTGGCATAGACAGCTCATGAAACATGGAAGACTCCCCTCCGACTTGGTGGGCATCTTCCGGCCGACGTTGGGTTGGGTGGGTGGCAACTCTCCCCTGGACGCGGCCTATGTTCCCCCACCCCCCTCGGAAGTTCCAGGGCTAGTAGACGATTTGGTTGACTTCGCCAACAACCCCCCCGAAGGCCTCGACGCGGTGTCCCACGCCGCAATAGTCCACGCACAGTTCGAGGCCATCCATCCCTACGGAGACGGCAATGGTCGCCTTGGCCGGGTGTTGATCAGCCGAACTCTGCGTCGACGGGAGGCCACCAATCGATCCACCGTCCCCATCAGCGTGGCCATAGCCCGCGACCCCGGCGGCTACCTCTCCGGCCTCCGCCTCTTCGAGCTTGGGATGCTCGACCCGTGGGTGACATGGTTCGCCGATGTAGCCGAGAAGGCCGCAAACACCGCCCATCAGATCATCGATCAAACCACCGCTCTGTTGGCCCGGTGGGGCGAGGCGACCGCCGGGCTGCGGGCCGACCACTCCGCCCGATCTCTGCTCCCCCTTCTTCCCGCCCACCCCTTGCTCAGTGCAGGGGACGTCGCCGAGTTGCTCAACATCAGCGAGCGCAGTTCCCGCACCGCCCTAGCAGCACTTGCCACCCTCGGCGTCCTATCCCCCATCGATATTCCATCCCCTGCCCCCGGACGCAACCGCCACTGGTTTACCGCTCCCGACCTGCTGAATCTCTGGCGCGCATGAAACCAGCTGCGACTCCAACGCCGCGATCTACATGATCTAACCCATCGATGGGAACCACGAGAGGGGGGGCAAGCAAGCAATAACTTAGAATTGATCCATGGCCTCCATCGCTGAGTACTTCACCCGAGATGCCGAAGGCAAGACCTACCAAAGGGTAGAAAATGCTCTGCAATTCCCGATGTTCATTCTCGGGATCACATTCATCCCTGTGCTGGGTGGGATATATCTGGCCGACTTGTCCAAACAGGCGACCTTCGGCCTAGAGATCGCAGGCTGGGCCATTTGGGGGGCATTCGCAGTTGAGTACTTCTGGCTGCTGTGGCTGGCCCCGAGCCGATGGAAGATGATCCAAACCCACAAGATTGACCTTCTCGTCGTGGCGGTCCCGTTCCTACGCCCTCTACGGATTCTCCGCATCTTCCAGCTGATGTCAGGTGTAGGCCCGATTGCCATTGTCGCCGCCTCGTTTCGCAGGGTTATCAACCGCCCGGGCATTTCAGCCTTCTTCACGGCCGTTACCGGCATCGTGTTCGCCAGCGCTGGGCTAGTGCTGGCCTTCGAGCACGAACAGCCTGGATCAGAAATCGCCAATTTCGGAGACGCACTGTGGTGGTCCATAGTCACCTGCTCCACGGTGGGGTACGGCGACCACTTTCCAGTTACCTCGGGTGGTCGAGTCATCGCGGTGATCCTCATTTTGGTAGGCATAAGCGCGCTGTCAGCCCTCACCGCCAGCATCGCCGCCCTCTTCGTGGAACAAGACGACGAGATTGAAGAGGAGCAAGAGGCTGCCGACACCGCCGAACTCAAGACTCAGCTAAATCGTATCGAAGACCAACTACGATCCTTGAGCCAGCAAGTAGGCAGGCTCAGCGAACAACCGTAAACGGCAAAAGCAATTCCTACCTGCGATTGTAACCATCAAGCCTGAACAACCTGCCAGCCGCTAGGCCACTTACCCCAGATCGAGTTCAGCCCAACTCTCGGCCAAGTCGTCGAACCAGTTGTGGGCTCGGTCCATGCGCCAGCAGAACAACGACATGACCACGTTGATGGTGGTTGCGCCGGCCTCTGCCCAATCGACGGCGGCCCCCATGCTGGCTTTGATGGAGGGGCGGCCGTCGTCGCCGGACACCGCGTCGATGTCGCCCTGGACGCCGAAGCCGTCCAGGCTCCGACCCGCGTCAGCGAGAGCGTCTCGGAGTGTGCTCACTCCATCGGCCACTTCTTCGAGGTTGCCGTAGGGAGGCGGTATCCAGCCGTCGGCGTGCTCCACGAGACGGGCCAGATTGTTGCGGTGGAGGGCGCCAGCCACCCAGATCGGGACCCCGCCCGGCTGGGACGGCTTGGGCTCGCACCAGATGTCGTCGAAGTTGACGGTGGCTGAGTGGAACGAGGTGGGAGAGTTCCGCCACAGCGCTTTGCAGGCCGCGATGGTGTCGGTAAGCCGCCGGCCCCGCTCCGTCCAGGGGATGCCGGCAGCTTCGTATTCCTCCTGCTGCCATCCCGTCCCCATGCCCACCTCCAGGCGGCCCTGAGAAAGCACGTCCATGGTGGCCAGCGTCTTGGCCAGCACCGCGGCGGGCCGAAGTGGGGCGATCAAGATCTTGGTGCTGAATCGAACACGCTCGGTGACCGCGGCCATGTGGGCGATAGAGGCCAGCGGTTCGAGCCAGGCAGTGTCAGGGGGAAAGGGGAAGGGGCCGTATGGATACTTGTCGGTATTGGCGCCCATGACCACATGGTCGGTGAGCATGATGCGGTCGACGCCAGCTTGCTCGGCCATCTTGGCGAGGTCGGCGATCTGGTGGAAGTTGTTGTCTCTGAATATCGGGCCGAACGACGGCAGTGTGACGGACAGGGATGTCATAGCCATATTGTTGTCGGATGCTCACCGGCGGGACGTTTTGGGGGATGGTGGAGCGGCGGGCGGAGTTGACGCCGGATGCTCCGATGATCATTGATGATCGGGGTGGGGAGCTGACGTTTGCCGAGTATCGCGATGAGGCCTTGAGGGCGGCGGCGGGGTTGGTTGAGTTGGGGGTGGGGCCGGGGACTTCGGTTTCTTGGCAGCTGCCCACTTGGCCGTCCACCTTGGTGTTGCAGGCGGCGCTGGCTCGGTTGGGGGCGGTGCAGAATCCGATTATTCCGGTGTACCGGGAGCGAGAGGTGGGGTTCTGTATTCGTCAGACGGGGGCACGGCTGTTCTTGGTGCCATCGGTGTGGCGGGGGTTCGACTATCAGGCCATGGCGGAGGGGATCGCTGCCGAAGTCGACGGGCTGGACGAGGTGGTGTGCGACGGTGAGCTGCCTGAGGGAGATGTGTCGGTGCTGGACGACATTCCTGCTCCCCAGGATCCCGAGGAGATCCGGTGGGTGTACTACACCTCGGGGACCACATCGAACCCCAAGGGCGCCCGCCACTGCGACTCATCGGTCATGGCATCGGGCATCGCCATGGTGGAGCGCCAGCATGTCACCGCAGAGGATCAGTTCGGCCTCGCCTTCCCCTTTGCCCATATCGGCGGGGTGTCCAACCTTTCGGTCTCGCTGAGCTCGGGATGCACGCTGGTGATCGCCGAGGCGTTCGATCCCACTGAGACCACTGCGCTTTTCGCCCGCCGCGGCGTCACTTTGGTGGGAGGCGGCCCGGCATTCTTCATGGCGTTTCTGGCCGAGCAGCGCAAGCAGCCCGGCGAGCCGATCCTGCCTCAGCTTCGGCTCTGCTCCGGGGGTGGCGCGCCCATGCCCGCATCCCAGCACTACGAGGTGATGGCTGAGATGGGCGGGCGGGGGTGCGGCCACGCCTGGGGGATGACCGAGGCGCCGATAATCGCCCAGAACACCCCCGACGATCCCGACGAGAAGCTGGCCGAGACGGAGGGCCGACCGCTGGCCGGAGCTGAGATCAAGGTGGTGGGCTTCGACGGTGAACCGGCCGATGTCGGCGTAGAAGGGGAGCTGTGGATCCGGGGACCGATGGTGTGCCGGGGCTACATGGACGACGCGCTGACCGCCGCCTCGTTCGAAGGGGACTGGTTCCATACCGGCGATGTGGGTTTCCTGGACGCCGAGGGGTACGTGGCGCTCACCGGCCGGGTGAAGGACATCATCATCCGCAAGGGGGAGAACATCTCCGCCACTGAGATCGAGGACTTGCTCTTTGCCCACCCGAAGGTGCTCGACGCCGGGGTGATCGGGCTGCCCGACGAGGAGCGGGGGGAGCGTGTCTGTGCGGTGGTGGAATTGGATTCCGGTGCTGACGGGCTCACCCTGGCCGAGGTAGGGGACTACTTCCGGTCGTCGGGCATCATGCCCCAGAAGATCCCCGAGCAGATTGAGATCGTGGATTCGCTACCGCGGAATGCCACCGGCAAAGTGTTGAAGCACGAGCTCCGGGCCCAATTCAGCGACTAGAGCAGCTGGCCCATCCCGTGGATGGCTAAACCGGCGAGGGCGCCTATGAGGGTGCCGTTGATGCGGATGAACTGGAGGTCGCGGCCCACTCGGCGCTCGATGCGGTCGCTGGTGTCGTCGGCGTCCCAGCGGGCCACGGTGCTGCCGATCACGTTGGCCACCTCGGCTTGGGCATGGCGGGCCACCAGGCCCACTGCGGAAACCAGCCATCCGTCCACTCGGCTTTGGAGGGTGGAGTCGTTTTGCAGCGACTCTCCGGCCCGGGCCAGAACTGCCTCTACCCTGGTTGCCAACCGCTGGTTGGTCTGGAGGCGCTGGGCGTAGCTTCTCAGGCCGGCATCTATGCGCAGGCGCAGCTCGTGGTTGGGATCGTCGGCCATGTCGGCCAGCACTCCCCGCACCCCCCGGTGGAGGCGAGTGAAGATGTGGTGGTCGAGCACCTTGGGGGTGTAGATGGGCGCTTCTTCTACGATGCGGTCTCTGAGCACCTCGTAGTTGTCCACCAAGAAGCGGTCGGCCCGTTCGACGGCGGCATCCACCATCGAGCGGTGGTGCCCGCCGTCCACCATCGACTCCAGCAGCCGGCCCAGCGCGGGGCCCGACACCAGCCCGGCATCTCCCTCGGCGGCCAGCCATCGCCCCAGAGCCTCGGCGGGGGCCCGATCGGCCACCCAATGAGCCAGGTCGTCAGGGTCGAAGAAGTTGTCCTGCACGAACTCGCCCAGGCTGGCGCCGATGGCGTCTTTGCGCCGGGGGATGATGGCGGTGTGGGGGATGGGAATCCCCAGCGGGTGTTTGAACAGGGCGGTCACCGCGAACCAGTCGGCCAAACCGCCGATCATGGCTGCCTCGGCGGCCGCCTCCACGTAGCCGGCCCAGCCATCGCCGTCGGTGAGCAGGTGCATCACCACGAACAGGGCGGCGGCGGCCAGCAGCAGGCCGGTGGCCCGTCGCTTGGCCCGGCGCAGCGAGGCCGGGTCGCTCAGGCGACCGTTTGGGGCATCCATGACCCGCGGATCTGGTCGGCCCACGGGTAGCGCAGCGGCTCGATGAGCTGGAACGGCCCGTCCATGCCGACGTCGGTAGTCGCAGGCCGGGAAGGAGTGGCGGCCCGCAGCTCGGCAACCACCTCGGCGGGGTCGCCTTCGATCATGTGCAGGTCGATGGCGGTGTCGGGGGCAAACCGGGAGGTGAACGACACCACCGCATGAACGCCCTCTACCGCCACGGCAGCGGGGGCGTAGATGGCGTGATGCCAGTGTTGATCGCCCAGACCCCGGCGCAGCACCACGTGGATGTCGGTGTGGGAGATGTGGGGGATGTCGCCGGGGTCGGCTTTCAGCGCCGGGTCGGCCACCGCCCAGTCCAGGGCCAGGGCATCTCCTAGCCGCACGATCTTCTTCTCGTCGGGGAACATCCGGTCGGCCTCCACCAGCACCTCCCGGTAGTCGGTCATGGTGGCCATCACCCCGTCGACATCGCCGCACAGCCAGTAGATGGTGAGAAAGGCGCTGCGCCCACCCGAGAATGCCTCATCGCAGCCCTCTGGCCGCAGCTCTTGGTGGCTGGGCGGAGCCACGTAGCGGCGGCCGTGCATCACATCGGTCAAGGCGATGTTGGGGGGCAGGTGCTCCAAGTCGTACCAGCGGTTCCAGCCCTCGATGGCGTCGGCGTCGCAGTCGAGGCCGGCGAAGATGATTCCGGTTGTCTTCATGGATTCATGGTATGACGCTGGGGTGGAGTTCGTTTCACTGGATGGCGGGTCGTTTCTCATGGGCACCGAGGAGGTGTGGTTCGAGGGCGACGGCGAGGGTCCGGTGCGAGAAGTGGTCTTGAAGCCGTACCAGATTGCGGCCACGGCGGTGACCAACGACGAATTCGCCGCCTTCGTGGAGGCCGCCGGCCACAAGACCCTCGCCGAGCAGGAGGGGTGGTCGTTCGTGTTCGGCGGGCTGCTACCCGACGACTTTCAGCCCACCCGAGGCGTGGTGGGTGCCGAGTGGTGGCGGCAGGTGGAGGGAGCGTGCTGGTCTCGGCCGGAGGGTCCCCAGTCATCGGTGGCGGAACGGGGCAACCACCCAGTGGTGCATGTGTCGTGGTTCGACGCCGCCGCCTGCGCCGCCTGGTACGGAGCCCGATTGCCGAGCGAGGCCGAGTGGGAGCACGCGGCCCGGGGCGGACTGGTGCAGGCCCGGTTGCCGTGGGGCGACGAGATCAGCCCCCACGGACAGCCCCGGCTGAACATCTGGGAGGGGGAGTTTCCCAGCCACAACACCGCCGAGGACGGCTATGTGGGCACTGCCCCGGTGGACGAGTACGAGCCCAACGGGTTCGGCTTGTACAACTGCTCGGGCAACGTGTGGGAGTGGTGCGCCGACTGGTTCGACAATCGATTCCCGCCGGAAAGGCCCCTGATTGATCCGGTAGGGCCACCCCAGGGCCGGATCAGGGCCATCCGGGGTGGGTCGTATCTGTGCCACGACTCCTACTGCAACCGCTATCGGGTGGCCGCCCGCCATGCCAACGAGCCCTCGTCCACTACCGGGAACATGGGATTCCGCCTGGCTGCCGATGCCGACGCTGAGGTCGGTCCGGGGTCCGGCTCCAAAGTGCGCTGATCGCAGGGCGGTCGGTAACGTCACCGCCATGAAGTTGGACTTGCTGTACGAAGTGGATGCACCCAAGCCGTGGGGAAAGCCCCATCCCTGGGGTCAGAGAGAGCGGGAGCAGAAGGCCTACAAGGACGCCGTCGAGCAGATCAAGCTGGCCGACACCTTCGGTTTCAACACCATCTGGGCGGTGGAGCACCACTTCCGGGAGGGGCGCTCGCACTGCCCGGCTTCCGAGGTGCTGCTCGGCGCCCTGTCGATGGTGACCGAGAACATCAAGATGGGCTTCGGAGTGACCCTCACGCCTTTCGGATTCATCCCACCGCAGCGGATCGCCGAGAAGGTGGCCACCGTCGACATCTTGTCCAACGGCCGGGCGGTGTGGGGCACCGGCCGATCCACCCCCATGGAGCAGATCGCCTTCGGCGTCGACCGGGAGCGCTCCCGGGACGACTGGAAGGAAGCCATCGAGATCGTGTGCGGCATGTGGCGCGAGGAGTACTTCGAGTACGACTCGCCCCAGTTCAAGTTCCCCAAGCGCATGGTCACCCCCAAGCCGATGCAGTACCCCCATCCCCCGGCATGGATGGCGTGCGCCTCGGAGAACTCCGCCGCAGTGGCCGGCAAGGCGGGCATGGGCATGCTGTCGTTCTCCATCATGCAGCCACTGGAGGCCATGGCCCGCCACATCCGCAACTACCGGGCCGCGGCCGAGAACCCCGAGCCCATCACCGACGTGACCACCAACGCCACCGCGGCCTACACCCTGGTGCACTGCGCCGACACGCCCCAGCAGGTGCTGGACAACGAGGTGTGGAAGTCGGTGGAGTGGTGGTACTCCAACCTGGCCCAGTTCACCCTTGATTGGGAGCTGCCCGAGCTGTCACAGGAAGAGCGGGATGCCACCTTCCCGCTGCTCAAGCCGCTCATGGAGGAGGGGATCGACGATCTCATCCACCACTTCGACGAGGCCGACATGATCGTGGTGGGCGATGTGGACACCTGCTACGAGAAGATGAAGCACTACGCCGACATCGGCGTGGACCAGCTCATCTGCTACGTACAGTTCGGCTACCACTCCCACGAGTCGATCATGCGCACCATCGAGCTCCTGGGCAAAGAGATCATCCCCGAGCTCGAGAACTACACCCCCACCCCCAAGGACTCCTGAGACCGGGGCCGCCTGCGGTCTCGCCAGGAATCGAGCGTCAGCTCACCAAGCGGAGGCCGTTGTCGCGCATGATCTTGCGCTGGTCTTCGGCGGGGAGGGTTTCCAGTTGGTGGAGGAAGTCGGCGGGTTGGGGGAGGCCCTCGGCGTGGGGCCAGTCGGAGCCGAGCACGATGGAGTCGGCGCCCATGTCTCGCACGATGGCGGCCACGTCGTCTTCGGGGTAGGGGGTGACCAGCACGTGCTGGGCGAAGATCTCGGGGGGACGGGCCGGGAGGCGACCGCCGATCCACGGGCCGTTGCGGCCCATGCCCCGCATCTTGTTCATGAGCCGCACCAGGTACGGGGCCCATTCGGCGCCGTTCTCCACCGACACCGCGGTGATGTTGGGGAACCGGCCGAAGAAGTTCTCGAACACCAGCGCCGACAGCGTCTCCATGATGGGGCGGTCGCCGTAGCAGTTGGTCCACTGCCAGGCTGACATGGTGAAGTTCGACGGGTTGGGCTCGTAGCCCCAATAAGGGGAGACCATCTCGTTGTAGCCCGACTCGGTGAGGTGGAAGGCCACCGAGCCGCCGGCCTCGTTCAGCCGGGCCCAGAACGGGTCGAAGTACGGGTCGGATGGTGAGCGCCCGTACTGGGGGCCGGGACGTAGGGCGATCACCTTGGCCCCCTCGCTCAGCACCCACTCCAGCTCGGCCACCGCGGCGTCGAGGTCCCACAGCGACAGCATGGGCGGGGCGAAGATGCGGTTCTGGTAGGCGAAGCCCCAGTCGTCTTGGATCCAGCGGTTGAAGGCGTGGAAGTTGGCGTAGCACTGCTCGGGGGTGGCCATGAAGTGCTCCACAGTGACCCCCACCGACGGGAACATCAGGCAGGCTTCTACGTTCTGGGCGTCCATGACGTCGAGGCGCAGGTCGCGGTCCAGGTACTCGGGGCGCACCGGCTCGAACATGGAGAACTCCTCGGCCTCCCCCGTCTTCTTCATGCGGCGCAGCTTCTCTTTGAGCGAGCCGGGCTTGCCCACGTTGTCGTACAGATCGTGGCCGGGCAGGAAGGTGAGCGGCTGCTCGCCGATCATGATCCACTCTTTGCCGTCGTCGCGGATTTCCTGGTGTACGGCCTGATCTCGGAATGCGGGCTCGATATAGCGGGTAAAGGAGTCCCGGGGCTCGAAGCAGTGGTTGTCGGCGTCCACCAGCCGGTAGTCGAGCGCGGTCATGTTACGAGGGTACCCCTCTGATCTGAGGGGGAACCAGAGGAGAGGGGTTCAGCGGGCCTGTCGACCGGCCCGCAGGGCGGCCCGCTGCAAGTGGGCGGCTTCGGCCAGGGCGGCCCGCAGGCGGCGGCGGGTATCGGCGTTGTCGGTGGTAGCCATGGTTTGCTCGGCCAGCTCCAGCAGACGGCGGTTCTCGGCCAGGGGGTCGCCATCTTCGCCGTCGACCCCCAGGGCACCGGCCAGGATCTCGTTCTCTTGGCAGAGGGCATCGAGCAGATAGGGCCAGGCACCGCCGATGCGCTCTAGCATCTGGGCGACCCGCTGGGCATGGAACCGGTCGACATCATCGCCTTGGGCGTTTTGGGTGGCCACCGGCTCAACCGCCGCCTTCAACAGCGCTCCCATCACCTCATAGAACACGGCTCGCTCCGGTCATCGGGGCACATCTTTCCAGGCGAGGCCCTTGTAGGGGTCGGGTTCGCGGGGCAGGCCCAGGGCCCGTTCACCCACTATGTTGCGCTGTACCTCGGTGGTGCCCCCGGCGATGGTCTCGGCCCGGCTGTGCAAGAAGTTGAGCACCACGTAGTCGGCGATGTGGCCTTCCTCCCAGGCCATGGCCGGCGATCCCAGCAGGTTGACCCCGGTGGTCTGCACCCGCTGGTTGAGCTGGCTGTACATGAGCTTGCCCACCGACGCCTCCGGTCCCGGCGGACGACCCGCTCGCAATGTGTCGCGCACCCGGGCGTTGGTCCAGCGCACGATCTGCTCGTCGGTCCACAGTCGCATGAGCTGCTGGCGCACCACCCGGTCGCTCCACTGGCCCGACTCCTGGGCCCGCTCGATGAGGCGCTCGGTACCCGAGCCGATCCGGCTCTGGCCGCCCGACCCCGGTCCCGACACCGCTAGGCGCTCACCGCTCAAGGTGGCGTTGGCCAGCCGCCAGCCGTCGTTGACCTCGCCCAGCACGTCGCGGTCGGGCACCCGGGCACCGTCGATGAACGTCTCGGCGAAGTCCTCCTCACCGCTGATGGTGCGCAGCGGGCGCACGTCGAGGCCGGGCTGGCGCATGTTCAACAGGAAGTAGGTGATGCCGGCTCGCTTGGGGGCGTCGGGGTCGGTGCGGGCCAGGCAGATGGCGTAGTCGGCGACCATTGCCTGAGTGGACCACACCTTCTGGCCGGTGAGCACCCACTCATAGCCGTCGCGCACCGCCCGGGTGGCCAGCGAGGCCAGATCGGACCCGGCGCCGGGCTCGCTGAAGAACTGGCACCAGATCTGCTCGGCGGTGACGATGGGCGGGATGAGCCGGGCCTTCTGCTCGTCGGTGCCGAAGGTCAAGATGGTGGGGCCGGCCAGGGTGAGGCCCAGCTGGTTGCGGCGCACCAGATTGTAGGGGGCCAACCGGGCCTCGATGGCCCGGGATACCCGATTGCCCACCCCGAGGCCGCCGAATTGGCGGGGCCAGGTGGGGGCCACCAAACCGCTGCGGGCGTACTGCGGGTACCAGGCGTCGTAGTCGGCCGGAGTGCGGACCTTGTGCAGGGCGGCTCGGCCACCGGTGCGGGCCGCCTCTTGCCATACGGCAGGCACCGTTTGGGCCACCCACTCGTCCACGATCTTCTCGGCCTCGTCGACGGCGGTGTCTCGATCGATGGGCAGCAGGTCGAACACGCTCATGGGTTGGCTCAGGTAGCGATGGCCTGGTCGACCAGCACTCGGCGCAGCACCTTGCCCACCTCGCTTCGGGGCAATGTCTCGAGGGTCTCGAAGGCCACCGGAACCTTGTAGGGGGCCAAGTGCTGGCGGCACAGCTCCTCCAGGTCGCCGGGATCGGGGGCGGTGCCGGCATCAACAGGTACCACGAAGGCATGGGGCACCTCTCCCAACCGGTGGTCGGGCACTCCCACAACGGCGACGTCGGACACCGACTCCGACAGCAACAGCACCTCCTCCACCTCGGCGGGGAACACCTTCAGCCCGCCCCGGTTGATCATGTCCGACTCCCTACCCTCGATCCACAGGAATCCCTCTTCATCGAGGCGGGCGATGTCGCCGGTGCGGAAGAAGCCCTCGCCGTCAAGCCGGTCGCCGAGCCGCCCTTCCGGATCGAGGGAGGCGGTGTAGGCCGTGCGCACCCACAGCACGCCGGTTTGCTCCCGGCCTTCGTTGTCACTGTCGTCGATACGGTGACTGGTGTCGTCGGTCTCGGTGTCAGAGACGTCGGCATCGCTCCTTGAAAACTGAATCTCAACTCCCTGGTAGGGCCGCCCCACGGCCCCTAGCTTCTCGGGGTGCTCCCGGAAGTCTCGGGCGGTCCAGCCGACGATTTCCCCGCCGACCTCGGTCTGGCCGTACCCGTTGAGCACCATGACCCCGAACCGCTGATAGAAGCGGCGGGCCTGCAACGGCGACAGCGGAGCGGTAATGGAGCGGACGATTTTCAGCGGATCGAGGCTCTCGATGCCGGGCTCGTCGTTCAGCATGGTGATGGCGGCCGGGGGAATCACCGTGGAGGCGATCTGGTATTGGCCCACCACCCGGGCGTACTCCAGGGCGTCGAACCGGGGCATGAGCAGTGCGGGGCTGCCGGTGCGAACCGCGAAGATCACGTTGTAGATCCCGGCCCACAGCGAGGTGGACACCGGGATCACGTGGGGCATCGCCGGGCGCTCAGTGAGCTGCCGGCCTTTGCGCACTGTGGTGATGATGGTGTCCATGAGCCGGATCACCGCGCTGGACTGAAGTTCGATGGGCTTGGGCCGACCGGTGGTGCCCGAGGTGAACGACACAATGGCGATGCCAGGGTCGTGGGAGGCCGGACTGGTGTCCCGACGCTCAGCCACGGACCATCCCCGCTGGCCGTCGGCTGCGATGCGGGTGATTGGGGGCGTTACCCGGGCGAGCTGGTCGGGCGAGCCGATCACCGCGGCAGGGTTCACGTCGTCGAGGATGTAGGCGATCTCGCTATCGGACAGTCGGGGGTTCACCGGCACATACACCCCGTCGGCTGCCCAAGTGCCGAAGAAGGCGGCCACCACATCGGCGCTGGGAGGCAGCAAACAGGCCACCGGGGTGCGAGGTTCCACTCCGGCGTCGCCCAGGGTGGCGGCCATCCGCTGGGCTGCGTCCACCAGGTCGAAATAGCTGGTGATCTCGTCTCCTTCGGGGCGGGCGACGATCACACCAGGAGTGTCGGGTCCTGCGGCCAACTCGGGCTCCAGCAGGAGCGAGGCGAAGCTCATAGCGCTCCGACGATAACCCACCTCGAAGCGGCAATGACCAGAGCCGTTACCCTGTGGGGTCATGCGCATGGACCACCTCATCCACGTCAACATCTGCGTGAGCGATCTCGACCGCTCTCTGGAGTTCTATCGGGACCTGTTGGGCGGGGTGGTGGTGGACGAGTCGGCCAAGGACCGCAGCGAGTTCATGGAGAGCCAGGGGGAGACCGGCGACACCGGCCACCGGGCTGCCTTCTTGGCCTTCGGCGACAACCTGCGCGGCCCCTACATCGACCTGTTGGAGTGGACCACTCCCGATCCGGGGCGGCCACTCACCTGGAAGAGCATCGGCATCCCCCGCATCGCGGTGGGGGTGGACGATGTGGACGGGTTCTATGAGCGGCTATCGGCCGCCGGAGTCGACATACTGGGCCCACCGGGGACGCTGAAGGTGGGCCGGTCGTCGATCCGGGCGTTCGCAGTGCGTGACCCCGACGGCGTTCTGATCGAATTCGTCACCCGCCAGTGACCGCGCTCACCCCCGAGCAAACCGCCGCCCTGGCCGACTGGTTCGGCCGCGGGGTGCTCGGGGTGGAGGCTCGCACCGGCGGGCTCTCCTGGGACGTGTTCACTGTGGACCTCGACGACGGCGAGCGGGTGGTGGTCAAGCGGGCGCCCTCCTACGGCACCATCGACCCCTACGACGTGCACAAGGAGGTGGCCGTGCATAAAGCCGCCGCCTCGGCGGGCATCCCGGTGCCCGAGTTGCGGGGGGCGTGCGACGACCCCGAGCTGATCGGGCAGCCGTTCTTCGCCATGGCCCATGTGGACGCCGACTTCCCCCACCTCGCCCAGCTGGACGACTGGCCCGTCTGGCAAACCGAGGCTGGCCGCCGCCGGACCGCCGAGCAGATCGTCGACGTCATGGGCAAGCTCCATTGCCTCGACTGGGCGGCGGCCGGGCTGCCGGAACTGGTGACCGGCCCTCCGGGGGTCGCTGGCGCCGAGTTGATGGCCGGGCTCATCAACCGGTGGATGGGCAACGTGGAGCGCGACGTGTACCCGACGTTCTCACCCCTACCCATCCTGCGAGACGCCGCCCGGTTCCTGCTCGACCACGCCGCCGAGATGCCCGATGCCCCACCGGTCCTCAGCCACGGCGACTACCGCATCGGCAATCTGGCCTTCCGAGGGGATGAGCTGGTGGCGGTGCTCGACTGGGAGCGTGCTGCGGTGGGGCCTCCGCTACTGGACTTGGGCTTCTTCTGTCACCCGCTGTCCCGCCGCCGCCGCCCCGAGCTGATGGGCATGCTGATCACCTGGGACGAGCTTGCTGCACTGTACGCCGAGGCCACCGGCACCGAGCCCGACCCCAAATGGGTCCACTACTGCATCATCTACTGGATCTTCGTGGAGTCGGCGGTGGTGCCCCGAGGACTGGCGCTGACCGTGGAGGGCAAGATGCGGTCGTGGCCCGCGTTCAGCCAGATCCCCCTCAACACCGAGAACCTGGCCCAGCATCTGGATGCCTGGGAGGCGGGCGACACCAGTTGGATCGAGCAGGCTCTGTGACCTAGCCGCCCTCCACTGCGGAGGGCGCTGTTTCTCGGCCTATTGCTGCTCGTGTTTGGCGGCCATCTCGGCCTCGTGGCGCTCCCGGGCTTCTTGGCTGGCCGCCGCGGCCCGGCCCAGGAATTCCTCCCGGTTGGCCGCAGTCCAAGCGTGCGAGCTGGTGCGCCGCCGGATCGACCCCTGATAGCGAGGGGCCACCTCCTCGATCAACAGCTCGAAGGAGCGTCTTGTGGCCTGCGGATTGGCCCAGTCGTTGCCGAACACCAAAAGCGCGCCGAACCCTCCCGACTGCTCCCAGAACCGGTCGACCAAAGCGGCGGCGTCATCGGGCGTGCCGATGACCGCGAAGCCGCCGTCCACCATGGCTCGGACGAATTCGTCCCGGTCGTCGGTGTCGGGGGCGCCCGGCAGGGCTACCACCTCCCGGAAGTAGCGCACCCACGGCTCGATGCCGTGCTCGACGTCTTTGAAGGCCTGCTCGGTGGTCTCGGCAATATGGACCGGCGCCACGATGCGCCACTTGGACCGGTCGGCGGTGTGGCCGTGCTCTTGGGCCTTCATGTTCCAGATGTCCCAGTGGGTTCCTAGAGCCTCAAACCCGGCATCGGTGGTGGCGCTCATCGACAGCACCGCCCCGCCGAACTGTCCGGCGCTGCGGGGGCCGTTGGGCGACACCGTGGTGGCCATGCAGATGTCGAACAGCGGGTCGGAGTAGGGAGAGAGCTGCAAGCGGGCCTCGCGGAGCTTGAACCAATGGGTGTCCATGGTGAGCGGCTCGTCGGAGCGCAGCAAGTGGCAGATGGCCTCTAGGGCCTGTTCCATCCGGGGCCGGGTCTCTTTGGGGTCCATGCCCATCATGTAGGCGTCTGACGGCAGGGCGCCGGGGCCCACGCCGAACATCACCCGTCCCTTGGTGAGGTGGTCGAGCAGCACCATGCGCTCGGCCACTTGGAAGGGGGTGTGGTAGGGCACCGACACCACGCCGGTGCCCAGCTTGATGCGGCTGGTCCGCTGGGAGGCCGCGGCGATCATCAGATCGGGCGAGGTGATGATCTCCCAGCCGCCGGAGTGGTGCTCGCCGAACCAGTACTCGTCGAAACCCAGGTGGTCGAGCCACTCGCACAAGTCCAAGTCCCGTTGGAGTTGCAGCGTCGGATTCCTCCAGTGGGCGTGGAACGGTGCTTGGAACAAGCCGAACCGCAGTCCTCCATGCATGAGGCGAGAGGATAACGTGCCCACCGATGGCGACACCCATGGAGGCCTCCGCCCAGGCTGACTACGATGCCGCGCTGGCTGCCGATCTGATCGTCAACACTCAGCTGTCCACCTGGGAGATGCTGTGGCGCACGGCCCAGCGGGTGCCCGACAACGATGCCTTTATCACGGGGGACACCCACATCACCTATCGGGATCTGGCTAGCCGGTCTCTGCGGGCCGCCGCCGCTTTGGCCGAGATGGGAGTGGGCCATGGCAGCCGGGTGGCGTTTCTGTTCCATCCCAATCCCGACTGGGCAGTACTGCACTATGGGTTGGCCCGGCTGGGCGCCATCGGGGTGCCCATCAACACGTCATACATGGCCGCCGAGTTGGAACACCTGTTCACCCTGGCCCAGCCCGACCTGCTGATTACCGTGGACCGGTTCCGAGACGTGGATATGGCGGAGAGGCTGTCGCCGGTGGCCGCCCAGTTCGGTTGTATTGCCGAGACGGTGGTGCTGCCGCTGGACGACGACGGGTGGGTGGACCCGTCGGCGGAGCGAGATCGGGTGTACGGCCCTGATGGAGGAGTCGAACTGGAGCCGGCAAGTGAAGTGAGAGGGGACGACCCCGCCTACATCATCTTCACCTCGGGCTCCACCGCCGCTCCCAAGCCGGCGCAGATCGCCCACCGGGGCATGGTGGGGGCGGCCACAGGCTTGCAGCACGCTCTGGGGTTGGTGCCCGAAGACCGGTTCGTGGCCTCCAACCCGGTGTTCCACACCGGGGGCATCGTGTGGAACCTGACCATGCCCCATTTGGTGGGCATGACCTCGTGTCTGGTGGGGGTGTATGAGACCGGAAAGGTGCTGCGGGAGATGGAGCGGTCGAAGATAACCGTGATGGGGGCGTTCGACACCAAGCTCACCATGATGCGCAACGCCCCCGAATACCACACGGTGGACCGCAGTTCGGTGCGCAAGTGCAACGTGGGGGCCACCGGCAGCTTTCTGCGCAGCGTGTTGCCCGACTGGAACTGGGAGACGGTGGCTCAGGTGTACGGCTCCACAGAGTCGGGCGGGCTGGGGTCGATCACTCCCCGGTGCGAGACCGATCCCAAGGTACGCTACGACGCCAACGGCCGGCCCATTCCGGGCATGGAGTTCGTGATCAAAGACCCCGAGACCGGCCAGCGCTGTGCCCCTGAAGAGCCCGGAGAGATCTGTTTTCGGGGTTGGGGCACGTTTATCGAGTACGTGGGGATGCCCGAGGCCACGGCTGAGGCCTTCGACGACGAGGGGTTCTTCCACTCCGGCGACTACGGCTTCATGGACGAGGCTGGAAACCTGTACTTCCGGGGCCGCTACAAGCTGATGATCAAGACCGGCGGGGAGAACGTGTCGGAGCGCGAGGTGGAGATCTTCTGCGAGGACAATCTGGAGGCGGTGAAGTTCGCCATCGTGGTAGGGGTGCCCGACCCGCTGTGGGGCGAGGCGGTGGTGGCATTCGTAGAGTTGCACGACGGAGCCGAAGAGACCTCCGACGACCTAGTGGAAGCGTGCCGAGGCCAGATCGCCAATTTTAAGATTCCCAAGCGGTTCTTCGTGGTGGAAGAAGAGGACTGGCCGCTGCTGGACTCCGGTCGGCCCGACCGCCATGAGCTACGGGCCCGGGCCGCGGCCCTAATGGGGGCTGAAGGCGAGACGCGCTTACGCTTTGGGGATGGCGCAGGAGGGTCTCAACCGGGCTGAGTTGATCGAAGCCTCGGGTCTGGCTGCTGAGCAGGTGGATTTGGCCATCGATGCTGGGTTGCTGATCCCTGATGATTCGGGTCGATTCAAAGAGGATGCGGTCACGATGCTGCAAGCCGGTGCCGCGCTCGTTGCCGTCGGGGTGAGCGTTCCCGACTTGGCCGCGCTGGCGGTTCGCCACGCCCGCAACGTGGAGGCGGTGGTGGATGAGGCGGTGGACCTGTTCTTGAATGCCATGGGCACCGACGAATTGACCAGCAGCGACCTTGGGAATCTGACTCCGCTGGTGGAGGCGCTAGTGCCCCAGGTGGTGGCCCTGGTGGGCGAGCACTTCCGCCGCACCCTGCTCAGCAGGGCAGCAGTCCGGTTGGCGGAGCGGGTGAAATGACGCCTCTTGAGGAATTCGCCTCGTGGTCCGGCGACGACCGGGTGTACTGGCGGGCACCGGGCGCCGACGCGATGGCCGGGTTGGGAGCAGCGCGGGCTGTTGAAGTAGATGGTCGTTGGCGGTTTGAGACCGCCGCGGCCGCCGCTGCTGAGCTGCTGGCCGAGGGGGAGGTCGCCTTTGCTGGCTTCGGTTTTGCCGATCGGTCGGGAACAGGGGCGTGGGACGGATATCCGAGCGGGCGATTGGTGGTTCCGGAACGGGTTGTTCGGGGGCCGGCACATGGGGCAAGTCGCACAGACGACGGCAACGCATTGCGGGTTGAAGATGAAACTCGGGCCACCTATCGGGATGCGGTGAAGCAGGCTGCCGACGCCATCGATGCCGGGGAGCTGGCCAAGGTGGTGGTGGCCCGAGAGGTGGAGGCGGTGGGCAGCATCGACCCCGCGGTGGTGCTGGCTCGGCTGTCGAGCCGTTTCGAGTCGTGTGCGGTGTTCGGATTCGGCCGGGGGACGTCGTGCTTTGTGGGCGCCAGCCCCGAGGTCTTGGCGGAACTCAACGGCGATGTGGTCACCACCTACGCAGTGGCAGGCACCGCTCCTCGAGGGGCCACTCCGGCCGACGACGCCGCAATCGCCGAGCGGTTGGCCACCGATCCCAAGGAGCAGGCCGAGCACCACTATGTGGTGGAATACCTCCGCACCCGCCTAGCCCTAGCCGGCGTGGCGCTAGACCCCACTGGCGATACCGAAGTTCGGACTCTGCCTGGCATTCACCACCTGGCCACAACGGTCAGCGGGCGTATCGCCCCTGAGCCTGGCATGGCGCTGCGGCTGGTGGGCGCCCTCCACCCCACACCGGCGGTGGGGGGCACGCCGACAACCTTCGCCCAGCAGTGGATCGCCGAGCATGAGGGGCTTGACCGAGGGTGGTACGCCGGTCCGGTGGGGTGGATCGACCACCGGGGGTGCGGCTCGTTCTATGTGGCCTTGCGATCGGCGTTGGTAGGCCCCAGCGGGATGCGCCTGTGTGCAGGAGCGGGCATCGTGGCCGGGTCCGACCCCGAGCAGGAATTGGTCGAGACCGACATCAAGCTGGATGCGATCTTGGATGTGGTCACATGACCGACCTGGCTTACAGGGCGACCGGGCGGTTTTGGGCTGAATTGGCAGCCTGCGGGGTGACCGACGTAGTGGTCTCACCTGGTTCTCGATCCACTCCTCTGGCGGTGTCGGCCCGCAATCAGGAGCGGCTACAGGTCACAGTTCAGCTCGACGAGCGGGTGGCCGGGTTCTGTGCCCTGGGCATGGCCAAGGCGTCGGGCCGTCCTGTGGCGCTGGTGTGCACGTCGGGCACCGCGGCGGCCAACTACCTCCCGGCGGTGGTGGAGGCCCACCACAGCGGCGTACCGCTGGTGGTATGCACGGCCGATCGCCCTCCGGAGCTGCGGGATGCCGGAGCGGGCCAGACCATCGACCAGATGAAGCTGTACGGGGACCACGTCCGCTGGTTCGCCGAGATGCCGTGCGATATCGACGAGCCCGACTACTTCGCCCGACTGGCAGTGCGGGCGGCCACCATGGCCGGATCCGGGCCGGATCCGGGTCCAGTGCACCTGAATTGGCCGTTCCGCAAGCCGCTGGAGCCCCAAGGCCCGGTTCCCGAGTTCAATTCAACTTTTGGTCGGCCACCGGTACCCGTTCGGCCACTTGTTGAAACCGACATAGAGGCCCTGCGAGGGATGGCCGGCCGTCGGGGGCTGATCGTAGCCGGAGCGCTGGATGTGGACGATGCCGGTGCCGCGGCCATCGTCGGCTTCGCCGAAGCGGCGGGGTGGCCAGTGGTGGCCGACGCCGGATCCCAGCTACGAGGTCGAGGGTCGCTGGTCTTGGATGGAGCCGAGGGGGTATTGGGCCGCGCTGATCTGGCCCCCGACGTGCTGGTCCGCATCGGCGGACCTCCCAGCAATCGGGCAGTGATCGATTTTGTGGATACTTGCCCAGCATCCGACCGACTGCTGATGGACCCGCGCCGCCGATGGGAAGACCCGTCGTTCGGTTGGACGGCTGCGTTGGCTTCCGACCCGGCGGTCTTGATGGGTGCGGCTGCCGGTCAGATGACCTCAGCCGAAGACGCCTGGGCGGTGGACTGGATCGAAGTCGCCGCTGACGCCTGGGACCGGACAGAGGCGGTCTTGGGGTCTGATGACCTACTGGAGCCGCTGCTGGCCGCCACTCTGTTGCGAGCGCTGCCCCCAGAGGTGGCGGTGTATGCGTCGAGCAGCATGCCGGTTCGGGATGTCACCTCGTTCTGGCCCCCTGATGCCCTGCCTCGCCGGGTGCTGGTCAATCGGGGGGCCAACGGCATCGACGGGGTGGTGTCGTCGGCGCTCGGCGCTTCCCTGGCCTTGGGCCAGCCGGTGGCGGCATTGGTGGGCGATGTAGCCCTGCTGCACGACATCGGCGGGTTGTTGGCCGCATCCCTGACGGACGCCGACCTCACCGTGGTGGTGCCCAACAACGACGGCGGCGGCATCTTCTCGTTGCTACCCGTGGCCGAGGGGGGCTCCGACGTTCACTTTGGAGAACTGTTCCACACGCCCCATGGAGTCGGTTTCGGCAAACTGGCCGAAGGGCTAGGCGTCAACTACCACCGGACCGGACAGGCTGATGACTTGGCCGAGACCGTTACGAAGGCCTCGGGGGTGACGCTGATCGAAATCCCCGTCGACCACGGGACAGCCATCAAGCAGCGCAAGCAGCTAGCTGATCTGGCCGAATGAACCAGACAACCACCGTGGTCCTGCACGGCTTCACCGGCTCGGCCGCGGCTATGGCCCCGCTCACCAGCCGTTTGCCCGACCCGGTTTTGGCGCTTGACCTCCCCGGCCACGGTTCGGGGCCAATTTCCGACGACCCGGTCGACTACACCATGGCCGCCGCCGTAGCTGGTGTGGTCTCGGCCACTGCTCATCTAGAGCGCTTCGCTCTGGTGGGCTATTCGATGGGTGGTCGGGTCGCGCTCCACGTGGCGTTGGCCCATCCCGACCGCGTTGTTGCGCTAGCCCTCATCGGGGCCCGAGCCGGCATCGACGATTCCGCCGAACGAGCTGAGCGCATCGCTGCCGACGAGGCTCTAGCCGACCGGATCGAGTCAGAGGGCATCGAGTGGTTCGCCGACTATTGGGCCGACCGACCGCTTTTCGCGACCCAGCGAACCCGACTGCCAGCCGATCAGCAGGCTGAGCTGCGAGCCCAGCGGCTGAGCTGCGACCCCCGAGGCCTGGCCCACAGTCTGCGGGGCATGGGGGCCGGGGCGGTCGACCCCATCGGTTGTCGCTCGTCAGAGCTGTCCATGCCTTGCTCCCTCATAGTTGGCTCAGACGACGCCAAGTTCGCAGCTATCGCCCAGCAAATGGCCGCGGCCATGCCCCGGGCAACCATTTGCTGTATCCCCGACGCTGGTCATGCCACCCATCTGGAAGCCCCCGACTCGACCGCAGCCGCAGTGATCCGATGCGTGTCGAGCTGAGCGAGGTCTCGCTCAAGCTGCGCCTTCCGGTGATGACTAGCCGAGGAGCCATCACCCAAAGAGATGGAATTCTGATCCAGATCTCCGACGGTGGCGTCAGCGGCTGGGGAGAGGCTATGCCCCTGCCCGGTTGGCCTGGTGCTGATCCGTCGGCCACACGGACAGAATTGGAAGCGTGGGCGGCTGATCCCGATCCTGGAAACCTGCCCCTCGAACGGTTTGCCCACGGTGCGGTCGAGTTGGCCTTGCTCGATTTGGAAGCTCAGCAGAGTGGTCAAACCCAGGCTGAGGTGCTCTCCGAGGGCGGGCCAGTAGCTGATGCAGTGGAGCTCAACGCCCTTGTAGCCGACACCGAAGACGCGGTCGCCGCGATGGCTGACGGCTATGGCACGACAAAGCTGAAGGTGGGCGCGTCCGATTTCAAGGTCGACGTGGCTGCAGTAGCCGCCGTGCGAGAAGCCATCGGGGAGAGTTGTCGTCTTCGGCTCGACGCCAACGGAGCATGGACCGTGGATCAAGCAGTGTCTGCGCTGTCCCGATTGAAGCAATTCGAAATCGAGTACGTCGAGGAGCCGGTTGCGGGAATCGAAGCCCTGACTCAGGTGGCCGAGCAATCCTCAATCCCCGTCGCGATAGACGACAGCCTCGGCTCTGTTGGGGCCCAGGTTCCCGAGTCAATCTCCGTCGTGGTGGTTAAGCCCATGGCCCTCGGAGGTCCCCGCACTGCCTACGTTGCTGCCCGCCGCTGGATCATCGAAGGCCGCAAAGTCATCATTACCAACTACTTCGACTCGGCCATTGGCCAGCACGCTGCCCTAAGTGTCGCTGCTGCCCTCCCAGGCCCCCCACAAGTTCACGGCGCCATCACGCCCGCCCTTTTTGACCGCGATATTGCTGATCTACCGACGATTGCTGACGGTTGCTGCCCCCTCCCACCTCACAGCCCCGCAGTCGCCAGGGAGGGCCGTTAGGGCTCCCAGACCACGGTGTCGGTGTTTGCGTCGATGATGATGCGGTTGTCCAGGGGTTGGTCGAGGGTGATGGAGGCGGTCTGCTGGAGGCCGGAGCGCTCGCATTCCTCAGTGGTGACCAGGGCGTAGATGGTGATCTTGATCTGGGTGATGCCGTATTCGACCTCGGAATCGCTGAACTCCTCGCACTCGGTGCCCCAGTAGCGGACGGTGAGGATGCGGTCGTCGTCGGCCACCTCCACGTTGTTGATGATGCGGATCTCCCGGGGCGGCCCTTGGGGAAGCTCCCTGGTCTTGGTGGTACAGCCGGCAGCGAGCAGCACCACCAACAGCAATAGAGCGAGCCGCCGGAAGCTCACGACTCTTCGGCCCGGGTCGCCACCATCTCCACGCTCAGATCATGCCACCCGGCACGTTGGGGCAATACCGTCGAGACGTGGGACTTCGGCGGTCGCAGCTCGTGGTGGTGTGGCTGATCGGGGCCGCGGTGATCCTCCCGAACGCTTCCATTGCCCCCGCCATACCCGACATCGCCAAGGCGTTCGACATCTCTGACCAGACATCGGTGTTCATCTTGATGACCGCCCACGCCCCCGGCCTGTTCATGGCCTCGGTGATCGGGGTGGCCGCCGACCGCTATGGGCGCCGTCGCATAATCGTGCCCTGTTTGCTGTTGTTCGGGCTGGCCGGCCTGGTGATCATGGCGTCGACCAATCTGGCCATGCTGTTGACGTTCCGGTTCGTCCAGGGGCTGGGCTCATCGGGATTCCTCAGCCTGGCGCTGGTCATTATCGGCGACAACTACGAGGGAGTTGAGCGCACCCGGATCATCGGCCAGAACGCCCTGGCCATGAACCTGAGTGTGGCCGCGCTGCCTGCGGCCGGTGGCCTGCTCACCGAGCTGTTCGGCTGGCGGGGGCCGTTCGCCATGCACGCCGCCACCATAGTGCTGGCCCTGTTTGCGGCCACCTTGTTGCCTCCTGACGAGCGGCGGACTCCTGAACCGCTGCGCCACCAGCTTCGCCTAGCTCGCCCCCATCTGATGCGCCCTGAGGTGGGGGTGTTGCTGCTGGTGGCCCCGTTCACATTCCTTATCTTCTTCGCGGTCGGGATCACCACCATGCCCATCCACCTGGAAAATGAGTTCAGCACTTCGGTCGGGATTCGGGGGCTGATCCAGTCGCTGCCCGCAGTGTCGGCTGGACTGGTGGCGCTCAGCATGGGCCGCATGGCCGGTCGCTACTCAACCTCAGTGATCGTGCGGGCCGGCTACGTCGGCTTCGTTATCTGCCTGGCGGGGATGGCGGCGTCGCCCTCGCTGGCAGTGATCATCGCCCCGGTGCTCGTGCTCGGTGCCGCCGATCAGATGGTGGTGGTCCCGCTGCAAAGCCGAGCGGCCTCGCTGGCCCCCAATGAGCACCGGGCCGTGATGGTGGCCGCCTGGGGCACCGCCATCCGCATCGGCCAAGTCGGCGGCCCCGCCGCCGTCGCCGGCCTCCTAGCCATAGGCGACACCCGCCTAGTCCTATGGACCGGCGCCGCCCTATCCGCCGCCCTCCTCATCCTCGTAACCACAGTCAGCAAACTCATCGACCGCGACCCCTGGTTCAGAACGGCGTCAGGGTAACGAGCAGCAATGGCAATGTCCCAGAAAGGCGTAACCCCGGCCGTTTGCCGAGGCAGGGACGGTTCCGGGGTCTAGACCATGAACTATACAGGGAGTTGCGGGCTGCACACCTCCCCTTGGTCGGCCGGTTCCTCGACTTATAGGCAGCCATTGCAGGCCCTGCCAGCGCCTACTCTTCCCCCCGCTGTTGGACGAGGTGGTCGATGAATGCTGCTACTGCTCGCTCTTCGGCCTCTGTCAATCGAGCGTCCGCAAAGCGAATTGCGAGTGGGCTAGTCGGACGGCGGCTACTCGGAAGTTTGTAGCCTGCAAGCTGCATCAGTCGGCTGTAATCGACCCGAAGCGCATTTGAGAGCCTCTGCAAGATCCGGGGTGAAGGCTCCTCGACCTGTCCTCGTTCAAGCTTCTGCAAGTAAGCCGCTGAGATCTCGGATTCGCCAGCGACGTCCCTAAGTGACCTTCGGGCAGCGAGTCGTGCTGAAGCGAGTTCTCGTCCAAGCGCCTTGGCGTCGCCAGCATTGCCGTTCACCACAGCCTACATCGTACACTACAGTTGACACAGGGTCCAGGTATGCGTACACTTGAGAGTACATTGCCAACCAGAGGAGACAACCATGGCAAAGTCCCGGAAGACAAGCGCCCGAGCCGCTAAGGCCGCATCGAAGGTTCTGCGAGACGGCCGTACGGGCCGTGCATCCAAGACGGCCGCAGGGAGCGCATTGTCGCAACGCGCTCCAAAGCGTCGCGGCAGGTGAACCAAGTACATGATTCGGCCCCGATTCGCGTGCCGCGAAGCAGGAGCGGGTAACTTGTGAGGGTGGCGAGGCAGCAAGCATCAAAAGGGCAGGGAATACTCCCAAAGGCAGAAAGCAAGGCAGGGAGCACAACGCTTCGGTCAATCGAGCAGATGTTGACGGCCAAGCAGCGTAAGGCCCTCCTTGACGATCTGTCTGAGATGGCCCGGCGTCGCCGCGAGGCTGAAGCATCTTCGAGTTCGCTGCGACTGAGCTAACGCCACTATGGGCTGGGAGGATCCCGACCCGGCCGATGTCGTCTCTCTTCGTGGAGACAGTGACTGGCAAGCTCTTCGTTCGCGGTACGACCCGAATCTTCTTGGGCGTCCCCTTGAGCGCTGCTTAGAGGTGGCCAGGGCCAATCGCGCCAAAACCGTCGTAATCGAAACTCGGTATATCGACCTCGACTATCGCAGCGAGTACTCAAGCTTCTTCTCTAAGACCTTTGCCGAGATTCCAGATACCGCGCATCGTCTCCACTTCTTCAAGGCAGAGCTTCAGCCAGAGGAGATCGCTGCGCTTCCTAGCGGAGCCCGTCGCGGCTATCTGGGCTATCTGATTGTGCGTCCGAGTCCCCTCGGACGCGTTGGCCGCACGGTGCTAGCACCTCCGCCCGACATGCGGGAGTTCCTCCATTCGTCAGTTAGTGACAGAGTCAATTTCTTTGGTCAGGCGCTTGAGGTTGAGGGGGTTCCGTTTGCCCAGCAAGACACGCAGTTCGGGCGATGCGCTCACGTCACTGCATGGATCTGCCACTACACGGCATATCTGCGTGGTGACGTGTCGCGGCGTCCCATGGCAGACTTCAGCCTCTTTGCCGATGCGAGTGTGGCAGAAGGGCGACCGCTTCCCTCCCAGGGATTGACCGGTTTACAACTCAGCAACCTGATGCGGGAATTCGAGTTGCCGCCGATCGTCTATCGAATGGGCAATCTGCCAGATTCTGGGCGGGAGCCACCGCTGTCTCCACGTGATGACGACGCCGACCCTGGAACATGGGACACCAGGGCGATAGCCGTGTTGTGTCGCTTCCTCAACAGTTCCTACCCCATCTTGGTCGGTACGCATGAGCACGCCTTCGCAATCATCGGGTACAAGCGGACGAATCGCGACAACGATCCGTGGATCACGTTCGTACGACATGATGATCAACGCGGTCCCTACCTATGGGTTAATGACATTTTGAACGACGCCGATCCAGCGACGAACGATCCATATTCTCCCTGGCAACTTCTGCTTGCACCGGTTCCCGAGAAGCTTTGGCTGCTCCCGGAGGCCGCCGAGCGCACCGGCCGCGAACTCTTGCTGAGGTACGACACCCTCGAAGGAACCGGGACTTTCAAAGATCTGGTGGATGCTGACCGATTGACGTTTCGAACGATCGCGATGAGTTCTTCGGAGTACAAGGAGAAGGCAGCGGATCGAGGGCTGAACGTCGAGTCGGTCAAGGAACTACGGCTTGCCCGCCTCTCGCGACTCGTCTGGGTCGTGGAGGCTGTCGATCGGCAAGCGCGCAGCAATGACGACCCCAGCGTGCTTGGTGAAGTGGTCTTCGACTCGACTTCCAATGATGTAAGCCCGAATGTCCTAGCGCTGCGCGTCCCGGGCGCCCTTCTCATTCAGCAGACAGACGGGACGATTAGATCGCCGCTCTCGTCGACAACTGAACCGGTGCGCTCGGTAGCCAAATTTCAACCGTGAAGTCAAAGTCCGCCAGTGTGGATTTATCCGGTTGGTAGTGCTTGATCGGTTTTGGGAGTCTGGGCTGCGTGGCGGAGAGACGCACTATTTCATTGCGGGAGATCTTGGATCAGTTCGACCACGTCGACGACGCGGATGTTCTCGAAAAGGCCAAGACCAACCGAGCACTTTCGGCTGCTCTGCGGCTGATCCGGCCGGAGAATTGGCGCGGGTGCGGTCTGCGGCCCGAGGAGATCCTGCCCGTTGCTGTCGGTAATGGCATCCCCGTGGTGTGGGTTCCGCCAACACCCGTTCTGAAGGCGCTGGTCGCTGCCGCGCCGGGAGACCGCATGGGTGTGCTGATGGCGAGTGAGGCGGAGGTCGTGGCCCAATGTCGCTTGCTTCTCGATGAGTGCTCGGACCAGTGGGTCAGCGAGTTACGCACGCTCATCGGTCGTTCGTTGGACGCCTATCAGGCGGGCTTCCACGAAGCTGCGATGGCTCTGGCCGTCGCAGTCGGTGAGCCGCTCGCCCAATGGGCGTCAGTGCCGCGGGTACAAAGGTTCGAGAGCGACCAGGCAGAGCAGGAATGGGAAGCAAACCGTAAGAGGGACAAGTACATACTCGCCGAGCGTGAACTGGCTGCCGCCAGCCCTGGCGCTCTCAAGCCGACCAGAGTTCATCGCAACGCTCTAATCGCACCGATTCCGAAGTTCTATACGCCATTCTATGGAGAGCAGGATGAGAAGATCCCTGACACCGTTTCCCGGCACGCGACGGTCCACCAGCCAACGGTTGAGCATCTGTCCCAAGAGAACGCTCTTCTCGCCATGATGCTGTGCGTGTCGCTGCTACGACAGCAGCAGGACTGGGCCGAAGAAATCCGAGATTACGACGCTTAGAGCGCGCGCGGATTGGTGGTTAGCTGGGGTTCCATCGGTCGGCCCATTTGAAGAGTTTGATGGTGATGATCAAGGCGATGGCGAGTGCGATTTGTCCGAGGCGTGCTTTGGTGCTGCGGTCGGTGCTGCGGCGTAGTTGTCCGAAGTTCGACAGCCAGGAGTTGGTCCGTTCTATGGCCCAGCGCATGCCCAGCGGGACGGGCCTTGGTGCGCTGGGGGCTTTGCCGGGGGGCCGCTTGGGCGCGCGCGATGTCGTCGATGCCGTAGTCCAGGCAGGTTCGGCGCACGGGTTCGCCTTGGTAGCCGCGGTCGAGGTGGAGCGTCTCGATGTCGAGGTGCAGGCCGCGTCGGGCGGCGTCGGCCAAGGTGGGGGCCAGCATGGTCTGGTCGTTCGCGTTGGCGGCGTCGGCGGCCCAGGCGACCGGGATGCCGTCGCGGTCGCACAGAATCGACCACTTCCAACCGGATTTGCCCCTGTCAACAGGGCTTTTGCCCGTCCCCTCGCCGCCGCAGGGCGCCTTGTGACAAGACCCGTCCACCGACGCGTCGGACAAATCGATGCCCACGATCCGGTCGTAGCCCGCCAAGGCCTCCTCGACCGCCGCGTCGAACACGCCGCTCGCGTTCCAGCCGTTGTAGCGGGTCCTCAAAACGGTCTCGCCGCCTTTGCCCAAGCGTCCCGCCACATCCTACGAGCAGCCCGTGACCAGCCGGAACAACACGGCCTCGAACACATCGCGATCGGGAATCCTGCGCCGATGGCAGCCCAGCGGATGAAACACCTCCCCGCGCTCTGGGATATAGCGCTCCACAGCCGCCCACACCGCATCCACCACCCTCGGCTCCAAAGCAAGCATGATTGCCACACCTCCACCATGTCGTTGTCGTTGGGCTCCCACCCGACATCAAAGCCGGGCCAACACAACGACAGGTGGATACCCACCTATCTGCGCGCGCTCTAAGGAGGACTCCATGACTAGTTTGACCGTCACGCGAGAGGACATCGTTGAGATGTTGAGGAGGAACGCCGAAGCTACCGAGCTGGGATTGCGCCGCTTTTACGAGCTTGGCAAACAGGACCGCCTCGACAACCCCCTGCTACGCGATCTTTGGCTGATCTGGGGTGACTTGCTGACCGTGGAAGATCTCCCACCCGCAGCATGAGCGAACTCCTCGAATCAGAGGCCAACACCTTGGCCACTCCATCGACCACACACCCCCGACACAGAACGGCATTGTGAAGATGTCTTGCGATAGATCTATAGATAATGGTTCGCCAGCCCTACAATCTGTAGTAGCTTGATCGGATCAACTCGTCGTAAGACCTACAGGTATTGTCGTATTGTTCTCGTTGAGGAAACACTTTCAAGTTTCTGAACAAGCCAAAGTGTCGATCAATTATCTCACCCGGGTCTTGGTTCGTTTGCCTTCTGCGCCATGTCGCTCTCCCCACAGGACCATTACCAAATTGGAATGCGTAGCAGAGCCCCAACAAGTATTCGACTTCATCGAATAGATCTTCCAGTCGCTTATCGTCCGGAATAATCTCGTGTGATGCTGATCGCATGCAGTATAGGAGCCGTTCCGAGATTGGTGTCTTGTGGCTCTCCAACTCGCTAATGCTTTTCTTTACCCAATCAGTATCCAGAACCCACCAGGAGCTTACAGCAACTCCTATAGAGTAATCCTGCTCCGAATTCTTTACTCTAATGGCTCCTAAAACAAGGGCTATCGGTTCTAGACGATCGGCAGCAATAGCTCCCAAAGCCACTGCATGGAGTGCTAGAAGAGTCGGATACTGCTGCATATTGATAAGTAGAGTCTTTCCTGAATGCGTCACACTTCGGGTTGCTATTCGCTCCACACATCTAGACAGAAGCTGGTCATGTTCCTCTCGATCGGCGAAAAATGCCCCGGTTGTCAATAGCTTAAGCAGTCCGGCGGTTGCACCTTCATAGGATCTCATTTGTTCTGCATATCGTTGACTGTCCAGTTCGCCATCAACACTTAGGTCGCGGAACTCGTCAATGGTTCTGTTTGTCTCTGAAGTCAGAAGATCATGAAGTTTGATCCGGTGGATTGGGTCTGGTAGGTACTTTTTTAGTTGAGCGACTGCAAATGCTGTGTCTTGAGGTCGTTGGTCGACAGCGCCAGTGAGGGCGTCAACCATGTCAGCGAGAGAACCAAACTGGCTCTACGCGATGAAGCGGGGACGTCGGGTTCTGATTTTTGTGACGGGTTGAGTTTGGCCTGGTTTTCGTCCGGCGGCAAGCAGGATTCTGAGCCGGTAGTTGTGTAGGTTTCGGTAGCCTCGGGCTGAGCGT
>JAJEGM010000045.1 GCA_022819825.1 Acidimicrobiia bacterium | reverse complement strand
TGCGCGGTGGTTCCGTAGTTTTCGATGACCCTGGGGCCGTTTGGTCGGTTCTGGGAGGAAAGGGTGTATGTAGTGCATGATTGGGCTGAGGTCCATCGGCTGTTCCATCGGGAGGGTTTGTCGAAGTCGCGGGTGGCTGAGCGGCTGGGTATGAGCCGCAATACGGTGGCTCGTCTGTTGGGCTTGGATGAGCCTCCTCGGTATCGGCGTAAGCCGCGGGGTTCGAAGTTGGATCCCTTTAAGGGGTCGATCGGGGTGATGCTGGAGAGGGATCCGAGAGTGCCGGCGAGTGTGGTCATGGAGCGGCTGCGCCGGGAGGGATATGACGGTGGGATAAGCATCCTGAAGGATTATCTGGCCGGGGTGCGTCCCCCGAGGCAAGACCCGCGGGTGTATCAGCGGACTACGTATTTGCCTGGGGAGTTGGCTCAGTGCGACTGGTGGGAGCTGCCGGGATCGGTTCCGGTGGGTGGGGGCATCACCCGGAAGGTGTATGGGCTGGTGACCACGCTGCCGCACTCTGCTGCGCACTCCGCCGTGTTCTGCCATTCCAAGACGGCAGCTGACTTCTGCGAAGCGTTCCTGCGGACACTGCGGCGCCTCGGTGGTGCTCCCGAGGCGGTGGTGGTGGATCGGGACACCTCGATTGTGGTGCCTAAGTCCCGCCCTGCGCGGGTTCATGACTCGGTGGCTGCTTTGTTCGGAGCATTGCGGCTCCGTCCCATCATCCTGTTGCCCCGCCGGCCGGAGTCCAAGGGCCAGGTCGAGCGGACTATCGGCTATCTGGAGGGGTCGTTCCTCCCGCTCCGTTCCTTCGGCTCCATCGCAGATATCCAAGCTCAGCATGACCGCTGGGCCCGGGAGGTGGCGTTCGAGCGTCACCACCGCAGAGTCGGCGCCAAGGTGGCCCACGCCTGGGCAGCCGAGAAGAAGCACCTGTATGCGCTGCCTGACCCGCTGCCGGATACCGACCGTCGCACCGAGGTGAGGGTGAGTCGGGACGGGTTCTGTCGTATTGGCGATGTTGACTACTCGACACCGCCAGGTCTGGCCGGCCGGCGGGTGAGCGTCCGTGTCTCCCACCGAGAGGTGGTGATACATATCGACGGCCGCCAGGTCGCCCAACACCAGCGCAGCTATGCCCCTGCTGACGTTGTCCTCGACCCTGCCCATGCCCGCCTGTTGCGCCTCGCCCGCCAAGCCCGCACCCGGCTCGTGACCGCGGACGCGGACATTCCCGAAGTCGATCTGGCCTGCTACGACGCTCTCATCGGGGCCTGCTGATGGGTGGTCTCAGCTCCGAAGTGGCGTTCCTCTCCAGAGCTCTCCGAATGCCCCGCATCCGCCAAGTCGCCCCCGACATGGCCAAGACAGCCCGAGCCGAGGGATGGGACCCCCTCGAGTTGTTGGTCAAGGTCCTCGCCGAAGAAGTCACCGCCCGCGAAACCCACGGCGGCCAAAACCGCATCCGCGCGGCCCGGTTCCCGCAAACCAAGACCCTCGACGATTTCGACTTCGCTCACCAACGATCCATCTCACGAGCCCAGATCTCCCACCTCCACCAGCTCGACTTCGTCCGAGAAGCCCACAACGTGATCTTCCTGGGCCCACCGGGCACAGGCAAAACGCACCTCTCCATCGCCCTCGGGGTCCAAGCAGCCCGCCGCGGTTACCGAGTCGCGTTCGCGACCGCCACACAGTGGGTCACCCGACTCTCCGAAGCCAAAACACAGGGCCGGCTCACCGACGAACTAGACCGCCTCGCCCGCATCCCCCTCATCATCATCGACGAAGTCGGATACATCCCCTTCGACCCCGAAGCCGCCTCGCTGTTCTTCTCGCTCATCTCATCCCGCTACGAACGCCGATCCCTCATCGTCACATCCAACAAGAACTTCTCCTCCTGGGCAGAAATCTTCGGCGACCCCGTAGCCGTCGCAGCCATGGTCGACCGCCTCGTCCACCATGCTGAAGTCATCGTCCTCAAAGGCCAAAGCTACCGACTCCGAGGCAAACGAAAGGAGGTCACCCACTAAACCGCGCAGTTTTCAACCGGCCAAAACCGCGCAACATTCAACCGGCCTTGACATCGCACACCACCAATTCAAGTATCCCGACTCCGGAATACGGGGGTACCACCTCCCACCGAGAGTACCGCTCGTGCGCTGTGGGAGGCGGGGGGGTGGTTGTTCCCGATGCGGACCCGCGGTGTGTGGGGCCTTTCTGGAGCCAGGCTGGCAGCGCCTTCGGTGGCGGGGCGTTTAGAACTCGATGCCAGGATGCGGGTGCGGCCCGACACCCCGGCGGGCATCGGAGGCAAGATCGTGGCTATATTCCACGGCTGGCTGTGGCGACCTAACGGGCCAGCTATCGGTGGGCCGGCCCCGTGGCGAGGGAAGCCAAGGTGTCTCGGCGCAAACGAATGGAGACCAGCCACCAACCCGCTTGATGTACTGTCCAGGAAGCTTGTTGGCAGTTTGGAGCGGTGCCGCCGGTTCAGTGCTCGGTTAGGGAGGGGCGTGACTGCCCGTCGTCGGGCCCGACCTCGAAGACCACGCTCTGGCGGGTGGCTTCGATGTCGGTGGAGTCGAGATGCTCGTGGATCACGACCCGGGAAGCGCCGCAGTCGCCGAACTCGTCACAACTCAGAACCCCGGTGACACCTTGGAATCCGGACAGGTTGTCGAGATATTCGCGTATTCCGGCCCGGTCGATCACGAGGACCCCATCCTCCGACCTCACGTAGGAGGCAGCGCTGATCGCATCCAGGAGCAGGACCGTGGCGTCGTAGGCATGGCCCCAGTACGTGCCGGTGGGTGACCCTTCCGCCGTCTCCTCGTACCGGGCCCGGAGGCCGGGGGCGCTCTGGCCTGTGGTCTGGTTGGTGTTGTCCTCGAATCGGGTGTCGGGACCGGAGACGTAGGCGCCCTCGCTCTGGGGCAGGCTCAGGAAGCTGTCGTTGAGCAATCCGTCGGCGGTGGCGAGCACCATATCTGCAAACCCTGGCATCTCCGCGGCCTGTTCCACCAGGTAACCGCCGGTCGGCCAGAAGATCGGGAAGAACAGGGCCTCCGGCTCTCCGGCGGCTATCTCGGTGAGAACCGGGACCAGATCCTCGTCCTCGCGGTCCACCTCCCAGGCACCGGTGATCGTGCCG
>JAJEGM010000016.1 GCA_022819825.1 Acidimicrobiia bacterium | reverse complement strand
CGCGTCATCGACCACACCACCGGCGAACTCCTCCGCACCCTCGTCCTCAACCCCCAACGCGACTACCAACCCCAACCCAAACCATGAAAAACACCCGCCCGCGCAGGTTCACGCCTTTCCGATGTCTTGACACATCACAATGGCGGAGGGGGTGGGATTCGAACCCACGGTGACTTGCGCCACACACGCTTTCCAAGCGTGCCGATTCGGCCGCTCTCGCACCCCTCCGGGAGTTAGGGAATTTACCGCACACCGACGGGCGGTCCTGCACCGGTTGCCGCTATCCTGGCGACATCTGGGCCGTGGGCCCGGTTTGGAATGTGATGGTCGGGTCCTGTGCAACGCCAGCCCGTGAACCGAGTCAGGGCCGGGAGGCAGCAGCTCTCAGCGGATCCTGGGGTGTGCCGCAGACCGCCTGGCCATCACTTTCGAGACCGGAGACCCACGGCCCGACTGATTCCGCCCGACTGGGCCTAGCTGTCGCTCAGTCTGAGTAAAGTCGGCGCAATGGCCCTTCAGGCGCTGTATCGACGCTATCGACCGGGTTCCTTCGCGGAGCTGCGGGGGCAAGAGCCCGTCGTCCGGGCTCTGCAAAATGCGGTCCAACAGGGCCGAGTCGGCCATGCCTACCTGTTCAGCGGTCCTCGGGGCACCGGCAAGACCAGCACGGCCCGCATCCTGGCCAAGGCCCTCAACTGCACCGACTTGAGCAGCGACGGCGAGCCCTGCGGCAAGTGCCAGTCGTGCCTGGACATCGCCAACAATGCTTCTTACGACCTCATCGAGCTCGACGCCGCTTCCAACAACAAGGTGGACGACGTCCGCGACCTCATTTCCCGAGTGGCGATGGGCTCTCCCGGCCAGGCCAAGGTGTATGTGCTGGACGAGGTCCACATGCTCACTCCTGGAGCGGAGAACGCCCTGCTGAAGACACTCGAGGAACCCCCCGACCATGTGGTGTTCGTGCTGTGTACCACCGAGCCCCACAAAGTAGTGCCCACCATCCGCAGTCGCACCCAGCACTTGGAGTTCAACCTCATCGACGGCGACGTGCTGGCCGACCACGCCCGCTGGGTGGTGGAGCAGGCCGGACTGGAAGTGGACAACGACGCCATCAACCACGCCGTCCACCGGGGGGCCGGATCGGCTCGCGACACGCTCTCGGCCCTCGACCAGATCGTGGCCGCCGGCGGTGTCGCTGATCGGCTCGACGCGGTGGACGCCATCGTGGAGGCGCTAGCCGGTCAAGACTACGGCCCTGCATTTGTCGCGGTGCATGAGACCCTGCGGTCGGGCCGGGAGCCCCGGATCATCGGCGAGGCCCTCCTCGATCGATTGCGGAATGCCTTCTTGAGCAAAATGGGCGCCGACTTGAGCCACCTCACCGATGCCCAGCAGGAGAGCGCCCGGGCCACCGCGGCGCAGATCCCCCCGGCCGGACTCACCCGTGCCCTAGAGGTACTGGGGACCGCCCTGGTGGATATGCGTCAAGCCCCCGATCCCCGGGTGGATTTGGAAGTGGCACTGGGACGACTCACCCGCCGAGACCTCGACACCGACACCAGCGCCCTGTTGGAGCGCGTCGAGCGCCTGGAGCGCCGCGGTCCTCCCCCGTCCACCCCCTCGACGGGTAGCACCGATACCGTTCCTGCCTCGCCGGAATCCTCGCCCAGCAGCAGCACGAGCAGCGGGCATGAGCGAGCCCGAGCCGCTATCGCCCAGCTCCAAGCCAAGCAGACCGTAGACACCGAGCCGCCTCTGGCGGCATCTGTCCCCCAGGATTCCGACTCCGACGCCGCACCGGCACCGGATCGAGCCCCTCGCCCAACGCTGGGAGCAATGCGAGCTGGACGAGCGCCTGCGACTTCACCAAGCAGCCCGGAGGCCGCCGGAGCCACCACGGTCACCGACGATGCCGATGCATCCCTGCCCAGTCGAGAAGAGATGGTCATGGCCTGGGCCGACGCCATCCTGGGCAACCTTCCCAACCGGGCCCGGATCCGCTTCCAGGCCGGCCGCTTCATCGCCAACGATCCCCGAAGCGTGGTGTTCGCCCTGTCTGATCAAATCCACCTGGACCGTTGCGAGGAAGTCCGCGAGGCGGTAGACGACGCACTCCGAGAGCACTTCGGACGGCCAGTGCCGCTGCGTCTGGCCATCGACGACGACAGCACCGCATCGCCTCCCGACATTCAGCCGGCACCGGCGCCTCCCGCCCACGATGAAGTTGAGGCCGTGGATCCCGATGAGCTGATCGACGAGGAGACTGCCACCAAAGAAGCCATTTCCAATCTCATGGCGGCATTCCCCGACTCCGAACTCGTCACCTTCGATCCGCCCGCCGCGAGCAGCCAACAGGGGTAGCCATGGACAGCGCAAGCAGCGTCTATACCGCCCCGGTCCAGGTGCTGATCGACGAGCTGGGCCGCCTGCCGGGCATTGGCCCCAAATCGGCGCAGCGCATCGCCTTCCACTTGCTGAAGGTGTCCGAGCAAGATGCGCTGAGGCTGGCCGACGCCATCAAGGAGGCCAAGGCCCGAATTCAGTTCTGCCAGCGGTGCTTCAACATCAGCGAGCACTCCGAATGCGAGCTGTGCGCTGACCATCGCCGCGACCCGGCGGTCTTGTGCGTGGTGGAGGAGCCTCGCGACATTGTGGCCCTGGAGAAGACCCGGGAGTTCCGAGGCCGCTACCACGTGCTCGGCGGGGCCATAAACCCCATCGAGGGCATCGGCCCCGACCAACTCCGTGTCAAAGAGCTGCTGGCCCGCATCAACGACGAAAACGTCACCGAGGTCATCTGCTGCACCAACCCCAACATCGAGGGCGAGGCCACTGCCATGTACCTGGCCCGCCTCATCGAACCGCTCGGGGTGGCCGTGACCCGAATCGCCAGCGGCCTCCCCGTGGGCGGTGATCTGGAATACGCCGACGAGCTGACCCTCAGCCGCGCCTTGGAGGGCCGTCAGCGCATCTCGGCGGGCTAAGTCGACCAGTCTGCAAACGCAAGACACCGCCTTAGCGAGTCGGGCGGGGGGCATTGGGAACCGACACGCATAAGGCGGCGCTTGTTTATTGCAATTACATTACAAAGATGACGAAACGAAGTCAAGTCATCTTGGGTTTGTAACAATCAGACTTCTACTAGGAGCGCGTCCCCCTGGCCGCCGCCGCCGCACAGCGCAGCTGCCCCCAAGCCGCCGCCCCGACGGCGGAGCTCGTGCAACAACGCAAGCACGATGCGGTTTCCACTGGCTCCGATGGGGTGGCCCAAGGCAATGGCCCCGCCGTTCACATTCACCACATCGTCGGAAATCCCCAGGTCGGCCATCGACGCCAGAGCCACCGCGGCGAACGCCTCGTTGATCTCAAACAGGTCCACGTCGCCCAGGTTCCGGTCGGCTGACTTAAGCGCCTGGAAAATGGCCCGCGACGGCTGAGTGAGCAGCGAGGGATCGGGTCCAGCCACCTGGCCGTAGCCCACATAGGTGCCCAGCGGTTCCACGCCGAGTTGCTCAGCCCGCTCCCGGCTGGCCACCACCAGCGCGCTGGCCCCGTCGGAGATCTGTGAGGCGTTGCCCGCAGTGATGTTGCCCGATTTGGCGAACGCCGGGCGCAGTCGGCCCAGCGACTCGGCGGTGGCATCGGTGCGCACCCCCTCATCAGCCGGCACCGTCACTGGATCGCCCCGGCGCTGGGGCACCTCTACCGGCACCACCTCGTCGTCGAACCGGCCGGCGGCCGCAGCGGCCGCGGCCCGCTGATGCGACTGGGCTGAGAACGCATCCTGGGGCTCACGGGGCAGGCCGCTCGAAGCGGCGTACTTCTCGGTACCTGTCCCCATGGCACAGTGATCGAAAGCGCAGAACAGCCCGTCGTACATCATGGAGTCCACCAGATCGCCGTCGTCCAGGCGATACCCCTCCCGGGCCTTGGTCAACAGGTAGGGCGCCTTGGTCATCGACTCCATGCCTCCGGCCACCACGATTTCGGCGTCGCCCGCGGTGATCATCTGGTGGGCCAGATAAACGGTGTTGATGCCCGACAGACACACCTTGTTCACCGTGGTAGCCGGCACCGTCATCGGGATGCCCGCCCCCACCGCTGCCTGTCGAGCCGTGGCCTGACCCTCACCGGCCAACAGCACTTGACCCATGAACACGTAGTCCACCTGGTCGGGGGCCACGCCCGCCCTCTCCAGCGCGGCCCGAATGGCCAGCGCCCCCAGCTCGGTCCCCCGAAACGACGCCAGCCCGCCCGACATCTTTCCGATGGGCGTGCGGGCACCGGCCAAGATCACCGTTTCACTCATTGCTTCTCCCTTGTCTGTTCGCCTTCGATGCCGAACAGGATACGGTCGCGATGTGCGGGTCCACCTTGTTGACGGGACATATGAGCTGTTCCGCTACCACTTCTCCCCGGGCAACCGCGACGCCGAACGGGGAGCGGCCCGGGGCGTGGTACACAGCATGCTCCAGCTGGTGGACGACGGGGCCACCCACATCGGAATAGCCACCGATAAGGTGATCGAGTCGTTCCGCAACGAACTGTGGCCCGGCTACAAGACCGGCGAAGGGGTACCCCCCGAGCTGATGGCCCAGTTCCCCCTGGTGGAGGAGGCTTTAGCCGCCGCCGGTTTCTGCATCTGGCCCATGGTCAAGCACGAGGCCGACGACGCGATGGGCGCTGCGGCCCGCAAGGCCGCTCTGGCTCCTGAAGTAGAGCAGGTGCTGATCTGCACTCCCGACAAAGACCTGGCCCAATGCGTGACCGTCGACGGGCGCATCGTGCAGTACGACCGCCGCCAGCAGAAACTCATCGACCACCAAGGGGTGGTGGACAAGTTCGGGGTTTTACCCGAGTCGATCCCCGACTACCTGGCCCTGGTGGGAGACACCGCCGACGGCTTCCCCGGCCTGGCCGGCTGGGGGGCCCGCTCTACCGCGACGGTGCTATCCCACTACATCCACTTGGAGAACATCCCCGACGCTGTCGGCCAGTGGGAGGTGAGCGTGCGGGGTTCGGCCAAGCTGGCCGCCACCCTGGCCGAGAACCGGGAGTTGGCCATGCTGTTCCGCCGCATCGCCACCATCGACGACGATGCCCCGACGTTTGATGGCCTCGACGAATTAGAGTGGGCCGGCCCCACCCCGGAGTTCCCCGAGCTGATGAGCAGATTGGGCGGCGACCATCTTGTTGAGCGAGCCGACGACCTGAAGCGCCGATTGGGAAAGACCTGAAAGGAAGACCAGATATGCGTACTGCCGTCACCGAGATGTTTGACATCGAGTTCCCGATACTGGCCTTTACCCACTGCCGCGATGTGGCCGCCGAGGTCAGCCGGGCCGGTGGATTGGGCGTGTTGGGCGTTGTCGGACACACCGAGGAAGACCTGGAAACCGATCTGGCTTGGATCCAAGAGCAGGTCGGCGACCGCCCCTTCGGCGTCGATCTTGTCGTTCCCGCCCGCTACGAGGGCGTGGAGCAGGGCGGACTGGACGTGGAGCAGGCCCACTCCCTCATCCCCGATGAGCACCGGCAATTTCTCGACGAGTTGCTCGAGCGCTATGACGTGCCGCCGCTGCCACCCGACGACAGCTCACCCCGGGACTGGGGTCCCGCGGCCCCGCTATCGGGCCGCCGCGCCGGTCGCCAACTCGAGATCGCCTTGGCCTACCAACCTGCGCTGGTGGCCAACGCGCTGGGCCCGCCTCCCCCAGAGATGATCGCCCAGAGCCATGCCGCCGGCGCCCGGGTCGCCGCCCTGGCTGGCCGGGCCGCCCACGCCGAGCGCCATGTGGCCGCCGGCGTCGACATCATTGTCGCTCAGGGATACGAGGCTGGCGGCCACACCGGAGAGGTGGGCTCCATGGTTCTCATCCCCGAGGTAGTGGACGCGGTAGCCCCCGTGCCGGTGTTGGGCGCCGGGGGTATCGGCCGAGGGCGCCAAATGGCTGCAGCCATGGCACTGGGCGCCCAGGGGGCATGGTGCGGCTCGGTGTGGCTTACCACCGAGGAGGCTGAAACCCACCCCGCGGTCAAGCAGAAGTTCCTGGCTGCTGGATCCTCTGACACGGAGCGGTCCCGCACTATCACCGGCAAGCCGGCCCGGATGCTGCGCTCGGCCTGGACCGAGGAGTGGAACCGGACCGATACCCCCGACCCTCTCCCCATGCCGCTTCAGATCATGCTGACCGGTGAGCCCCGCCGCCGCATCGACCGGGTGGCCCACCACCCCGGCAGCGGTGCTGAGAAGCTGACCAACTATTTCGTCGGCCAAATCGTGGGTGCCATGAACCAATCCCTCCCCACCCGCCAGGTGGTCTACAACCTCGTCGAGGAGTTCATCGAGGCCGTAGAGGGCCTCCAGTCTCAACTCGACGACGGATAGAGCAGCTCCAACGCCTCGTCGATCGAGCCCGCCCGCTGGATGATCCCCGCCTTGTCGGGCTTGATGAACCCAACATCGACAAGCTGTTGGTGAAACGCGGCCAACGGCTCCCAGAAACCGTCCTCATCCAACAACACCACCGGCTTGTACCGCCCGCCCTCGTGCAGCCCCAGCTGCGTCCAGGTGGCTGCTTCGAACAACTCCTCCTGGGTCCCCAATCCGCCCGGCAGTGCGCAAAACCCGTCTGACAGCGAGTACATGAGCTGCTTGCGCTCGTGCATGTCGGCCACCAGGTGGAGCTCGGTCAGCCCCTGATGGGCAATCTCGATCTCGTCTAAGAAGTTCGGGATCACCCCGATCACCTCGCCGCCCGCGGCCATGGTCGCGTCGGCCATCACCCCCATGAGCCCGACCCGCCCCCCGCCGAACACCACCCCAATGCCCTCGTCAGCCAGCCGCCGCCCCAAATCAGCCGCCAATTCCGCAAACCCCGCCTCAGTCCCCAGCGACGAGCTGCAAAATACCGCCACCCGCCTCTGCCCTGAATCCAAAACCACGAGAGTGAGGCTACCCATCCCTTCCCCACACAAAGGAAGTCGTTGATCCCCAACCTGTCAAACACGACACGCTCAACAACCCAGACCCCATGTAGCCTGTCACCACAATGGCCGAGCACTCGATGAAGGACCGCCTCAACGACTTGGAGCGCCGCAAGCACGAGGCCCTCCACGCCGGACCCCAGCGGGCGGTCGACCGCCAGCACGACAAGGGCAAGATGCTGGCCCGGGAGCGCATCGAGTATCTGCTCGACGACGGTTCCTTCCACGAGCTCGACATGCTGGCCCGCCACCGGGCCCTGGACAGCGGAATCGAGGAGCGGCCCTATACCGACGGGGTGATCACCGGCTGGGGCACCATCGACGGCCGCAAGGTGTTCTTGTTCGCCCAAGACTTCACCGTGTTCGGCGGCGCGCTGGGCGAGGTGTTTGCCGAGAAGATCCACAAGGTGATGGACCTGGCGCTATCAGTAGGCGCTCCCATGATCGGTCTCAACGACGGGGCCGGGGCACGCATTCAAGAGGGCGTCGTGTCGCTCGACTCCTACGGCGGCATCTTCCACCGCAACGTGAAGTCCTCCGGCGTCATCCCCCAGATCAGCGTGATCCTGGGGCCGTGCGCAGGCGGGGCGGTGTACAGCCCGGCCATGACCGATTTCGTGTTCATGGTGGCCGAGAAATCGCACATGTTCATCACCGGTCCCGACGTGGTGAAGACCGTTACCGGCGAAGAGGTCACTCTGGAGGATCTGGGCGGGGCCCGCTCCCACTCCACCAAGTCGGGGGTGGCCACCTTTGTGGGCCAAACCGAGGAGGAGGTGCTTGATGAGGTCCGTTTCCTGATCAGCCACCTCCCGCCCAACAACCTGGAGGAGCCCCCGAGGATCGATGCCACCGACGATCCCGAGCGGCTCACCCCCGAGCTGCGCGACATCATGCCCGACAGCCCCAACCTGCCCTACGACATGCGCCAGGTGATCCAGGGGGTGGTGGACGACGGGGAGTTCATGGAGTACCACGCCCACTGGGCCCAGTCCATCGTGTGCGGCTTCGCCCGGCTCAACGGCTACACCGTGGGCGTGGTGGGCAACCAGCCGATGGTGCTGGCCGGCGTGCTCGACATCGAGTCGTCGTCAAAAGCGGCCCGGTTCGTGCGGACCTGCGACGCCTTCAACATCCCGCTGCTGACCCTGGTGGACGTGCCCGGCTTCTTGCCCGGCGTCGACCAAGAGCACGGCGGCATCATCCGCCACGGGGCCAAGCTGTTGTACGCCTATTGCGAGGCCACCGTTCCCCGCATCCAGGTCATCACCCGCAAGGCCTACGGCGGTGCCTACGTGGTGATGGACTCCAAGTCGGTGGGCTCCGACCTGTCGTTCGCCTGGCCGGGCGCCGAATTGGCCGTGATGGGTCCGCAGGGAGCGGTGGAGATCATCTACCGCCGCGAGCTCCAGTCCGCCGCCGACCCCGTCGCCCGTCGGGCTGAGTTGGTCGACGACTACACCGAGCGCTACGCCAACCCCTACATCGCGGCCGAGCGGGGCTATATCGACGATGTGATCGACCCCGCCGACACCCGCCGCCTGGTGATCGCCGGTTTCGAGATGCTGCGCTCCAAGCGGGAGGAACTGCTGCCTCGCAAGCACGGGATCATCCCGCTCTAGTCCGCAAGCGCGGAAAATCACTCCGGCGTTACCCAAGAGACCAGCTAGAACAGCCTCATGAGCCTCATCCAGATCACCCCGCAGCCCACTGATGCCGAAGTGGCTGCCATTCTGGTCGCCTACGAGGCCCTCTGGCCTCGCCCCGCGGCCGTCGGGGTTCTGGCTCCTTCCGCACCCCGCTGGCGGTTCAGCGGCCGATGGTGGAGCGCCCCCTCAGCAACTCGCAAACAGCGGCAGCCGTTGAAGCGATGACCACCGACCCGGCCCACCACCGCACTGCCGAGGAACTGGAAGCCGCCCTCGACCACATCCGCCAAGCGCCATCCGACCACGGCACGCTGGAGTTGATCGTGCGCCGTCCCGCGGTGGATGAGCGCGAGGTCCTGGAAGTCGGCCATCTCAGTTTGGAGGAGGGCTTGGTGGGCGACACCTGGGTCCAGCGCGGCTCATCGAAAACGCCCGACGGCGGACCCCTCCTCGACGCGCAGATCAACATCATGAACGCCCGGACCATCGCCGCGGTGGCCGGGCCCATTGATCGTTGGGCCCTCGCCGGCGATCAGCTGTACATCGATCTCGACATCAGCACCGAAACCCTGCCCCCCGGAACTCGCCTCGCCCTCGGCGACGCCGTGATCGAGGTCACCGCCGAACCCCACACCGGCTGTCAGAAGTTCTCCTCCCGATTCGGCCTCGCCGCCCTCCGCTTCGTCAACTCCCCCACCGGCCGCGCCCTCAACCTCCGCGGCATCAACGCCCGAGTTGTCCACCCCGGCCCCATCCACCAAGGCGACTCAGTTACCCGCCTGCCCTAGCTCCCTCCCAAAAAAGAGAGCTGGTAGCCCACCACAGGTGGACCGGCGGGTGGTACAACCTAGGAAGCCCACGGAGCAGAAGGCTGCTTCACTGCTTTCTCTAAACGCGCCAAGTACTCGCTCCGCGGAATCTCCACCGCCCCCAAGCTCCGCAGGTGCTCCGTCGCCCACTGAACATCCAACAGCCGGGCTACGCCACCGTGGTTCAACCTCCCCACCAGCGCTACCAGCGCCACCTTCGACGCATCGCGATCAACATGAAACATCGACTCTCCCGCGAACAGCCCGCCGATCGACACCCCGTACAACCCGCCCACCAGCTCTCCCTCCTGCGACCACGCCTCCACGCTGTGGGCCCAGCCCATACGGTGCAGCCCAACATAGGCATCTCGGATATCCGGTGAGATCCAACCATGAGGACGCTCAATCGTTCGGCAGGCATCGACGACATCGGCAAAGGCAATATCAACCGTTATTCGATATCGCCGCAGCGACCGGCGCAGCGAGCGGGTCACCCGGAGATCATCGAGTGGGATCACTCCCCGAGGATCGGGCGACCACCATCCCAGCTTGTCGGTTCGTCCCAATGGCATCGGAAACAAACCGGATCGGTAGGCCGCCAGCAACGTGCCCGGGGCCAGATCCGCCCCCACTGCCACCAAACCATGCTCATCGGCCGTCTCCGCAGGAGGAAACTCCCACTGGCTGGGCTCGGGGACAAGCCTCATCCCCATACTCTGCCCCACCCAGAGCGCGGGGGTTAGCGGACTAGCCGGATTCTTCGATCGTGACCGAGTTGACGATCACCTGCGGCTCAGGCCCACCGCCCAGCGGGTTGTTGGGTTGGTCGACGTGGCTGGCCAAAATGGCCTCGACCACCGCCAAACTGGCATCGTCCATTTGGCCGAACACCACGTAGGTGCCCTGGTTGTTGAGCCGGGCAGTCTGCTCGTTCACCGCGAAGAAGAACTGGGCGCTGGCGCTGTTGGGCGCCGCCGTGCGGGCCATCACAATCTGACCCGGCTCGTAAGTGAACCCCGATCCCTCGTCGGGGATGGTGTAGCCCGGACCGGGATCAGACGGGGAGTTGGTGTGCGGCGCCCCACCCTGGATGATGCCGATGCCCGGATCGGTGCGGAACAACAGCGTGTTGTCGTAGTAGTGGTACCGGGCCAACACCGCGAAGTTGTTGGCTGTGATCGGCGTGTTGGCCACGTCGAGCTCGATCCGCATCTCTCCCGCGGTGGTGTCGAACACCGCGGTGTACTGCTTGGAAGCGTCCAAGCACATGGGCTGGGGGCCGTCGAAATCGAGGACCTGAGGTCCTGATCCGTCTGCTGGAGGACATCCGCTCAAATCAATGCTCCCTTCAGGAGTTGGGTCGGTGGATTGTATGGCAATGGAGTTGACGATGACCGCTTCAGACGGTCGCCCTCCGAAGGCGGTGTCCGGGTCGTCAACGTGAAGGACGAGGGTATCGAGGACCACCGACAAGCTGCCGTCGGAAATCTGGCCCAGGCTCGTGAGCCCCGAAACCGGCTGGGATGGCAGGAACTCGTCGTAGGCCAGCAGGAGGAACTGTCCGGTCGTATCTCCCTCAGCCGACCACAGCAACTGACCTTGCCGAAACTCTTCGGCCTCGTCCGCAGCCACCGTGAAACCCGGCCCGGGATCGTCGGCATTGTTGGTGTGGGGCGACCCGCCCTGGATGTAGCCGCCGGTGGGATCGGTGTAGAACACGGCTGTTCCGTCGTAGTAGCCGTATCCGGCCAACGCTGTGAATGCGTTCACCGCCTCGGAATTGGCCTCCTGGTCGAGAGCCACCCTGATCTGTCCCAGGGTTGTGTCGAACACCGCGGTGTAGTCAAGCTCGGGATCGAGGCATTGAGCCGGAGCCGACTCAAAGGAGGTCACTCGGAACGCCGGACCCGCCGGATCGGGGCACGGAGTGACTTCCCCGGTCAGCTCGCCTCCGGGGCCCGGGGGCGGGGGCAGGTCGGGAAACCCGCCGGTGCCCGGTGCGGCGTCGGGGCCATCGCCCTGGGCCGTCTCTCCGATGGCGGCGTCCCCGCTGGTGTCGTCGCTGCCGTCATCTCGCACCACCAGCCACAAGATCAGAACCGCCACCACGATCACCGCCGCAATCAGAGCGACCCGAACACCTCTAGAGCGGATTCGGCCGCGGCTCTCGGTCACCCTGGCCCGTTGCTGCGCAACCTGTCGGCGCGCCCGCTGACGCTGTCTCTTGTCGGTGGCCATCGCCTGAAATCTACGATGGCAGTCACCGAAGTGCCTATCAGCGCAAGAATCTCGGATAACAACCACAAAAGTGCCCATGAGCGGCCGGTAGCGTTTGGGCGTGGCCTTGGTGGTTCAGAAGTTCGGCGGTACGTCGGTAGCCAACGCCGACCGCATCCGCGAGGTGGCCGACCATGTGCGCCGGTGTCGGGATCGCGGCGATCAGGTGGTCTTGGTGATCAGCGCCATGGGCAAGGAGACCGATGAGCTGTTGTCGCTGGCCTCGGCGGTGTCCACCACTCAGCCGGGCCGGGAGTTGGACATGCTCATCACTGCCGGGGAGCGCAAAGCGTGCGCCCTCGTTTGCATGGCCCTCCACGACCTCGGAGTGCCGGCCGACTCCTTCACCGGCAGCCAGGCCGGATTCGTCACCGATACCAATCACGGCAACGCCAAGATTCTGGAGATCACCCCCGGCCGAGTTCAGGCCGCCCTGGACGCCAATCGGGTGCCGGTGGTGGCGGGATCCCAGGGGGTCAGCACCGAGAACGACGTGACGTTCTTGGGCCGGGGAGGCTCCGACACCACGGCGGTGGCGCTGGCCCACACCCTGATGGCCGATGCCTGCGAGCTCTATACCGACGTGCCCGGGGTGTTCACCACCGATCCCCGGGTGTGCCCCGATGCCCGCAAGCTGGGCACCATCTCGTTCGACGAGCTCCTGGAGATGACCGCAGTGGGCTGTCCCAAGCCGGCCATGCGCTCAGTGGAAGTCGCCCAGAACTACGGAGTCAAGCTGCACATTCGATCCGCCTTTACCTGGGAGCAGGGCACCTGGGTGGTCAAAGAGGAGTCTTCCATGGAGCAACCCATCATCCGATCGGTCACCCCCGACACCTCGGAGGCGAAGATCACTGTCACCGGCGTGGCCGACAGGCCTGGCGTGGCCGCCATCATGTTCCGCAAGCTGGCCGACGCCGGCGTGAACGTGGACATGATCGTGCAGAACGCCTCCGAGCACGGCGTCACCGACATCTCGTTCACGGTTCCCGACGAGGACGCCGACACGGCAGCCGATCTGACGAAAAAGGTGGCTGATGAGATCGGGGCAACCGGCGTGACCGCCGACCGCAAGATCGCCCGGGTCAGCCTGGTGGGGGCGGGGATGAAGTCCCACCCCGGCGTGGCCGCCACCATGTTCGAGACGCTGGCCCAGGAGAAGATCAACATCGAGATGATCTCCACCTCTCCCATCCGCATCAGCTGCGTCATACGCCAAGACCAGACCGATGCGGCTGTTTCTGCGCTGCACGAAGCCTTCGACCTGTCCCGATAACGACCGCGGTTTTCCGCCGTGCCAACGGTAGGATTTTCGCCGTGAGAGTTGCCGTTGTCGGCGCCACCGGCCAGGTGGGCGGGGTGATGCGCCGCCTGTTGGAAGAGCGTGACTTCCCCGTCGCCGAACTGCGGCTGTTGGCGTCGACCCGCTCCGCCGGCCGGACCATGTCTTGGCGAGGCCAGGACTTCATTGTCGAGGATGCCGCCGCCGCCGACTACCGCGGGGTGGACATTGCCCTGTTCTCCGCGGGGGGCGTCACCTCCCGAGAACTAGCCCCCCGAGTGGCCGAAGCCGGTGCCACGGTGATCGACAACTCCTCGGCTTGGCGCATGGACCCCGACGTGCCCCTGGTGGTCCCGGAGGTCAACGCCCACACGCTGGCTGAGATCCCCAAGGGAATCGTGGCCAATCCCAACTGCACCACGATGGTGGCTATGCCGGTGCTCAAGCCGTTGGCCGTTGAAGCCGGACTGCGCCGGCTGGTGTTCTCCTCGTATCAGGCGGTCTCCGGAGGTGGCTTGTCCGGGGTTGCCGAGCTCGACGAACAGGTGCGCAAAGTGGCCGACGATGCCATTGGCCTCACCCACGATGGCCAGGCCGTTTCGTTCCCAGCGCCGTCGGTGTTCGCCGCTCCCATCGCCTTCAACGTGGTGCCCGAGTGCGGGTCCTGGATCGATGACGACTCCGGGGAGACCTCTGAGGAGCGCAAACTGGTGGAGGAGAGCCGCAAGATATTGGAGCTCCCTGATCTGGCGGTGAGCGCCACCTGCGTTCGAGTGCCGGTGTTCACCGGCCACTGCCTAGCCATCAACGCGGAATTCGACCACCCCTTGAGCCCTGAGCGGGCTACCGAGCTGCTGGCCGCCGCCCCCGGCGTCGCGCTCAACGACGTGCCCACTCCCCAAGCCGCCGCCGGCATCGACCCCACCCTGGTCGGCCGCATCCGTGTCGACCCAACCGTCCCTCACGGCCTCTCCCTCTTCGTGGCCGGCGACAACCTCCGCAAAGGCGCCGCCCTAAACGCCATCCAAATCGCCGAAGCTCTAGTCGGCCCTTAGCGCGGCGGATTGTCTCGGTAGCGCAACGCCGCCTCTTCCAAACTAAGCCCCAACTGGTTAGCCAGCGACGCTAGCCAAGCCAACACATCCCCCATTTCGTGCAGACGTTCCACGTCGTCACCCTTGCGCACCGCCTGGGCCAGTTCCCCCAACTCCTCGCACAGCCACGCCACCGTCGCGGGGATGCCCCGTTCCCGGTCTTGGGGGCCGTACAGGTCCTCCATGAGCTGTTGGAACGCCGCAATCTCCACTGCGGCTCTGTTTACTCGATAGCAGGACCGTGCACGGTGACCCGGTGCATGTAGCGGCGCCCTTCGGTCCAATCCGGAACGGCGGAGTGCTGCACCGCTCGGTTGTCCCAGATGGTGAGGGTGCCCGGTTCCCACTGCACTCGGCACTGGAACCGGACATGGGCGATGTGATCCCACAGGAACTCCAGCAGCCAGCGGCTCTCCGCCGGATCCATGCCCTCGATGGCCACGGTGAACTGCGAGTTCACGTAGAGCCCCCGCCGGCCGTTGTGGGGGTGGGTGTGGATCACCGGGTGGCTGTTCTCCACATCGGGGTGCTCATGGCGGGGTTTGTCCCAGTCACGCTTGTAAGTGCCTTTCGGCCCGAAGGTAGCGGTGCTGGAGTGGACGGCCCGCAGCCCCTCTAAGCGCTGCTGCCACTCTGGCGACAGCCCCTCGTATGCGGCCTGGGCGTGGGTGAAGAGGGTGTCGCCCCCCACGGGGGGAACTTCGAAGGCATACAGGAACGACGCCAGCGGAGGAGCGACTTCAAAGGTCACATCGGCATGCCACTTGAGTACTTTGTTCATCTCTGTGGTGTCCAGGATGAGAATCTCGGGATGCTCGGGCATGTTCACCGCAAATGGGTGGGTGTGAAGCGGCCCAAAGATCTCGCCGACGGCCTTGTGCTGCACCGGTGTGAGGTCTTGGTCCCTGATGGCGACAACCCCGTAGGTGAAAAGCAGATCCCTCAGCTTCGCCTGTCCTGCTGGGTCGTAGAGCCACTCGGTCAGGTCGACGCCCTCGACATAGGCCCCCACCACGCCAGTGATCGGCGTAACCCTCAAGCCTTCCTCCACCGCGGTCAGCGCCATGCGATTCTCCTTCTGGGGGCCGATAGTACCGGGAATTCAGAGGCGATAGCCCCCGTCAACGCTGATCACTTGTCCGGTTATGCCGGCGCCCGCCTCCGAGGCCAACAACACCGCCATCGGAGCCAGTTCCTCGGGTTCCAGAATTCGGCGCTGGGCGCTGTCGGCATGGGCGTCGGCCTCAGCCTCGGCCGTGCTGACGCCCTTGGCCACAGCCAGCCGCTCAAAATCCACCAGTGCTGTGTTGGTCCATCCCGGGCACAAACAGTTAACCGTGATCCCGTGGGGCGCCGCCGACATGGCCAACTGCTTGGTCAGGCCCACCAGACCGTGTTTGGCCGCGGTGTAGCCCACGCTGGCCGCGGCCCGCTTGGAGGCTCCCGAGCCGATGTTGATGATGCGGCCATAGCCCTGCTCTCGCATTGGGACAAGCGCTTCCTGGCTAGTCCAGAAGGCCGAGATGAGGTTCAACCGCAGTGTGGCCATGAACGGCTCGGCACTTCCCGAGAAGGGGTCGTGATTTCCTCCCGATGAACCCCCGACGTTGTTCACCAGCACCTCGACGCGCCCGAACTCGGCCATTGCCGCCCGCACCGGCGAGCGGGCCTGGTCTTCATCGGCGGCGTCGGCCACCACCGCCAGCCCCGATTGGCCCGCGTCCTCGATCTCGGCCACCACCGAATCAAGCTGCTGTCGGGTCCGGGACGACACCACCACCGTCGCCCCCTCCCGGGCCATCCCCACAGCAATGGCCCGTCCGATCCCCCGGCCCCCGCCGGTGACCACCGCCACCCGGCCTTCAAGCACTGGCACTGTCGCGCCCCTAGCCGTATGAAATCGTGCGGTGGGCCAGCTTCCAGCCGTTCTCGGTCCGCGCCAGGAGATCCCGGTACGTCCCGAACAATGCAATCGACGGCTCAGTGGCGGTGTTCACCCAGAACTGCCAATAGGCATCGGATACAGCCTCGTCGCCGTTCACCGTTACCGCTTGGGTGGTGATCACGTGGCGGGTATTGCTCCCCGGCCCCACGGTGCCTGCGGCACGCCGCTCGATGGCTCCGGCCAGGAGATTCTCTCGCCCCTGCAACTCTCCTCCTGGCATGTCCCACCGAGCATCGTCGGTGAACAAGTCCACGTACTCCTCCAAATCCCCCTCATCCGCCAGCATCGCCAACCGGGCAACAACATTCTTGATCGCAGCATCGTCACTCATGCTCTGAGAATACCGACAGGGAGTAACCTCACCACATGCACGACCTCGTCATCCGCGCCGGCACAGTCATCGACGGCACCGGCCAACCAGGATTCACCGCTGACATCGCCATCGACAACGAGACAATCACCGAGGTCGGCGCCAACGTTTCCCAAGGACGCCAAGAGCTCGACGCCGACGGCCTCCTCGTCACCCCCGGCTTTGTCGACATCCATACCCACTACGACGGACAGGTCTCATGGGACCCCGAGATCACCCCATCGGTGTGGCATGGGGTGACCACGGTGGTTATGGGCAACTGCGGCGTGGGCTTCGCCCCGGTACGGCCCGGCTCAGAGGAATGGCTCATCGGCCTGATGGAGGGGGTAGAAGACATACCCGGCGCGGCTCTCGCCGAGGGCATCGAATGGGAGTGGGAGAGCTTCCCCGAGTACCTCGACGCCGTCGACCGCAAGCCCCGCACCATCGACGTGGCCGCCCAGGTACCCCATGGCGCGCTCCGGGCCTACGTCATGGGAGAGCGGGGGGCCGACCACAACAACCACCCCACCGACGACGAAGTCACCGAGATGGCCCGGTTGGCCGCCGAAGGCGTGGCCGCCGGCGCGGTGGGCTTCACCACCAGCCGCACCATCAATCACAAGACCAAGTCCGGCGAGCACACCCCGAGCCTCACCGCCGGTGCTCCCGAGCTGTGGGCCATTGCCGAGGCAGTGGGCCAAACCGGCAAGGGAGTATTCGAGATGGTGGGCGACTGGGTGGACTTGGATGCCGAGTTCGATCTGGTGGCCGAGATGGCCCGGCGCAGCGGCCGACCGCTGTCCCTGACCATTGCCGTCCCCGACACCCGGCCCGATCTGGGCCACCAGCTCCTCGACCGCATCACCCAGGCCAACGAGGCTGGCATCCCGCTTCGAGCGCAGGTGGCCAGCCGTCCGGTGGGCGTGCTCGTGGGCTTGCAGTCCACGTACCACGCGCTGCTGTCCTGCCCCGGTTACCACCAGTTCGCCGCCCTCGACCTGTCGGAGAGAGTGGCCCGCTTGCGCGAGCCCGACGTGAGGTCTCGCCTGGTGGCCGAATTGGCCGCCCAACCCCTCCACACCTTCAATCGTCTCGACAAGCTCTTCCCGTTGGGCGAAACGCCCGACTACGAGCCCTCGCCCGACGTCAGTGTGGCCGCCGATGCAGTCCGACGCGGCGTGGATCCTCACGAGGCGCTCTACGACGCGCTGTTGGCCCGCGACGGCACCGAACTGCTGTACGTCCCCGTAATGAACTACGCCGACGGCGACTTCGAGCTCACCAGGGAGATGCTGTCCCACCCACTCAGCGTCCCGGGTTTGGGCGACGCCGGCGCCCACGTCGGGTTCCTGTGCGACGGCAGCATGCCCAGCTTCCTTCTCTCCCACTGGGGGAAAGACCGGACGCGGGGCGACACGTTGCCAGTAGAGCAGCTCGTCAAGTGGCAGTGCGCCGACACGGCGGCATTGGTGGGGTTCAACGACCGGGGCACGCTGGCGGCTGGCCAAAAGGCCGATATCAACCTCATCGACTTCGAGCGGCTCAGCCTGCAAGCCCCTGAAATGGTCTTCGACCTGCCTGCGGGTGGGAGGCGGCTGGTTCAAAAGGCCAGCGGCTTTGTCTCCACTCTGGTTGCCGGCCAAGTTGTGCAGACCGACGGCGAATTGACCGGCACTCGGCCTGGCCATCTGGTCCGGAGTTGAACACCCCTCAAAGCGCGTAAAACTCCCATTTTTCTTGGAAATGACTGCTTCCATCCGATAGTTGCACTTCCAACTATCGGACTTCCTTGATAGACTTCTCCAATGGTCGAGACCATGTCGGGAATTCCCCTCGACCCCACTTACGGCGACGGGTTGCAACCAGGCGAGTACCCCTACACCCGCGGGCTGTACCCCACCGGCTACCGCAGCAAATTGTGGACCATGCGGATGTTCGCCGGGTTCGGAACCGCCACCGACACCAACGCCCGCTTTCATGCTCTGCTTCGAGCCGGGGGAACCGGGCTTTCCACCGCCTTCGACATGCCCACTCTCATGGGCCGCGACTCCGACCACGAGTGGTCGGTGGGCGAAGTCGGGCGCGCCGGGGTGGCTGTCGACACTTTGGCCGACATGGAGGACCTGTTCGCGGGCATCGAATTGGACAAAGTGACCACCTCGATGACCATCAACGGGCCAGCCGCCATCTGTATGGCCATGTACATCGCGGTGGCTGAGAAGAGCGGCGTCGGCCGAGTCCATCTCGGCGGGACAATCCAGAACGACATCTTGAAGGAGTACCAGGCGCAAAAGGAGTACATCTTTCCGCCCCGGCCGTCGGTCCGCCTGGTAACAGATTTGATCCGCTTCACCACTGCGGAGATGCCCCGCTGGCACCCGGTCTCCATTTCCGGCTATCACATTCGCGAGGCTGGCTCGACCGCCGCCCAAGAGCTGGCTTTCACGCTGGCCAACGGATTCGCCTATGTCGAGGCCGCCATCGCCGCTGGTCTCAAAGTGGACGACTTCGCCCCCCGGCTTTCGTTCTTCTTCAACGCCCACAGCGACTTCTTTGAAGAGATCGGCAAATTCAGGGCTGCCCGCCGAATCTGGGCCTCCTGGATGAAGGACCGCTACGGTGCCACCAACCCAAAGTCGCAGATGTGCCGTTTCCACACCCAGACCGCGGGCGTCTCCCTCACTGCTCAGCAGCCCGAGAACAACATCGCCCGCGTGGCCGTCCAAGCGCTGTCGGCGGTGCTCGGAGGCACGCAGAGCCTGCACACCGACTCCTACGACGAAGCCCTGGCCCTGCCCACCGAGAAGGCTGCTCGCATCGCCCTTCGCACCCAGCAGATCGTGGCCCACGAGACCGGCGCCGCTTCAGTGGTCGACCCGCTGGGCGGCTCCCACTTCGTGGAGTGGATGACCGACGAGATGGAGCGTCAAGCCAACGAGATTTTCGACCACATAGATCAAATCGGTCGCGGCTCCATGCTGGAGGGGGTGTACACCGGCATCGACGACGGCTACTTCGTCGGGGAGATCGCCGACGCCGCTTACCGTTTCGAACGCGAGGTGAACGCTGGTCGGCGGATCATCGTCGGAGTCAACGAATTCACCGAGAACGACGACGACGAAGCCAATCTTCTGTCCATTGGACACGCCACCGAAGAGATGCAGATCAAGCGTCTCGATCAGATTCGCGGCGATCGCAACGATGACGCAGTCCGAGCTTCTCTGGCCGCGCTGGTTGAAGCCGCCGGTCAGCCCGACATCAACCTCATGCCGTCCATCATCGACGCGGTGCAGACCTATGCCACCGAGGGCGAGATCGTCGCGGCACTGGAGTCGGTGTTCGGCACCTACGTCGAGACCGCGATGGTGTGACCCGATGAGCGAGACACTCGGCATTTCGCCGCTGTCTGCGGACGATCAAGAGCCGCTGCGGGTGGTGCTGGCCAAGCTGGGCTTCGACGGCCATGACCGCGGCCTGAAAGTGGTAGCCCGAACCCTGCGTGACGCGGGCATGGAAGTGATCTACCTGGGACTGCGCCAGACCACCGACAGCATTGTCGCGGCCTGTGAGCAGGAGGACGCCGACGTGATCGGGCTGTCGATGCACAACGCCGGCCACCTCACTTTGGCCCCCCGCATGGTGCAGGCCGTTGAGGAAGCTGGTTTGGGCGTGCCGGTGGTGATCGGCGGCATTGTGCCTGCCGAGGACGTGACCGTTCTGATCGAGGCCGGCGTGGCCGCGGTGCTTGGGCCTGGAGCATCAACCGAGGAAGTGGTGGCCGCAGTGCGCGCTGCCGTGGCCCACCAGTCCCCAGCCCGGTGACCTCTCAGCCCGGTGAGTCCTCAGCCCGCGGATCCCTTCTTGGGCGTCAACCCGTGAGCGCCCCCTCGCTCGACGAGCTGTTCGAATCGGCCCGGACCGGAAACCGGCGGGCGTTGGGCAGACTGCTCACCATGGTGGAACGCCAAGACGACAACGCCGTCATGGTGTCCGAACGGGCCCACCGCGATGCCGGACAGGCACGGGTGATCGGGGTGACCGGCGCCCCGGGCAGCGGCAAGTCCACCATTACCGGCCGACTGGCCGCCGTCTCCGGTGCAGCCCGACCCGCCATATTGGCCATCGATCCCAGCTCTCCTCTGACCGGAGGGGCCATATTGGGCGACCGCATCCGCATGGACAACAACGTCAGCAGCAGTACTTTCATCCGGTCTATGGCCACGCGGGGCCACGCCGGTGGGTTGGCGGTGGCCGTGCCCGACGCTGTCCGGGTGCTCGACGCCGCGGGCTGCGACCCGATCATCGTGGAGACCGTAGGCGTTGGCCAGGTGGAGGTGACCGTCGCCGCCGCCGCTGACACCACCGTGGTGGTGGTGACCCCCGGCTGGGGCGACGCGGTGCAGGCCAACAAGGCAGGGTTGTTGGAGGTGGCCGACATCTTCGTCGTGAACAAGGCCGACCGACCCGACTCCCGCGGTGCTCGCCGAGACTTGGAATTGATGCTCGATCTCGGACATCGGGGAGAGTGGCGAGCCCCCATTGTCTTGACCACCGCCACCGAGGGGGAGGGCATCGACGACTTGTGGTCGGAGATCGAGCGCCACACCTCGTATCTTCACCACTCCGGCGAACTGATCCGCCGCCGCTGCCGACGCCGTCGCAGCGAAGTGGCCGACAGGATCGAGCTCGGCTTGCGCGACCGGGCTCTCCGCATCATCGACGACCAGTCCGGTGAATCGGCAATGGTCCGCGTCGAGCGCCACGAGCTCTCCCCTGCCGCGGCTGCCAAGCAGCTGCTGGCGACTCTTATCCCCGACAACCCTCCAGAAGAGTGACATGAGCACCTACTCCGCCCCCTTGGAAGACATCGCCTTTGCTCTGCGCCAAATTGCCGGTTTGGACGACCTGGCCCAGCTGCCCGCATGGAGCGATGTCGGACTCGACCATACCGAAGACCTCCTGGCCGAGGCCGGGCGACTGGCCGCCGAAGTCATGGCCCCCCTCAATCGAACCGGCGATGAAGTAGGCAGCGTGCTCGACGCCAACGGCAACGTCATCACCCCCGAGGGATTTCGGCAGGCCTACCAGCAATACATCCAGAGCGGCTGGACCGCGGTGTCGGCCCATCCCGAACACGGAGGGGCCGGATTTCCGCTGGTGGTCGACGTGGCCATCCAGGAGATGTTCACATCAGCCAACATGGCGTTCTCGCTTTGCCCGATGTTGAGCCAGAGCGCCATCGGCGCCCTCAGCACCCACGGCAGTCCCGAGCAGAAGCACCTCTGGTTGCCCCCGCTCACCAGCGGCGCCTGGACCGGAACCATGCTATTGACCGAGCCCCAAGCGGGCTCAGACGTCGGCGCACTCACCACTCGAGCCGAACCCCAAGGAGATGGGAGCTATCGCCTGTGGGGCCAGAAGATCTTCATCACGTGGGGCGAGCACGACATGGCCGACAACATCGTCCACATTGTGCTGGCTCGCACTCCCGACGCACCGATGGGCACCCGGGGAATCTCCTTGTTCATCGTGCCCAAGTACTTGGTGGAAGCCGACGGCACGCTGACCCAGCGAAATGACATTCGGTGCATCGGGCTTGAGCACAAGGTGGGCATACACGCCAGTCCCACCTGTGTGATGGAGCTCGACGGAGCAGTCGGAGAGCTGGTGGGGGAAGAGGGCGAGGGCATGCGCCTTATGTTCACCATGATGAACAAGGCCCGCCTCTTGGTGGGGCTCGAAGGCCTGGCGGTGGCCGAGCGGGCCTACCAGCAAGCGGCGGTCTTCGCCGCCGACCGGCGCCAGGGTAGACGCGCCGACACCGAGCCCGGTGACCAGGCACCGATAATCCAACACCCCGACGTGCGCCGCATGCTTCTGGACATGCGAGCCCGTACGGAGGCCATGCGGGGTTTGCTGCTTCTCAACGCGGCCGCGGCCGATCGCGCCGCCAGCCATCCCGATCCGGACCACCGCCTACAGGCCCAGCAGCGGGCTGAACTGCTGACGCCGGTGTCGAAAGCCTGGTGTACCGACCAAGGCGTCGAGGTGGCCTCGCTGGGCATCCAGGTACACGGCGGCATGGGATTCATCGAGGAAACCGGGGCCGCCCAGCATTGGCGGGACAGCCGCATCGCCCCCATATATGAGGGCACCAACGGCATCCAGGCCATAGACCTTGTCGGACGCAAACTTCCCATGTCCGACGGAGCTCCGCTGGCGTCGCTACTAGAAGACATGACCGGTTTGGACAAGAATTTGGACCAGGCGGTCGCCGCGGTGGCCGATGCCGCCCGTTGGCTGGGCGAGCACCCCGGCGACGACGCTTTGGCCGGAGCCACCCCGTTCCTCGAGATGCTCGGTCTCACCGTTGGCGGTTGGGTCATGGCTCAAACGTGGGACGTGTCCCGACTACTCGAATCGGCCGAACCGGAGCGGGCTGACTTCTGGAGGGCAAAGCAGACATCCAGCCGCTTCTACCTCGATCAGATCCTCCCGACGGCCCCTGCCCTGCTCTCCGCAGTCACTTCTGGAGCAGCCGCCCTGGACTAGCCGCTCTGCTAACCGCCCAAGCGCTCGCGGGCAGAAGCACTGCGGGACAATAGGTGAGCGGGCACCGTCGCCCCGTTTACCACCACGTCTCCTCCGGCGTCGTCGCCGCCAGCCCCCGCCGGCAGCTCCTCAACGTCGCCGTTCGATGCAGCAGCCAACTCCCCCGCCTCGGCCGCCGCCTCAGCAGCAGCCTCAGCGGCGGCCCGCTTGACCAGGAAGTCCTCCCAATCAGCCTCTTTGACCAGCTTGTCCCGGTGGATCGAACCCCGCTCGGCCCCGCTGTCGAATCGCACCCAATAGCGCAACCAGCGCATACCGGTGTGCATCATCACCTCACCGGAAGTTCCCTCGGCAACCCCGGCCAAGTCTTCGGCAAGGACAACTCGCTCTCGCCGCTCCAAGACGTCGGATCTACCGGCCATTCCCTCAGGGTATCTGTGACATGCATACCCGGAGAAACCGCCGCAGAACCCTCTAATTCATTGACCACAACCACCACATCAGTCACACTGAACTCATCAAGGGGTGCTTGGATTAATGTTGCAATTTGGTTACGTTTATAGCCATCGCCCCCGCCTCCGCGGATTTCGATAGCTCCTCATGCGCAGATTCAATCGGATCCTCGTCCTTCTAACAGTCATAGCGCTGTTGGGATTCAGCGCACCCAGCGCCGCCCAGGACTCCTTCGTGGAAGAGCGGCAGCAGCAGATTGAAGAAAAGAAGCGAGAGATCGAAGAGCGTCGCCGAGAGCAGCTCGCACTTCAGCGCGCCGCACTGTTTGCCATCAAAGAGCTCGATGTAACCAACGCCCAGATCGAAGAGGTGGACCTGCATCTCAAGCAGGTCAATTCGTGGATCGCCGCGGCCGAAGCCCGCTTGGGAGCGGTGGAGCTCTCCCGCACCACAGCCCAAGAGCGGGTCGTCGACGCTCAAGAGCGAGCCGCCGAAGTGGGGCTCGAGATCACCGCAATACGAGAGCAACTACAAGACCAAGTGGTCCAGATCTATCTCGACTTCGTATACGAGCCCAATTTCCTCCTCGAAGACGGCGACCCCAACCGAAACGCCCGTCGCCAGTTCTACATAGAGGAGCTGGGCGCTGACGCCCAGGTGCTCATTGACCGGCTGCGTCGGGCGTTCGACGACCAGGAAGCTTCGGTGCGGCAAGCCGAGCAGGCCCAAGCCGACATTGAGCAGGCCCAAGCCGACATCGAAGAGGCATTGATCGAGCTGGCCGAGCTCAGAGAGGCCCAAGAACTGCTCCAAGAGGAGTGGAACCGAGAGCGGGAACTCCTCCAAGCGAGAATCGCTGTCGAAGCCCAAGCCCAGGCCGACATCGAGGGCGAAATATCTGGACTCGAGCGGAACATCGAGGAAATCGAAGACGAGATCGAGCGGGAGCGGGAGCGAATCCGCCTGGAAGAAGAACGGCGAAAGCGCGAGGCGGAGTTGGCCCGCTTGGCGGAGTTGGAGCGTCAACGCCAAGAAGACTTGGCCCTCTTGGCGGAACAGGAACGGGCCGGCCAATTCGACAACATCGAAATCCCCGCTCCGCCGACATTCTTCCGGCCGGTAACCGGACCGGCTGGGTCGGGGTACGGCAATCGGGTCCACCCCATATTCGGAACCGTCCGATTCCACGCCGGCCTCGACTTCGCCAACAACACGGGCGACCCCATCGTTGCCGCCGCCTCCGGCACCGTTACCCAGGCTAGATACCGAGAGGGCTACGGAAATACCATCGTCATCGACCACGGCGGTGGGTGGACAACTCTGTACGCCCACCTCTCTGGTTACAACGTGTCCACCGGAGAAGAAGTTGACATCGGAGAGCAGATCGGCCTGGTCGGAAGTACCGGTTGGTCCACTGGACCCCATCTCCACTTCGAAGTCCGCTATCGGGGGTCGCCCCGCGACCCGGCCAAGTATCTCAGTCTCTGACTGCGTCGGGAACAGTGCCTCCGGCAAACGACAGCTCGGTTGTCTTTGACCCGGCCTCACGGCAAGACTGAGCCAATGGAGGCCTTGGTATTTGAGCGCAAGCCCGCTCGCTATGTGGCCGCCGCGGTGGCTTCACGGGTGGTGCCCGGTGCGGGTGGCGGGGTAGGCCCACTCCGCTTGCGCGACATCGAACCGCCTGAACTGCCCGGACCGGAATGGCACACCATTCGACCTCGGCTGACCGGCATCTGCGGATCCGACCTGGCCACCGTGGAGGGCCGATCCTCCCGCTATTTCGAACCGCTGGTGTCGTTCCCGTTCGTCCCCGGTCACGAAGTGGTGGGCGTCGATGAGGATGGGCGTCGATTGGCACTCGAACCGGTTCTGGGTCCAGAGGCCCGAGGCGAACCGCCCCCCTTCCCCGGCGCCGCCCCCGGCGACGGAGACGACTACGGCTATCTCCTCGGAGGCGCCATCAAGGATGGGATCCAGATTGGCTTTTGCTCCAGCACGAGTGGCGGATGGGGAGAGATGCTGGTCGCGCACCGGAGTCAACTCCATCCAGTGCCCGATCACTTCAGCGACGAGGCTGCCGTCATGCTGGAGCCCGCGGCCGGTGGAGTCCACGCCGCCGTGAAGGCCCAAGTGGAGTCAGGGGCTTCGGTGGCCGTGCTGGGAGCAGGCACCATGGGATTGTGCTCGCTGGCCGCATTGCGGTCGCTCACCTCCGCCGGAACCATCATCGCTACCGCCAAATACCCCCATCAGCGGGACCTGGCCGACGCTCTGGGCGCCGACATCATTGTCAACCCTGATGAAGTTCGACGCGCCGTGCGGAGGTTTAGCGGCTGTCGGATGTTGGGCAACTACCTATCGGGCGGGGTGGATGTCACCATCGACGCGGTGGGCAGTCCGGCATCGGTAGCCGATGCGATCGCCATCACCAGGCCTAGGGGCCGAGTGGTGTTGTTGGGCATGCCTGAATCGGCTCGAATCGACCTGACCGGACTATGGCACCGTGAGACCGAACTGGTCGGCGCCTACACCTACGGAACCGAGAACCTTCCGGATGGACAAACTGCCACCAGCTTCGCGATGGCATTCGACTTGGTGGCTTCAGCCGACCTGGAGCGCTTGGTCTCGGCCCGTTATCCCCTGGACCGCTTTCGGGAGGCCGTCGCCCACGCCGCCGAGGCCGGTGCTCGAGGCGCGATCAAGGTGGTGTTCGAACAGAACGCTTGATCGCTATAAGCCCAGCGGAGCCAGTCCGAAGTCGGCACCGATGGCACTGACCTCCTCCACCAGGGCAACCGGCAGGGGAATGCCCCGGGCTAGCCGCTCGGCCCGGTTCTCGTGCTCGATCTCGCCGGGCACATAGATCCGGTCTACTCCCTCGGCCCGCTCGGTGTTGTGAACGTCTCGGATGAGCTGGTCCATCTGCTCTCGAAACCGGTCCAATCCGCAGAACCGCTCCAGATCCAAGGTCAGAAACATCCAACCCTTGGCCAGCCGGCGATTTCCCACCAATTCGCACTCCGTCTGCTCGGTGTGCCCGAAGCTGCTGCCGGCAACGATCCCGGAGAGCACTTCCACCATTAGCGCGATGCCAAACCCCTTGTAGCCCCCGAACCAGCACAGATTCTGGGCTGAAGCTGTCTCCGTGTCCGTGGTTGGCCGGCCCAGATCATCGTTGGCCCATCCCTCGGGGATGGTTGGATCACCGCGCTTTTTGGCCAGCAATATCTTGTTCCCGGCCACCGCGGTGGTGGCGATGTCGTACACCACCGGCAGTTCTTCCCCGGCAGGAACCGCCCAGGAGAATGGATTGGTCGAGAAGATGCCCGATCGGCCGCCGTAGGGAGGCACAATGGCCGGGCCGTTTTGCACTGCCATGGCGAAGCAGCCGGCTTCAGCCGCAGGGAGGGTGTAGTAGGCCAAGGCACCCAGGTGGGTTCCCTCTCGTACGGTGACTGCCGCCACCCCGTGAGCTTTGGCCCGCTCCACGGCCAGTTCCATGGCCGCCACCCCGGACACCTGCCCAAATCCGACGCCACCGTCCATCATCACTGTGGCACCGTCGTCTCGAATCACAGACACTTCTGTGACTGGCCGAAGATGGCCAGACTTCAGCCGGGCCACGTACAGCTCGATCAAGTGGGCACCATGGGACTCCACACCCCGCAGGTCAGCTTCCACCAGGTTGTCGACCACGACTTCAGCTTGATCGGGGGGCACCCCCAATCCCTCAAGAATGGCGATTTCGTAGCGCCGCAGGACGTCATGATCCACTAGGACCACATTGGCATCGCTCACTGTGAAGCAGCTTCGTCAGACTTGGGCGGGCGATAGAACACAGCGAGCTGTGTCAACCCCGCCAGCACACCGCCGCCGGCGCCAATCGCCAGACCAACGTAGCCATCCCATTCGTCGTCGATTCCCAACGCGCTGTCTACCGACCACTCCATGGGCCCCAAGGTGGCCACCGAAGCCGCGACCACCGCCAGCACGAAGGTGTACTCCCAGCCTTCCCGCACGATCATGAAGCCGTTGTGGCGGTGAACCGTCCACGCCGCCACCACCATGACCCCGACCATCCCCGCGGCCGCCAAAGGAGTGAGAAATCCCAGGGCCAACAGCAAGCCCGCCCCGATTTCCGTGAGCGCTGCCATCCAGGCATGTAACTTGCCCGGCTTCATCCCCATGCTGTCGAACCAACCGGCGGTACCGGGGATGCGGCCACCTTGAAAGATCTTGCCGTATCCGTGGGCGGCAAAAGTAAGCCCGATGCCCACCCGCAGGATCAGCATTGCCAGATTCATCTCGTCCATAGGCCCACAGTACTGGCCCATCTAGGCTGGGCACGTGCCCCTCTGGCTCAGTGTTCTCATCGCCATTCTCGCGGGGATGGTCCTGATCCGGGTCGGCATCGGCGTGCTCTTGATGATTCGCCAGCCCCTCCCGCCGCCTCCTCCGCCGGGTGAGTTGCGCAAAGTGAAAATCACCTATCGGTGCTCAATCTGCTACACCGAAGTCCGCATGACCGTCGCCCCCGAGGAAGACCCGGCGCCTCCCCGTCACTGCGGCGATGACATGGATTTTGTGGCCCCAATCGACGATTAGGGTTGGTTTTCCACAGGTTGTGAACAAATCTGGGTACAAACTACAAAGCCGTAACTAGCGCGTCACCTGGTCGCAACCAAGAATCAATGCCATTGAGTGGCCACCAGCATCCCAGCCAGCAGCAAACCAAGACCCCCTAGCAGGTACCAGTTGTTGGTGTCTCCGGGCAGCAGCGCCACGTAGTTCAGCACAATCACGATGGCGCCCAACACCAACAGGGCGATCATCAACACCGGCACCCAGGTGGGGCTGACCTTCTCGGCCGAGACCGGTACGCGGGGAACGGCTTCGTTCTCGGGCCGGGTGCCTCTTGGGGTTACCCGTCCGCCTTGCACTCTTCGCTTCGTTGGCTTGGCCATGGGCCAAGGATAGACCTGGAGTTATCTGGTTCTAGCCTTGAGCGGTCCCCAGATAACGTTGAACCCGGTGAGCCCCAGAATTCTGGTGATCGACAACTACGACTCGTTCGTCTACAACCTCGTCCAGTATCTGGGGGAGCTAGGTGCCCAACCCATCGTTCATCGCCACGACGCCCTGTCCCTAGAGCAGGCCCGCGACCTCGAACCCGACGGTGTTCTCATCAGTCCTGGGCCGGGCCGTCCGTCTGATGCCGGGCTGAGCAACTCCCTCATCCAAGAATTCTGCGGTATCCGGCCCGTCCTCGGTGTGTGCCTGGGATTGCAGTGCCTCGGAGAAGTCTTCGGCGGACAGGTGGTTCGAGCCCCTCAGGTCATGCACGGCAAGACATCGATCATCCACCACACCGGAGACGGAGTCTTCGCCGGCCTCCCCAATCCGATCGAGGCCACCCGTTACCACTCGCTCATCGTGGAGCGTTCTTCAGTGCCCGATGTCTTGTCTATCACTGCGGAAACCGATGACGGCCTCGTGATGGGGTTGCGACACCGTGAGCACCCGATAGAAGGCGTTCAGTTCCACCCCGAGTCGATTCTCACCTCATCCGGCCACGACATGCTGTCCAATTTCCTGGCCCAGACTGGTTGATAGCTGCCGGTCGATTGCTGCCGGCCTAGTTCCAGAAGACATCGCATCCGTTGTCTACCCCCGGAGTATCGCCATCCAGACCCTCGGCCCAATTGTCGGCGTTCGCCGCTGACGCGGGCATTGGATACGGAAGTTCTATATTCCACGCCACCGCAAATCCGGGAATATCGGTGTAAGTCGCAACAAGACCCCTGCACTCGGTTTCGAATTGGCTGGAAAGAGCGTTCCATCTCGCGATGCTGCCCAAGGCATTGGGCAGGCGCCCAGCAGCCACGGCTCTCGCAGTGATGTCGGAGGCGGCGTTCCATGCTGCCGCCCGACGGGGATCAAGTTCTTCGACCGGAATCGCAGGGCGACCAGGGGGTCCCGGACCCGATGGTTCCGGACCGGACGGTCCGGGACCCGACGGTCCCGGCGGCGGAATTACCGAAGTCGGCAATCCCAAACAGGCGATTACCTCCGTCCCCGCAGGATGTTCCTCTTGAGCAGGAGGCACCTGTCCCATGATTCGCCCAACCAGTTCTTCGGTGTCATTGGGGAAGTCGCAGTCTGGAACAGGCTCGACCAAGACCAGCTCCAGCTCAGCCAACCGCTGTACAGCCGCTTCCGGGGTCAGTCCGATCAGGCTGGGCACGATCACGCTCTCCGGGCCCAAAGAAACCAGGATCTTGATCGGGGTGCCGGGCAGCAGCAACACGGGTGGGGCTGGATCAGTGCTGATGACAAGTCCCGCCTCTACATCGATGGAAGACTCCTCCAAGACTTCATCGCTCACTTCAAGACCGGCTTGTGTCAACACCTGGGCGGCCCGCAATGGAGTCATCCCCATCACATCGGGCACCTCAACGGCCTGAATCCCCTCTGCCACGAAGAGCACCACGGTACTGCCCGGTGCGACTTGGCCTCCGGCCGGTGGATCCTGGCGCAACACTTGCCCAGCCGGCGCAGTGGAACCCTCAACCTCCCGCAGTTCAGCGGCAAATCCCCGGTCTTGCAAGAAACGGGCAGCGTCATTCGCGTTTTGGCCCACAACCCCGGGCACTGCCACCGGAACGGCCCCCGAACTTACTGTGACCTCGATTTCCGCCCCCTGCTCCACTTCATCCAGCGCCGCAGGGGATTGGGAGATCACCTCGTTGGCATCCACCGATTCGCTGGCTACGAACGCCTGGCTGACCACGAAACCGGCAGCCCGCAATTCACGAATCGCCGCCTGACTCGACAAGCCCACCACATCGGGTACGGCAACAAGCGGAGCGGGGGTCACGGTTACCGCGGGCGGTGCCGACTCATTGCCGTTGTCCAGGACGTTCGAAAGCACAAAAAACACCAGCACGGCCACGGCGATGAAAATCACCGCAGCCGCGGTGTACAGGCCAGCTCGAGATGAGGGCTCCAAGACGGTCACCGCGGGAGGTGGAACTGCCGGAGGCTGGGGCGGCACCTCTGAGGGCGGTGGAGGCGGGGGTTGCTGGGCGCTTGTCGGTTTCTCAGGTTCTTGGGGTGGCGGAGGTGGAGTTTCCTTCTGAGCTTCAGCGGGCTGGTGGCGAGCAGATAGTTGGTGCCGACCTTCTCGATAACGCCGCAGATCCCGTTGAAGGTCTTTGGCCGTCGGATACCGCTGTGCCGGCTTCTTGGCCAGCAGCTTCATGGTGATGGCCTCAAGTGACTCCGGCAGCACAACTCCCAGCGACGACGGGGCGGGCACCGCTTGCTGGACATGCTTGTAGGCCACCGCCACCGAATTGTCGCCCGCAAAAGGAGGACGACCGCAGAGCATCTCGTAGAGCACGACTCCGAGCGAGTACAGATCACTGCGATGATCCAGGGTCTCCCCTTGGGCCTGTTCCGGTGAGAAATAGGTGGCTGTTCCCATCACAGAGCCGGTTTGGGTGAGGTTCGCCTCCGCTCCCCCGAACGCGGCAATGGCAATCCCGAAGTCAGTCACCTTCACTTTTCCATCAGGCGACAGCAGCACATTGCCCGGCTTTACGTCGCGGTGGATTACCCCGTTCTCGTGGGCGCAGCCCAGCGCGGCGGCCACGTACATCGCGATTTCTGCGGCCTGCTCAGGAGAGAGTCGAGCGCCGCCTCGAAGCAACTCAGCCAAGCTCTTGCCCTCGATGTACTCCATGACGATGTAGTACGTGCCTTCTGCCGAACCCCAGTCGTATACCGCCACAATGTTGGGATGGTTCAGATTGGCCGCTGCGGTGGCTTCCCGCCGGAATCGCTCGACAAAGCTGGGATCGGTGGCGAATTCCGGAAACAGGCGCTTGATGGCTACCGGGCGCGATAAAAGGGTGTCTTCACCGAGAAAAACATCGGTCATGCCGCCACGAGCGATCTGATTTCGCAATCGGTAACGACCGCCCAAAAGCTCCGGACCGTTGTCTGTCATGGCGAAAACAGCGTACTTCTTGACTTGCTCGATTTATGGTAGGGCTACGTCGATCACGTCCACGACAACCACCGTTACGTTGTCGCTTCCGCCATGCTGCAAAGCCAGGCTCACCAGCGCATCAGCAGCTTCTTTCGGAGACTCAAACTGGAGCAGGATCGCGTGAATATCCCGGTCGTGTACCTCGTTGGTCAAGCCATCGGAGCACAGCAGATAGCGATGGCCGGTCACTGGGGCCAGAGTCCAATCGTCAACCACCACCTTTGACTCAATGCCCAGCGCCCGGCTGAGATGATGCCGGTACTCATGGACTTCAGCCTCTTGCGGGGTGATCATCCCTGCTTTGACCATCTCCTGCACCACGGTGTGGTCCTCGGTCAGCTGGTGAAACCCGCTCTCGTCGCAACGGTAGGCCCGTGAATCGCCCACGTTCACTAAGGCCAACGCCTCGCGGTGGTCTTGTTCAACCACGGCCAGCGCACACAGAGTTGTCCCCATCCCCGACAACTCGCTGGTCGATATCGACTCGGCCAAGATCTCCTCGTTGGCTCGCTCCACCGCATCCACCAGCTCACTCACCGTTGGCACTGGTGAATGACTTGGCCGACGGCCAAATCGATGGCGGCGGCGGTCTCCGGTCCGAGCATGAAGCGCAGCCTTGATTTCGGCTGTCAACGTCGCCACCGCCAAGGAAGACGCCTCCGCTCCCCCTCGATGGCCCCCCAAGCCATCGGCAACCGCGAAGAGTTCCCCTTCAACCAGCATCGAGTCTTCGTTTTTCTCTCGACGTCGGCCTCTATCGGTGGCTTGCCCCGCTTCTAGCCGGATCATCAGAGTTCCATGACCGTGGTGCCCCCCACTTTGCGGTGGACTATAACCACCGCCCGTGACGATTGGCAGTCGGTCTCAAACCAGACTTGGCTTCGGCCATTCTCAGTTATCGATCTGACCCCCCGTCTTGTACGCTGACCACCCCGACGATCAGCGCGAGTGGCGGAATTGGCAGACGCGCAGGATTCAGGTTCCTGTGTCCGCAAGGACGTGGGGGTTCAAGTCCCCCCTCGCGCACGTCTTGGGCTCAGCCCACCGTTCCATCGGGAGTAGGGGTGGGCACTTCGGTGACCGGAATAACCGGTGGCGGACCCCAGGCAATTGCCGCTTTGGAGAACCCGGCGGCCATGGCCACCGTCAGAGCCAGTTCAGCCAGCTCGGCCGGGGTGAACTCCTCGCCCAGCGCCGCTTGGTCCGCCGCGCTCAGCCCTGACGGGTCGGAGATCACCGCATCAGCCATTCTCAAGGCCAGCTTCAACCGGTCAGGCAGGTCGCTATCGGCGTAGCCATCTTCGATCTGGTCCACCAGATCCTCGGTGAGTCCCTGCTGCTTCGCACCTGCGAAGCGGAGGTTCTTTCAAATGTTGCAGTCGTTGACCCGGGCGTTGCGAAGCCGCCCCACCTCCTTGGTGGCCTGATCCAACTGCCCCTCGCTCCACAGCGTGCCGTAGAAGCGGTTGAATACCGCGAACAGCTCGGGCTGGTGGTCAAACGCAGACATGCCCCCCTCGGGAATCGTGATCCTGCTCATGGCATCATTCCTTTCAGTGCGGCCTGGCTGCGGGCCAGGGCTTCGTAGGTGGCAATGGCCGTAGTGAGCGCAGCCAGCTCAGGTGGCGAGAGATGAGCGTTCAACTCAGCGCACAGCTCGTCGGTCACTCCGTGGGCGTCCAATACGTACTGCTCGGTGAACGCCAGTACAGTCCTTTCCCGTTCGTCGCTCGGAGCCCGGACCGAGCCCGATGCTTCCCCGTTGATCATCTGTTCGATGCGGGCCTTACACAGCTCCAACAGAGCGGGGTCCAAGCCCACTGTGTGGAGGGCCTGTACCAACTCTTCCAGCGGCTCGGCCACATGGGAGTCCAGAGCCGCCAGATGATTGCCGATGGAAGTCGAGTTCATTTCCATCACCCGCCGAACATAGCCAGCCACTGCTCAGCCGAGCGGGGCATGAACACATAGTTGGTTTGGCGGGTCTCGCCCATCGACGCCGACGGCTGGGGCGAGTACAGATGGCCGGGGTACAGCGTCGCACTGTCGGGAACCCGGGCCAGGCGCTGCGTCAGGCTCTCGTACATTGCCGCCGGATCGCTTCCCGGCAGATCGGTCCTCCCGCACCCCTCCAAGAACAAAGTGTCGCCAGCCACCAAGCGCCCGTTGGTCAAAAAGCACTGGCTCCCCGGGGTGTGGCCCGGCGTGTGGATCATCTCAATGTCCACCTGCCCCACCGACAGCACATCACCGCTCTTGTGCAGACACAGATCGTCTTCCTCAATACCGGTAGTCATGGTCACATAGCGGGCTTCGTCCGCCTGCACATGCACCGGAACCGACACCAGCTCCAGCAGCTCGGCCACCCCCGTGATGGAGAACTGCATCATCGACCCACCCACATGATCAGGGTGGTAATGGGTAGCCAATACGCCGGTGAGCCGCATCCCGTCGGCCTCAACCAGATCCACAATCCCCTGTGGGTCATAAGCCGGGTCCACCACCACTGCTTCCCCCGTCTCCCGATCCCCAATCAGGTAGACGAAATTCACCATCTGCCGGGCCATCATGTCCCCAACCGCCAAGTCCCGCCCCGACAAAAGCTGTCTGAAGTACAGCCGATCTTCATTCACAGCTTCGATACTAGGCAACTGGCTCGTCGTCTCCTTGACGCCGCCAAGCCTCCTCAGCCAACGAAACAACCTCCCGCGCCGGCAGCCCTAACAGCTTCGACGCCCTAACAGCCTCGTCGTGCTCAACCTTGACTCTCCCCGCGCTCACCTTCACCCGAACCCGGCGCCCATCCACGTCCACTTCATGCTCCAACCGGGCCCGAGGCCACCGCTCGATCAACTGCCCCCGCACCCCCAGAGACCCCGTCTCCTCGGCCAACGTGGCCGCCACCTGATCGCCCACCGCAGGATCGGCCAATGCACTCACCGTGTACGCCGGCCGCCCCTTCTTCATGACGATCGGCGTGATCCAGGCATCGTGCGCCCCTGCATCCAACAGCGATGCCACCGTGTGCGCCAGGGTCTCCCCCGTAGCGTCATCCACATTGGTCTCAAACAACATCACTGGCTGGCCCGCGGGGCGAGATGCCGCCATCGTCCCCACCACCACTTGGGTCAGATTGGGACGATCCTCCAGTTGGTTGTCGCCCGAGCCAAACCCGCTCGCTGAGATCGTCATCGGCGGAATGGGCCCCCAGCCTTCCGCCAGCGCCGAGAGAATCGCCGCACCAGTAGGAGTGGTCAGCTCCAGACCCACGTCCAAGCCGAACGTTGGACACCCCACCAACAGTTCCACCACGGCGGGCGGAGGATTGGGCAGATGCCCGTGGGCACTGCGGATCATTCCCCGCCCGCATGCCACCGCACTGGAGTAAACCTGGTCGATCCCCAGTACTTCCAGCGCAGCGCACGTACCCACCACGTCGATGATGGCGTCCAGCCCGCCCACTTCATGGAAATGAACCTGTTCTGGCGGCCGGCGATGCAGCTTGCCCTCGGCCTGGGCCAGGGCATCGAAGATCGCCAGCGCCCGGTCGGCCACCCGGTCGGGTAGCCGAGCCTCTCCGACGAGGGCATTGATGTGACTGGCGGTACGCACCACCGATGTCTCCTGGGTGATCACCCGCACGTCGGTAGCCGCGACACCCCCTCGCTGGGTGGGATGGGCTTGTAGATCCCAACCGCCCAAGGGCAGCAGTTCGCATATGTTCCGCACTTCGGCCACATCTGCCCCGGCGTCGATCAGCGCCCCCAGCGCCATATCGCCCGCGATCCCGCTGAAGCAGTGGAACCAGGCAACACCAGCCGGCTCAGCCATCGGTCGCTCCGCTCAGCCATCGGTCAACCCTGCCCGCGACACTGCTCGATCCCTCGTCTTGAACAGCCGCAGCACCGCGCAAGCCGCGCCGAATCCATTGTCCACTCCGACCACGGTCACACCCGCGGCGCAAGACGACATCATGGCCAGCAACGGGGTGACCCCCTCTAACGAAGAGCCGTACCCCGCGCTAGTGGGCACGGCCACCACCGGGGCCGCCGTAAGCCCGCCCACGACTGAGGCCAAGGCCCCCTCCATCCCGGCCACCACCACCACGGCGTCGGCTTCCGCCAGCGAGTCGACTTCGTTCAGAATCCGATGAAGTCCGGCCACCCCCACATCGTTCAGACGCTGCGGCGCCAGCCCATGGGCGGCCAAAACCACGCCGCACTCGTCGGCCACCGGGAGATCGGCGGTACCGGCCGCGGCCAGTACCACCTGTTCGGGCCGCGGGGGTGCCGGCCGCCAGACCACCGTGGCCTCGTAGCGCTCCCCGCCAGGGTTGAGGCCCAGCGAGGCCGCGGCCTGCTCGGCTGAGGCCCGAGTCAACAGCACCGGACCTCCGGGCTGATCGAGTAGTTCCTTGACAATGGCCGCGCATTGGTCAGGTGTCTTGCCCGGTCCGTAGACAACCTCGGCCAGCCCCTGGCGGAGGTTGCGATGATGATCCACCCGGGCAAACCCCAAATCGGCAAACGGCAGCCGCCGCAGCCGCCGCACTGCGTCATCAGCCGACAGCGTCCCGCTGCGCACGTCGTCCATCATTTGCCGAAGAAAAGCCTCATCCACCTCGATATCCCGCCTTTTCCAACAGTCCTTGCCATTTTCTCACCGCGACCGCGTTTCTCAATACCACTATCCTGCCCCTTTGTGACTGCCTCTGCCCGATCCATAAGCCACGTGGCCTATCTCGGACCTCCGGGCACTTTCACAGAGGAGGCGCTTCTCACCCAACCCGACCTGGCTGAAGCCGATCACCTGCTCTGCCGGTCGATCCCCGAGGTGCTCGAAGCCGCCGCGGACGGCCGTGCCGATTTGGGGTTCACCGCTATCGAAAATTCCATAGAGGGCACGGTAAACGTCGCCCTCGACGCTTTGATCTTCGAACACGACCTTCTCATCCAGCGAGAGGTGATAATCGACGTCCGACTCCACCTTCTCGGCCTTCCCGGCGCGTCGTTGGAGACAATCCAAAGGGTCATCAGCTTCCCAGTGGCCACTGCGCAGTGCCGGCGCTATCTGACCAACAACCTGCCCCATGCCGAAGAGGTGGCGGCCAATTCCACCGCAGCCGCGGCGCAGGACCTCGCCCATTCCCAAGACGCTGCGGTTGCCGCCATCGGCACCGCCCTTTCTCAGCAGCTCTACGGCCTGGAGCTGATCGCCACCGATATCGAAGACCACCCTGAGAACCAAACCCGATTCGTGGCGGTCTCCAGTTCGGGAGTGCCTTCCCCCACCGGGCACGACAAGACCTCAATCGTGGTCTTCCAGCGTGCCGACCGATCGGGCTCGCTGATGGGCATTCTTGCCGAGTTCGCGGCCCGCTCCATCAACCTCACCAAACTGGAATCCCGGCCCACCAAGAAGGCATTGGGCGATTACTGCTTCCTTATCGACCTTGAGGGCCACATCGCTGACCAACTGGTGGCCGACTGCCTCACCAGCATCCTGGCCAAGCACGGCGAGGTGAAGTTCCTCGGCTCTTACCCCACCACAACTCGGGGCCACGAGGAGAAGAACAGCAATGCCACCTCCGCGTGGAGCGAGGCCCAGAGTTGGATGGACTCCCTCCGCAGCCAAGTGGATGAAGCTTGACTTGACACGTTCTAATATCTTCCATTAGAACTGTCTCGGCATTGCCCTCACCCAACGGACGCGGAGGAGACCATGGAGTTCGGAATATTCGTAAACGGCTACATCCCTGGGCCAGCAGCCCACGACACCGAAGCCGAGCACACTGCCTTGATGCGGGAGGCCCACTACGTCATCACCGCTGACAAGTACAACTGGAAGTACGCCTGGTTCGGCGAGCACCACTGCCTCACTGAATACAGCCACATGTCGGCGCCAGCGCCGGTCATGGGCTACGTGGCCGCCAAAACCGATCGCATCCACCTGTCCACTGGAATCACCAGCCTGCCGACGGCCAAGGAGCACCCGGTCCGCATTGCCGAGCGGGCTGCAATGCTCGACCACATCACCGAGAACCGCTTTGAGTTCGGCACCGGGCGAGGTGCAGGCAGCCATGAAGTGGCCACCTTCGGCGGGCTGACCCCGCCCGAAACCAAGTCGATGTGGGATGAGGTAATCCGCGAGATCCCCCGTATGTGGGAGCAGCGTGACTACTGCTTCGAGGGCGAGCACTTCTCGGTGCCCAAGCCCCACAACGTGCTGCCCAAGCCCCACGGCCACGGCCATCCCCCCATCTGGGTGGCGTGCGGCAACCCGCCCACCTTCGCCAAGGCCGGGTCGCTGGGCATCGGCGCCATCGCCTTCAACTTCGAGCCCATCTTCAACCTCAAGGGCCGCATCGACGCCTACAAGGAAGCCATCCAAAGCCCGGTGGAGCAGGTCGGCCAGTTCAAGAACGACAACGTGATGATGACCAACGCCGTCATCTGCCTGGAAGACCGGGAACGGGCCCGGGAGATCGCCAAAGCCAAGGGGCGGGGCTACCTGGTCACGATGGTGAACCTCTACCACGACACCATGCCCAAGTCTCCCGACGCCATCACCTGGCCTTCTGCGCCCAACCAGATCGAGTGGACCGACGAGATGCTCGACGGGGCCATTGCCGGCGGCTACATGCTGTGCGGCAATGCCGAAGAGGTCTGCGAACAGGTGGCCCGTTACCAGACGGTAGGCTGCGATCAGGTGGTGTTCGGCCTGCCCGGCGAGGGCATGGAGCACGACGAGATCGACGAGATGCTCGAAGTGTTCGGCACCAAGGTCATTCCGGAGTACGACCCCGACCCGATCCACTCCACCGACCGATATCGGGCGACCGCCCAGCGTCGGTATCCCGACTTCGAATTCCCGCTGCCCGATGGCATCGACGTGGAGCTCATCCCCGACACCGCCATATTGCCCCTGGGCCACGGCAAATAGCCCGACCGACTCAAGGAACAGCGGCTGTGCCCCGCGACGCCACCGAAACCCGAGCCCGACTCATCGCCGAAGCCGAGCGCCTGTTCGCCGAGCAAGGCATCTGGAAGGTGCGGGTTCAAGACATCGTGGCCGCCGCCGGGCAAAAGAACAGCTCGGCGCTCTCCTATCACTTCGGGTCCCGTAGCGGGGTGCTCGACGCCATCTTGCGAGAGCACGGTGAGCCCATCGACCAAGACCGGGGTGAGGTGTGGGCTTCGTTGGATGACGACCACACTCCCGCGCTCATCGAGGCGCTGGTCCAACCCCTCACCCGCCGGTTGGCCACCGACAGCGGTCGGTGCTACCTGCGGATAGTGGCCCAGCTCAGCGCAGACTTCAGTCGCTGGGATTTCGATCCCACCCACGTGCCGGCAAACCTCAACGCCATCTTGAGGCTGTTGCGAGACCGCTCATCGGCGGCCGACAAAGCCCAGCGAGACGAGCGGGTTCTGGGCATGATCCAGCTGATGACCGCCTCGTTGGCCGAGCGGGCCCGCCGCATCGAAGCAGGCGATCCCTTGGCCACTCAAGACCACGTGTATGCCGCCAATCTGGTGGACATGTTGACCGGGATCATTGAGGCACCCTCTCGGAATACGGCCATGACGGCACCTCAACCTGCCTTGATGCATCGCCGACCGTCTCAATAGGCCATGCTTTGGGCATGAACCGATTTGAAGACAAGATCGCCATAGTCACTGGCGCGGCTTCCGGCATTGGACGGGCCACCGCCGACCGTCTGCGCTCAGAGGGTGGCACCGTGGTGGGTATCGACCGGGATCCGGTTGACGACGTCGACATGGCCATCCAACTGGACCTGCTAGACCTCGGCGCCATCGCTCCCACCGTCGCTCAGATAGTGGATGCCTACGGCCGCATTGACGTGCTATGCAATGTCGCCGGCATCGGCCATTTCGCCCGAGATGAAGATGAAACCCCCGAGGCTTGGAACCGGGTCATCGGCGTCAACCTCACCGGCACCTACTTCATGTCCCAAGCTTGCCTGCCCCATTTGCTCGAATCCCAAGGCAACATCGTCAACACCGCCTCCACGGCCGGCACCAACGCCCAAGCGTGGAGCTCAGCCTATTCAGCGTCCAAGGGCGGGGTGATCGCCCTCACCCAGACCATGGCCATCACCAACGGGCGGTCGGGGATCCGGGTCAACTGCATAGCTCCCGGCGGGGTCGAGACGCCGATCGGCGAGCAGTTCACCCCCCCGGAAGACGTGGATCTCACCCTCATGGCCGGCATGCTCCCCTACCACCGGCCCGCCCAACCGCCGGAACTGGCCTCCGCGTTCGCCTTCCTGGCCAGCGACGACGCCAGCTACTGCAATGGGATCGTGCTCAGAGTTGACGGGGGGACCATGGCATGAGCCACTCTGCTCCCCCCCTCGCCGGCGTCCGAGTGATCGAGAGCTCGCTTCTCGGCCCCGGCTTCTTGACCACGTTCCTGTCCGACATGGGTGCTGACGTCATCAAGGTCGAACCTCCCCAAGGCGACTACATCCGCCAGATGACCTGGCCCATCGTCAACGGGGTGTCGTTGCTGCATTTGCACACCCATCGGGGCAAACGCAGCATCGTGCTCGATCTTCGCCAACCCGAGGGCGTGGAGCTCTATCTGGATCTGGCTCGCAATGCCGACGCGGTGGTGGAGGCCATGAGGCCCGGCGCCCTGGAACGGCGGGGTTTGGGCTATGAGCAGCTGAAGGAAGTCAACCCCCAGATCGTGTTCGCCACCATCAGCGGCTACGGGATGACCGGCCCGTACAAGGACATGCCCAGCCACGGCATCGCCTACGACACCTGGGCCGGTCTGATCCCCCCCGCCTATGACGACGACGGCTTTTGCCGCATCCCGGAGATGCCCAACATAGGCATCAACATCGCCCCCCTCATTGGCGCGCTCGCGGTGTGTGCCGGAATCATTCGGGCTCGGGACACCGGCGAGGGCTGTCGGCTCGAGCTGGCTCAGTCCGACGCGGCCGCCTACATGGACTGGTACCGCATCGAAACCTGGAAGGCCTACGAGCGTCCCGAAGACGAGGTCACCGGCAACCCGTCCGACGACTATGAGCGTCGGGCCCCGGGGTTGGCCGGCATGTGGGAGGGCGTTCGCTATCAGATGTATGAGTCCTCCGACGGTCACGTGCTGTTCATGGCCTCTGAACAGGCGTTTTGGAAGAACTTCTGCGAGGCGTTGGACCGCATGGACCTGTTCGACCGCTGGCCGGGATCGAAGTACGCCGACCACGCTCGGGGAAACCTCGAGATGCAGCGGGAGTTGCGGGACATCTTCCGCACCAAGACCAGCGCCGAATGGCTGGAGTTCGGCGACCGGGTGAACACGCCCATCGCCCCGGTGAACAACGCCAAGAACGTGGTGGACGACCCCCAGTTCCAAGACCGCCTTCCGCTGTTCACCACCGAGCAGGTGGGTTGTGAGCAGCTCCCCCTTCCGGTCAAGTTCTTCGACGAAGAACTCCCCGTCCCCACCCACGCCCCCACCGTCGGCCAGCAAACCGACGAGGTGCTCAGCGAGGTCTTGGGATTGGACAACGACCGACTCACCGCGTTGCGGGACCAAGGCATTCTTGGATGACCGAGCCCAGCTCGGCCGATGCAGTTGCCGCTGACCTCCTCGACGAAGCCGTAGAGCTGGCCCGAGAAGCCGGGCGGCTAACACTGAGGTGGTTCTCCGACCATGAGCTTTCGGTGCTGCGCAAGGACGACGGGTCACCGGTAACCGAAGCCGACAAGGCCGCGGAGGCCTTCCTCCGAGAGGCTTTGGCCCAGAGGTTCCCCGACGATGCGGTGATCGGAGAGGAATACCCCGAAGAGCAGGGCACATCGGGGCGAACCTGGGTGATCGACCCCATCGACGGCACCCGCAGCTTCGTCCGCGGTGTGCCCCTGTACACCACTTTGCTGGCCTTGATAGACCAGCACGGCCCGGCCATCGGAGTGGCGGCCGTGCCCGGCCTGGACGAAGCGGTATGGGCCGGTCGAGGCTTGGGTTGCCACCACAACGGCCGCCGCTGCCAAGTGAGCACCCAAACCGAGCTAAGCCGGTCGTACTTGAGCACATCTGGAACCGAATGGTGGCCCGAAGGCGCCTTCGATCGAGTCAGGCGAACCCGCGACCGAGAGAGCCGAACAGGTCCCCGAGTGCGCACCTGGGGCGACGGCTACGGCTACGTGCTGGTAGCCACCGGTCGCGTCGACGCCATGATCGATCCCGGCCTCAACCTCTGGGACATCGCCCCCATGCTCGTCATAATCCCCGAGGCCGGCGGCCAAATCACCCAATGGAACGGCACCGAAACCCCATCCGCCGGTGACTGGCTGGCCACCAACGGACACTTCCACGAAGAACTCCGCGTTCTCCTCAACAACGGCTAGACCCCGGCAAACTCCTCACAGACCACCCCTTGCCCTTCCAGCACTCCTAGAAACTCAGCCGCGTCCACAATCTCCGACAACCCCACCACGCCAGTTCCATCAACCTTTCCCGACCCGATCAACTCCAGAGCGCTCACCACCACCGACGAAGCCACAAAACCCGGCGCCCCTGAAGCCCCCAGAATCCGCCCCGCCCAAGCACCATCTTTCTGCCCCCGCACCTCCACGCGCACAGCACCCAGCTTCCCCTCCGGATGCGGGGGCCGCAGCATCGGCAGCCAGGAGGAAAAGCGATCCCTCCGAGTAGCTGCCATGCGGGCCGTGATCCGATCCGCCCTGCTGAACTTCCTAACCAGCAGCATCGGATCGGGCAATGCCGCCCGATAGCAGTCCGCCGCGTCCACCGGGCTTGGAAACCAGCAGAGCTCCCGTCCCGAGCCGCCCGGCCGCTGCTTCCAACCACCCCGCCATTCCAACGCCAGAGAGCTCAATGCCCGGTGATGCTGCCGGGCGCAATCCGGCCCCCCAGTGCCGAACTTGGCGACGTGAACCTCGGTCACCCGGTCGAGCTCCGCGGCCGCTCGAACGGCGAGCACATCGCTCAGCCCGGGGGCCATGCCCACTCCGGCAACCACCAGCGAGCCCTGTTGTCGAACCGCGCCGTTCATGCCCAGCATCCGCCTCACATCAGACACCGAGTCAGAGGTGGCCAGCACCACCCGCCCCTGGTTGAGAAGCCGACGCGCCAGTCGGGCCTGGGTGCCTGACGCGGTAGCCAGAACCACCACATCGGCCGCATCATCCAAACTTCCCACGGTCACCGGAGGCCCATGTTTCTCGGCCAAGTGCCAGGCCCGATCGGGATTTCGGTCGATCACAGCCAGCCGACTGACGGGCGTCGAAGGCGAGCCAACCAAGTGATTCACCACCCCGGCGCCGACCACGCCCGCGCCGACAATCGAGATGTCCATATCAGTTATCCGACCGGCGGAATGAGGGTCACCATACGGCTCAGATAGAGCAGTTCAGAGTCAGCTGCTGCCGCTGATCTGGCGCCACCCGCCCGACTGAGACGGGACGCCCCCGGTTCCCCGAGCACGCAAAATGGCAGCGATGGCAGCCGCCCCTGCCAGAGCAACCAGCGCTCTTCGCAGAATCTTCACGACACCCATCCTAACGAACCCCCTCAACGGTGCAACCGGGGAAAGTCATCAACGTGGGGCTAGCTGGATTCGAACCAGCGACCTCACCCTTATCAGGGGTGCGCTCTAACCGACTGAGCTATAGCCCCAATGCCAAACCGAGTGGACAGCCTACTTACGGGGGTTCCAGGCAGGCCAACGAAATCGGCGAGGCCGAGTCCGGGGCCGTTGCCGAGCTGTCTCCTCCTCGATGACTGTGACCCTCATTCCGCCGGTCAGATCACTGATGAGGTTGAACAGCACACACAGCAAGACGTTGAAGAACGTGCCCGCCACCACCAACACCAACCCGCCTATGGCGAAGCCGCGGAATATCTGGCTGGCGTTGAACTTGAACTCTTGCAGGGCGAACAGCTCCTCGATGAACGACTCGGTGTCGTCCACGGTGCCCGAGCCCACCGCAATGCTCCACAGCATCACGCCGGCCAGCATCACGATCACCCAGAGGCACATGTAGAAGATCAACGAGATCTTCAACACCGACCAGGGCTCGATGTGCCGGATCACCCGGCGCACCTTGCGGGCCTGCAATCGCACAGCCCTCCGGTACTCCCTCGGGGTCACCTTGACCGGTTGGCGCGCCGCTGCCTGGCTGGGCAACGGTGCGGCAGAGGGGTCGCTCACCCGACCGGGGTCGATGGACACGCCCCGAAGTGTAAGGGATCGCTGGTGTCAATTAATTGGCACCACCACCCGATTGGTCGGAACTCTGCTCTGGCTGTCGCCAGTGAACCGTCGCGGCGCACGACCACCTCGGTTTCGAAGCCCTCTTGCACCATCGAAACCAGCGTCGCCCGGTTGGCCGCCGCGGTGGCTCGAGCAGCCAGGGGGTCGGCCGCCGCGGCCATTGCCACCGCATCGGCAATTGCTGTCGCCCGAGCCCGGCGAACCCCGTCAGCGCCGAGTTGGCCCAACAGCAGGATTGCCATCCCGATCAACGCCAGCATCCCAACGCCCAGCACCGAAATCGATCCCCTCTCGTCCATCGCACTTCTCCGCTGTCATGTCAGGGGGGAAGCTTCGGCGAGTAGGAGGCTACTCCTCGTCTTCGTCTTCGGAGCTGGACAAGACAGGGGCCACGGCGGCCACCAGCTGATCGTCGGACAAGCTCATCACCCGCACGCCTGAGGCTTGTCGTCCTTTCACCGAAACCGAAGATACCGGAATTCGGATGGTCACCCCGTTGGACGCCACCATGAACACCTCGTCCTCCGGAGCCACTACCCGTGCAGCCACTACTGTGCCCCGACCATCCATCATCCTCATGGCCCGCATTCCCATGCCACCGCGATGCTTGGCCCGAAACTCGTCCAAAGGCATCCGCTTGCCGTATCCCTGGTCGGTAACCAGCAACATCTCGTCGCCAGGCTGTACCGCACTGGCGGCCACGACCACATCGTCGCCTCGCAGCCTCATCCCCCACACCCCGGCCGCCTGTCGTCCCATGGCTCGGACCTCGTCTTCCGAGAAACGCATCAGCTTGCCTGAGGCGCTCACTAGGCAGATGTCGTCGGTTCCGCTGGTGGGCAGCACCCGCACCAGTTCGTCGTCTTCCCGCAAATTGATGGCGATGAGCCCCCGGGACCGGGTCTTGTCGTATTCGAGGAACCGGGTTCGCTTCACTATCCCCCGGCGAGTCACGAACAGCAGGAACCGCATCGTTTCGTAGTCCCGGGTGTCGATCACCGCGGAGATGGTCTCTTCGGGCGCCAGATGCAGCAAATTCACGATGGCCATGCCCCGGGCGGTTCGACTAGTTCGGGGCACCTCGTGGGCCTTGATGCGATACACGCGCCCCATGTTGGTGAAGAACATCAAATACGCGTGAGCGGTGGTGTGGATGAGCGAGGCAATGTAGTCGCCGTCTTTCAGATTGGCGCCGATGACTCCTTTGCCGCCTCTCCCCTGCGTTCTGAACTCGTCGGGAGTCACCGTCTTGACATACCCGGCTGCGCTCAGGCTGAACATCAAGTCCTCGTCGTCGATCAGGGCCTCGATGTCGATCTCGCCCTCATCGGCCATTATCTGAGTACGCCGGTCGGTGGCGAAGGCCTCCCGCACTTCTAGCAACTCCTCTCGGATAACAGCTCGCAGCTTGGCGTCATCAGCCAGAATGGCCTCCAAATCCACGATGAGCGCCCGCTTCTCAACGAGTTCATCGTTCAGCTCTTGGCGGCCAAGCTGGGTGAGCCGCCCCAAGGGAAGGTCCAGGATGTGGTTGGCCTGGATCTCGCTGAACTCGAACTGCTCGCCCATCAGGGTGGCCCGGGCGGCAGCCCGGTTCTCCGATGCCCGTATGGCGGCAATGATCTCGTCGATCATGTCTACCGCTCTCACAAGACCCTCAAGGATGTGCTCCCGTCGCCGAGCCTCGTCTAAACGGAATTGAGTCCGACGGCTCACCACCTCCTGCTGGTGGCGGGCGTAGGCGGCCAGACAGTCCCGCAGCGTCATCGTGCGAGGCACCCCGTCGGCCAGTGCCACCATGTTCACCGTGAAGGTGCTTTGCAGGGGGGAGTGCTTGTAGAGGTTGTTGAGGACCACTAGCGCAGGGGCGTCTTTCTTCAACTCGAATACCAGCCTGGTCTGGCCCTTGGCCGATTCGTTGTGGATCTGGCGAATGCCGTCGATCACCTGCCGATTTACCAAATCGGCCACCTTCTCCTCAATTATCTCGGCACTGGTCTGATAAGGAATCTCGGTGACCACGATCCGGGTCTTGGAGTCGTCCTCCACGATCTCGGCCGAGGCCCGCACCTTTATAGCTCCCTGGCCGGTGGTGTAGGCGTCGCGGATGCCTTGGAAGCCCATGATGCAACCTCGGGTGGGGAAGTCCGGGCCCTTCACGAACTCCATCAGGCTCTCGTCGGTGGCCTCGGGGTTTTCGAGCAAGTGGTTGACCGCGTCGATCACCTCGCCCAGGTTGTGAGGCGGGATGTTGGTGGCCATGCCGACCGCAATGCCCTGGCTGCCATTCACCAGCAGATTGGGGAACCGCGACGGCAACACCTCTGGTTCTTGCTCGGTGGAATCGAAATTGTCGCTGAAATCGACGGTCTGCTCGTCGATGCCGTCGAGCAGCCTCATGGCCAACTCGTCGAGACGGCATTCGGTGTACCTCATGGCCGCCGGCGGATCGTTGGGAGATCCGAAGTTCCCGTGGGGGTCGATCAGCGGGTGCCTCAGCGAGAACCCCTGGCCCAAGCGCACGAGGGCGTCGTAAATCGCCTGGTCTCCGTGGGGGTGGTACTTGCCCATGACATCGCCCACTACCCGGGCGCACTTCACATAGGGCCGATTGGGCCGGGTCCCCTGGTCGTACATGCCCCAGAGAATGCGGCGGTGGACCGGTTTGAGCCCGTCTCGCACATCGGGGAGCGCCCGGGCGGTGATGACCGACATGGCGTAGTCCAGAAACGACTGCTCCATCTCAGTCTGGATGTCGATGTCCTGAATTGAACTGACAGGCGCCCCTTCAGACTCTGGGGACGTATCAGGCTCGTCGGGCACAGGAGTCCTTTGCGCTCATATATCCAAGAAGCGGACGTCTTTGGCGTTGGTCTGGATGAACTGCTTGCGAGCCTGCACGTCCTCTCCCATCAGCCTGGAGAACACCCCGTCGGCTATCGCGGCCTGTTCCACCGAGACCCGCAGCAGGGTCCGTCGCTCCGGATCCATGGTGGTGGCCCACAGTTCCTCGGCGTCCATCTCGCCGAGGCCCTTGAGCCGCTGGAACTCTGCACTGTGCTTGGGGTTCTCGGCCAAGAAAGCCTCTTTGGCATGGTCGTCTTTGAGGTAGATCTTCGACCGACCCACCTCCGTGGAATACAGCGGCGGCTGGGCAATGTAGACGTGGCCTTCTTCCACCAGCTTGTGCATCTGTCGATAGAAAAAGGTAAGCAGCAGCGTGCGAATGTGGCTGCCATCCACATCGGCATCAGCCAGCAGGATCACCTTGCCGTAGCGGATTTTGGAATCACCCGGAGGATTGTCTTGGCTGGTCGCTCCGTTTCCGTTTTCGCTGCCCCCGTCGAACTCCGGGCCAAAGCCCGCGCCGATCGCCGCGACCAGTGCCTGGATTTCCGCATTGCGGAGCATCCGGTCGACCTGCACCCGCTCCACGTTCAGGATCTTCCCCCGGATCGGGAGAATGGCCATGGTCTTGGGGTCGCGGGCGTCCTTGGCCGAGCCGCCGGCCGAATTGCCCTCCACGATGAACAGCTCGCATTCATCTCGATTAGTGGACGTGCAGTCCACCAGCTTGCCCGGAAGTCCCGCTCCGTCGAGAGCCGACTTGCGCCTAGTGGCATCCCGGGCCTGGCGCGCCGCCAAACGGGCCTTTTGGGCCTGGAGGCATTTGGTCACAATCTTGCGGGCGTCTGAGGGGTTCTCCTCCAGCCACTCGGCCAGCTTCTCGTTGGTGGCCCGCTCCACCAGCGAGCGCATAGACGCATTCCCCAGCTTTGCCTTGGTCTGGCCCTCGAACTGCGGCTCACGGAGCCTCACGCTCACAATCGCCGTGAGCCCCTCGCGGATGTCCTCGCCGGCCAGGTTGTCGTCTTTCTCCTTGAGATGCCCCTTGGCCCGGCAGTAGTCGTTGACCACTCGAGTGAGCCCCTTGCGGAAGCCCTCCTCGTGCATGCCCCCCTCAACGGTGTTGATCCCGTTGGCAAAGGAGTGCAACCCGTCGGTGTTGTAGCCAGTGTTCCATTGAAAGGCCACCTCCACCTCGTCTCCGTCCTCTTGCTGAGAGAAGAAGCCGACGTCATCGAACAGCGCATCCTTGGAGCTGTTCACCTCGCGCACGAAGTCGCTGATGCCGTCCTGGTAGCAGTACACCGTCCAGTCGGCTCCACCCGTGCCGTCGGGACGCAGGTCGCGGAAATTGATCTCCAGGTTGCGGTTCAAAAACGCCATCATCTGGAGCCGCTCCAGCAGCCCCTGGGCCCTGAACCGCACGTCGTCGAAGATGCTCTCGTCGGGCCAGAAGCGAACCGTGGTCCCGGTGCGATTCTCGGGGCTGTCGCCGATGACCCGCAGTTTTTCCGTCATGTCCCCGCCGTTGGCAAATGACATGGTGTGGCGGCTGCCGCCCCGATCGATCTCTACCTCTAGGCGGGTGGACAAAGCATTCACCACCGACACGCCCACACCGTGCAAGCCTCCGGACACCTTGTACCCGTTGCCGCCGAACTTGCCCCCCGCGTGCAAGAGCGTCAGCACTACGGCGACTGCGCTCATATCCGGGTGCTGGGGGTGCGGATCAACCGGAATGCCGCGTCCGTTGTCTCGAACCTCGCAACCACCGTCAGCCAGAAGGGTCACCTCAATGCTCGTGCAATACCCGGCCATTGCCTCGTCAACCGCGTTGTCCACTACTTCGTAGACCAGGTGGTGCAGCCCAGTCACCGAGGTGGATCCGATGTACATGCCCGGACGCGTTCGGACGGCGTCGAGGCCTTCCAAAACGGTTATGTCTTCAGCTCTGTAAGACTCAGAGATGTCAGTCACGAACTAGCTTTTCTGCCCTGCTAGACGGGCTATATGGGTGGGTAGGGCGGTCGTTCTTGCGGGTTCGTTCGCCTCGCGATCAAACCAGCTGAATGCACTGCCTCCGATAGGGAAATTCTACCAGTTTTGAGTGTCCATTTGACTCACCGGAGAGCCTGTTGCCGGCCTTCTGTGCCAATCATCCAGGACGGACTCTGACGGTCAGAGATGTGACCGCTTCTTCCTTCGCGATGGCGTTGATTCGACCAATGAGCTCAGTGCTGAAAAACCTCATTTCCGTGGCCCATGCCGGGTCATCCACCGCTACCACCAGCTCTCCGTCCACCAGTCGCACCGGCGACGAGTGGGCTGCCATCACCGAGCCGACCAGATCCTCCCACGCGGCAAAGACCATCTTCAGCACCTGGGACCGCGGCACCTTCAGCCGCGAGGCAACCTGATCGAGCGCTTCGCTCAGCCGTCTGGGTCCCGACCGATTGGGCAAGGGTTCCCACCCCATCGCCTCAGTCTGCCTCATTCCGTGGTCGCAAACGTCACGTCTCACGAATGACTTGGCCGCCCACTACTCGAAATCGGGCGTTGTACGTGAGATCAGACGGCAGTGTGCCGGCCGTGGTCAACAGCGTCTGTTCAGATTGCAGTGCTTCTAAAACACCCTTCGACCTCTCTGGGTCCAGTTCCGAGAACACGTCGTCCAATAGGAGCAGGGGAAACTGACCAGCCGTTTCCGCCAACTCCCGGTGTACGGCCAACCGCAGCGCCAACGCCAGCGATCGCTGCTCTCCTTGGGAAGCGTGCGTGCGAGCCGGCCGGCCAGCAAGAGCCACCAACACGTCGTCTCGGTGAGGGCCCACTGTGGTTGCCCCTCGGCGGAGGTCTTCTCGTCGGACTCGGCCCAAGGCCTCGATCAGCTCTCCGGGTGACCAAATTGACTCGTAAGCCAAGCTAACGGGTGTCGGCTTGACCGCGATGTCTTCATAGGCCGCAGCCATCTTGGGCTCGAGGTTTGCCACCAGGCTCCTTCGGGCATCGGCCAAACGCTCCCCCACATCGGCAAGTTTTTCGTCCCACACGTCCAGTGTCACCGCCACCTCTGAGCTGAGTTGGCCTCCTGATTGGCGCAGCAGGGCATTCCGCTGGCGCAAGATGCTCTCCAAATCCGCCCTGGCCGCATCGAGGCGAGGGTCGATCTGGCTCAGTGCATCGTCAATGAATCGGCGCCGCTCTCCAGGCCCGCCCTTGAGCAGCGCCAGATCGTCGGGCATGAAAACAGACACGGGAACAAGACCGAGCAGTTCTCGGCGACGCACCTTTTGGCGGTTCACCTGGAACTGAGAGCGACCGGTGGATCTGAGCGCGGCCTCAAGCAGAACTTCCCGCTGATCGGCAACCATCTCCCCTCGCACCACCGCCTCGGAGACGTCTGCCCCAGTCCGGATCATCGAGTCTGCGGCTTTGACACGAAACGACGACATCGTGGCCAGGTAATAGACGGCCTCCAGAAGGTTGGTCTTGCCCTCGCCGTTGAGTCCCACAAACAGGCTGGTTCCCGCAGGCAGCTCCAGATCGAGATGGGAATAGTTGCGAAAATCCGCTAGCCAGAGCCGTCGAAGGCGCACGCGCTGTCCAATTGACGCAAGCGGGGCTCAGTTGATGCGAACAGGCATGAGCAAATACAGGAACTGCTCGGTCTCGGGTGTGCGGATCACCGCCGGCTTCAAAGCATCCACAGTGTTCAGCACGATCTCCTCACCTGGAGCCGCCTCTGCCCCGTCGAGCAGATACTCGGGATTGAAGGCCACTGTGAGGTCCTCCCCCTCGAAGACAGCATCCAGCTGTTCGGTCGCTTCGCCCACGTCTTGGGTCGTTGCCGATAGCTCCAGTCCAGCTGATGACATATCCATTCGGATTGGAGTCGAATCTTGGGCCATGAGACGGACCCTTCGCACCGCGTTGATGAAGCCCTCCCTGCTCACGGTGAGGCGGTTTGGCTGATGAGTCGGTATCAGCCCCTGGTAGCTGGGAAATTCCCCTTCAATCAGCCTGGTGGTCACCGTTATCGCCCCCAAGCCAAAGGAGGCCTCACGATCGTTGAATCGCACACTGACTTCCTCTACGTCGGGAAGCAGGCGGATCACCTCTTGAAGCGCTCTTGACGGCACCAGAACACTCTGATCAGACCCGAGAACCTCCAATCCGGGCAGATCACACAAAGCCAACCGATAGGAATCCGTTGTCACCAGTCGGAGTCCCTCCTGCTCCGCCGACAACAACACGCCGGTCAACACCGGACGAGACTCATCCGCCGACGCTGCCTTCACAACTTGACGCAGAGCAGTCAGCAATCCCTCGGCTTCCAATACCACCGGATCGCTCGGCAAAGCCTCCACCTGCGGGAAATCCTCTGCTCCCATCGTCTGCAACGAAAACTTGGAGCGAGCTGAATCAATATGAATGCCTTCCGTGTCCACCGTCACATTCACCGCTCCAGCATCCAAGGAGCGAACCACTTCACTGGCCAGCCGAGAAGTAACCACTGCGGTGCCGTCGCCGTCACCAGCCACCTCCAATCGGTTGGTAATCGTCAACTCCCTGTCGGTTGCAGTAAGGGTAAGTTCGTCACCCTCCAAGGTCATATGAACCCCGGAAAGAACGAGATGGAACCCACCTCGGGTCCCGGCTGCTCTGCCCGTCACCATCAATGCATCTAGGAGGGTGTCCCGTTCACATCGGAATTTCACAGGCTGCTCGCTTTCTACCTGTATTTGTATTAATAAATACTGCTAGTAGCAGTAGGTGGGTGGAAATGTGGAAAGGTGTCATTTCCCCTGTTCAGATGGGTTTTATTTTTCCCGTTGTTTCCCCAGGATAGTGGATTGTTCGCAGTGGAGGCAGACTTCCTGTGGAGGATGCGGCTGCTGTCCCCAGCCGAGCGTGACCTTTCCCCAAGTTGCTCCACTTGCGTTCCCCATTGCTTGGGTTCAAGCATTCTTGATCTTTTGAATGAGCTCATTGATCTGGTTGAACGTCTCCGGCTGCTCGGCCATCTGCTTCGTGATCTTCTGCACCGCGTGAATGGCTGTGGTGTGGTCTCGACCTCCAAAGACGCGTGCAATGTCGGGGTAACTCAGTTCGGTCAACTCTCGAAATACGTACATTGAGACCTGTCGGGCCTTCACCAGGGGTCGCTGTCGCCGCGGGCCGACGATGTCTTCGACACTGAACGCGAAGAGATCAGCAGTCGCCTTCAAAATGACATCGGCCGTAACCGGCTGTGGTTCACGGCGTGTCGTGATGTCTCGAAGAATAAACTGAGCTAGTTCAAGGTCAAGGTGCTTATCGTTAAAGCTGGCATATGCCGTAACTCGGGTAAGAGCTCCTTCTAGTTCCCGAATGTTATCCTTGATGTTGCTGGCGATGAATGTAAGAACGTCATCGTTAATGGCGAAATTGGATTGCTCAGCTTTCTTTCGAAGAATTGCCAATCGAGTTTCAATGTCGGGAGGCTGAATATCTGCGAGCAAGCCCATCTTGAACCGGCTTGTCATACGATCTTCAAGTGTTGCTATGGCATCTGGCGGTCGGTCACTCGTTAGAACAATCTGCTTGTTCACTTCATGCAGAGAGTTGAATGTGTGAAAGAACTCTTCTTGGAGACCTTCTTTGCCTTCAAGAAATTGAATGTCATCGACGAGAAGTACATCCACGTCTCTGTAGATTTTCTTGAATTCACTTCGAGTGTTTGTTCGGATTGCATCTACAAATTGATTGAGAAAAGTTTCAGTGGAGACGTAGACGATTCGTTTGATTGGGTGACGCTGATCATCCACATAGTGGCTCTTGACGTAGTGGCCGATGGCTTGGAGTAAATGCGTTTTGCCGAGGCCAGCATGACCATGGATGAAGAGCGGATTGTACGATTTACCAGGGGTTTCAGCCACCGAGAGGGCAGCTGCCAAGGCAAACCGATTGGATGGCCCTGTGACAAACTTGTCGAACACGTAGTTCGGATGAAGGGCAGTCGTTGTTCGACTTATCGGAGTAGAGCTTGCCATTTCTGGCATGGCCACAGGTGGAGAAGCAACGGAGACGTGGTCATCGTCATCGGTCGAACCTTGCTCCGTGCTGATCTTCAGTGTGATATGAGTGGCATTCGAACTAGCTAGCGCGTTTCTCAAGACCTCAAAGTACTCACCTTCGAGGCGGTCTTTAATTATGGTGCTTGGAACGGTTAATTCGAGAATGTCTTCCTCAAGAGAGGTTGCTTTTGCCGGATTGAAAGTCGATTGCCAGACGGCATCAGGAACTTGGGCACGAATGCTGCTTTCGAAGGAAGACCAAAGAAATGTTGCAGATACCATTTTGTTGGCAACTCCAAAAAAATGACATACAGTATCCACAAATGTGCATAAGCTGTGGATAACTTGCGGTCCTATTGTTTTGCCCAACCAAGTTGGCACCGCCTCGACTGGAATTCAGGACTGTAGCACCTCTTATCTATTCGTGCACGGGCGTCTGGGTAGTTTTCGCAGGTCAGAGGCTTGTGTTGAAATAGTTGTCATTGTCGCTCAGGTGGCAATTGTGGCGGTGTCAGCGGCATTGGTTGTCGTGGCCCTGGGCAAGGCCGTAGCGTAGGGAAGACGCCGGGAAACGGGAGGCGCTTGTAGGGCGGTCCCACGACGACGGCACCCCGGCCTTGGAGGAAGTTGTGAAGCGCACGTATCAGCCGAATGTGCAACGCCGAGCACGGCGCCACGGGTTTCGGCATCGGATGACGACAAGAAGTGGGCGGGCGATCATCAATGCTCGTCGGCGCCGCGGCCGCAAGAGGCTGTCGGCCTGATTGAGCGGCTCCGGGGACGTTCCGCGTTCGCGCGGCTCAGGGCTGATGGTGTTCGTGCTGACCATGGGTTGCTTTGGGTTCGGTTCCTGTCCGACCCCTCCCTCAACGCGGCCCGGGTGGCATACGCACTGCCTCGTCAGGCGGGCCCCGCGGTGATTCGGAACAAGATCCGCAGGCGCTTGCGGGAGATCGTCAGAGGCCTCGACCGGGAGAGCCCGAGTGGCTTGGCGGCAGGTCTCTACCTAATCGGCACGAAGCGGGGCGCGGGACAGCTTTCTTACGCTGACCTGCGGATTTCCCTGGAGGCATGTTTGGCCAAGTTGGAGCGAACGGGGCCATGAGCTCGGTAGACAACCGGAACAGGCGCGTGGAGATGAGCATGGCGGCCCGAGCCGTCAAAGGCCTGATCATGGGATATCAGCGGGCTACCGACCATCGTCCAAGCCCATGTCGGTACGTTCCGAGCTGCTCCTACTATGCGCTGGAAGCGGTGGAGGTGCATGGTGCGGCCTCGGGAGTTTGGCTGGGCCTGCGCCGGCTGCTGCGGTGTCGGCCTGGGGGGCCATCGGGGTGGGATCCCGTGCCTGACGAAAACGGCCGACTGGCCCCGGATCCCACGCTTCAGCCAACTGGTTCATGCGAGGTTTCTCGAGGATCCGGCGTTGCTTCCAGCAAGGCGGTGACCCGTGTTTGACTCGGTGTTCGACGGGCTGTTCGACGGGCTCGCCTGGCTGCTGGCGGTGTACTACACGCTGGGAGAGAGCTACGGCATCGCCATCATGCTGTTCACGCTCACGGTGATGCTGATTTTGACTCCGCTCACGTTCTACACCACGCGGTCGATGCTTCGAATGCAAACCCTCCAGCCCGAGGTCAAGAAGATCCAAGCGAAATACCAAGGCGACCGCCAGCGGATGAACGAAGAGATGATGCGCCTGTACCAGGCCAACAACGTGAATCCTCTGGGCAGTTGCCTACCCATACTCGCTCAGCTTCCAGTATTCTTCGTCCTTTTCCGACTAATCCGAGGATTGACACGAAGAGTCAGTGATTTAGGGTCTTACGTGGGCTGGCGGCTGCCGTTTGGGGAGAACGCAGTACCCAATCCCAATTTTGACGAGCGGACCTTCAACCCGGAGTACCTAGCGGCTGACTCCCAATTGCGAGTCGCTCTTGAAGAGTCAACGGAGATGAACTTCTTGAGCATGGATCTGTCGGCCAGCCTCACCGATGCATTCCGAGACTCCTTTTCCACCGCGCTGCCCTTCTTGTTGCTGATCGTCTTGATCGGTGTTTCCAGCTATGTCCAGCAGCGCCAGATCGCCGGCCGTCGCGACCCTGATACGCCGATCAACCCCCAGCAGCAGATGATCATGAAGGTCATGCCCTGGTTCTTGCCGATCATCTCGATCGGGTTCCCGGCCGGTCTGAACTTGTACTTTGTGAGCTCGAACATCGTCCGGGTGGGTCAGCAAGCAGTCATCACCCGTCGAATCTACCGGCCCCATCAAGAACGCCAAGCCCTTGTAGAAAGTATCGAGGACGATGAGGAGGAAGAGCCTCCGGAGCCCGTGGAGCCCGAACCTCGACCGTTGACCCGCTCCCGCACGCCAGTGGCGGATCATGGCAGTCGGCGACCCACATCGAGGACTCCGCCGAAGAGGCGCCCAGACAGTCGCCGCACCACACCCACCTCCCTTGGTCAGCGGACGCCGCCTCGGGTAGCAAAAGAGCCTGGGAGCAAGGAGGCTGGGAGCAAGGACGCCAATGCAAAGGACGCGAGGGGATCAGGGACAAAGTCCAGTAGCAAGAAGTCGTCAGACACAAGACCACAGCAGCGCCACACGAGCCGAACCACCCAGAAGGGTCAACAGTCACATCCCACGGATCGTCGGCGCCAGCGGAAAAAGAGGAGAAAGTAGCCATGGAGTGGCTCGAAGTCACCGGCAAGACCATTGCCCAAGCGGAGGAAGCAGCTCTGGATCGGTTGGGAGTGGACCGCAGCGAAGCCGAGTTCTCCGTTGTCGATGAGCCCAAGTCTGCACTCTTGGGATTTCGAAAGACGGAGGCTCGGATCAGAGCGCGAGTTCGCCCTGTGCTGCCGCGCGAGAAAAGGAATCGAAACCGCCGCCCATCCCAGAACAGAGATCGGGCCAACAATAGAGACCGGGGTCGAAATGGCGGTCGCCGGCCATCCCAGAATAGAGATCGGGCCCAGAACAGAGATAGAGGGGGGAATCGGAACCGCAATCCTGAGCGGGGTAGTTTGAAGCAAGACAGGAATCGGGCCAATCAAGGCGACAACAGCCGGGGCGGTCAAAGCCAGAAACGGGATTCCCGAGCGTCGGCTGGCGAGCAAGCTTCACGCCAGGAACAGAGGAAGTCTCAGAATTCGAATAAGAACAACAGGGGGGCTCGAGAGAGCCGTCCAACCAATGTCCAAGAGGGGAAAAAAGTGAGAGAGAGCAAACCAATGGAAGATGCGATGAGTTTGGAAGAGCAGAGCACCCTGGTAGTGGAGTTTCTCGACGGGCTGTTGGATGCCTTCGAGCTAGACGCCGAGGTGTCCGCTGAGCGGGTAGACGATGAGACCATGGAAATGCGGGTGGAGAACATCCAGGGCGTGGGCTTGCTGATCGGACCCAAAGGAAACACACTGCGAGCGGTTGAGGACTTGTCTCGCATGTTGGTGCAGAGGAAGTCGGACGGGAATTGCGAAGGGCGAATCCGAGTTGACATCGGTGGATACCGGGAGCGTCGGCGGGCGGCCCTGGAGTCCTTCTGTGAGAAAATTGCCTCGGAAGTCAGGGACACCGGCGCTGAGCGTCCTCTCGAGCCAATGAACGCGGCGGACCGCAAGGTAGTCCACGACGTTGTCGCCGAGATCGACGGCGTCAGCACCGTCTCCGAAGGCCAGGAGCCTCGCCGCTGGGTCGTGATCATTCCTGACTGACTTGACCTGATAGACGTGGACCGTGCTGATCGGGCGAAGCTGGCCGATGTACTCGGCCAAGCTCAGGGGCGGGGCTGGATCGGCGGCCGGGGCGTCAACCAGCACATCGAGCACTCCTTGGGGTTTGCCTCAGTAGTTGCCGCAATTCCATTGGCAGCCGTCGACTTGGGGAGCGGCGGGGGCTTGCCGGCTTTGGTGTTGGCCGCGGTCTGGCCTCAATCGAAGTGGACGCTGGTGGAGTCCTCGCTGTCCAGAGCCGCTTTCCTGGAACTGCACTGCGCCCGTCTCGGCTGGTCGGAGCGCGTCGATGTCCTCCATGTGGCCGCTGAGCACCTCGGTGAAGACGAGCAATACCGCGGTCGCGCCGATCTGGTAACCGCCCGCAGCTTCGGCCCACCATCGTCGGTAGTCGAAGCCGCTGCTCCCCTGCTCCGCTCCGGTGGCGAGCTCATAGTCAGCGCCGCCCCCAACCCCACCCCCTGGCCCTCAGACATGCTGGCCAAACAGGGTATGGCCCCCGACCGCCTAACCCAATCCCCCCCAAGATTCCACCGCTCCACAAGAACAAGCTAAAGACGTCGGAAAGTGCCCCCACATGTTCCACGTGGAACATTGACGAGGGGGTGCTTGATACAAGGTTGAGGGTGAGGGAGAATCCCCCAAGTGTCTATTGGCGAAATACACCAAACTCGGACATGGCGTGTGATCGCGGTTGCTAATCAAAAGGGCGGCGTTGGAAAGACCACGACCACCGTCAACCTCTCTGCGTGCCTTGCTGAGAATGGCCACCGCGTGCTGGTGGTCGACCTGGACCCTCAGGCCAATGCCACCACCGGCCTGGGCATCGATCCGTTCTCCGGCGGCGTGTCCACTTACGACGTGTTGCTGCAAAACGGGACCCTGAGGGAGAGCATTGTTGCCACTCAGGTAGAGAACCTCTGGGTGGCGCCGTCCACTTTGGACCTTGCTGGGGCGGAGATAGAGCTTGTGCCGGCGTTCAACCGAGAGCGGAGACTGGATTCTGCCCTGTCTACCGTGTACGGCGAATTCGACTTCGTTTTCATCGACTGCCCTCCATCGTTGGGCCTGCTCACCGTCAACGCCCTGGCTGCTGCTCGTGAAGTAATGGTTCCGATCCAGTGCGAGTACTACGCCCTGGAGGGCCTGGGACAGCTGATGCGGAATATCGAATTGGTTCGCAACAGCCTCAACAGTGATTTGGACATTTCTCTCATCGTGCTCGTGATGTACGACGGTCGCACCAAGCTGTCGGCCCAAGTGGCCTCGGAGATTCGGAGCTACTTTGGCGACAAAGTCTGCCATCAGATGATCCCCCGGAATATCCGCTTGGCAGAAGCGCCGTCATACGGGGCTCCGGTAACCGTCACTCATCCACGGTCACGAGGAGCGCTGGCCTACCGTGAACTAGCCAAGGAGGTAGCTGATGGCTCGCTCGCCAGGGTTGGGTAGGGGACTCAGTGCCCTCATTTCCGACTCCTCATCGACGTCCGATGGGATGCGCTCAGCTTCGTTCTTGGAGCTCCCCCTTGATGCCATCTCGGTGAATCCGTACCAGCCGCGGGACAAGTTCGACCAGGCGGCATTGAATGTACTCACAGAGTCGATCCGAGAAGTTGGCGTGCTCCAGCCGGTGTTGGTCCGTCCCAGTGAAGACGGAAAATACGAGCTGATCGCCGGCGAGCGCCGTTGCCGGGCCGCCCGACAGGCGGGACTTGATCGGATTCCCGCGGTTGTCCGCACCGCGGAAAACGCCGATGCCCTCGAGCAAGCCCTGCTGGAGAACCTGCACCGCGAAGACCTGAACGCCATTGAGGAGGCGGCGGCGTGCCAGCAGTTGATAGAGGAGTTTGGATTCACCCAGGAGACCGTGGCGAAACGGCTCGGTCGGAGCCGATCGGCAGTGGCGAACACGGTGCGTCTCTTGCATCTCCCCGACGAGGTCAAAACCATGGTGGTCAACGGCTCACTGTCAGCCGGCCATGCCCGGGCCCTGCTCGGCATCTCCAACGAGAAGCGCTTGATCAAGCTGGCCAAGAAAGCAGTGGCAGACGGCCTGACAGTGCGAATGGTCGAACAAGAGGCCCGGGGCGTTGCTCCGCCGGTCAAAAAGCCCAAGCAGCTTTCACAGGGACAGAGCGGCGCTGATAGGGGAGCGGCGGTACTAGAACTGGAGAGCCTGCTGAGCGATCACCTCAGCACCAAGGTGGATGTGACGCTCGGCAAGGGTCAGGGAAAACTGGTGATCAAGTTTGCTGACTTGGATGATCTGGAGCGGATTTACCGGGTAATGCTCCACGCTTAGTCAAGCGGGTTGGGTGGCCCAGCGGGCGAGGCTGCCTTCTATGGAGCGCGCTAGGGGAGAGAGACGGGCTTGCACGAGGCCAGTGGGGCCGACACGGCACTGAACCGCGGTCATACGGGTGTGACGCAGCACAGGCAACCGCATGCCCCTCACATCAGCCCCGTCAATGCCCAAGGCGGCAGGGAGCCGTTGTCCCAGGATACTGGCCAATCGGTGGCCGCCAGGGGAGACAAATCCCTCGGTGGCAAAGTAGGCCACTCGGCACTCCGCCTCTTCTGAGGGGAGCAATCCCAGGTACACATCCACGGTCAAGCGATTGGCCTCGTCGGCTCGCTCGGCCTCCGGCCAGTCGCAGACTTCGCTCACGGTAGCCCCTGATCGACGCAAACCGGTGGCCAACTCTCCCGCCACCGCGGCCATGGTGCTCGTGGATGCGATCATGATGTGCTGTTCGGTTAGCCGTCGAGGTGCCCCCTGGAGCTTGGCCCGCTCTCGAACCGCGGCCACCGTGGCCGGCGTCACTCTGGCCGACATGCGCTGGAGCGAGCCGGTTGTCTCCTCCCCGCACACCGCATCGACGATTAGACCGCTGTTCACCTGGAATTCTGTGACCGCGCCAGCAGTATTGGGGCCGAAAATGCCGTCTACCCGTCCAGCGTCAAAGCCCAACGAGCCCAGGCGCAGCTGCAACTCGGCCACATCGTCCCCCCGCAGCATCGGCTGGCTCAAGTACAGGTTTCGATCGCCCAGCGACCAGTTGGCCTCTTGCAATGCGTTCCAGGTATGCGGACCGCAGATCCCGTCCACAGTCAGCCCCCGACTGGCTTGGAAATCGGCAACGGCTGCCGCGGTGGAGGCGTCAAAACTCCCGTTTGCTGCCAGCGCGAGGGCGAACCCGGCCGTTGCCAGCTGCTGCTGCAAAAGAACGACGTCTTCGCTCTCGTCTCCTCGTTTCAAGGTGGGGAGTTGGGTATCGGCCAAAACTGGTGCTCCTGCTACAACCCCCCGCAGCTTATGAGCGAAAACTAGAAGGCGACTTCGCCGATCTCCTGAAGCAGCTGCTGCTTGCCCTTGGCGCCCACGATCCGCTTGGCCGGCTCTCCGTCTTTGAACACGATCAGCGTGGGAATGCTCATCACCTGGTACCGAAGCGCCACGTCTTGGGCGTCGTCCACGTTGAGCTTGGCCACGTTGATCACGCCGGCCTTCTCAACCGCGATCTCATCGAGGATCGGGGCGATCATCTTGCACGGGCCGCACCACTCGGCCCAGAAATCGACAACAACCGGCAGCTCCGCGCTGCCGATGACCTCATCAAAGGTCTCATTGGTGAGCGTGGTGATGCTCTCGGCCATCTTCGGGGATCCCTTCGGTTGCAGCGTTCGAGGAATGGTCAGCCTATCAGCGGATTTCGGGGTTAGCCGTGTCCGGCGGACTCCAGCCACCGCTCAGCGTCGATAGCGGCCATGCAGCCCGAGCCGGCGGCGGTTACTGCCTGGCGGTAGAAGTCGTCTTGCACGTCGCCGCAGGCGAAAACGCCCTCGATCTCGGTGCGGCTGGAGTCGGGTTCGGTCACCAGATACCCGTTCTCCTTGCGCTTCAGCTGCCCTTCGAACAGGTCGGTGTTGGGCCGGTGGCCGATGGCGATGAACAGTCCGGTCACATCCAGCACTGAGGCTTCGCCGGTGACGGTGTTCTGCACCTCGATGCCGGCGAGCTTGTCTTCGCCGAGAATGTCAGTTACCACATTGTTCCACAGGAACTCGATGCGATCGTTGGCGAACGCCCGATCCTGCATGATCTTGGAGGCCCGCAGTTCGTCTCTTCGGTGTATTACCGTGACTTTTGAGGCAAATCGAGTCAAAAAGGTGGCCTCCTCCATGGCGGAGTCACCTCCGCCCACCACGGCGATGTGCTGGTCTCGGAAGAAGAACCCGTCGCAGGTGGCACAAGTGGAAAGACCATGGCCGATGAGCCGTTCTTCGGCTTCCAAGCCCAGCATGAGCGACTGGGCGCCGGTGGACACGATCACCGCCCACGCCCGGTAGGTGGGCTCGGGCGCAGCTGGATCGCCCACCCACACGCCGTGGGGCGGCCCCGACAGATCCACCTTCGTGACCTTGTCGGTGAGCATCTCCGCGCCGAATCGCTGAGCCTGCTCTCGGAACTTGATCATCAGCTCCGGGCCCATCACCCCGTCGGGAAAGCCGGGGTAGTTCTCCACGTCGGTGGTGAGCATCAACTGGCCGCCGGGTTGGTCGCTGGTGGACGAGGGCTCGCCTTCGATCACCAGGGGAGCGAGGTTTGCCCGAGCCGAGTAGATGGCCGCCGTGAGCCCCGCCGGGCCTGAGCCGACGATGATCACATTGCGGATGTCCTGCTCAGTGGCGGTCATGAGGCTCGCCTCGACCAGGCAAGAGCACCGAGTGATACGAACAGCAAACCGAGGATGCCGTGAGCGGCCCAAGCCCGCCCGGTGGCTATCTCTAACCCGCGTACCGCCGCGATGATGCCCAGCACCAACACGATAACCAGGGGAAACACGCCGAAAATGAGGTAGGCCAGTAGGCGGCTGATGTTGATAACCGGCCCGGTGGTTACATCGCGGACCTTGTCCACCGCGTTCACCACGGCATCGGCAGCCTGCTCGGGCCAGTCCTCAGACAGCCCCAGCATGGAAGCAGTGGTTGCTTCGTCTTTCGGCTCAGAGGCTTCAGCCATAGGACTTCAGACTACCGCCGAGGTGTGTCAGATCGGATGTTGGGGGAGAGGGGGCAAGGGCTATTCGAGCCAATTGAGGAAGGTGTGGGAATTGAGCAGTTCGCAATCGGGGGGCGGGGATGTCTCCGTCAATTGCAGATCATCGCCGTCGAGGTACACCGACACCTGCACTTCCACTTCATCGACCACGGCGTCGAATCGACTCAGCAATTCGATGCCCTCGTCCGGGAACAGCGGACAGCCCATGAGGTCGATTGCGGTGGCTTCGTCAAGTCTGCTGGTGCCTTGGGCGTCGACGAGGTCTTCAGCCAACAGCATCATGTAGTCGACGAGATCAGACGCAGTCTCGAATACCAGGAGCTCCTCTCCTGATGTCGGCGCAACGTCGGCCGCTTCATCGGCCATGGCCACCTCCCCGTCGTCGGACTCCTCGGCGGGGGCTTCCAGTGGTTCCTCTTCTGGGTAGCCCCCGTCGTCCATGGGGGCTTCTACGAGTTCGACGGCCATTTCGTCTTCCATCATCTCCTCGGCAGGGGCTTCTGTAGCGAAGACATCATCAGCGTCGTCAGAATCAAAACTCGCAGCCGGTTCTTCGGCAGCTTCCATGCTCTCGGGTTCGTCGGCAGCAGCGGGCAGCGGCATGTGCTCGGCGTCCGCCGGCGCAGCGGCTTGCACCACGGGGGCGGATGCCATGTCGTCGTCGGCGAATTCGTCTCCTTGCCGCTCAAAGATGGTCACACCCACCGCGGCAATGGCCGCCACAACCGCGGCCGCGGCCAGGATCACCCTGGCCTGAGGGGGGATGGCCCGCAACCGGCGCCGGGCCGTCTTCATCGACACCACCGGGGCCCGGTGATCCAGTGCTCGAGCGATCATCTGGTCTCGCACCTCGTCGGAAGGCACCTCCACGGGGGCACCCACCATATTTCTGACCGCCCGAAGCTCTTCCACCATCTCTTGCAGCCGGGGATCGCTCTCCACCAGGGCGGCCTCTTCTGCCGTGGCCTCCCCGTCCAGATAGGCGGAGGCCAGCTCGTCCAGTTGCTCTGGGGTCATCCGACCGCGTTCGTCGCTCATGGTCTCTCCCCAGTGTGACGTTGGCCGGGGCCGTCTGGGTTCCCGCGCAGCACTTCCGCCAGGCGCCGGCGCCCCCGGGAGATGCGGGACCTCACTGTCCCGGGGGCGATGTTCAGTTCTTCGGCGATCTCCTCATAGCTCAAGCCCACCTGATCGCACAGCACCACCGGCACCCGGAATTCCTCGGGAAGCTGGGCCAAAGCGGCTTCGATGTCCAGGCGATCGCCCACTGTGTCGGCTACCGGCCGCTCGGCCGCCGCCAAGGGCTGCTCTTCCACGGGGGACGGCACCGGGCGTCGGCCCCGCCGCCGCAGCTCGTCCAAACAGGCGTTGGTCACCACCCGGTGCATCCAGGTGGTGAACTTCGACCGACCGTCGAAGCGGTCGATACGCCGCACCAGGGTGATGAGCGCTTCCTGGGTGGCATCGAGGGCGTCGGCCTCGTTGCCGGCCAGCCGCCGGCAAATGGCGTAGATCTTGTTGTAGTGCTGGCGCAGCAGGGCATCGAGGGCGTCTTGGTCGCCTTTCTGGGCCTTCTCCACCAGCTCCGTGTCATCCGCCGCGCCTCTGATTCCCCGAGGGTACCCACCCGCCGCCCCCGGCAGGTTGCACTGTGCCTCTGGCTCGCCGGGAACTAATCCGCCCCGCCCTTCGTCTCAGTTGGCAACGCTCGAAGAGGGAGAAAACCCATGCACGACGCGATCCGCACTTCAACTAGGCCGAAGCGCCACACCCTGAGCTTCATGCTTCTGGCGTTGTTCAGCGCCTTGTTCCTGTTCTTGGGCGCCTGCAACAACGGTGACGACGACATGGAAGAAGCTTCCGCCCCTGCCGATTTCGATGTCCCGGCGGCCGCGGCCGACGACTCGGGGGAGAGGCTGGCGCGCCCGGAACCCGAAGCAGCAATGGCAGCAGATGACATGGGACCGGCTGAGGAAGAAGGCGGCCTCGCCGTTCCCACCGCCCTCACCCCCGCCGATCTGGGCCGCGACATCATCTACACCGCCGAGATCTCAGTGCAGGCCGACGACGTGACCGCGGCCAGCCGGGAGGCGGTGGCCATCGTGCAGGGCTTGGGCGGCATCGTGTTCTCCCAAACCACCCGCACCGAGCCTCTGCCCCGTACCGCCATCACCTTCAAGGTGCTGCCCGACAACTTCTCCACCGCCCTCGAACGGCTGGCCGGCGTGGGCAGGCTGGTGGACCAGTCGATCAGCTCCGACGACGTGACCGAGATCATCGTCGATCTGAGGAGCCGCATCATCACTGCCGAGGCCAGCGTGGAGCGACTGCGGAACTTCCTCCAAGCAGCCACTGATCTCGAAGATGTGGCCGAGCTCGAGCGGGAGCTGCTCGACCGCGAGACCACCCTGGAACGGCTGCGGGGCCAGCTCCGCACCCTGCAAGACCAGGTCGATCTGGCCACCATCACGCTCACCATCACCCAGTCGCCCACCGTGCTGCCCGACACCGGGATTCTGGTCACCGCCTGGGTGTCCGAAGATGCCGACGATCCCTGCCTGGGCGTCCAGAACATAACCGTGGAACCCGAGACAGCGGTCTACCTCTGCCTGGAGGTGGAGAACACCGGCACCTCAGCACTAACCGACGTGGAGGTGAGCACCCGCAACCTCCGCCTCAACCTGGACAACTTCCAAACCATCCAGGGCCGCTTCAACCGCATTGAGGCCAACGAGCTCATGGCCGCAGTGCTAACCCTCCCTATCGAAGAAGGCCGCCTGGCCGGCCGAGTGGCCACCCGGGGCCTGCCCATCGAGCTGGAGGTGACCGCCACCCCCGTCGACTTCGACGGCACCGCGCTCGACGAGGTGTGGGGCGAGTCGGTGGTGTGGGTGCAGGTTGACACCGACGACGCCCTGCCCGGTTTCGGCGACTCGGTGTCCGACGGCGCCAGCGGAGTGGTGGCCGTGTTCAGCGTGATCCTGATCGTGGTCGGCGTGCTGCTGCCCTTCCTGCCCATCATCGCCGTGATCGCCGCTCTGATCTGGTGGATCCGCCGCCGCAGCCATAAGAAGAAGGAAGAGCAGACCTCCGTCGGCTAGCTGAACACCATTCGGCCCGACATGAGCTGCTCATACAGTTCCAACAGATCGGCACTGATCAGATCGTCAGCCTCAGGTTGGTCGCTCTCCCGCCGGAGCAAGCCCACCAGTTCGGTCATGATCTGGCGCACCTCGGTGGGGTTCTCGGCTGCGGCCATCAACCGCCAGCGGTAGCACTCCTCGCAAACGCCCACCAGTTGGAGACTGGTCATCACCGCTTGTCGAGCGCCTTGGAAATCGCCGACATCAATGCACCTTTTGGCCAGATCATGAGCCGTGTTGTCCACCAAGCAGTCGATTCGGGTCCGAAGACCGAAGTCGGCCCATCGGTACATGTCGCCAACGCCCCCGGTGAAGGGGGTCCCCCGAACCAGTTCGAGAGCGGTTTGAAGCTGTTCTCGGCCGCGTTCCCCGTTATCGGTGCGGGCAGCGGAGACGAGAGCTTCGAACCTGCCAACATCAGTTCCCACCTCTGTTCGCAGCTGATAAATCCCCTCTGGGCTCACTCTCGGCAAGTAGGGCTCGCCGTCATCATTGATGCCCAGCGCTTTTCGGGCCCGACTCACCGTATTGGCCAGGGTCGACTCAGAAGGAGGATCGTCTGGTGGCCAAATCTGGGTCCTTAACTGATCTCGGTCAGCTCCCTCAGGGTGGAAGGCCAGGTAGGTCACCAGATCCAGCGCTCGGCGGGAGGTAAACGGTTGCGCAGCGCCGAGAACGTCCACCGATCCCATCACCCGAACTTCAATGTCAACAATCATTGGATTCGGAGAGGAGGGTTTGTTGTTGGGCTTGGCTACTGTCAACACCACGCCCTCGGTGTCCTTTGCCGAGGAGGCCAATTCGGCAAAGGCGGTGACGTCAGAATCAGGCAGGCCGTGAGCTTCTAGCCGAAGGCCGATTGGCTGCAACAGCAGGCCATCCTCATCGAATTGGGCTACCCAAGGTGCTCCTTCGAGTCCGTGAGCAACAACGCATACCGATGAACCACATAATTCGAGAAGGCCAAGTGTTTCTTGGCGGTGGGGAACCAAGGTCACCAGGGGGTGCCAATAGTCACCGCTGCTTCCGAATCTGCTGTTGAAGGGAAGCGGATGATTTCCAAACAAGGCTTGGTTCTGCCGCTGTTGATGCCTGATTCGCTCGATGGCTGAGGCCACATCCGGTACGTATTCGACCCGCTCGAACATTGCCAGCTCTTGACCGAAGCCCACACAGATGACCGTGAGGTCATCGGCCAAATGACTACTGGCCAGTTGGGTGGCTATAGCGGCGCACAAATCGATGATCGCTCTTGAATCTCCTTCCAGGCTCACCGCCACTAGATGTTCAAGGTTCAACAAACATTCCTTGCCATCACTCTTGCCAAAGGTGGCCAGGGTGGGGAGCGGTGCCGGTACACCGTCGGCTTCAGCGAGAAGCGGTTCCAGCACTACGTCCTTCGAATGCGTCCAAGTCTTGCTGTCCGTGCTGGTGTGGAATCCGGGGGGCGCGGCGGAAGGAGAGTTGAGGTGGATCGAAACACTGTCCACATCCAGGATTACCCCGATGATCTCGGGCGGCGGATCGCCGGCAATCCGGGAAGACATGACCCGCAAGGCGGCATCCAAGAAGAGAGCGCGGTTGGGATCGGATGCGGCTTGCAATTGCTGATCTAGTTGGACGGCCTTCTGAGAAGGTGGAAGGGGCATTCGACCGTTCGGCAGTCGGCGGCGCTGAGTCCTGCGGAGCCGGGCCAACACCCAGCCAAGGCTGCTAGCGAACACTCCCAGACCCGCGAGTGTGAATATCACCTGTTTGCTGGAAGCAGATTGTCCATCGGGTCTGCTCGGTGGGACGTTGGTGGTCACGGTCGCCCTGGCAGTGGTGTAAGCAATGGCCCGAGCAGGGAGGTCGGCCGGGTCCGCTGATGGCTGGCCTACCGGTAAGTAATGATCGGCTGGCTGGGGTGGTGGTTGGGTTGCCACAGTGGAGTGGTCAGCTGGTTCGGGCGGTGATTGGACAGAAAGTTCAACGATGGTTGGCTCAGGATCATGGCCTGGGATTTGAAGCTGCCATCCGGGCAAGATCACGTTGGGGTCTTGGATGATGTTCTGGTTGGACTCGTAGATGTCAACCCATCTGTCGGGGTCGTCGAGATGTTGGTCCGCCAGGTTCCACAGCGTGTCTCCGCTCTGCACCGTGATCAGCAAATCGTCGGACTCAACGAAAGGCTTGCTAAGTAGTTGCGTGTCATCTGAGGCGCTGTACTCACCTGAAGCGGGAGGGCGGGCGTCAGTGGGCAGGACAAGCTCCCATCCTGGTTGTAGTCGGGTTGGATCGGTAAGCGAGCCACCATCTGCTTGCGCCTGTCCATGATTGAGCACGAACACCTCAGTCCATCTGTCTGGATCGCCCAAGTACTGTTCAGCCACCATTTGTAGGCTGTCGCGTCGTTCCACGGTGTGAACAAATGGCTCCGCATCGAAGGGCTCAATGCTGTAGGGGTTGTCACTGCTGTGAGCGATCGGGGCATCACTTTGCGCATCGAGGGAGTCAACATCTAACTCGATTGTTGTCGGGGCAAGGAGGTCCTGGTTGGCGGCTATGGCGGCTCCGGGATTTTGAACTGAGAATGCAACGAACAGAGCTGTTCCCATAAGGCGAGCGGATAAGCGCTGCATAAACGAGGGCACCAGAACAACTCGAGGGGCAACTCGACCACGAAAGTGAGCCCAGACCTCGACTCCTAGTCCGGCCAGCAGTTGAAGCCACAGAACCCACACGACGACTGAGATCGACTTCAAGATCAGGGATGCGGGAATGGCACCTGTCTTTATGGCGGCCAATGCGTCTGAACCCGAAGGCAATCCTCTGGGCAATGGCCAACCCACTCCGGCGATGAGAAGTATCGGAATCCCCAGCAGCAGGCCGGCCAGCAAGGTGGCAGAGCCCAAGCCGCGCACAAGCTCCTGACGGAATTCTCTATTCAGATTCATAGGTCATCTCCTGTCTGTACGCCTCGGACCGCTCGGGCGGTGGCTGAGCCGGCCACTTGGCGTGAATCAAGGCCAAGCATTGAGAGGATCAGAAGAGGCTGGGTCAACCAGACGGTTGTCGAAACCGTGTCGCCCTGGACCGAAAGCGACCACTTTTTGTGCTGGCCGAGGTATTCGGCGGCGGCGACTTGAGCCAGCGTCGGGTCAACGGACACGTTCCCAGGCTCTTGGTAAATCGACTCACTTGAGATTGCCTGGGCACCAGCTCTCGCTGCTTCTAGGGCTAATCCTGAAGCTGTTCGCTTGGCGTTCAGAATCTGGGCGCCGTCGTACGCCAGACCGCCGAGCATGACCAGCGCGACAGCTAAGACAACGAAGAACACGCTGACCTGGCCTCTTTGACGACATCCCGACGTCCCAGCCCAGGTCTGGCTTTGACAACGTCTCCACCGTTGGAAAGAACCAGGCCACCATTGATAAGTACGCCAGTACACAACTACGAGACTCCGCTTCGATAGTGGTCCACCACAGAGGTGAACTCAGCGACAACCGTGCGGCTGCCGGGGATTTTGAGCAGAGTCAGGTCAGATAATCGCACCGCGCAAGAAACCTGGATATGAACCTTGCCGCCTGGTCCAAGATTCATCTCCCGGACACGAACTTGGGGTCCCCTGTGGCAGCCGATATCCAACTGGTTCAGGGTGGACTCTGCCGTTGTGACTGCTGCCATCTGAGCTGCTGATGGCGACTGGGATTGTGTTGCTGCCCGGGCCGCATTGCGGGCCGCGGTTGTCAACTTGCTTTCGACCACACCGACTCGACCGGCAGCCACGACGAAGAGCAAGAGCATGGCCATTAACGGGGTGAGAACCGTCAGCCCGACCACGCTGCTGCCTCGCTCCTGGCTATTGCCGAGCCGGTTACACCACCGGCGACAGGGATTCATCTTTGATTCACGGGAATGAAGACTTCGCGCGAACCTGCGGCAGTAGAAGAGATTGTTGGCCTGTATCCAGGGATCAGCGACTTCACCGCGGCCTCTACGGTCACCGAGAGCTGCGAACGGCTGGTATGAGAAGAGATGTGGACGTTCGACAATAGGTCTTCGGCATACGTTCCGATGGTGGACTGAGCAGCGGCTCGGGCCACATCCTCGTTCCCCGATGACCCCTGGCCGGCTTGGGCGCCGTCTTGGGCAGCTGCGTCGACTATGGCTTGGGCGTGGGAGACCAGGGCTGCTTGAACAATCAGAAGAATTATGAGCATGGCAATGGGAATAGCGAGGACTGCGGTTGTCACCTCGCCACGCTCGCCCTCGGTTCTTTGGTTGGCCTCGCCCTGCTTGATCAGCTGATCTTGCTGGTCTGGTCGGAGATAAAGGTGGTGATGACCACTCCAGCGGCAACGGCTGCGGCTACCAAGACCGCGATGATGATCACTGTCGAGGTCACGTCTCCGCGCTCGCTTTGCCACGCCCGGTGGACTCGTTGTTGGAGTCCTGACAGCGCTGCGGCGACAAATTGACAGAACTTGATGGACAATCTCAATGTCATCTCCGGTGAGGTCTTGATTGGGGCGGTTCAAGCCGCCGATAAGCTGGCACTTTGGAGTCATGTCGTGCTGGAGCATTCACGTGCTCAGAATCGCGACAATTGCCGGGTAGCCGATGAGTCCCAGGAATGCCGAGAACATCAGAACAACCGGGAGCGACATGCGCTCGGTGGTCTGCTGGGCTTCAGTCTCAGCCTCGTTCAGAGCCCGCTCTCGCAAGCCTCGGGCTTTGACATGCAAGGACGATCGCACCCGAGATCCGGAAGTGCCGGCCAACATCAGCCATGCGGCCAGTTCCTCGAGTTCCGTTGAGCCAAGTTCTTGAGCCAGCTTCTTGAGAGCAGTCCATGGTGGCTCGTTGGCCAACTGGGCTTGCCTCAGCGCCCTGTCAATTTCGATAAACCCCCAGGCCGAACCCTGAGCCGCCGATTCGGCCAACGCCCGTTCCATACCCGAGCCTCCTGACAGGTGGAGGCCCATCAAATCTAAGTACGTGCTGATCTGGTCGCGTAGCTCGCGACGCCGAGATCGGGCTCTATCCCGCAGCGACAAGTCTGGGACCAGAAAGAGCAGTCCTCCGGCCAAGATGGATGCCAGTACAACCGCCGCAGGAGAGATCCACACTCGAGCCAACCAGGCAACTATCCAAATTCCCACCGGCAACCCCGCGCCCAGCACCAGCATTCCCAGCTTGGCCACTGCGAGTTCTTCCAGGCTTTGGCCGGCAGCCCTCAGATCGCGGTCGATTCGGCGGCCCCGAAACACCAAGGGACCGAATGATCGTGCTGCGGCCCGTCCTAGTCGGTCGCGTCGGGTTCTTGATTGGTAGACATCATCGGTTCGCTGGCCAAGCTCGCTCAGACGGGCCTGCAATGGCTCGCGGGGAGGAAACAGCCCCCAACAGGCCATGGCGAGACCGACTCCGATCATGGTGCCCAACACCATTCCGATTGTCATTCTGAGTGTCCCTTGACCACGCTCAGGGTCGGAGGAGTTCGATGAACCTCGAGGGTCCGGGGCGGGGTGTTGAACCGGCTCATCTGTACAAGGGCGAATTCCGATCCGAGGAACAGCCCGCCGATCCCGGCGAGGGCAATCTGCCCCGACAGGGTGTCGAAGGGCGTCAAGTACGACCTGTTGAAGATCACCATGGCAATGGAAAACACCGCGACGACGACGGCAATGAAGCGGGCGGAGGTGAATTGCCGAGCTCGAGACGCCTCAATCCTCAGTCGCATCGACACTTCTTGGCGAGTGTTCTCGGCCAGATCGCCCAACATTTCCTGCAATGACCCCACTTGGTTGGCCGCTGCCAATCCGAGTGTGACCGCAACGGTGTCAGCCACTGCGTGGTTTACCTCATCGGCAAATTTGGCCAGGGCATCACATAGAGGCTCCCGCTCAGCCCGGGCGGCGAGTTGCTTGACCTGGGCCCGCACGACCGCTGGAGCGGCTTCTGCTGTGGCCTTCAATGTCTCGGTAATCCCGGATGCTGCACTGCACGTGTCCCGGACCATCTCCACCCAAGTAGCCAAGGCCGCCATTCGATTGACTTCTTGGTCGCGGATTGCCTTGGCCTTCAAGAGGGTCGGCGACACGAAACCAGCGATGCCTGCGGTCAGGCCGGCAACGAGCCATCCGGTCAGTGCAAATGCCGCTAAGGAACCGGCAAGAGCAATGGCCGAGCGGAACACGATTGACGTGGGCGCCCATTGGAACTCTCCAAAGAGCCTCCAGCCAAGTGCCTTTGGCGGGGCAAGGAAGCCGCGCCAGCCCAGTGCGGTGACGAAAATTCCGCAGCCCAGTGCTGCTCCGATCAGCGCTCCAATCAGAGAGGACATTGCTGGTCCTCTGGTGCCGATTCCTGCCCTGGGGGGGAGTAGTCGAAGCCGATATCGGCCAAACGCTGTTGAGTGGTCGGTCGTAAAGGGGAACCTGGTCGGGCCGGGCACGACCCGTTGGATGCAAACACCTCCGCGCTGTTGACTTCTCCCAGTGAGGTGCCGGTGACCTCCCGCACCGATCCCACTTGACGTTGCCCGTTCTTTCCCCTGCTGATATGGACAACGAAGTCGATGCTCTCCGCGATCATGCGGTTGGTGGCCTCTACCGGGATGCGTTCCGTGGATCGCAAGGCGTAGGTGGCAATCTTGTTAAACGCTGCCTGAGAAGAGTTGGCGTGGATGGTGCACATTGAGCCGTCGTTTCCGGTGGACAGCGCCGAAAGCATGTCCACCACCTCGGACCCTCGCACCTCGCCGACAATCAACCGGTCGGGAGACATGGCCAGCGCGTTGCGCACCAACTGCTGCATGGTGATCTCACCGGTTCCCTCAATGTTGGCTGTCCGGGTTTCCAGCTCGATCACGTCGCGATGCCGGTCTGGGTCTGCGGCCAGGCACAACTCCAGTCGGTCTTCAATGGTGATCAGCCGCTCATCGGGGTCGCAGGCGTTGAGAAGTGCGCGCAGGAGTGTCGTCTTTCCCGCGTTGGTCCCACCGCACACGATGATGCTCATCCGGGCTCTCACTGCGGCGTACAAGAAATCCCGGAGCGTCTTGTCCACTGTTCCCAGCTCGCACAAGTCGGCCAAGGTGACCTGCTCGTGGCGGTGGCGTCGAATTGACACCGCAGGGCGTTCTGAGACCGCCATCACCGCATTCAAACGGGACCCGTCGGGCAGCCGTAGGTCCAGAAACGGGTTGGCGATGTCGAACCGCCGTTCATTGCGTCCGAGCCGAGCAGCCGCCTTGCGTATCAGCGCAACCAATTCGTCGTCCGACTCGGCGATGGCCTCGGCTCGACGTTTGACGCCACCGGCATATTGAACCCAAACCGTGTCGCACCCGTTCACACTTATGTTTTCGACCGACTCATCGGCCAACAACCGTTCGATAGGCCCAAGGCCGAACAACGTGGCCAGCACTTCGTCGGCAATGCGCGACTCATCGGCTTCGCCAATCGGGGTGAGAAACGCCCTCGCCCGATCGGCGGCGATCATGTCAAGGGCTTCATGTATGAAGTGTCCGGCCAGAGCCATTTGTTCATGCCGGTCGCCGAGTCGGTCTGTCTCCGTCTGGTCGAGTCTTTGGGTGACCACGGCAAGTACGCGTTCAACGTGGGGACAGGCCACTACGCCGCCTCGCGACCGGCTGGCGCAGCCTGCAAGCGGAACTGGATTCGATGGACGAGCTCGGTCAGGGTACGCCACATCAGCAGCCGGCGATGGCGCTGATGGGGAGGCAACCCCCTTTCCAGAGCTTGGGCGATTCTTCGTTCGTAGGCCATCACGCCGAGGAGGTCGAGTTGACAGGCCTTTGCCATCTCTGTTGGCGAATAGGGGCGGTCGCCAACGCATACCAGTGTGGTGGGAATGTCGTGGGAGATGGTCCTGCGGGCCTGGTGGACGAGGGGCACGAGCTGATCGAAGCAAGGTCTAGTAACAAGCACCAGCAGATCGCAGTGTTCAATGAGTTCGGCAGCGGGGGAGTGAGGCCGTATTCGGCCAACGTCAACGACCGCGTCGATGTCGTCAAGGAGGCCAAAGCCATCTGTCAATCGCTTCGCCAGTGAAGCGAGAACCAACGTTGTGGTTTCTCCACACCCTGGAGCAACGAGGGTGGGCAATTGGCCAGCCAGCAACTGGCAGCTGGCTTGAAGCCGAGCCATGGTCAGCTCATGTCGGGCTGTTCCCGATAACTCCACTAAAGACGGTACGGGGGCCAGTCCAAAACGCGCCGCCAAGACCCCGCCATCTCCGTCCGCTTCAACCAAAACCGCTCGTCGCCCGGTGGTCCACTCCCATGACAGTCCGAGTCCAACCGACAAGCTGGTGGCACCGGGACTGGCCTTTGCACTGCCCACTGCGATGATGCTCATGGACCTGTCCTAGCCACTACCTGGTGAGACCTCGTCAGCCTGCCAGCCACTTGAGAGACTTCTTGGGAGTCATCTCGTTGCTCTCCCCGAGAGGCTTCTTGGGAGTCATCTCGTTGCTCTCCCCGAGAGGCTTGTTGGGACTTGTTGGGCAAGAGGATTAGGCGCAGCTCGTTGGACGCAGCTGCCTTGCTGATGACCACTGCGTCGTCAGCGGAGGCCAGTAACGAGAGAAAAAGCGCTTGTCGGCCTGATTCCCGGATTTCACTCACTTCGGCGACCGTGGCTTGGATGGCCGCATCCAGAGTGTCTGGCGATGCAGTCCGATTCACGCGGTCAATTCGATCCACGGCATTTGGTTGGTTGGAATGGCTCGTTATCACTACCCCAACTGGTTGCCCTGGGCTGAGATGGGCAATCGGATATTCGCCTGGCTGGAGCACAGCGCCAACGACGGCTGCTCCTCGGTCAATCAGCGAGTTCGTTGACAACATGCCCGGATGGAAAATTGCCCCCTCGGGAATAGAGGTTCGGACGGTCCGGCCCACCACGAATTCCAAATCGGCCATCGGTACAAATCCCGCTCCTTGGCCGCTGGCGACTTCCACGGCTCGGAGGTCTTCGATCTCAACAGTCGAGCCGGAGGAGATTTCACGGGCAGCCACCGCCACCGCAGTGCGGCTGCTTAGTGACGATGCCCACAGGGCGAAGATGATCGCCGCAGTGAGAGTGACGGTCAGCCCGAGGGCCACCCAGGGGAGCTGTCGTCGGCGATCCTCGCTTGCCATCCGCATGGGTTGTGTCCGGAAGGTCGGGGAGGGAGCCGTCTAGTCGCTCCGATGTGGCCAATCTGCCACACCTTGCCTGCTGAAGCAAGATGTATTTCAGATATTTCTATGAATTGCTGTTCGGCTGGTATTGGCAGATGTGGGGGAGTTGGCGGTAGCGCTCGCCCACGTCGAGGCCGTAGCCCACCACGAAGTCGGGCGGGATCTCGAACCCCACGTAGCGCAGATCGAGGTCTTCGTACTGGCGGCCCTTGCGGACGAGTAGGGCGCACACTTCCAGGCTGGCCGGGTTGCGGGCGGCCAGATTCTTGCGGAGGTAGTTGAGGGTCAAGCCGCTGTCGATGATGTCTTCCACCAAGATCACGTCGCGCCCGGCCAAGTCGAGGTCGAGGTCTTTGACAATCCTCACCACGCCGCTGGTGCGGGTGGAGCTGCCGTAGGACGAAACCGCCATGAAGTCGAACTCCACGGGGAGGTCGATGGCTCGGGCCAGATCGGCCATGAACATGAAGGCGCCTTTGAGCACGCCCACCAGCAGGGGAGCTCGGCCCTGGTAGTCGGCGGTGATGCGGGAACCGAGGTCGGCGATGCAGGTTGTCAGCTCGCCGTTGGAGATCAGGATCGGGCCGGGGTCGCCGTTGCCGGTGGTCGCCTCGGTGGACACGAGGGCCAACCTAGTGGTGCTTATCTTTGGAGGCCGAGCCGTTGGGAAGATCGGGTAACCCGCCAGCCTCCGCCAATTTCAGTGGATCGAATCTCGTTTCGGACCACGGCCATGACCCGGTCAATGGCGGCGGCATCTGGGGGATGCTCGGCGCTGGTTTCCCGCTGGATCCACCGCCGCAGCGCCATTTGGGCCAGGGGCTCGGGGGCCTCGGCCATCGCCTTGGCGTCGGTGGGGTCGATGGCCGCGGCCAGCTCGTCGAGCAGGTCGCGGATGCCGCCCATCAAGCCCGCGCCCCGGGAGATGATCGGCACCACGTCGCGATCGGCGATGTCGCAAAGCAGCGGCAGCAGCTCGTGGCGGACTCGGTTGCGGCGGTGGGCGGGGTCGAGGTTGGACGGGTCTTGCACCGGCTCTAATCCGAGGGAGTCGCACAGCGCTTGGGTCTCGTGGCGGCGCAACGCCAGCAGCGGGCGTCGGGCAGGGTCGATGCCGGCCAAACCGTCCAGGCCTGCTCCCCGCATGAGGTTCAACAACACCGTCTCGGCTTGGTCATCCGCGGTGTGGCCGGTGAGCACCCCTTCGGGCAGCACTTGATAGCGGGCTTCCCGGGCTCGGGCTTCCAGATTGGGGCCGGGTTCGCAGTGGGCGGTGCGGGCTTCGAAGGCCGCCCCCCAGCGGGTTGCCGCCTGAGCCACCACCTCGGTCTCGCCCGCTGAGCCGGGCCGCAGGCCGTGGTCCACATGCCAGGCGGTCACCTTGCAGCCTGCCTCGGAGGCCAGCACCAAAAGCGCCAGCGAATCCGGCCCGCCCGACACCGCGCAGTCCACTGCCGTGCCCGGGGAGGGGCCAGCAGAGGGAAAGGTGCAGCGGGCCAGAAGGTCGGAAATCATCAGGCTGGCTGCGCCGCGGTGGCCGACGCGTTCAGCTGGCCAGGGCAGGGGTGCCGTTGACCCGGTCGATCCATTGCTGCGGGTTGCGGATCTCGGTCATGGTGGGGAGGCGTTCGGAACACTCCCACGCCCGGTTCAAGAGTTCGGGGCCGCCTCTGGCTTCTACCATCTCAATAAACGCCTCGCCGGCGGCGTACTGGTTCAGCTTGGCCTCGATGCCGATCATGCGCTGCACCAGCTTGGACACTCCCTTGGCCGAGTTGCGGCGTTGGCGCAGCACCCGGGCGAACCGGGTGGCGTCGGGGATGCGGCCGGCTCCGGCCCGGTCCATGGTCACGTCGCCGTGGCCTTCCAGCAGGCTCATCATGCCGCCGATGCGGTCCAGCACCACCTTCTGCTCGGGGGTGGCCAAAAGGGCGGGGAGGCCCCCGTCGGCCAGCAGATCCTCGCCCCGCCGCCGGGCGTCCATCACCTGCTTGGCCACCTGCTTGAAATGCTCCAGGTCGGGCTCGGCGGTATCGAGGGCCTCTTGAACCAGGCCCAGGAAGTGGGGCCGCAGCCACTCGATGCCGGTGAACTGGGCCCGGTGGGTGGTCTCGTGCAGGGCCAGCCACAGCCGGAACTGGCGGGGGTCGAATCCGTGCTTGTGCTCGAGCGCCATCACGTTGGGGCCCACGTAATAGACCATGTCCTGGTCCTCGGGCCGGTCGTCCTCGATGATGAGCAGGTCGTACTGGCCCAGCACCCGGGTAGACATCCAGCCCAGCACCGCCCCCATCTCAGTGCCGCTCACCCGCTGGGCCACCGGGGCGAACCACGAGGCCGACATCCGCTCGGCCATCTTGTCGGTCACCGGGCGCAGCAGGCGCTGGAAGGAGGCCACGTTGGCGTCAATCCATCCGGCTCGGGTGGTCACACGGGCCCGGGCCGCGCCGCACATCGACTTCAGCCCGGTTTCGGCCGCCACCATCTCCTCGGCTTGGGCGGTGAACTCGGCGAGTTCGGGGGCGAGGCTGCGGTAGCGATAGGAGTCGAGGAATGGCTCGTGGCCGCCCACCTTTTTGGCTACTCGCTCAGCCAGCCGCCAGTCGACGGGATCGGCTGCTGCAACCACCGGGGATTACTCGGATTCGCCGGCGCTCTGAGCTCTGGTTTCCCGCTGGTGCCGACTGTTGTAGCGGGGGGCCACCACCTTGGTGAAGTAGCCGACGATGGTGGCGATTACCAAGGGAGCTGTCCCGATAACCAGCAGCAGGGCGATCCACCAGTGCCACACCACGGCGGCGATCAAATCCATGCGCTCACCCTAGTGGTCTGCTTGCGGAGACTCCACGCCGGGCAGATGGGCCGCACGCTCAGAAATCTTGGATATCCAGGTCGTCGAGCACCACGCGCTGGAGGGTCTCGGTGATGCGGATTTGCAGGGAGGCGGGGGCCGACTCCCGGCAGGCCTGGCCCATGGCCAGCTTGAAGCGCACCTCCACGTCGAGGATCTGAACGCAGGGGAGGCAGTTGGCCAGCTCCAGGCGAACTTGGTTGATGCTCTCCAGCGTGGGCTGGCCGTCCAATGCCTGGGCGATGAGCTGGCGCGAGAGATCGCACTGGTTGGGTACCCCCAAGCAATGCTGTTCGCTGCCCATCGCGGTGCCTCCGGAAATCAGATGCCAGCCGGAGCCGGCGCCCGGTCGGGGTCGGGTGGATCCACCCAGCCCCTGGTTTGTCCGAACTCTAACAACCGCTTCTGGAGCGTTTTTCTTCCCCGATGCAGCCTGCTCATGACCGTGCCCATGGGCACGTCCAGGATTTCGGCGATCTCCTTGTAGGCGAAACCCTCCACGTCGGCCAAAAGCACCGCAATCCGATACTCCTCGGGCAGCGATTCCAGGGCGTCCACGATCTCCGACTCGGTGATGGTCTCCATCAGCACTTCCTCGGCGCTGGCCCCCAGCTTGGCCTTGGTGTCGCCCCCCAGCCGCTGGTGCAGGTACAGGTCCTCCACCCCGGCCAGGTCTACCGACTTCGGCTTGCGCTGCTTGCTCCGGTAGGAATTGATGAACGCATTGGTGAGGATGCGGAACAGCCAGGCCCGCAGGTTGGTGCCCTCCTGGAAGTTGCCGAAGCCCCGGTAGGCCCGCAAGTAGGTCTCCTGCACCAGGTCTTCGGCGTCGGCCGTGTTTCGGGTCATTCGCCGGGCTGCCGAATAGAGCTGGTCCATGTAGACCATGGCCTGCTCGGCGAACTTGGCTTGGTCAGCCATCTGGAAACAGCTTACTGCTGGGGTCGGCGATTGTGATCGCGACTGAGATGAACAAAGGGTGAATACAAGGCGCTATTTCGAACCCGGTCCGCCCACTTGCTCCCGCCACGGAACGTGCTTGTCCACCCGGGGCTCGGGGGGCAGTCCGAGCACCCGCTCGGCCATGTTGTTGCGGTGTACCTCGTCGGTGCCCCCGCCGATGGAACCCCAGAACCGGTTCAGCGCCTCGTTGGCCCATACCCCGGTGTCGGCGTGGTTGCCGGCCACCCCGTATCCCCCCAGCATCCCCACGCCGAGGTTGCCCCGGTCCCGGCGGCTTTCCGACCAGTACACCTTCAGGGTCGAGCCGTCGAAGCTCGGCTGACGGCCCTGGCGCACGTCTTCTTGCAACCGCCGGCCCATCCAATCCAACAGTTTCTCTTTGGTATAGGCCTGGGCCAGTTCCTGGCGAACCATCGGGTCTTGGGCCGTGCCCCACCGCCGGGCCAGGGCGATCAGGTTGGCCGCACTGTCGGCCCGGTCCATGCCGCCGCCGATCATGGTGGACTCGTTGGCCAGCACCAGCCGGGCTACCGCCCAGCCGCTGTTCACTTCGCCGACCACGTTTTCGGCCGGGACCCGTACGTCGCTCAAGAACACCTCGTTGAAGTGGGACGACCCGTTGATGGTGCGTATGGGACGGGGGTCCACGCCGGGGGTGGCCATATCCAGCAGGAAGAACGTGATCCCCTTGTGCTTGGGGGTGTCGGAATCGGTGCGGGCCAGCAGGATTCCCCAGTCCGACAGGTGGGCCGACGAGTTCCACACCTTCTGCCCGCTCACCACGAACTCGTCGCCGTCGCGTTCGGCCCTGGTTGCCAGGTTGGCCAGATCCGATCCGGCGCCGGGCTCGCTGAACAGCTGGCACCACACCACGTCGCCCCGCAGCATGGGCCTGAGGTGGTGGGCCTTCTGCTCGTCGGTGCCGAAATGGCCGATGGCCGGGCCGGCCAGGGCGATACCGGCGGCGAGAAAGCCGCTGGTGACATCGAATTGAGCGGCCTCCTGCTGGAAGATCTGCCGTTGCCACCGCTCCCCGCCCTGGCCGCCGTGGTCGACGGGCCAGTCGATGGCCGCCCATCCGCTGTCGTAGAGCTCCCGCTGCCACGCTCGGCACCGGTCCATGTGGGCCTTTTCCGCGGCGACGTCGGGGTGGGTGGTCCGGGTGGACCAGCCATCGCCGTCCTCCTTCAGAGGGGCTCTAGCCGCCAGCCAGGCTCGCGCTTCAGCCCTGAAGGCAGCTTGGTCGGGAGTGTCCTCAGTGTGCTCGGCTTGGTTGCCCACACTGCGACGATACGGTATGGCGCCAAGGGAATCAGAGGAGTAGCCGGGTGGCCGACGAGAGTTACGGAGCCTACGAGGGCTATGAGGACAGCGAGCGCGTACGCCTCAATCAACTGGCCGAAGCCCGCGACCCCCGCACCCGCCGCGTCCTCGACCGCATCGGGCTGAGCTACGGCTGGAGGTGTTGGGAAGTGGGCGCCGGTGCGGGTTCGGTGTCAGCTTGGCTGGGCCGAAAGGTCGGGCCAGAGGGAGCGGTGTGGTCCACCGACTTGGATCTCCAGTTCCACCGGCCGGTGCTTCCAAACGTGGTGGTGGAGCAGCACGACGTGGCCAGAGACCCCGCGCCCCGGGCAGCCTTTGATCTCGTCCACACTCGCGCGGTGCTCCAGCATGTGCCAGAACGAGATCAAGTGATTGAAACACTGTGGGCGGCGGTGGCGCCGGGTGGCTGGCTGGTGGTGGAGGACGGCGCCTTTCAGGCGTTCAGCGAACAGCCCCTGCCCGAGCCCTACGCCACCGTCCACCGCGCCATGGCCACCGGGGCCACCGCTGAGTGGCGCGATCCCAACTTCGGAGTGCGCCTGCCGGGGCGGTTCCGCGATCTGGGAGCCGAACACATCGACATCACCGGAGAGGTCTGGGCCATGCGCTCTGGAGAGCCGGGCGGGGAGTGGTGGTTCCTCGCCATGGAGCGGGCCATTCCCCCCATTGTGCAGGCCGGCCTGGTAACCGCTGAGCAAGGCCAGACAGCCCTGGCTCAGGTTCGGGCTCCCGGATTTGTCATGATGAGTTCTCTGTCGATCGCGGTATGGGGCCGAAAGCCCGCCAAATAAGGAACTCAGGAGGCTGAGATGGAGAATCTGGAACTTTGGAATCCCTCGACATTCAAGAACGGTTTCCCCCACGACTACTTCCGCCACAAGCGCGACAACGATCCGGTGTTCTGGAGCGAGCACCCTCACTGGGACGGCTTCTGGAACGTCACCCGCCACGCCGATGTGCAGCGGGTGTCGCGCGACTCAGATTGCTTCAAGAGCCAACCCAACCCCTTTTTGGCCGGAGACGAGCCGCCCGCGGTTGACGACGGTTCCAACTCGCAGATGCTCATCAGCCTGGACCCGCCCGATCACACCAAGATGCGCAAGCTGGTCAACCGGGGGTTCACGCCCCGTCGGGTGCGCGATTTGGAGGAGAGGATCCAGTCGCAGGTCGACCGGTTGATCGATCAGGTGGCCGACAAGAGCAGCTGTGAGATGGTCAGCGAGATCGCAGTGGAGTTGCCCTTGCAGGTGATCGCCGACTTGGTGGGCGTGCCCGAGGAAGATCGCCACCAGATCTTCCACTGGACCGAGATCACGTTTGGCTTCGACGAGAAGTACACCACCGAGGAGATGATCGAGGCCGGAGCGCAGATGTTCGCCTACGCCGACCAGATGTGCGAGATTCGCAAGAAGGAGCCCCACGACGACCTCATCAGCGTGCTGATGGAGGCCGAGATCGACGGGGAGTCGCTCGACCAGATGCAGATCGACGTGTTCTTCATGCTCCTCCAAAACGCCGGCTCCGAGACCACCCGCAACCTCATCACCACCGGCACGCTGGAGCTCATCCGCAACCCCAACCAGATGCAGATCCTCAAAGACGACCCGTCGCTCATCCCCAACGCCGTAGAGGAGCTGTTGCGATTCACCACCCCGGTGATGCAGTTCGTGCGCCGACCCAGCTACGACACCGTGGTAGGAGATCAGGAGATCAAAGCTGGCGAGCCGGTGGTGATCTGGTACCCATCGGCCAACCGGGACGAGCGGGCTTTCGAGAGCCCCGACACGTTGGATGTGACTCGCGACGCCAGCCAGCACGTGGCCTTCGGTGCCGGCGGACCCCATTTCTGCCTGGGGGCGTCGCTGGCCCGCCTGGAGGCCACGATGATGTTCGAGGCCATCGTCGGCCGCTTTGAGGGCTTGGAGTTGGGGATAGATGATCCCCAGACCCTGCGCCGGCTGCACTCCACCCTGGTCGACGGATACGTCGAGTTGCCGCTGCGGTGGGATGGGGTCAAACCTGCCGCCTAGACGGGCTTTTGCCACCTATACGATAATTGTTAGGCTAACTTGACGGATTAGCGCAGTAACTCTAGAGTTCTGCGCTCATGAGCAAGAATTCCCGTATTGGGCTGGCTGGCGCGCTGCTCGCAATGGCCCTCCTAGCTGCCGCTTGCGGTGGCGACGGCGGCACCAAACTCGAAGGCGTTGCTGCCACCGTCTACGACGGCAAGTGCGCCGAAGACAATGGCTCGTCGGTCACCGTGTATTCCGGTCGCAGTGAGAACTTGATCAAGCCGGTGCTGGATGCCTTCGCCTGTGAAAGCGGCACGTCAGTCCGGGTTCGCTGGGGCTCGTCCACCGATTTGGCCCTTCTGATCGACACCGAGGGCGATCGAACTGACGCTGACGTGTTCATTTCCCGGTCGCCAGGTCCGGTGGGGTTCCTGGAATCAAAGGGTCTGCTCGCCTCAATGGACAGCAGCGTGCTGGAACTGGTGCGCGAAGACCATCGTGGAGCCAACGGCACCTGGATCGGATTCTCCGGGCGCAAGCGGGTGCTGGTTCACAATGTCGAAGTCGTGCCCCCCTCCGAGCTGCCGACCTCGGTTTTCGACCTCACCGATCCGGAGTGGGAGGGTCGGGTGGCCATTCCAGCCACCAACGGGTCGTTCGTGGACTGGTTCACGGTGTTCCGCGACCAGTACGGCAACGATGTGGCCACCCAGTGGCTGAGCGACATGGTGGATAACGACGCCCGCTACTACCCCAACAATGTGGCCATCGTGGAGGCCGCCGCCCGAGGCGAGATCGACGTGGGCCTCGTGAACCACTACTACAACTACCGGTTGGCGGCTGATGCCGAGGCGGCCGGACAGGAGCATCTAGCCGCTAACTATGACCTCTCCGACGAGGACATCGGCTCGCTGCTCATCATCACCGCCGCCTCCACGACCACCAATGTGTCCGACCGGCAAGCATCCCAGGATCTGATTGCCTACCTGCTCTCCCCATCGGTGCAGCGGTACTTCACCCGCAACACCTACGAATACCCGCTGGCCGGAGGCGTCGAGCCCAACCCGGTGCTGCCCCCGCTGACCGCCCTGTCCATCGGCTCCGTCGATTTCGACGCCCTCGGCGGCGGCTTCGAAACCACCGAAGAAATAATCCAATCCAGCGGAATTCTCAGCCAGTAACGCCAAGCCTGCCGACTGATGGTAATGACATTCTCGCTGCGTTATGGATCAGGCATTCCCCACGATCTAACGTCTAATACGTGGACGTCGACCCCCTAGACCTCATCTCCCCCAAGCGTTACGGCGAGAACGGCCAGCCTCACGAGCTATTGGCCTGGATGCGCCAGAACTCCCCGGTGCACTGGTGCGAACCCGACGGCTACCAGAACTTCTGGGCCGTCACCCGCCACGCCGACATCATTGAAGTCTCGATGCAACCGGAGTTGTTCAGCAACGAGGCCGACAGCATCACGATCCGCACCGATCAGCAGGTCGCCGATTTGGAGGAGCACGGCAGCATCATCGGCGACATGCGGACAATCATCAGTATGGACCCGCCCGACCATCGGCTTTACCGCAAAGTGGCCAGCGGCTTCTTCACCCCTCGTGGCATCAGCCAGCTCGACCAGATCGTGAACGACAGCGCCAAGGCCCTGCTCGACAGCCTGGGCGATGAGGGCGAGTGCGACTTTGTGGACATCATCGCCCAGCGCCACCCGTTGCGGGTGCTGGCCACCATTCTCGGCATCGACCGCGAAGACGAAGAGCGCCTGTTGGTGCTAACCCAGCAGCTTCTGTCGGGCGACGATCCCGACTACCGGCGCGAGGCGGAAACCCGCTATCAGGCCAGTGCAGAAGTGGGCATGGAGTTCTACGCCATGTTCGACCGCATTATCAAGGATCGCCGGGCCAACCCCCAAGAGGATCTGGCCACCATGCTGGCCAATGCCCATTTGCCCACCGGAGATGCCCTGCCTGAGATCGAGACCTTTGGCTACTACCTGATTGTGTTCACCGCCGGCCACGACACCACTCGCAATGGCCTGTCGGGCGCGCTGGAAGCGTTCTTGGCCTATCCCGACCAGCTTCAGCGGCTGCGGGAGAACCCGGAGATGGCCAAAGACGCCGTGGAAGAAGTGGTGCGGTGGTCCACCCCGGTGAACTACATGAAGCGCACCGCCATGGCCGATGCCACCGTGGCCGGTCAGCCGGTGAAAGAAGGCGACTTTGTGGTGTTCTTCTACGCCTCGGGAAATCGGGATGAGGCGGTGTTCGACCGTCCCCACGACTTCGACATCGGCCGCCACCCCAACCGTCACCTGGGATTCGGCTGGGCCGAGCACTACTGCCTGGGAGCGCATCTGGCTCGGGCCAGCACCCAGGCGCTCATCAGGCAATTGGCTGAGCGGGTAATCGAGATCGAGCCGGCGGGGCCGATCGTCCGCACCGAGTCCAACCTCATTGTCGGGGCGAAGCAGCTGCCGGTCCGCTACAAGCTCCGTCCCGCAGCCTGAGCCCCAACGCTGAGTCCCAGCCCAAACCCACAACTGAAACCACCATGAGCACCAACGAACAAAACCCTGTCCACTACGACGCCGTGGTAATCGGCGCCGGATTCGCTGGCATGTACATGCTTTACAAGCTCCGCCAGCTTGGGCTGACGGCCCGGGTATACGAGCGCGGCGACGACGTGGGCGGCACCTGGTACTGGAACCGCTATCCCGGCGCCCGCTGCGACGTGGAGAGCCTGGAGTACTGCTACAGCTTCGACCCCGAACTGGAGCAGGAGTGGGAGTGGACTGAGCGCTATCCGGGCCAGCCTGAGATCCTCCGCTATGCCCAGCACGTGGCCGAGCGGTACGACCTGTATCGGGACATCCAGTTCAACACCATGGTCACCAAGGCCGCCTTCGACGACGACACCGGCCAATGGCAGGTGAGCAGCGCGCCCGCCGTCAACCACATCGACCACAACCACGCTCCCAACGACGACGACACCGACCACGTCACCGCTCAATACCTCATCACCGCGGTGGGTTGTCTTTCGTCGTCAAACGTTCCCGACATCGCCGGCGTCGACACATTCCAGGGCGAGGTGTGCCACACCGGCCGCTACCCCAAGGAGGGCATCGACTTCGCCGGCAAGCGGGTAGGGATCATCGGCACCGGCTCGTCGGGCATCCAGGCCATTCCGGTGATCGCTGAGACCGCCGACCACCTCACCGTGTTCCAGCGCACCCCCCAGTACGCCATCCCGGCGCGCAATCATCCCCTCGACCCGGCGGAGCAAGCAGAGGTCAAGGCCGACTACCACCGGCTCCGGGAGCAGAACAAGACCCAGCAGGGCGCACTTGGGGCCCGTTTCGACTGGAACGAGGGCTCGGTGCTCGATGTCGAGGTTGAGGAGGCGTTCAAGGAGTTCGAAGCCCGCTGGGAGATCGGCGGCTTCGCCTTCCTCGGCGCCTACTCCGACATCGCTCGCACGCCGGAGGCCAATCACGTGGCAGCCGACTTCGTCAAGCAGAAGATCCGCGAGACGGTCCAAGACCCCGAGGTGGCCGATCGCCTCATCCCCACCACCTACATCGGCTGCAAGCGGCTGGTGCTCGACACCGATTACTTCAAGACATTCAACCGCGACAACGTCACCCTGGTGGACATCAGCGAGAACGTCATCGACGAGATCACCCCCGACGGCGTGCGGCTCGCCGACGGCACCCGCTACGACCTCGACGTGATCGTGTTCGCCACCGGCTACGACGCCATGACCGGCTCGCTGCTCCGTATCAACATCCAAGGCCGGGGCGGGCTTCCTTTGTCCGAGCAGTGGTACGCCGGGCCCCGCACCTACCTGGGTCTGGGGGTGCCCGACTTCCCCAACATGTTCACCATCACCGGCCCGGGCAGCCCCTCGGTGTTGGCCAACATGATTGTGTGCATCGAGCAGCATGTGGACTGGATCGGCGACTGCATCGATTACATGCGGGCCAACGGCCACCGCCACATCGAAGCCACCGAGGAGGCCACCGAGGCCTGGGTGGACCACGTGAACCTGGTGGCCAGCTACACGCTGTACCCCACCTGCAACTCTTGGTACTTGGGAGCCAACATCCCCGGTAAGACCCGGGTGTTCATGCCCCTGCCCGGCTTCCCCGACTATGCCGAGAAGTGCGAGCAAGTGGCCGCCGCCGGCTATGAGGGGTTTGCGCTCATCCCGTCGTAGTCAACGCCTACCTTCTGATCCAATGACGGAACTCCGCATCGGGCTGACCCTGGCGGAATCCACATCACCGCCGGTGGCCCGACCTTACGATCCCGGTGCCCCCAATGTGCTGGTGATCGTGCTGGACGACCTTGGTTTCGCCCAGCTGGGGTGCTATGGGTCCGACATCGACACTCCCAACCTCGACCGCTTGGCGGCCCGGGGCCTGCGGTTCACCAACTTCCACACCACTGCGATTTGCTCTCCCACCCGGGCCTGCCTGCTCACCGGTCGGAATCACCACCGGGTGGGGGTGGGGATGCTCACCGACCTGCCCATCAATTTTCCCGGCTACAACGGCCAGATCCCCGATTCGGCCGGGACCTTGGCCCAATACCTGGGTGCCGAGGGCTGGGCCACCTACGCGGTGGGGAAGTGGCATCTCACTCCCCGCGACCAGCGAGCCGCCGGGCCCTACCACACCTGGCCCACCGGGGTGGGCTTCGACCACTACTACGGCTTCCTCAACGGGCAGACCAACCAGTGGACGCCCCAGCTCATCCGGGATCAGACCTATATCGAACCCCCGGCCGGTCCTGAGGACGGATACCACGTTGATGCCGATCTGGCCGATCAGGCCATCGACTACGTGCGGGAGTTGCGATTGGCCGACCCCGATCGGCCGTTTTTGATGTGGTACGCCACCGGCACCCCCCACGCCCCCCACCAAGCGCCGCCGGAGTGGATCGATGGCTACGCCGGGCAGTTCGACCGGGGCTGGGACGTGTGGCGAGAAGAAGTGCTGGCCCGCCAGAAGAAGATGGGGGTCATCGCGCCCGATGTGGATTTGTCGGAGCGGCCCGAATGGGTCGAGGCCTGGGCTGACGTGGACCCCGACCGCCAGCGGCTGTATGCCCGCATGATGGAGGTCTACGCCGGGTTCTTGAGCCACTTCGACCACCACATCGGCCGATTGCTCGACTACCTGGAATCCACCGGCGAGGCCGACAACACCGTGGTGGCGTTGATCTCCGACAACGGCGGCTCGGCCGAAGGGGGACCCCACGGTACCTGGAACCAGCTCCGCCACGTCATCAGCGACGATGAAGACGACATAGAACTGGAGATGTCCCACTACGACGATTTGGGCGGGTTCCGCTCCTGTGGGCACTACCCGTGGGGCTGGGCGCTGGCTGGCAACACCCCCTTCCGGCGGTGGAAGAAATACACCTTCGAGGGCGGCGTGCGCGACCCATTGATCTTGACCTGGCCAGCCGGGATCGCCGCTCAGGGCGAATTGCGCCACCAGTACTCCCATGTGACCGATGTGATGCCCACGATTTTGGATCTGGTCGGGGTGCAGCCCCCGGCCGAATTCGGCGGGGTGGCGCAGATGTCGTTCGACGGCGTCAGCATGCGCCAGATCGTGCTGGACGATGATCCCGACGCTGCCCGCACCAGCCAGTACTACGAGTGCTGGGGCAGCCGGGCCATGTACCACGAGGGGTGGAAGGCGGTCACCAACCACGTCAACCAGCTCACCTCCGCCGACCGAGACGCCATCGTCGGCAGCCTCGACTTTGCTGAAGACGAGTGGGAGCTGTTCTACACCGTGGCCGACCCCATCGAGTCGAACAACCTGGCCGACACCCATCCCGAGAAGCTGGTCGAGCTGGTCGAGTTGTGGGACGCCGAGGCCGATCGCAACGGGGTGCTGCCTCTCGACGACACCGCGGTCAATCGCATCGCCCACATGTATGTCCCTTGGATGTCGCTGCGGCCCCGCTACGACTTGGTGCCGGGCGACAGTGTGCACGAAGCGGCCGGACCATTGCAGTTCGGCGGCTACCGGGCCGTGGCCGCCTTCCCCGGCGGCTTGCCCGAGAACGCGGAGGGCATTATCTGCGAGCAAGGAGACTGGATCTCAGGGTGGGCGCTGTTCTTGGCCGACGGTGAGCTCCGCTGGGTGGCTGTGGTAAGCGGTCGGGAATATCGGGCAACCGCGCCCGTTCCAACCGGAGCGCGCTTTTTGGGGGCGGTTTTAGCCCCGACCGACGACGGCCTGTTCACGGTGACGCTCACCGCCGACGACGCCGAGATCGGCCGAGGTTCCCAACCGGTGCCGCTGCCCACAAACTGGGCGGCCGACGGAGCGTTCCTCAACGTGGGCTTTGGCCGCCCCTTCCCGGTGTGCGACGACTATGAGCCGCCGTTCGAAGCGCCCGAGGCCCTAGCCTCGCTGGTCATCGAGACCGGCCCTCTGCCCCCGTTCGACTTCGATGCCGAGATGGCCCGCGCCATGCGCCACCAATGACGGAGCATCGCATCGGCCTCACCCTGGCTGAATCCACGTCACCGCCGGTGCCGCGGCCCTACAACCCCGATGCCCCCAACGTGCTGGTGGTCGTGCTGGACGATCTCGGCTTCGCCCAGCTGGGGTGTTACGGCTCCGACATACACACTCCCAACCTCGACCGGTTGGCGGCCCGGGGTCTCCGGTTCACTAACTTCCACACCACTGCGATTTGCTCTCCCACCCGGGCGTGCCTGCTCACCGGGCGCAATCACCATCGGGTAGGCATGGGGTTGGTTCCCGACTTGCCCATCAATTTTCCCGGCTACACCGGCAGGATCCCCGACTCGGCCGGGACCCTGGCCCAGTACCTGGGCGCCGAGGGCTGGGCCACCTTCATGGTGGGGAAGTGGCACCTGACCCCCCGCGACCAGCTCGCCGCCGGGCCATATGATTTCTGGCCCACCGGGAAGGGCTTCGACCACTACTACGGGTTCATCAACGCGGAGACCAATCAGTGGACGCCTCAGCTCGTCCGCGACCAGACCTACATCGAGCCTCCGGCCACCCCTGAAGAGGGATACCACCTTGATGCCGATTTGGCCGACCAGGCCATCGACTACCTGCGCAACCTGCGGCTGGCCGACCCCAATCGGCCGTTCATGATGTGGTACGCCACCGGCACCCCCCATGCCCCCCATCAGGCGCCGCCGGAGTGGATCGATGGCTACGCCGGGCAGTTCGACCGGGGTTGGGACGTGGTGAGAGAAGAAGTGCTGGCCCGCCAGAAGGAGATGGGGGTCATGGCCGGTGACATCGCTTTGTCGGAGCGGCCCGAATGGGTCGAGCCCTGGGATGGCATCGACCCTGATCGGCGACGGCTGTATGCCCGCATGATGGAGGTGTACGCGGGGTTCGTGAGCCACGCCGACCACCACATCGGCCGGTTGCTCGACTACTTGGAGTCCACCGACGAGGCCGACAACACCGTTATCGCCTTTATCTCTGATAACGGCTCTTCGCCAGAGGGCGGGCCCAACGGCACTTGGAACCAGCCCCGCCACTACATCAGCGACGAAGCAGACGATCTGGAGTTGGAGCTAGCCCATTACGACGACTTGGGCGGGTTCCGCTCCGCAGGGCACTACCCCTGGGGATGGGCGCTGGCCGGAAACACCCCCTTCAGGCGGTGGAAGCGGTACACCTTCGAAGGCGGAGTGCGCGACCCTCTGATCCTCTCCTGGCCGGCTGGAATCGCGGCGCGGGGTGAACTGCGCCATCAGTACAGCCACGTGACCGACGTGATGCCCACCATTTTGGACCTGGCCGGGGTGCAGCCCCCTTCGGTGTTCGGTGGGGTGGAGCAGATGTCGTTCGACGGCGTCAGCATGCGGCAAATCCTGGAAGACGATGATCCCGAGGCCGCCCGCACCAGCCAGTACTACGAGTGCTGGGGGAGTCGGGCCATTTATCACGAGGGGTGGAAGGCGGTCACCAACCACGTCAGCCAGTTCACCGCCTTCGACCGAGACGCCATCGTCGGCAGCCATGATTTTGCCGAGGACGAGTGGGAGCTGTTCGACACCGTGGCCGATCCCACCGAGTCGCACAACCTGGCCGACACCCACCCCGAGAAGCTGGCCGAGATGGTCGAGCTGTGGGACGCCGAGGCCGCCCGCAACGGGGTGCTGCCCCTCGACGACACCCAGGTCAACCGCATTGCCCACATGTATGTCCCCTGGATGTCGCTGCGATCCCGCTATGAGCTGATCCCGGGCGACAAAGTGCATGAGACCGTCGGGCCATTGCAGTTCGGCGGCTACCGCGCCGTGGCCGCCTTCCCCAACGGCTTGCCCGAGAGCGCTGAGGGCATTATCTGCGAGCAGGGCGACTGGATATCAGGCTGGGCGCTGTTCTTAGCCGATGGCGAACTCCGCTGGGTGGCGGTGATACACGGCCGGGAATACCGGGTTGCCGCCGCCATCCCGACCGGGGCGCGCTTTCTGGGAGCGGAATTGTCCCCCACCGACGGTGGCCTGTTCATGGTGACGCTCACCGCCGATGATGCCGAGATCGGTCAGGGCGCCGAACCGTTGCCCCTGCCCACCAACTGGGCCCCCGACAGCGCCTTCCTCACCGTGGGCTATGGGCGCCCCTTCCCGGTGTGCGACGACTACCAGCCGCCGTTTGAGGCACCCGAGGCCCTGGCCTCGTTGGTCATCGAGACCGGCCAACCGCCCCCCTTCGACTTCGACGCCGAATTGGCCCACGCCATGCGCCACCAATAGCCGTGTACTCCTCCCGGCGCTGCTTCCACCGTCTGCGAGGGGTTCGCGTCGTAGCCATCGCCTATCTTCTGACCTCATGACGGAACACCGCATCGGCCTCACTCTCGCCGAGTCGACATCGCCGCCGGTGCCGCGACCCTACGATCCCGATGCCCCCAATGTGCTGGTGGTCGTGCTGGACGATCTCGGCTTCGCCCAGCTGGGGTGCTACGGGTCCGATATCGACACCCCCAACCTGGATCGCCTGGCCGGCCGGGGGATGCGGTTCACCAACTTCCACACCACCGCGGTGTGCTCGCCCACCCGGGCATGCCTGCTCACCGGTCGGAATCACCACCGGGTGGGGGTGGGGATGCTCACCGACATGCCCGTCAACTTCCCCGGCTACAACGGCCAGATCCCCGATTCGGCCGGGACCTTGGCCCAGTACCTGGCTGCGGAAGGCTGGGCTACTTATGCGGTGGGGAAGTGGCATCTCACTCCCCGCGACCAGCGAGCCGCCGGGCCCTACCACACCTGGCCCACCGGGGTCGGGTTCGACCACTACTACGGGTTCCTCAACGGGGAGACCAACCAGTGGACGCCTCAGCTCGTCCGCGACCAGACCTATATCGAGCCGCCGGCCACCCCCGAGGAGGGTTACCACCTCGACGCCGATCTGGCCGACCAAGCCATCGACTACCTGCGGGGCTTGCGGCTGGCCGACCCAAATAGGCCATTCATGATGTGGTACGCCACCGGCACCCCGCACGCCCCCCATCAGGCGCCCCCGGAGTGGATCGACCGCTACGCCGGGCAGTTCGACCGGGGCTGGGACGTGTGGCGCGAAGAAGTGCTGGTCCGCCAGAAGGAAATGGGGGTCATACCGGGTGACGTCGACTTGTCGGATCGGCCCGAGTGGGTGGAGCCCTGGGATGAGGTGGACTCCGATCGCCAGCGGCTGTATGCCCGCATGATGGAGGTGTACGCCGGGTTCTTGAGCCACGCCGACCACCACATCGGCCGGGTGCTCCGCTACCTGGAGTCGACCGGCCAGGCCGACAACACCGTGGTGGCTCTGATTTCCGACAACGGCACCTCAGCCGAGGGCGGGCCCAACGGCAGCTGGAACCAGATCCGCCACTACATCAGCGACGAAGCAGACGATCTGGACCTGGAGCTGTCGCACTACGACGACCTCGGCGGGTTCCGCTCGTCCGGGCACTACCCCTGGGGGTGGGCGCTGGCCGGCAACACCCCCTTCCGGCGGTGGAAGCGGTACACCTTCGAGGGCGGCGTGCGCGATCCGTTGATCCTCTCCTGGCCGGCCGGAATCGCGGCGCGGGGCGAGCTGCGCCACCAGTACAGCCACGTGACCGACGTGATGCCCACGATTATGGATCTGGCCGGGGTGCAGCCCCCGGCCGAATTCGGCGGGGTGGCGCAGATGTCGTTCGACGGCGTCAGCATGCGGCAAATCCTGGAAGACGATGATCCCGACGCTGCCCGCACCAGCCAGTACTACGAGTGCTGGGGCAGCCGGGCCATGTACCACGAGGGGTGGAAGGCGGTGACCAATCACGTCAACCAGCTCACTGCTGCCGAGCGGGAAGCCATCATCGGCAGCCACGACTTCGCCGACGACCAGTGGGAGCTGTTCGACACCGTGGCCGATCCCACCGAGTCGCACAACCTGGCCGACACCCACCCCGAGAAGCTGGCCGAGATGATCGAGCTGTGGGACGCCGAGGCCGACCGCAATGGGGTTTTGCCCTTAGACGACACCTCGGTGAACCGCATTGCCCACATGCTGGCCCCCTGGATGTCGCTGCGGGATCGGTACGACTTGGTCCCCGGCGACAAGGTTCACGAGGCCTCCGGGCCATTGCAGTTCGGCGGCTACCGGGCGGTGGCCACTTTCCCCAATGGCCTTACCGCCGGGGCGTCGGGAGTCATTTGCGAACAGGGCGACTGGATCTCGGGCTGGGCCCTGTTCTTGGCCGACGGCGAGATCCGCTGGGTGGCAGTGGTGAACGGTAGGGAATACCGGGCGGCCGCCGCTGTCCCGACGGGAGCCTGCTTTGTGGGTGCAGTGGTAGCGCCGACCGACGGCGGCTTGTTCACGGTCACGCTTACTGCTGACGATGCCGAGATTGGCCGGAGTGAAAACCCAGTGCCCCTGTCGATGAACTGGGCCCCCGACGGCGCGTTTCTGACTGTGGGCTACGGCCGTCCGTTCCCTGTGTGTGACGACTACAGCCCTCCCGCCCCTGCACCTGGTGGCATGGCCACCTTGACCATCGACACTGGTCAGCCCCCACCATTCGACTTCGACGCCGAGATGGCCCACGCCATGCGCCACCAATAGCCATGTATCCGTCCCGACGCTTCGGCTACAGCGACGACCCCTGGTTCCGCATCGGGGGATACCCGGTGTCAACCACCGCCTTTGTGGTCGGCCTCGGCGTGGTCTCCATGATCATCTGGGGAATCGAGGGTCGATTTGGCCCGCTCTTTCGCGAGCTGGTGCTGGTTTCAGAGGACTTCTCGCTCGGAAGCGTGTTGGAGGGAGACGTCTGGCGGCTGGTTACCTGGCCGATCCCCAACGAACCCCATTTCTGGACCATCATCTTGTTCGCCATCTTCTACATGCTGGGATCCCAGATTGAGTCTCTGCTGGGGCGCTGGCGGTTTGCGTTCTTCCTCATTGCCCTCACCCTTGTCCCCGCGGTGATTGTGACTGCGGTGGAGGCGGTGACCGGCATTACCGGATTCGTGGCCGGCCTGCGCATGGTGGAAGTGGGAGTGTTGGTGGCGTTTGCCGCCCAGTACGCCCATGCCCGGTTCTGGCCCGGCATTCCCGGTTGGGTAATCGCCGTCGTCATCGTCGGGCTCGACGCCATCCAAGCTCTCGGCAATCGCAACTGGTTCGCCCTGATCGTGCTGGCCTGCACCGTGGCTGTGGCCCTGCTCGGCATTCGGGCCTTCGGCTACGCCACCAACCTGACGTGGATTCCCAAGCTCTCCTTTTCCCCGGCCTCGAGCCAGTCTTCGACCAGCACTCGCTCTTCGCGGTCTCACCGGCGGGGACGAAGTCGAGACCATCTGCGGTCGGTCCCCCAGGCTGGGGACCCAGTCAGCCCCGAAATCGACGCCCTGCTCGACCAGGTATCCAGCCAAGGCCTCGACAGCCTCACCCGCAAGCAGCGCAAGCAGCTTGAGGCCCACGCCCGCCGCCTCCGCCGCCGCCGCCGTTGAAGGCCAGTCAACAATCCGCGAAGAGTCTCTAGCGTTCAGGCCTGGTTTGGTTTAGGGTGTTGGCCCTAGGCGGGTCGGCGCGCGTGGTGGCGGGTCGGGCTTCATTGCAATTGGAGGGATACCAATGAGACAGCGAAACCTTTGGCGGGTACTTTTGTCCGTTTTCTTAGTTTTTGGGCTGGTGGTTGCTGGTTGCGGCAACGATGACGACGACGCGCCAGCTGGGGCGCCGGACACAGAGGCGCCTGATGATGCTGCTCCGGATGATGCTGCTCCTGACGCCCCCGATGCGTCTGATGATGGTGAGGCGCCGGAGGATATGCCTGAGGAGATGGCCATGCCCGGTGAGGGTGTGACGGTGAGGATGGCTCGGGCGAATTGGTCGACTGGTTATATGCAGGCGGCGATTTATCGGACGCTGTTGCAGGAGTTGGGCTATGAGGTGTCTGATCCCGCGGAGGCGGAGCTGGCTCCGGCGACGTTCTATCCGGCGTTGGGCGAGGG
>JAJEGM010000002.1 GCA_022819825.1 Acidimicrobiia bacterium | reverse complement strand
CTGCCGACATTGAAAAGGAAGTCCTCAACAAGCTTGCGGAAGACACTGGCCGCACTGAATCCACCGAAAAGGATGAGTACCTGAAGCGCATATCAGAGCTCCCATTTGTCATCGAGACAGTCGATTTTCCGGGAATGAACTTTGTCGATATCCAACACCTCAGCAACCAGATCATCATCCGTCTTAACTTAAGACACCCCTTTTATCAGGAACTTTGGAAGCCAATACGAGTCATAGCAGAGGCACCCAATGGAAGTGTAAGTAGTGGCGAAGCTACTGAAACTGCACGTCGAACTATGGAAGCCTTGACTCTCCTCTTGATCGCCTATGCAAAGGCGGAGTCAATGGATACAAACCCAGCGCGCTACACTGAGTTGCGTGACGACTGGGGAAAGTTCCTTCGGTCTCTGATGGGCAAGGTGAAGGACGTTTTATGACCGTGGATGGGAATCTGGTTGTCTCGGTACGACACCTAGAAACGCCATCTACTGTTCGTACTTCCTAGTTGTAGGACAGCACTGTCCCGCCCTTCCCCAACCCGTGACGGGACCGACCCGTTCATCTAGTTTCATCGTCGCGGTCACCCTGTGGTCAGCCTACGCCAGCGGCTTCGGAAGCAACCCACCCACCAGATACGGCGAGAGGGTACCGACGCACGATATCCATGGGGTCTGCCCCTGCTTTACCCAATCCCTAACGGACTTGGTATGTGAGTCGCTCAGGCGCTGACGAGTTCAGTGATCTTGGGGGTGCACGAATACTCTTTGACAGCCAGAAGGACTTTGCGGTGGCTGGTCAGCAATACCAGCAGCATCCCCATCGTGATACTGGGGTCCACCGGGATCGGCTCGTCCTTCGCCCGGATTTTGCCACTCTGTGTGGGAACCATGTGGATGGCAGCGGCCTTGAACCCGTTGTCGCCAATTTCTGGCACGACGATCACATTGGCACCGTCTGGGTGCAGCATGGCCAGATCGGCGACAACATCCTCGATCAGATCGTCCTCCAGTGCCACATGGCTCGGGAGATCTTGCAGCGCACGCAGATCGCGTTCCTGCTGGTTGTTCATCCAGTGGTCCATGAACGCCTTGGCGGCGCTATGCCTCTGCGATACTCGATCCAATTGGTGTCTCCTCTCCCGGTTGTCGTCTCCATTCCTACCAGGTCCTTTTCATCCGCCCATGGGGCCGCGCTCTGAAATGGCCTCTCGCGGCTTGTCTACGCGGCCAGCAATTCGTTGACCATTTTGCATCTGCTGATCACCGTCACATCGCGGCTTCGGGGCAGGCTTAGCGGCGTCCGCTTGCGAACTGGCTCGGCCACGATGTCGGCGGCGCGGAATACCTTGCTGATGGTCGTTGTCATCTTCTTGAGGGCGGCGTCGAACGAGTCGGCATCGGTGATGAGGAACCAGATGCTCAGCTCGCCGGTTTCGGCCTGGCCGGATACGCCGGCGTCAGAGACTTGGGCGTGCAGGCTGTCGGACACCTTGTAGAACATCGCCTGGTATTCGTCTTGACTCAGCGGGAGCTCTCGCCCTCCAGCCTTGCGGAGGAGTACGCCGGTGACGGTGACTTCCATGATCGGGTTGCTCATGTCATCTCCTGGGTGCAAATCAGTGAGGGCATCTGTCGATATCGGATTGTCTGTTGGCTAGCGTCCGCTGCGATGAGGGGGTGAGGGGAATGGTGACTAGGCAGTGACCTGCGGGACAACGGCCCTGAAACTTCTTGGCCTTCCGCTCGAACACCCACCCATTCTTCTCGGCGCGCTTCATCATCTGCTCGTAGTCGTTCTTTTGATGACGAGGTCGTACCACGGACGCGCAGCCTCCGAGCAGCGTGATCGGCGATCCATGGGGGAAGTTGTTTCACTGGGGCAAGTCTAAGGCGGGAGAAGGCAACGGGCCTCAAATGGCTGCTCCATGAGCCAAATATCACCCTGCCTCATCAGCTCCCCGTGTTAGCTGGTGTGTGGCGGGGAGGAGCTTCTGCAATGGGAATGCCTTCTTCGATCGCCACCGACTCCGGGATCACATCGCCTTCCTCAGTCCAGACCCATTTTTCGAATACGTCTTCGGGCTGCTGGCGGTAGGACTCGGCGCACTCCTCGTTATCTCGGGACCGGCGCACGACCTTTGCCAAACGCTCTACTGCTCGGCGAATTGCTTCGGGCCTAGTGACACCGACCTCTTCGGCCACCAGGCGGTCGATCGCCTCATGCTGTTTGTCGCTAAACCTCAGCCGGATTCTGTCGGTGGACTCGTCTAGAACCATGCTGGGGCGGGGAGGGCATTGGCCGACGGTGATCCCCCGTTCTTCAGCTTCCTGCTCCGGTATGCACCGACCGTCTTCGGTCCACACCCATGGCTCGGGCCCGGATAGGGCGATATCCACGGCCACTGCCGAGATCTCCTCGGGCTCTAGTTGGCGCTGCCGGCGATTGGCCTGCTCGGCCTCCAGATTGGATCGCATCCGACAGATGGCCTCGTCCAGGCTCTCCACTGCCAGGCGGACCACCTCGGGGCGGGATTCCCCCACTCCTTCGGCCACCAAGAGGTCAATCGCCTCGACCTGCTTCTTGCTGAACCGCACTAGTACCGGCGTTGCCACCTCACAAGTATGCCCACATCTAGGCCAGTTCGGTCAAGAGTCTTTCGAGTGTTTTCAGCTATTTTCAAAATTCACGAGCCCATGGGCTGGAGTTCGTCTTCTACGCCTTCTTCTTCTCGCACCAGGTTCCAGCCGAAGCGTTCGGCTAGGGCTTCGCGGCCTTCGTCGGGGCCGCTGGCGATGATCTCGTCGCCGGCATGGAGCGCGGCACTGCCCGGGGGGCGGTAGATGTAGCGGCCGGCCCGGCGGATGGCCAGCACGGTGAAGCCGGGCTCGATGTTGAGGGCCAGCTCCTTGAGGGAGGTCCCGTCGGCGCCGCTCAGGCGGGCCACGGGCAGCTCGACCACCACCTCGTCGGAGTCGCCGAGGGCGATCTCCAAGATGGGGTGGACCTCTTCGCCCTGTTCCACCAGCGAGATCATCTGGCGGGCCTGATCGCCGATGTCCTCGGCGGCTTGGCCCAGGTGCAGCAGGCCCCGCAGCGGCGAGGGGTCGATGTTGTTGGACGCGGCCCGCAACACCCACAGCTCCAGCTGGTGGTTCATCTCGTCGAGGCGTCCCTCCAGAAGCCGCACCTGGGCGGCCAGGCCCCGGTCTTTGAGGACCAGCGCCGAGTAGGCCAGCCCCACCGCGGCCTCCGACAGGTCCTTCATCTCCACCAGCACGTCCACCGCCCGATCCAGATCTGAGATCCAGGGATCTTCGGGGGCCACCGGCTCCTCCCACATGGGCGCGGCGGCCAGCTGGTGCAGGCGCATGATGCCATCGGGCGAGCCCCGCAAGAACAGCACGTCGCCGGGCATCATGAGCTGGTCGCCGCCTACATCGGTGATCCAGCTGCGCTCCCGCCGGATGGCCATGACCCGCATCCCGGCCACCACGGGCAGCTCCAGGTCGCCCAGGGGGCGGCGCACCATGTGGGACCCCTCGTGCACCACCAGCCGGTGGGAGATCTCCTCGGCGCTGGACAAGTCGGCCACCAGCTCGGCGGGGATGCCCAGGCGGCGGGAGACAATGCGGGAGATGTCCACCGCATCGTTGGCGATCCGCTCGATGGCGCTGATCACCTGGAGCACCGACGACATGCCGTCGGCCTCGCGGGGATGGCGCACGGCCATGATGCACACCGCCCGCATGTCTTTGACCAGCTCGGTCATCTGCACCTCGAGCTCGTCCACCTCGGTGGCCATGTCCGGGTCGCCGAAGTACAGGGCGGCGTAGGCCAAGTCGACCATCAGCTCGGAGAGGTCTTTGGCCTCGGCGAGCATGGCTCGAAGATTGCGGGGTTTATCGTCCATTGTCAGGTCTCTCCAAGATAGCCATCAGGACTGGAATCAGTCATTTGCCTTTCACCCGGCCCCAACAGCCTCAATGGCAAACACCAGGGTGAGAGCGCCCACCAGGTCGAGCACTGCGGTAACCGTCGGGATGCCCACGCTGTCGGGGTCGATTCCGAAGCGGACGGCGGCAATGGTGCCGTAGTAGGCCACGGCCACCACCACGACCACCGCCAGGATTCCGCCGATCAGCGCCACCCCCACCAGCCGTCCCACCCCCGGCCCGGCCAGATCGACCAGCGATCCCGCTCCCTGCGACACCAAGGCCACGATCACGAAAACCGGCAGCGCCAGCCCGATGGTCACCCCCACATCGGTGCGGGCCCCCCGTTGGGGCACAACCGAGGGGCCGATCAAGCCGAGGTGGAGCTTGCTGGACAGCCGATTGGTCAAGATGCCGCCCAGCGCGCCGGCGGTGGCCAGAAAGCCGGGAATCAGAACCAGCAGCACGGGGCGCTCGGAGAACACCTCGAACCGGTTCTCCACCGTCACCCCGGCCATCAGCGACAGAAATCCGGCCAGCACCAGCACCGGGATCGACTCCCGCAGAACGGTCCGCAGTTCGGGGGCCTTGGAGCGGAGCGCGGCGGCCGACGACACAACCGTGATGGCCGCCAACAGCCCGGCCACCACCGGGGTGACGGTGTCGATGCGCACCAGATAGGAGGCCAAGATGAGCGCGGGCAGCGCCAGCACATCGCCGGCTGCGGTCACCATGGGGGCGGTCACGTTGTCGGGGTCGAGGCCCCAGCGCACCGACCCGGTGGCCATGCCCAGCGTCGCCAACAGCACGAATATCGAGGCCAGCATCCCGCCCACCACCGAGATGACCACGTAGTCGGCCACGCCGATGGCGTTTTCAACCCCGAGGTTCGAAGCCATCGCCGAGGCCAAAAGGGCCAGCACCAGCGTCATAAGGAGCGTCAAGACCAACGAGGCCCACACGTTTTGGCCCACCACGCTGGACGACCGCAGCGACAGCCGGAACGTGCCGGTGTGGATGGCGGTGCCCAGCCGGCTGCCCAGCGCTCCGAAGATCTTCCCCGGAAGCGCGATGGCCGCCGGCACGAGCAGCAGCAGGCCGGGCAGCTCGGCCAGCCGCTCGTGGCTGCGACCCAGCACCAACCCGGCGACAACGCTGGTCACCGCCAAGATGCACAGCGCCCCCAGCGACTGGCGCACGCCGCGGGGATCGGGTCCCAGCAGGCGGACCAGTTGCAGTCGGCTCCCCGACCGCCGAAGGAGAGTGAGCATTGTGCGGGAGAGCATGAGGGTGACTTCCCGCCCGGCTACCCCGCGGCGGCCTGACCCAGTTGGCGCAGACGGGCCTGGCAGTGCTCCCAGGCCTCTCCCAGGATGTCGGCCACCGGGCGCACCTCGTCGATGCGGCCCATCACCTGGCCGCCAAAGGGGACGGCCACGTCCATCTGCCCGCCGAAGTACTGGTCCATGAGCCGGTCGAGGCCGGGCATGTTCACCTGGTCGTGGTGCTCCATCTCGGCGGTGAGCTCGGTGCGCAGCGCCCGCATGCCGGGCCGCCCGAACCGGTTCAACAGCACGGTGTCGGTCTCGGCCGCAGCCACCACCGCCTGCTTCCAGTTGTCGTGAACCGGCGACTCGGCCGCCGACAGCATCCTGGTGCCCATCTGTACCCCGTCGGCCCCCAGGGCCAGCGCCGCCGCCATGGACACCCCGTCGCAGATGCCTCCCGCGGCGATGACCGGCACGTCCACCTCTGCCACCACCAGCGGGGTCAGCACCATGGTGGACGAGCCGTGGGGATTCTTGAACCCGCCGCCCTCCACCCCCTCCACGATGAGGCCGTCCACCCCGGCATCCACTGCCTTGAGGGCGCCCCGCAAGGTGGGCACCACATGGAAGACGGTGATCCCGGCGTCTTTCAGCATGGCGGTGAACCGGTTGGGGTCGCCCGCCGAGGTGGTCACAAACCCCACCTCGTGTTCGATGACAAAATCAATGACAGTGGCGTCGGGCACCAGCAGCTGGGCGATGTTCACTCCCCAAGGCCGGTCGGTGAGGTCGCGCATCTTGGCGATCTCCACCTTGATGTCGTCGAGCTGGCCCGAAGAGGTCTCGATGATGCCCATGCCCCCGGCATTGGACACCGCCGAAGCCAGCTGGGCCCGGGCGATGTAGCCCATGGGGGCCTGCACCACGGGGATGTCGATGCCCAGCAGCTCGGTAATTCGGGTTCTCATCGCGCCAGCCTCATCGGCAGCGTCGTCTTGGGTGAAATCCGAGGCCGCACGGCATCCACCTCAACGAGCACATTTCCATTGGCCGGGATGGAAGCACTCACTTTCGCCGCCCCGGGCCGAATCCCCTTCGCCTGATCTGGCGCAGAAGCGGGGGCAGCGGGCGGCGCAGGGGCCGGTGGAACAGCGGCAGCCGGTGGTAGGGAGAGGGCCGGTCAGAGCTCCACTTGCCCGGCGGAGCGGAAGTGATCGAGGCCAGGCCCACCAGGCAGTTGTCGTAGTTGATCCGCCAACCGGCGTAGTCGCGCCACGCCCGTTCACGGTCTTCCACGACGGGAACCCCGGCGCTCTTTAGGGTCTCGTAGGTCTCGTAGAACTCGTGGCGGCGCACCGTGATCGGGGAAATGTCCTTCGGGTCGGGGTCATAGTCGATGGCGAAGAAGTCGGCGACGTTGCGCAGAGCCACATAGCCCGCCCGGATCATGAACGGCGTGGCGGGCGAATGGGGCACCGCCACCGTCGACAGCATTATGGCGGCTGTGTCCAAGATGCAGCCCGCGGCAACAACCCATGAGCGATCGGAGCGCACCGACCGGAAGAAGGCCAGCGCCGGATAGGTCTGGTGGGTCTCCTCGATTTGGATGAACCAGTGCTCCCACTCGGTCCAGGTCTCTCCCATGTCCTCAAGTCCGCCGGTCTCGTGGGCCAGAATGATCATGGCCTCAGGCGTGGGCGGGGTTCCGGCCCTGATTTCCAGTCGGGCCACTGCGGACTCCCGAGCGCTGAACGCCATGTACATGAGGGGCAGGAAGCTGATCAACAGCGCCACAATGCCCAACCCAATGAGGGCCTCGCCTATGGACAAAACCAGGCTGGCCAGGTCTTCGGTGTCCCGAAAGCCCAACGTGGTGAGCGACGACCCGCTCAGCACCAACGCCTCCCGATACGGGCGCACATCCAGCGCCCAGAACATCATCGAGAACCCGTAGATGACCCCGGTAGCCCACACCATGGGCAGCAGCATGAGCGTGGTGGGGGCATAGCGGGCCAGCACCGCGTCTTTGGCCTCATACGACTTGCGGCGGCGGGCGACCAACGAGAACAAATGCCTCATGCCCACGTACACGAAGCGGATCAACAGGCTGCGCTCGGCCCGGGGCACCACCACGGTATATATGGCGGCCAACAGCGTGCCCACTGCGATCAGAGCCCCGATCGCGAACACGACGGTCTCAGCGAAGCTCATACCCGCACCAGAATACGGGACTCCCGCTTACACCTTGTTCAACCTCGATGACTGCCCGGCTTGGATCGCCCGCCTACCACTACTGTGCAGCCATGGCGAAGATCCAGATCGGCCCTGAGCTCACCAACGATGCCCCGGTGGGAACGGCCATAGGGGCCGTCCCGCCCCGGCGCACGCCGGTTGAAGTGCCCACCCATCGGTACATCTCACCAGAGTGGGCCGAATTGGAAATGGCCCATGTGTGGCCCCGGGCCTGGCAGCTGGCCTGCACGGTGGACCATGTGCCGTCGCCGGGCGACTGGTTCGAGTATTCGGTGGGCAACCTGTCGGTGCTGGTGGTGCGGGGCGACGACGGGGTGCTGCGGGGGTTCCAGAACGTGTGCCGCCACCGGGGCAACGTGCTGTGTACCGGCTCGGGGTCGGGGCTGACCGAGCTGCGCTGCATCTACCACCGGTGGAGCTGGACGCTGGACGGCAAGCTGCGAGAGGTGCCGTCGCGCCGGGGCTTCGGGGCGCTGCGCAACGACGACTACCCGCTGTTCCCGGTGCAGGTGGGCACGTGGGGGCCGCTGGTGTTCGTGAATCTAGACTTGGACGCCAAGCCGCTGGACCAGTATCTGGAAGCCATTCCCGGCCTGCTGGAGTGGGCCCGCATGGAGGAGTACGCCTGCGCCTACGACCTCACCGTGCCGTTGCCGTGCAACTGGAAGACCCTCATCGAGGCATTCAGCGAGACCTACCACGTGCAGGGCATCCACCGCGAGATGCTGCCCAGCTGCGACGACGTCAACTCGGTGAACCGTCTCTACGGCCGCCACGGCTCGCTGCACCAGCCCTACGGAGTGCCCAGCCCCCGGCTGCGCAACGGGGCCACCGACCAAGAGATATGGGACTCCATCATCGTGACCCAGGGCGCTCGCTACGGCCAGGACTCCGAGAACCCCGGACCGTGCCCGCCGGTTCCCGACGGCGGCAGCGTGCGAGAGGTGCTGGAGGAGTTGGTCCGGAGCCAGACCAGGCAAAAGGGCCTCGACCTCGACAGCTTCGACCAGTCGCAGATGTTGGATTTGTTCCAATTCAACCTGTTCCCCAACATCACGGTGATCGTGATGTGCGACTCCATCACCGTGCTGCGGTCCCGTCCCGGCGACACCCCCGACGACGCCTTCATGGACCTGCTTCACCTCGACCGCCGACCCCCCGGCACCGACCGGACCCAGCCCATGCAGGCTGTCATCCCCGCCGAAGAGGCCTCGATGAATCTGGTGTTCGACCAAGACCTCTCCAATCTCCAGCGGGCCCAGCGGGGCCTCCACCAACCCGGCCTCGACCACATCGTGTTGAGCCGGGAAGAGATGCGCATCATCAACCTCCACTACAACCTCGAAGAGTTCATCGGCATCCGCGAACTCTCCGACGAGGCCGTCGCCGAAATAGAAGCCCTCAGAGCCCAGCCCGCCGCCATCGGCCCCGTCGTCGGCTAGGGCTCAGGCTCAGCTGCGGCGTTGGCGGGCTATTTCGAAGCAGAGGATGGCGGTGGCGGAGGCGACGTTGAGGGATTCGACTGAATCGGCCATGGGGATGGACACCCAGCGGTCAATATCCGCAGATTGATGCAGTTGATCTAGGCCGTGGGCTTCGTTGCCCACAACCAGAGTGAGGGGGCCAGTTAGGTCGGCTTGGTCGTAGGGGTCGCCTCGGTGGGGATCGGCGCCCACTCGCTCCCCTTTCGGTCCTGTCTCGGCCAGGGGGACTCGGAACAGCGCACCAGCCGAGGCCCGCACGGTCTTGGGATTCCAAGGGTCCACTGATTCTGGGCTGAACACCACGGCTTGGGCCCCGGCGGCCACTGCGGTGCGCACAATGGTCCCGGCGTTGCCGGGGTCGGCCACACCGGCCAGCTCCACGGCAAAATCGCCGCTGGCCACAGGGGCAACTTCGGGGATGTGAGCGGTGGCCATGACCCCTTGGGGGGTAACAACCGAGCCCACCTTGGCCAGAACACCGTCGTCTACCGTCCACACCGGGGCGTTCACTGAGACTCCCAAGTCGGCCCACAGGTCGATCACGGGCTCCACGAAGACGTCAACGATCTCCAGATCGGCCGCCACCGCCTCGCCCAACAGTTGCGGGCCGTCGATGACGAACTTGCCAGACTCAGTGCGTTCTCGGCGGTTGCGGACTAGTCGGCGAAGTTCCGCAATCCGGGGGTTTCGAGGGCTGAGTGGCTTGCTGATGAGCAGCTCTACCCGACCGAGGCGGACTCTTGCTCCGCCTCTGCCGCAGCCTTGGCCACCTCGACCAACGCAGTGAAGGCCGCGGGATCATTCACGGCCATCTCGGCCAGGATCTTGCGGTCGACCTCCACGTCGGCCAGCTTCAAGCCGTTGATGAAGCGGCTGTAGTTGGTGCCGTTCTGGCGGCAGGCGGCGTTGATGCGCTGGATCCACAGGCGGCGGAATTCACCCTTGCGGGCCCGGCGATCCCGGTAGGCGTACTGGCCGCTGTGCATCAGCTGCTCATTGGCGCCCCGGAACGTGCGGCTCTTGTTGCCGTAGTACCCCTTGGCCCGCTTCACCACCGCCCGGCGGCGCTTGCGGGCGGTGACGGCGCGCTTGACTCTGGCCATCGTGTGCTTCTCCTTGAACTCGTGCTGGCGGCTACAGGCCCTACAAGCCCAGTTGGCGCTTCACGGACGGGGCGTCGGCAGCCGACACCTGGGCCGGGCCGCGCAGCTGGCGCTTGCGCTTGGGGGCCTTCTTCTCGAGGATGTGGTTCTTGTAGGCGCTGCGACGGCGGATCTTGCCGGTGCCGGTGGTCTTGAACCGCTTGGCCGCGCCTCGGTGGGTTTTCATCTTGGGCATGTCAGTTTCCTGCGCTGTAGGGAGCCTTGAATTCTCTTACTCAATGATCTCAAACAAATGATCTCAAGTTTGAATTCAAGTGGCAGATTCGGTTGTCGCGGCCTCTTCAGCGGGTTGGCGAGCAGACTTTGCGGCCTGCTTGCGGGACTTCTTCTTCGCCGGTCCCAGCACCATGACCATGTTGCGGCCATCCAGTCTGGGATAGACCTCGACCTTGGCCACTTCTTCCACTTCGTCCGCGATGTCGTCGAGGATGCGCCGCCCCAATTCGGGATGCTGCACCTCGCGGCCGCGGAACATGATCGTGACCTTTACTTTGTAGCCTTCCTCAAGAAAGCCCCGCACCTTCCTCGTCTTGGTATCGAAATCACCCGGTCCGATCTTGGGCCGGTACTTCATCTCCTTGACGATGATGTTGGTGCTGTTTCGCCGGGACTCCTTAGCCCGCTGGGCGGCTTCGTACTTGTACTTGCCGTAGTCCATGATCCGACATACCGGAGGGTTCGCCTTTTCGGCGACCTCTACCAGGTCGAGGCCGGCTTCACTGGCCATGTCCAATGCCTCAGGCAGCGGCCGAATGCCTACTTGCTGTCCGTCCTCACCAACGAGCCGCACCTCTCTGGCTCTGATCCGGTCGTTGATCCGGGGCTCAGCATCTGCCGAAGCTATGGCCGATCACCGCTCTGCAATGCGCATGTTCCTCTCTCTTGGCTATTGGGACTGGCACGCTGGGAACAAATCTCGATCCCGCTTGCGTACCGAAGTTGCGGGGTAACAGTATCAGCGTTGAGGGACAATCACGCCAGACGAGGCAAAAAGGAGTGTAGGAAAGACGATGAGCACACTGTGGACACCAGGCGGAGAGGTTCCGGTTGACGACGGCCGAGGACAGACGGCGACCCCGCCGCCACAAGACCCGCCCGATCAAGTTGAAGACCCGCTGGCCGGGTTGAGCGACGAGGAACGGGCCCAAGCCGAGGAACTGGCCCAGCAGTTGGCCGAGGCCCGGGAGCAGATCGCCAACACCCCCGCGTCGGTGGTGGTGGGGAACCACGCCATGGGGCTGTATGAGCTGGGAGCCATCCACCTCAGCCAGCAACCGCCCAACTTGGAAGAGTCCCGATTGGCCATCGACGCCCTGGGTGCGGTGGTGGAGGGGCTGGAGGGACGCCTCGGAGAGCACGAGGCCACCCTCAAAGATGCCCTTCATCAGATCCGCATGGCGTTCGTGCAGGTGTCCCGGGCGATGGAGGGTGGCGCCGAAGACGCCGAATACTCAGAAGAAGGCGATCCGGGGTCTAGCGGGGAGTAATTCCTGCCGCTTCCCAAACACCCCGGTGGCCGGGAGCCAGCTGGAAGGTCACCGCGACGCCTGCGGTGATAGTGCGGGTTCCGTCGGCAATGGCGGTGCAATGGAAGGGATAGGCCGTACCGTCTCCCGCGGCGATCGTCCCCCAGCCGGTGGCGCCGTCGAAGCTGGCAACGGTGCCGATGAGGGGAATGTTGCGACCAGCCAAGCTCAATGGACGATCTTGGCCAACGGGAGCTCGATGATGTCGCTAGCCCCGGCGTCTCGCAGATCGGGGATCAACACGTTGATGTCCGCTTTGGGCACCACCGTCTCCACCGCATAGCCGTGGCCCCCGAACAGCTCGTTGACCGTGGGCGCCTTCATGGACGGCAGCAAGTCGATCACTTTGTCCAGGCTTTCCGACGGCACGTTCATCTTGACCAGCACCTTGCCCCTGGCTTCCAGCACCCCGCCCAACAGGGTGTGAATCTGCTCCATGGCATGGCGACGCTCGGGGTCGGCATAGCTGGCCGGATTGGCGATCAGCTCGGTGTAGGAAGTGAGGATGGTGTGGATGATCTTGAGGCCGGCTGCCCGCAGCGCCCGCCCGGTCTCGGTGATCTCCACCACCGCATCCACGATGTCGGGGGCCTTGGCCTCTGTGGCCCCGTACGACAGGGCGATGTCGGCCTCGATACCCAAGTCGTCGAAGAATCGCTTGGTGAGGGCCGGATACTCGCTGGAGATCTTCACCCCCTGGGGCAGATCCTCCGCCGCGTTCCACGGCGAGTCGTCGGGCACCGCCAGCACCATCCGGATCGGCCGGGAGGTGTTCTTGGAGTAGTGGAGCTCCCCCAGCGACACCACGTCGCTGTCGGTCTCGGCCACCCAGTCGCGCCCGGTGATGCCCAGATCGAACAGTCCGTCGGCCACGTATCGGGGAATCTCCTGGGGCCGCAGAATGCGGACATCGCTGATGCGGGGGTCGTTGATCGTGGCCTTGTAGGCAACATCCGAACTGCGATTCACCGGGATGTCGGCGGCGTCGAACAGCTCCAAGGTCGCCTTTTCCAGCGAACCCTTGGGCAAAACCAACGAGAGCATGCCCCAACGCTACCGGGCTGCAAGTGCGGGGCTGGTGTCAATACCCGGTTGCCCCGTCCCGGTTCCCAGCGTACGGCAAACGTTCTCCGTTCAACTCGGCCGCAAGTCGATCCGCAGGTCGGGGCCGAGGCGGGTGACGTCGCAGATCTCGCCTCGCCAGAGGTCATCTATGGTGGGGGTGGCGGGGCCGGTGAACATGGGGTGGGCATCGTTGCCGCCGGAAAAAGCGGGGGCCAGGTACACGGTGTAGTAGTCCACCAGGCCAGCTCGGTGGAAGGCGGCTGCGGTGGCTGCGCCCCCTTCGACCAGAAGCTGGACTACACCCCGCTCCCCCAACTCGGCCAGCACCTGCTCCAGCGGACCATCCATCTCTATCGCGGGGTGGACACGGGCCTCGGGCGGCGCGGTGCCCAACACCACTCGTAGCGGCTGGGTGGTGCGGGGGGTCACCCCGGCGGGAGGCTGCCAGTCCCGCACCGTGAGGGCGGGATCGTCGGCTCGAACAGTGCCCGCCCCTACCAGCACGGCGTCGCTTTCGGCTCTCAGCCGGTGCACGTCGGCCCGGGCCTCAACACCGGTGATCCAGCGGCTAGTGGCATCGGGGGCGGCAATGCGGCCGTCCAGGGTGGCGGCCAGCTTCAGCACCACCCAGGGGAGCCCGGTGCGGCGGTGCTTCAAGTAGGGGGCCAGCAACTCAGCGGCCTCAGCGGCCCTCACGCCCGTCTCCACGTTCAAGCCAGCCCGTTGCAGGGCCGCGATGCCCTTCCCCGACACCTCAGGGTCGGGATCCTCCACCGCCACGAACACCCGAGTGATCCCCGCAGCGATGATGGTGTCGGTACATGGCCCGGTGCGACCCTGGTGGTCGCACGGCTCCAGCGTGGTGTAGAGGTCGGCCCCCTCGGCGCGCGGGCCAGCAGCTTCCAACGCGTTGATCTCCGCGTGGTTGCCGCCCGGCGGCGATGTGGCCCCTAAGAACGTCTGGCCGCCGGAATCAACCACCGACCCCACCCACGGATTGGGCGAAGTGACCAGCCGACAGGAACGGGCTGCTTCCAGGGCCAGATCCATCATCTGGGCTGGATTGGAATGGCTCGAGGTCAATGCTCGGTGGGCTGGTCGGCCAGCAGGCGCAGGGCGTGGGGGACAACATCGAGCACCGCGCCCAGGCACTCCACCGACCCCTTGGGCGAGCCGGGCAGGTTCACAATCAGAGCCGTGCCCCTCGTTCCGGCAATCGCCCGGGACAAGCGCCCGAAGGGGCTCACCAACCGGGAGGCTTCGGCCAAACCATCGGCTCGGCGCTCCAGCACGGCCGCGGTGCCCTCTGGGGTGAGGTCGCGGGGGCCGAAACCGGTCCCGCCGGTGGTGGCTATGAGGCCGGCGAACCCATCCGCCATGTCCAGCAGGGCGTCGCGCACCGATTCAACACCGTCCTCCACCGCCCGGCGGTCGGCAATCTCATAGCCCTCGCCGGCCAGCATCTCCATTAGGGCGTCGCCCGAGCCGTCTTGGCGGGTGCCGGCGATCACCCCGTCGGACACGGTGAGAATCTTGGCGGCCAGTCCCGCGGTTTCTTGATCAGCCATCGCTGGGAGACTACTGGCCTGAACCGGCGTGGTGAGGGGCTTGGTACTTGGCTACGAACATTGCGTCGGTGTTGTGGTCTTGGGGGAGGACTAGGGCGCCGCGGGAATGGGAGCGCCAGCGAGGATCACTGGTTGTAATAGGGATAGCGACGGCATCGGGGTGCTCTTGGGCCACAGCGTCGTCGATGGCCGCTGTTTCGGCCTTCGTCATGGTGCATACGCTGTAGATCACCATTCCTCCCGGACGGACGAGGCCGAACGCGGCTCGGACCAGCTCGGCTTGGAGGTGGGCTAGTTCCTCTACATCATCGGGTTTCACTCGCCAGCGGGCGTCGGCTCGCCGTCCCAGCACGCCCAACCCTGAGCAAGGGGCGTCCACCAGCACACGGTCGAACGATCTGGAACGAAACGGCGGACGACGGCCGTCAGCGGCTACTACTCCGGCTAAGGAAGAGGCCGTCTTGACGGCATTGGCCGCTACCAGCGTGGCCCGATGCCGGCGATGGTCAGCAGCCACCACCCTGGCCGAGCTGCCGGCCAGGGCGGTGGCCTTGCCTCCGGGGCCAGCGCACATGTCCAGCACCCGCTCCCCTGGCTGGGCACCCACCAGCTCAGCTACCCACTGGGAGGCGAGATCTTGGACATAGCCGTCGGGGCGGATAGTGGCTGGCGATGGCTGGTTCATCTGCTCCAGCGCAGTATGGGCCTCTTTCGCGCCGAGGTCGGCCTCCAATCGCTCCACCAGCCAATCCGGGTAGCTCAGCCGAATGGCCTCAGTAGGCCAGGTCGGCTCCACATCAGCCACCCGGCGCAAGACTGCGTTGACAAATCCCCGTTGGCGGCGGGGCGCGGCTTCGACGGTCTCGCTCACTGCGGCATAGGCCGGGGTGTCCAGCATGTGCAGCTGGTAGGCGCCGATCCGCAGCAGGTTGCGGGTGGTGAGGTCGGGTGGGTCGGATACGAAGCCGTCGATCAGGTAGTCCAGCGCCCGACGCATGCGGGTGACCCCGTAGACCAACTCGGTGATCAGCCCGGCATCGCGGTCGGGCAATTCGGCTGAAGCCAGCACCAGGTTGGCGTAGGCGCCGTCCCGCTCAACGCGATCGATGAGCTTGGCGGCAACGGCTCGGGCGTTCTTCGAAACTGGCCCCGATGGGGAGGAACTCACAGTCCGAGCCGGTCATCAGGAGTGGGACGGGCACCTCGGATCCAGTTCTCGGCGGCCTGCCGGGACTTGCCCTCGGCCTGCACACCCACCAACTCCAGCAACCCTTGGCCAGTACCCACGCAGGCGCCGTCCATCTGCCCTGGTGGAAGGGAACCTTCGATGGTACGAGCCTCCCAGACCTTGAGAGTCTTGCCCCTCCACATAGTCCACGCCCCGCCTACCCGGACTTGCCGGTGCAAGTGCTCCGCAGGCTGCCCCCAGTCGAGGCGGAGCTCGTCTCGGGTGATTTTGGCGGCGTAGACCGGCTCGCCCTCCTGGGGTGCTGGCACACCAAGGCCCTCATTCAGGGCATCCACGAGCATTGGAGCCGCGATTTCCACCAATTCGGCCCGCAGCGCCTCGGCCGTGATGTCGGGCCCAATGGGGACCTCGACTCGACGGTAGACCCGGCCGGTATCCAGACCCTCAGCCACCTCCATCAGGCACACCCCGGTGGTCTGGTCTCCAGCCAGGATGGCCCGTTCCACGGGGGCCGCGCCCCGCCAGCGGGGCAGCAGTGAGAAATGGACGTTGACCATGGCCAGCCGATCCAGAACGTGGGGCTTGATGATCTGCCCGAAGGCCACCACCACGCCCAAGTCCGCATCAGCGCCCAGTACATCGTCCACATCGGAGGAAACCGGGATGCCCAGGTCTTGGGCGACGGCCTTTACCGGGCTGGGGGTGGGCGCTGCCCGCCGCCCCCGTCGCTTGTCGGGGCGGGTCACGGCCAAGGCCATATCGAAACCAGCCGCAGCCAGTGCATTCAGAAAGGGCACGGACTCACGGGGAGTGCCGAGGAAGACGAGCCGGCGGATTTTCGCCGGCGGGTCGATCACGGCAACGACAGCCCGTCGCCGCTGGTGGGAGGACTACTCGGCCCACTCATTGCCCGCTCTCGGAGAATGCGCTTGGCCTCCCGGCGCTGATCCTCGTCCAGGTAATCGAGCAGGATCTTGCCCTCCAAGTGGTCCAGCTCGTGCTGGAACAGGCGAGCCTGGAGGTCCTCGGCCTCAAGGTTTACCTCGTTGCCCTCAAGGTCATAGGCCTTGAGGTGGATCTGGCGGGGACGGACGATCTCCCACGACAGCTCTGGCACCGACAAGCAACCCTCGTTGTAGGTCCACTCGCCGTCGCTCTCGGTGATCTCCGGGTTGACCAGCACTCCGGCACCATCGCCGAAGTCATACACGAAGAACCGCTGCGACACCCCCACCTGCGGTGCGGCCAACCCGATGCCCGGGGCCTCATACATGGCGGTGAGCATCTCCTGGCACAGATCGGCCATCGCCCCGTCGATGTCGGTCACATCTTCGGCCACGCGCCGCAAAACCGGGTCGCCATACACCCGTATCCGCAGTGGGGCCATGAAAGCAGGTTACCGTCAATCTGTGGGCGACTCGCACTACTACAGCGCCTCGCCGGGCGGGAAACGACGGCCGGGAACGGTCGGATTGCGGGTGGGCGATCTAGATGTGGAGCTGGCCACTGACCGGGGGGTGTTCGCGGCCGAGGAGGTGGACTTCGGCACCCGCTATCTGCTGGCTGAGGCGTCCCGCCCGCCCCAAAACGGGCAACTGCTGGACTTGGGCTGTGGCTATGGACCCATTGCGGTAGCTCTAGGCCAATGGTCTCCGCAGACGCCGCTGTGGGCAGTGGACGTGAACTCCCGGGCATTGGAGCTGTGCCGGGCCAACTTGGACCGCTATGGCCGCCCCGACGCCACGGTGTGCCACCCCGACGAAGTGCCCCCTGACGTGCGTTTTGCCGCCATCTACTCCAATCCGCCCATCCGCATCGGCAAAGCTGCCCTACACGAGGTGCTGGGGACTTGGCTGGGGCGGCTAACCGACGAGGGCCATGCCTATCTGGTGGTCAACAAGAACTTGGGCTCCGACTCCCTGGCCCGATGGCTCAACCAAGAAGGCTGGCCCACCACCCGGCTCAGCTCCCGCCGCGGCTACCGAATTCTGGAGGTTCAGCCACAAACCTGAGCCAAATGGCCGTGTCCCAGGGATATAGTGATAAGGCTTCCCCCGAGGCACATCCAGCAGGAAAGACAAACGAATATGGATGTCACAACAACTGTCATGCTGAGCGTTTACGGGGCGAGCATTGTCAGCATCCTCGGCTTCTATCTGCGGCGCATCGAGCATCGCCTCGACAGCCTTGAGGCCAACTTGAATCGCTACATCGAGCGCACCGATGACAGGCTGAACAGCCACGGGGAGCGGATTTCGACCGTGGAGGGTCGCACCCTCGACTAGATCGCTCTGATGGGGTCGACGTCGATACGGAGGCGGCCGGTTGGGCGTTCTACAGCGGCAAGGGCGTCACAAAGGGTGTCGTAATCGGGGGCCCGCAGGAAGAACTGGCCGCTGGGGTCGGGGGCGATCTGGACGTCCAGCGGGGTGCCGAAGCGCTCCATGAACTCCCCGGCGACTGGGCCGGAAACCACCGCGATGGCTCCGTAGGGAGGCAGGCTCAATTCTTGGCGGCGGTCTCGCTCCATTCGGGCCAATAGGGCCGGATCGGCCTGGAGCGCGGCCTGCACCACGGGGTCGTCGGGCATGCGAGTTTGCAGCACGATCTTTCCCCCACCGTCACGGGGACCTGTGATGCGCGCGGCACGGGCAATGAGGGCCAGAGCCTGCTCCCGGGCTCGGAATCGGGGGGCCAGCAATTCCTGGTCCAACTCCAAGAAGGCCACCACGTCGAACGGCCGGCCCAAATGCAGCACCGCCTCGGTGCCCACCACCACTCGGGCGGTGGGTGGGCCGACATACCCGCTGCTGGTGACCTCAGCAACGGGAGCGCGAACCAGCGCCTCCACCTCCTCGCGGACCCGCTTGATACCGGCCCGCAGATTGCGCATCTTGGTGCTACCGCACTCCGCGCATACGGTCGGGCGCACATGGCCGGCCGTACGGCACTTCATGCCCTTGTCCTCGGTCTGGACCATGGACGACCCGCACTCGGTACACACCGCTAGCTCCCCGCAGAGCTGACAGGCCAGCAGCAGCGAGCGACCCCGGCGGTTAAGCACACAGGCTACTCGGCCGCCGTCGCGCAGGGCCTGCACCAGCGCCGGGGAGTACAGCCCGGCCCGGCCGGGATCCTCGCTGCGGCGGTCCGCCACCTCAACATTTGGCCAGCTGTCGCTCTCGACGCCCGGGGAAGGGCGCATGACACGCCGGGATCGCAGGGCCTCCAGGCTGGGAACCGACGACAGCAGCACGCAGGGCACACCGGCTCGACGAGCCCGCTCCACCGCCACGTCCCGGCCGCTCCATGTGGGGGCTGCCTCGGAGCGAAACGACTCGTCGTGTTCGTCGATCACCAGCACCGCGGCCAGATTGGGCGCCGGGGCCCAAGCCGCCGACATGGTGCCCACCACCGTCGCCCCCGCCGCTGCCGCCGCCCAGCCATCGGGATAGCGGACAGCCCAGGCGCCCTCTCGCTGCAACTGCCGAGCCAGCCCGTCGGCGCGGTCGTGGTCGGGTACCAGGATCAGCGCTTGGCCTCGGGCCGCCGCGGCCATAGCGATGGGCAGCGGATCGTCTGATGGCCCATGGCGCACAGTGCGGCCTTCACCCTCGAACAGATCGTCATAGTGGCCGGTGGACGCCAGTCGGCTGCGCTGCGGACGGGACAGTGCGGCCACCATGCGGGGTGGCGAGGCAGTTCGGAGAAAGTGCACCCGGCGCCCAGCCCAGCGCCATGCGGCCCATTGGCTGAGCTCGATCAGATCACGGCTCGGCCCCAACCCGCTCAGCTTGGCCAGCGGCGCCAGATCAACCCCCTCGGGAGCCTCTGCATTCGTCTCTGTGATCCAGCCCCCCACCCGGCGGCCGTGCAGCGCCACCCGCACCATGGATCCCACCCCGAATCGGGGGTCGTCAGCCCAGCCGTCGGGAACTGAGTAGGTGAACTCGCGGTCTACTGCTGCAACGTCGGGGAGGACCCAAACGTTCAAGAGGCCGTGGTCAGAGCCCCAGAGCCGAGCGCAGGTCGTCCACCCGGTTGGTGCGCTCCCAGGTGAACGTGCTCTCGGGGCTGCGCCCGAAGTGGCCGTAGGCCGCCGTGTTCCGGTAGATCGGCCGCAGCAACTCCAAGTCCCGGATGATGGCTGCCGGCCGCAGGTCGAAGATCTCGCTCACCTGATGGCTGATCTTGGCCGGGTCCACCGTCTCGGTGCCGAAAGTCTCCACCATTACCGACACAGGTCGGGCGATGCCGATGGCATAGGACACCTGCACCTCGCAGCGGGACGCCGCTCCGGCAGCCACGACGTTCTTGGCCACCCAGCGGGCGGCGTAGGCCGCCGAGCGGTCCACCTTGCTGGGATCCTTGCCCGAGAAGGCGCCCCCGCCGTGGCGGGCCATGCCCCCGTAGGTGTCCACGATGATCTTGCGCCCGGTGAGTCCGGCGTCGGCCACCGGGCCGCCCCTCACGAACTTCCCCGTGGGATTAACCAGCACTTCGTAGTGGTCGTCGCGGAACTGCTCGGGAACCACCGGGTCGATGACCTGCTCTTTGAGGTCGTCTTTCATCTCCTTGAGGTCGGTTCCGTCGCGATGGTGAGCCGACATCAGCACAGTGCTCAAACCCACTGCCTTGGTCCCCTCGTATTCGAACGTCACCTGGCTCTTGCCGTCGGGCCGCAGATAGGGCACCGTGCCCGCCCGGCGAACTTCGGTCAGGCGCTCCACCATCCGGTGGGCGATGTGGATGGGCAGCGGCATCAGCTCGGGGGTCTCGTCGCAGGCGAACCCGAACATCATCCCCTGGTCGCCGGCCCCCTGCTCCAGCGGGTCGAGCCGGTCGACTCCCTGGGCAATATCAGGAGACTGGTCGTCGATGGACACCATCACGCCGCAGGTGTTGCCGTCGAAGCCGTAGTCTTCCCGGTCGTAGCCGATCCCGGTGATGGTGTCGCGCACCACCCGGGGGATATCGATATAGCCATCGGTGGAGATCTCCCCAGCCACCACCACCAGACCGGTGGTCACCAGAGTCTCACACGCCACCCGGCTGCCGATATCCACCTCAAGGAGGGCATCCAGCACCCCGTCGGATATCTGGTCGGCGATCTTGTCGGGGTGACCACCGGTGACTGACTCAGACGTGAAGCGGTACCGGCCATTTGACCCTTGGCTCATTGATTCTCCTAGCGGACGTTGGCTCGACCGTCGCGGTCGGCTACCACGAGGTCGAGAACGGCTTGGGCCACCTGGCGCTTGGAGCGCAGTCCAACCGAGTGGACCCGGCCATCGGAAGCTAGCACCAGCACCTCGTTGGTGTCGTGCGCAAAACCGGCGTTTTCGGCGGTCACATCATTGGCCACGATGTAGTCGGCGCCCTTGCCGTTCAGCTTGGCCGCCGCATTGTCGGCCACATCGCAGGTCTCAGCGGCGAAGCCGATCAGGATCTGGCCCTCAGGCTTGGACGCCCCCAGTGAGGCCAGGATGTCAGGGGTGGGCTCCAACTCGATAGCCGGCACCCCATCGCGCTTCTTGAGTTTCACCCCGGCAGGATCCACCGGCCGGAAATCCGCCACTGCCGCGGCCATGATCACTACATCGGCCTCTTTGGCGGCGGCGGCGGTGGCCGCCGCCATCTCCTCCGCGGTGTCCACTCTGACTACTGTGAACCCTGGCACCACTGTCGCACCCAGAGGACCAGGGCGGTCCACTGTGGTGACGACGGTCACTGAGGCGCCCCGACCAGCGGCCTCTTCGGCGAAGGCGTAGCCCTGCTTGCCCGAGGAATGGTTCCCGATATAGCGCACCGGGTCGATGGGCTCCCGGGTACCCCCCGCCGTGACCACCACCGACAGGCCAGCCATATCGGAGCGTTGGTCGCCGACAACGAGTGCCTGGCTCACCGCAGCCACGATGTCGGCCAGCGAGCTGAGACGCCCAGCACCCTCGTCGCCTCCCGCCAGTCGTCCCGACTCAGGACCCACGATGTGAACACCCCGTTCGACCAGAGTGGCGATGTTGTCGGCCACCGCGGGGTGCTCCCACATCTCGGTGTGCATGGCCGGACAGACCACCACCGGAGCCCGGGTGGCAATGAGCGTGGCAGTCAGCAGGTCTGAGCTGATTCCGGCGGCGTAGGCGCCGATCACCCGGGCAGTGGCCGGGGCCACGAGCACGCAGTCGGCCGTCTGGCCCAATGTGGTGTGGGGAATGGGGTCGTCTTCGTCGAACAGGCTCATCTGCACCCGCTCCGAGGCCAGCGCGTCGAAGGTGGTGCGGCCCACAAAGCGGGTGGCGCCTTTGGTGAGCACCGGAATGACATGGGCGCCCTCGTCCATCAGTCGACGGCAGATCTCTACCGCCTTATATGCCGCGATCCCCCCGCTCACGCCAAGCACGATTCGCTTGCCGGCGAGCGAAGTCATGGGTTTGTCAGGACGCTGAGTCCAGATCGGCCCCGTCTAGACCAGCGTCATCACCGTCGGCTTGCTCTAGAGCGGCTTCTTCCAGATTGGCCTCGCCAGTGGGAATCATGGAATCGGCCAACAAGTCCTCTTCGGTGACCTCGGGAGGATCAGTGGCGATGATCTTGTCGGACGCGATCTCCTCGAAGGCAATCGACAGGGGTTTGCGGGACATGGTCAACACCTGGGGCGGCACCATGGCGCCCAAGCCCTCGCCGAGCTGGCCGAAATAGGAGTTGATCTGGCAGGCCCGCAGCGCTCCCAGCGTTACCAGGCGGAACTTGGAATCAGTGCGGCCCAAGAGCTCCTCAATAGTGGGATACATCATGGTGTCGTGTTGTTCAGACATCTGCGCAGCCTTCTTCCAACAAGTCTGGGGAGAGCGGGTAAATGATATCAGGGAAAGATGAGTTAATCGTCATTGTCGACCCGCTCCTGGCGGGCATTTTCGATGAGGGCGGCAATGGAAGCCACCGCTTCTTCAAGACTGTCGTTGACAACGTGGATCGCGTTGAGCTCGTAGGCCTGGATTCGCTCGGAGTCGGCCAGCGCCAGCCGCTTGGCGATATGGCTCTCGGAATCGCCCCGGCCCCGCAGCCGGGATTCCTGCTCCGCGGCCGATGGCGCCTCGACGAAGATGCACAGAGCCTCAGGACGGTTCTCCCGCACTTGGGCCGCGCCCTGGACATCGATTTCCAGCAACACATCGCGGCCTGCCGGGGGATCAGGCTGGGGCGTTCCGTAGAGATTACCGGCGATCTCCGCCCACTCCACGAAACCTCCCTCGGCGACCTTGGCCCGAAACTCGGCCTCGTCGGCAAACACATAGGCAGTTTCCGACTCGCCGGGACGGCGCACGCGCGTCGTCCATGAGCGACTCAGCCAGAGTTTGGGGTCCGCGGCCACCAACGCGGCCGCGATTGTCCCTTTGCCGACCCCGCCGGGGCCGGACAAGACGATGATCAGTGGCTGATCTACTAGTCGCCGCAGCGTGCGAGCAACGAGGCCCGCTGCTGATCGCCCAGCCCGCGGATGCGGCGACTATCGGCAATGCCGATCTCCTCCATCATCCTGCGGGCCCGAACCTTGCCCATACCCGGAAGGGATTCCAGGACGGCGAGCACTTTGGTTCCAGCGACCACGTCATCGGTTTCCGCTTGTGCCAGCAGGTCAGAGAGCGAAATCGACCTCATCTTGAGCTTTTGCTTGACCTCAGCGCGCTTGCGGCGCACCTCTCCGGCCTTCGCCAACGCCGCCTGGCGCTGCTCTGCTGTCAGTTGTGGGGGTCCTGCCATTACACCATTGTAGTTTGAACTTCAAGTCTTGTTGGGGATTTCCCCTGTATTCACAACGAAATATTTAGATGCTGGTCGCCACCAGCCGAGCCCTGTCGGCCATGTCGGCCAGCGCATGGGCCAAGTGCGCAGAGCCGACAGTTATCCCCTGGACCGGTGAGGTAACGGTCCGGCCGATCACCAATATGGAAGCCCCTGCGGCGATGGCGCCTTCGGGAGTGGCCACCGAGGCTTGGTCGTCGTTGCTTGAGTCGGGAAGCCGGATGCCGGGCACCACGCGCTTCAGCTCGGGCGCGACATCTTTGACCACTCCGATATCAGCAGCCGAGCAGATCACCCCGCCACAACCGGCGTCTCGGGCTAGCGCCACCCGCGCTTCGAGCTTTTCTCGGGATCGGTCGGCATCGCTGGTAAGAATGGTCACCCCCAGGACCTGGGCGGTGCCGTCGCTGCCCTCAGCCAGGCCCTCCACTCCGGCCCGCAGCATGTCGGCCCCGCCTACCGTGTGGACAGTCAGCCAGCGGACCCCAGTTCTACCCAGCTTGGCGGCGGCCCGGCCCACTGTGGTGGGGATGTCGTGCAGCTTGAGGTCGGCGAACACCTCATAGCCTCGATCAATGGCGGCGGTGATCGCGGCAGGACCAGCGGTGGAGAACAGCTCAAATCCAACTTTGGCCACACCCATCCAGGGGTGAACGGCATCGGCCATCAAACAGGCCATATTCAGATCATCCACGTCCAACGCGATGGCCAGGCGGGGATCGCGCTTCGTCTTATCCATGGGCTGCTCCAATCAACTCGTCCAATCGGCTCACGCCGTGGGCGGCGCACCAGCGGGCCAGTTCCCACAAGACCTTGGCCGGGGCCCGAGGGTCGGCGAACGTGGCGGTGCCCACCTGCACCGCACAGGCGCCGGCCATCATCATCTCCACCGCATCGGCCCCCGAGGCGATGCCACCCACTCCGACGATGGGCACCTCGGGCAGGGCGGCGTACACGTCGAAGACCGACCTCACCGCCACCGGGCCCATGGCCCGCCCCGACACTCCTCCCCCACCAGCGCCCAGCAGGGGCTTGCGGGACTCGGTGTCGATGACCATGCCCAGCAGGGTGTTGATGAGGGTGAGGGCCGAAGCGCCGCCCTCCACTGCGGCGGCAGCAATATCCACCAGATCGCCGGTGGCGCTGAGCTTCGCCCACCGGGGAAGACCGCAGGTGGCAGTGGCGGCCAGCGCGGCCCGGGTCATGGCCGCGGAATGGGAGAACATCCGGCCCCGATCCTCCAGATTGGGACAGGAAACGTTGACCTCCACTGCCACCACCGCATCCAGGCCGGGGCCATCGGCGGATGCCAGCAGGTCGGAGGCGACCGCGTAGTCGTCCAGGGAGCGGCCCCAAATCGACACCACCACCCGAGCGCCGGATTCGGCCAGCACCGGCAGTTCCTCGGCCAGCCACCGGGGCAGGCCGGGGCCTTGCAGGCCCACACTGTTGATCATCCCCGCAGGAACCGGGTGGACCCGGGGCGGGGGGTTGCCCGGCCACTCATAGGGAGCCAGCGACTTCACCACCACCGCGCCCAGCTCCGAGTACTCCAGATAGCGGACCAACTCTGTGCCGTGGCCCACCGTGCCCGAGGCGGTCATCACCGGGTTGGACAACCGAACCGAGCCAATGGCGGTTTCCAACGCCGGCTTCGGTTCGCCCCGTCTCATCTAGTCGAACTCACAGATCGAGAGCCAGCTGATCGCTGGTCACACCGCGGTGATATTCCTGAAGGGTCCGAACCCGCAGCTGGTGACGGGCCCAGTCGACCATGCCGTCGGCGGCCGCCAACCCGGCCGAAGCGGTGGTCAAAAGGGGCACCCGGTTGCGGCTGGCCGCCCGGCGGATGTGATCGCCATCGGCCCGCGATCCGCGGCCCCTCGGGGTGTTTACCACCAACTGCACCCTCCCGTCGTCGATCAGTTCCACCACGTTGGTGCCCACCTCGCCGACCTTGGCCACCACTTCGGCTACCGGCACACCGGCTTCGGACAGCGCGGCGGCGGTGCCTGAAGTAGCCGCAATGTCCAGGCCAAGGCCGGTGAAGCCTCGGGCCATCTCCACCCCGGCGGCTTTGTCCCGATCGGCCAACGACATCAACACGGTGCCGTTGGCGGGCAGCGGGGCGCCCGCCGCGATCTGGCTCTTGGCGAAGGCCAATCCCGGACGCAGGTCGATGCCCATCACCTCGCCGGTGGACTTCATCTCCGGGCCAAGAATGGCATCGGCCTCGGGGAACTTGTTGAACGGGAGCACGGCCTCCTTGACCGATATGTGATCGCCGTTGGCCCGACCTCCCAACAGCCCCTCCTGTCGTAGATCGGCCAGGCTGGAACCCATCATGACCCGGGTGGCCACTTTCACCAAGGGCACGCCGGTGGCCTTGGCCACAAACGGCACCGTGCGCGACGCCCGGGGATTGGCCTCCAATACGAACACCTGGTCGGCCGCCCCGATGCCGAATTGCTTGACCGCGAACTGCACGTTGATCAACCCGACCACATCCAGCGCGCTGGCGATGTCCTTCACGTGGCGCTCCAGCAGGGCCACGGTGGCCTCGGAGAGGTGGACCGGCGGCAGCATGCACGCGCTGTCGCCGGAATGGACTCCGGCCTCCTCCACATGCTCCATCACTCCGCCGATGAGCACCTCCCCGTACATGTCCCGGATGGCGTCCACGTCCACTTCGGTGGCGTCTTCCAAGAAGCGGTCGATCAGCACCGGCCGCTCAGCCGACAGCCCTCCCTCCCGGCCCAAAGAGCCGGAAGCAGCCAACTCGGCCATGGCTTCTCGGAGATCCTCGTCGGTATAGACGATCACCATGGCCCGGCCCCCCAGCACATAGGAGGGCCGCACCAACACGGGGTAGCCGATGCGATCAGCCACCGCCAGGGCCTCCTCGGCGGTGGCTGCGGTGCCCCCGGCCGGCTGGGGGATGTCGAGTCGGGCGCACAGGGCATTCCAGCGCTCCCGGTCCTCGGCCAGGTCGATGCTCTCGGGGCTCGTGCCCACCACCAGTCCTTTGGGAAGCATGCCGGCCAACTTCAGCGGGGTCTGACCCCCGAGCGAGACGACAATCCCGGCAATGCCGGGACCGCCGGCAACTTGCGACGACCGGAGCTCGGCGTCGATCACGTTGAGCACGTCCTCTTCGGTGAGGGGCTCGAAATACAGGCGATCGCTGGTGTCGTAGTCGGTGGACACCGTCTCCGGGTTGCAGTTGACCATGATGGTCTCATAGCCGGCCTCCGAGAGCGCGAAGCAAGCATGCACGCAGCAGTAGTCGAACTCGATTCCCTGTCCGATCCGGTTCGGACCCGACCCCAGAATGATCACCTTGGCCCGATCAGAGGGGGCCACCTCGCCCACGTCTTCATAAGTGGAGTAGTGGTACGGGGTCTCGGCCTCGAACTCGGCCGAGCAGGTATCCACCGTTTTGAACGTCGCCTCCACGCCGGCGGCAATGCGGGCCTTTCGAACCTCGGCCGCGGGGACATCCCAGAGATAGCCGAGCTGCTCATCGGAGAAACCGAACTGCTTGGCCCGCTTCCACGCCCGGGGGGTCATGGCCTCAAAGCCGCACTCGGCCAGCGCGGCCCGCTCCTCGGTGATCTGGAGGATCTGGTCGCAGAACCACGGGTCAACCTTGGTGGCGTCGAACAGCTCTGCCACCGTGCGCCCCCTCCGCAGCAGGGCCTCGAGTTGGAAGATCCGCTCTGGAGTGGGCACTGCGGCGGCGGCCAGCAGCTCCTCGTCGCTGAGGGAGTCGTAGGCGGCCTCAGCCGGATCGGCGTTGAGCCCGTGGCGGCCGAGCTCCAGCGAGCGCAGCCCCTTTTGCAGCGACTCGGTGAAGGTGCGGGCAATGGACATGACCTCCCCCACCGACTGCATCTGGGTGTTGAGCACCCCTGACACCCCGGAGAACTTCTCGAACGCCCACCGGGGCACCTTGGTCACCACGTAGTCGATAACCGGCTCGAAGCAAGCCGGCGTCTTCTCGGTGATGTCGTTGGGAATCTCGTCGAGGGTGTAGCCCACTGCCAGGCGGGCGGCGATCTTGGCGATGGGAAACCCGGTGGCCTTGGAGGCCAGCGCCGATGAGCGCGACACCCTCGGGTTCATCTCGATGATCACGAACTCGCCGTTTTCGGGGTTGACCGCGAACTGGATGTTGGAGCCTCCGGTTTCCACCCCGACCCGGCGGATGCAGGCGAAGGCGGCATCCCGCAGCGCCTGGTACTCCACATCGGAAAGAGTCTGAGCCGGAGCCACGGTGATGGAGTCGCCGGTGTGTACCCCCATGGGATCGAGGTTCTCGATGGTACACACCACCACGCAGTTGTCGGCCCGGTCGCGCATCACCTCCAGCTCGTACTCCTTCCAGCCGGCGATCGACTGCTCGATGAGGATCTCGCTTATGGGGCTGGCCGCCAGCCCGTGGGCGGCCATGTCCCGTCCCTGCTCGGGAGTGTGAGCGATGCCGGTGCCGGTGCCGCCCAGGATGTAGGCCGGTCGGATGATCACGGGAAGCCCAATGCGCTCCATGACCTCCACTGCCTCGTCCAGGGTGTGGGCGGTGGCCGAAGGGGGCACGGGCAATCCGATGTCGATCATGGCCTGGCGGAACTTGGCCCGGTCCTCAGCGGTGGAGATGGCGGTCTGGTCGGCGCCGATCACCTCCACGCCGTACTTGTCCACCACCCCCGACTCGATGAGCTCCATGGCCAGGTTGAGCGCGGTCTGCCCTCCCAGGGTGGGCAGCAGCACGTCGGGCTGCTCCCGCTGGATAATGCCGGTGAGCACCTCGAGGCTGAGAGGCTCCACGTAGGTGGCGTCGGCGAACTCGGGATCGGTCATGATGGTGGCCGGATTGGAGTTGGCCAGGATTACCCGATACCCCTCGTCGCGCAGCACCCGGCAGGCCTGGGTGCCGGAGTAGTCGAACTCGCAGGCCTGGCCGATCACGATGGGGCCCGACCCGATCAGGAGAATCGACTCGATGTCGGTTCTCTTAGGCATGGCACCACCCGATTCGAAGTGGTTGCACTGACTGCCGCCGATTCCCGGTTCTCTCAGGCATGGGTCGCCCCTCCGAGCAGCTGGCCCTGGGCTGGGCCTGACTCAGTTGTGTGGAGGCCGTCCATGAGCTCGTCGAACTGGGCAAACAGATAGCGGGAGTCGTGGGGGCCAGGGCCGGCTTCGGGGTGGTACTGCACGCTGAACGCGGGTAAGTCCCGGCAGCGCAGGCCCTCCACGGTGTGGTCGTTGAGGTTGATGTGGGTGATGTCGGCACCGGGTATGGAGCTGTCGGCCACGCAGAAGTTGTGGTTCTGGCTGGTGATCTCCACCGCGCCGGTGGCCAGGTTTCGCACCGGGTGGTTGCCGCCGTGGTGGCCGAATGGCAGTTTGTAGGTCTCGCCGCCCAATGCCGCGGCCAGAAGCTGGTGACCTAGGCAGATTCCGAAGATCGGTACCTCGCCCAGCAGTCCGGAGATAGTTCCCACCGCTCCTGCTACCGCCTCCGGATCGCCGGGTCCGTTCGACAAGAACACCCCGTCGGGCTGTCGGGCCAAGATGTCGGCCGCGGACGTGCTGGCGGGCACCACCTCAACGTGGGCGATGGTCCGCAGGTGGCGGACGATGGTGGCCTTTAGCCCAAAATCCAGGGCCACCACTCGATGGGGAGGCTTTCCGCCGTCCCTCGTGCTGGTGAAGTGCTCGGACTCCGAGCGGGTGACGGTGGCCACCAGGTCGACGCCGTCGGTGCCGGGCTCAGCTTCGGCGGCAGCCCGTAGGTCGGATTCTGAGGCGGTACCGAAAGCACCGGGCATGGCGCCGGTGTCGCGGATGTGGGTGGTGAGCCGCCGGGTGTCCACCCCTGCGAGACCGGCGATGCCCTGGTTGACCAAGAAGGCCTCCAAGTCGCCGGTCGAGCGCCAGTTGGAGCGGCGGCGGGCCATGTCCCGCACGATCACGCCCCGGCAGAAAGGTCGGCGGCTCTCGTGATCGGCGGGCGCGACGCCGTAGTTGCCGATGTGGGGGTAGGTGAAGGTGATGATCTGCCCGGCGTAGGACGGATCGGTGATCACCTCCTGATAGCCGGTGAGCACGGTGTTGAACACCACCTCTCCCGAGGTGATTCCGCTGGGCGAGTCGGCGCCTATGGCCTCTCCCTCGAACACCTCCCCGTCGCTGAGCACCAATGCCGCCTCGCGGATCATGGCGTGGCCTCCAAAGCCGATGCCCGCACCAGCCGGGTCATGGCCGCATCTCCTGGTCGACCAGCACCGGGCGACCGCCGACAATGGTGTGGCGAACCCGGCCGCGCACTTGGCGTCCGGCGTAAGGGGTGTTGCGGGAGCGGCTGGCCAGGGCGTCGGGATCGACAGTCCAGGTCTCGTTGGGGTCGAATACGCACAGGTTGGCCGGCCCGTCGGGGGCGATCGGCGCCCCGTGTACCCCCTTCAGACCGGCGATGGCAGCGGGTTGCCAGGTGAGCAGCCCCACCACCTCGGCCAAGGGCAAGTTGAGCTCGGTGAGTGCCAAAGCCAAGGCAGTCTCCAAACCGAGCATTCCCGGTGGCGCCTGGTCGAAGGGCATCTCCTTGGTGTCAGGAGAATGGGGGGCGTGGTCGGTGGCGATGGCATCGACGGCCCCGTCGGCCAGACCCTCGCGCACCGCGTCTCGATCATCCGCCGGGCGCAAGGGCGGGTTGACCTTGAACACCGGGTCGTAGGAGGCACAAGCCTCGTCGGTGAGGGTGAAATGGTGGGTGGCGGCCTCGGCGGTCACCTCCAGCCCGGCCTCACGGGCGGCCCGCACCATGGCGATGGAGCCCCGGGTGGACAGGTGTTGGAAATGGATGGGAGCGCCGGTGAAGCGGCTGAGGGCGATGTCCCGCATGACCATGAGCTCCTCGGCCTCGGCAGGCACGCCGGGAATGCCCAGGCGGCTGGACCACTCACCCTCGTGCATGTGGCCCCCGGCGGCTAGGGAATCGACCTCGCAGTGCTGGGCCAGCACCACTCCCAGCCCCGCGGCGTATTCCATGGCCCGGCGCATGAGCCCGGCCTCTTGGACCCCTCTGCCGTCGTCGGTAAACAGCCGAACCCCTAGCGCGGCCATCTCGGCCATGGGGGCCAGTTGCTCGCCTTTGCGACCAACGGTGATGGCCCCAGAGGTGTACACGTCGCACGGGGCCAGGCGCCCCAGCGCCAGCACTTCCTGGACCACGGCGGCGCAGTCGATGGGCGGGTTGGTGTTGGGCATGGCCACCACCGCGCTGTACCCGCCCCGTACCGCGGCCCAACTCCCGGTCTCAATGGTCTCGGCCTCCTCGGCGCCGGGCTGGCGCAGGTGGGCGTGGATATCCACGAAGCCGGGGGCCACCACGCAGCCCGAAGCGTCCAAGACCTCATCGCCAGACAGATCGGGACCGACCGCGACAACCCGCCCGTCTTCCACCACCACATCGCCGTTGCGCTCTCCGGTCTGGTCGATGACCAATCCGCCCTTGATCACTGTGCTCATCGGGGTATTCCTTCGGGGCTCATGTGCCGGCCCCCTCGGGGCGCAGATCAGGATCGGCGGCCAACAGCAGATAGAGGACGGCCATCCGCACCGCCACGCCGTGACGCACCTGCTCATTAAGGGTGGCATTGGGCTGATCCAGTACCTCGGGGGCGATCTCCACACCCCGATTCACCGGGCCGGGATGCATAACCAGCGCGTCGGGATGCAGGCGGGCGGCGCGAGCTGCCGTGAGCCCCCACTGGGCGGTGTATTCCCGCAGCGAGGGCAGCAGGGCCTCAGACTGGCGCTCTTTCTGCACCCGTAGCCCGTAGACCACGTCGCAGTCGCTGAGCACGGCGTCGAGGCTGAAGCTGATGTCCACCGGCCACGAACCCACCTCCGGAGGCAACAGGGTAGGAGGCGCCACCAGCGTGACCTTCGCCCCCAGCACGGTGAACGCCATCACGCAGGAGCGGGCCACCCGGGAGTGCTTGATGTCGCCCACGATGACAATGCGCCGACCGGCCACCGATCCCAGCCGATCGCGGATGGTGTAGCAATCGAGCAACGCCTGGGTGGGGTGCTCATGCCAGCCGTCCCCCGCGTTGATCACGCTGGCATCGGTCCAGGCCGCGGTCTGCTGGGGCACTCCGGCCGAGCGGTGGCGAACGACAATGGCGTCGGGACCCATGGCCGAAACGGTGGCCACGGTGTCGCGCACCGACTCCCCCTTGTTGACCGAAGAGGCCGACACGCTGAAGCCCATGACATCGGCGGAGAGGCGCCGAGCCGCCACCTCGAACGAGAGCCGGGTCCGAGTGGAGTCCTCATAGAACAGCATGGCCACCGTCTTGCCCCGCAGGGCGGGAACCTTGGGAATGGGCCGCTGCGACACCTCGGTGAAGTGGTCGGCTAACCGGCACACCTCATCGATGCCCTCAGCACCGAGATCGTTGATCGAGAGAAGGTGCTTCATTTGACAATCTCTCCGAGGTCGATGCCGTCGCGGTGGGCATCCACCATCTCGTCGCGGCGGGTGGGCAGGTTCTTGCCCACGAAGTCGGGGCGGATGGGCAGTTCCCGATGGCCCCGGTCCACCATCACCGCCAACTGCACTGTCCGCGGCCTTCCGTAGCTGTTCAGCGCGTCGAGCGCGGCCCGGATGGTCCGGCCGGTGTACAGCACGTCGTCGACGATCACCACTGCCTGGCCGTCGAGGTTGAACGGGATATTGGTGGGCGCCTCCGGCAGCAATGGGCGCAAACCGATGTCGTCGCGATGGAAGGCCACGTCCAGGGTGCCCAAGGGAGGCTCGACCCCTTCGATCTCATTGAGGGCGCTGGCGATGTCTGCGGCCAGCCACACCCCGCCGGTCTGCAAACCCACGAGCACCACGCCTTCGAGGCCCTGATTGCGCTCGATGATCTCGTGGGCCATGCGCCATGTGGCCCGCTTGATGTCCTCGGCTTCCATCACCTGGGTTCGGGCAGTGAAAACGCCCCCATAGGGGGGCGTTCGACGGCGCTCGCGTTCAGCCAAACTCGGTTTCCTCCATGTCCGTACGGGCCTCACCGGACCCACTTCACGGTTGTTTCAGGGCACTATACACCCGCCGCCGTTCAGTTCGGGGATCCGATAGATCGATAGATGTCGTCAGCCACAAGAAGCCCCGGCAAGCTCTAACAATCACCGGCAGCGTGAACCCACTATCACGCCCACGCGAAACCCAAGGACCACCACTTGCGAAGTGCCAACCCTGCGCCCGCAAGTTATATTTTGGACCACGAAAACGAGCCTCCGCGACGTGATCTGCAAGAAAGTTACGTTTTAGGGTTGGAAAACGAATCTCACGGATGTAGCCTGCAAAAGAGTTACATTTCAGGCTTGGAAATTGAATCCTGCACGGAGGTCGGGGCATGGCAATTGGCTTGTTGGGACCTGACCTGCTCGAACAGCAGGTCAGGTATGCGCTGTCCCGATGGGAGCAGGGGGAATCCCCCGACCGGATCGAGACCGCTCAAGTGGACTTCAAAGAAGAGCCGGGACGCCGAGGACCGGGGGGAAAGGTACTGGCGGGCAACCGCGAGAACGAAGTTGCCGCCGGATACCTCGCCGGCGAGATGGCGTGCTTATCCAACACGCCTGGAGGAGGGGCGGTGATCCTGGGAGTCGCCGACGACGGCTTGGCGATCGGTACCCACCTCGACCCGGAATGGCTTCGCCACCGCATCTACCAGCTGACCGATCGGATGCTCACCGTCGTCGTCAAGGTGCTGCGGACGGACCAGACCCGGCTGCTGGTGGTGACCGCTCCCCCGGCTATTGAGCCGATCCGCTACCAGGGGAAGATCCGGTGGCGTGTGGACGACAACTGCGTCGAAGTCGACCCGGCCACATGGCATGACAGGCAGATGCGGCTTAGGAAATTCGACTGGTCGGTTCTGCCCTCTGGCCACACCTTGGGCGACGTTAGCCCGGCAGCGCTGGAGGCGGCCCGCAGCTACCTGCGCGAGGGCGAAAGGGCTGATGCGACTGACCTGGCCCGCGCCAGCGACGAAGACCTGGTCCGGCGGCTCGGCCTGGTCGACGGCCAAGGCCGGCTCACCAACGCGGGCTCCCTGCTCCTTGTGGAGACCCCAGATATAGGCATCGACTACATCCGCCGCGAAGTCCCGGGAGGCGACAGCATCAACCGCTACGGCGGCACCGGCCCCTTGCTGATCCAGATCGCCCGCGTCGAGCAACTGTGCCAAGCAGCGAACCGGACTGAGCACGTGGCATCGGGCTTCTCCCACCGGCAGGTGCTCTACCTTCCCTCCCGTGCTGCTCGCGAGGCGATCGTGAACGGCGTCGCCCACCGCGACTGGCACGCTCACCAACCCACGACGGTCGAGCACGTAGGCAATCAGCTGAGCGTCACGTCACCAGGCGGATTCATCGGCGGGGTAACCCCGGAGAACATCATCACCCACCCGCCGGAGCCAAGAAACCGCAGCCTGGCCGAAGCGATGGCGATGCTGCATCTCGCTGAGCGCGAGGGTATAGGCGTGGACCGCATGACCGCGGACATGCTGGTCATAGGCAGACCGCCGCCAGCTTTCTCTGAGATCGAGGGCCCCTATGTCCGCGTCACGCTGTTCGGCGGAGAGCCCGACAGCGCCATGGTCGGCTTCGTCGACGCCATCGAGCCGCAGCCCTCGCGCTCCGACGTCGACCTCTTGTTGATCGTCGAGCACATGATCCGACACGGCTGGGCCGATGCCAACACCGTGGCCACCACCTTGCAGCGCTCCCCGGCAGAGTCAGTGTTCGCGCTGTCGAACGCGATGGCCACCACCAGCAGCGGACACCCGATAATCGCCCTCGTGGAAGGTGTCCCAGCAGACCAACCGCCCGCCTACCGATTGTCGGAGAACAGCCGCAAAGCACTGAGCCAGCGGCTGGTCCACCTCGACACATCCGACAGCCGAGAGGCGCTGATCCTCGACTGGGCGCAAAAGAGAGGAAGGATCTCCTCCACGGAGGCGGCAGACCTCATCCGCCTCTCCAAGCCCTATGTCGGAAGGCTCCTCACCGAACTGGCACGAGATGGGCACCTGACCCAGAGTCGAAAGCAGAGAAAAGGCCGCGGCTTCCACTACCTCCCCACCAGTTTTGCCGAAGAGACCAAAGAACCCTCACGGCCTGCGTGAGACCCCTGGAGGTTCCCCATCCCCAAGCCGAAAACGCCGCATCAAACGCCGGCTGCTGCGGCCACCGAGCCGGCTGTCTCCTGACGCGGCCCCTTCTGGCAAATCCGCTGGCGCTCTCGGATTCCGAGCGCCAGCGGATTTGCCACCGAGGCGGACCAGGCGCGGTTGATCGGCATACACTCGTGATCGCCAACCAAACTCCGGAGGGAACCACTGCTATGGGCGCAGAGAGGCTGCACTTGGGCCGGCTGTTCCAGCAGGCCCGGCACACCGCCATGCAGAAGCGAAAAGCAGAGAGCTTGCCGCGGCAACAGCCCGCCGAGCACCCGCAGCTGGTTATCGAGCAGATCCAACGGGCCGAGCTCGAGACGGCGAAGCGCATCGCCGACGGCACGGCCGACGCCGACGCGAAGGACAAGTCCGAGCTGGCCGAGTACTTCAACGAGAAGCTGGGCCGACAGGAGTTCACGCCCTAGCGATGGCGCAGTGGAAATGGGCCGGGTTCCAAGTGCTCGAGGACTGGGCCAGAGCAAGCTCAAATGGCTATCTATGGCTGGCAGGGAGGCTATGGCAACGCAAAAGACGCGAGCAAAGAGGGGGCTGTGGTGGGGGGCAATGAGCTACCACAACCCCCCACCACACCCCCACGACGATAACGCCCCGGATCGTTCCTCCAAGAGGCTGAGTCCCCAAATGCGGTTTCATCTCCGTTGGGCTGCCTGTTGGCTCGTCGGCTGGTTTGTGTTCGCTCCTTGGTTCGCTAATTTGTTCGACAACGAGTCGTCGTGGTCGCCGTTTCCGTTGTCGTGGTCGCGGTTGCCGTCGTTTCGGTTTCTCGGTTGGCTGGTGTGGCTCGCCATCGTTTTGCTGGTGTGGCTTGTTTGGCCATTGGTTGAACGGCGAGAGGGGCGGCGGGCCGAGGCCGCCGCCCCTGCCCAAAGGCGGCAAGCCGAGAAAGACCGCAACGCCCCGCGGGCTCGACTCGACCCCCCTCCCAGCATCGCCCCGGCGATTCTCTACCTGCGGCGCTCCCGGTTCTTCCGGTCCATCACGGCCGCGGACGTCGCCGTAAGCATAGTGGTCGCCGCTTGGCCCGGCACTCCGGGGCGGCTCACCGCCCTGCCGGTCGGTGTGGTCGTGTTCGTAGCCGCCCGCGTGGGTTTCGAGAAGTGGTGCCAGCGCAAGGGCTGGGGAGAGCTGTCGGACTATCCCGAAGACCGCCGCCAAAAATATCTGCGCTTTCTGTTGAACTTATTGGCCTACAGCCTCATCGGCCTCATCAACCTCTTGTGACATTCAATCGGGCCGGACGGGCGGCCCGGCCGCTGTCGGGGAGCCACCAGAGCGCCCGGCGGGCCTCTGGCGGCTTATTGTCCCGAGGGGTTGCAGGTTGGGCGGTGGGCGGTTGTGGTTGTGTCGATGGCCTCTAGGGCTCGGGTGAGGGCGGCGGCTGCGCTGTGGCCGTGTTGGGCGGTGTGGCCGGTTGCGAGCAGGTCTGAGGCGGTGTGGAGCTGTTCGGAGAGCGAGAAAAGGGCGGCGGCCAGCTCGGGGGCCGCTTCGGCGGCGTCGAATGTTGCGGCCAGCTCGGCGGCGGTGTGGGCGGCCGAGTGCAGGAATCCGGCGGTGTCGCGGGCCTCGGCTGTGGTGATGGCCTCGGGGTCGGTTTGGAGTGCGGCGCGCATGGCTTCGACGGGTTGGGCTAGCTCGCTGATCGAGCCCAGCAAGGGGGCGGCGGCCAGACACGCCAGCTCAACCGCTGGGGTGGCCGGGGGCGGCTCTGTGGGCGCTGGGGTGGCCCCTCCCTCTCGGCTGGCCGAGCCGCCGCAGGCGGTCAGCAACAGGGCGGCGGCTATCAGAGCGACGATTTTTGCCATGAGGCCAAGCTATCCCGCAGCCCGCCCCAGCTCTGGGGGAGCGGCCACAGCGCCCACAGCGGGCCTACAGCGCCACCAGGGCGGCCACAGCGCCACCAGCGGCCCACAGAGCGCCCAGGGCGGCCACAGCGGCCCCACAGCGCCCCAGCGGGCCTCAGGGCCACCCCAGCGGCCCCACAGCGCCCAGAGAGCCCCGGCGGTCTCGGTTTTATCGGCAGCGCACGGCCTTGTTGTCGCCTACTTTTTTGTTTCCGGCGATCTTGGCTTGCATTCCGACTTGGTACCAACCGGCGTTCGGGACGTCGAAGGTCGTCGAGGTGCCCGCGACCGCGGTTTGGCGGCCGCGGTGGCCGTAGTTTTTGACCTCGTTCGCCCAGATGTCGGGGTTGAGGGTTTCGGGGGTTTTGCTCCAAGTAACCGTGATGACCCAGCCCGAGCCCGACGACTCGCACGAAACAGAGTCGAACGCCAAAGAGGGCTCGGCCTCGGGCTTGGGCTTCGCGGGGGTGGTTTGGCCGGTGATCCAATCGGAGACGCCATCAGCGTTGAACGCCGCCACCCGCACGTCATAGGCCGAGCCGTTCACAAGCCCGGTGACCGTGTGCGATGTGGCCAAGTCCGAGCCGTGGTCCAAATCCTCGGACCCCACAGCGGCGTCACCCCACGCCTGAGTCACAAGCTTCCACTGCACCCGATACCCGAAACCATCGGCGGGCACCGTGGCCGAAGCAGTCCAAGAAACCGCTATCTCCCCGTCACCGGCAACCAGCACCAAACCCACAGGACGCACAGCACCAGCCGAGGATTGGTCCGAAGACTGGGCCGAGGATTGGTCCGAAGATCGGCCTCTTTGCCAGTCTTCAAATTCACAAGCACCTTCAATAGAGACGCCGACGCCAATACCTATAGGCCCAGATTTGCTAGCCAAATTTTTTATATCTTGTGCTACTTTGCCTGCGGTTACGCCTAGCCCAGTTCCTACAAATGGTTGGCATAAAGTCACGTAAAGGAAGTCGTCTACATAGGTCCAAGCCGCCACGACTTCGTTTTTAGAGACATTCCATGCAGTCGCTATTGGATCAGTCACCGTGCTGATTATTTCGCCCAAGTTTATTTTTATCTGTGTCGCTTCCGGCAGCACCGGCTTATAGCAATTGCTGCTCACCCGCTCCCAATCGGCCAATTCCCCGTTTATGGCTATGGTGGGGTATTGTCTGACCTGCTCTTGTGTGACGTGCCTCGGCCCGTTGGAGGTTTGAACTATCCAAATCGGGTTCAGCGTCGTCACGTACTGCCCGGTGGGGCATATCAGGCCCGGCGTAGTCGTGGGCCGGTCGTTGCAGCCGGGAACCGAGATATAGCCGTGGCTGTCGCCGCCGGTGGAGCCGTAAACGGTACCGGTCTCGTCCTTGTACTTGCCCGAATCGCAGGCGGCGTGATCGGTGTGGCAGGTGTTCGTGCTGTTATGGCGGTGGTGGGTTTTGAAATCGAAGAAGCAAGCGGCCGGGCAGGTCTTCGATTGCTCGTTGTAGTGGGCGGTGATCCAGGTGACCCTCTGGCCGCCGTTGGAGCTGGTGCAGTCCGGCTCGGCGGTCGTGTGGTCCTGGGCGGTGCAGTGAGACGCCAGCCCGTGGGTGTGCTCGGCGCAAACGACCGGGCAGGTTTTCGATTGCTGGTTGTAGTGGGCGGTGATCCAGGTGACCCTCTGGCCGCCGTTGGAGCTGGTGCAGTCCGGCTCGGCGGTCGTGTGGTCCTGGG
>JAJEGM010000051.1 GCA_022819825.1 Acidimicrobiia bacterium | reverse complement strand
GCCTGGGACAGGCCCTCCAGGACAACCGACAAGACGATCGCTTGAGCCTTCGACACCGCCAACCATCACCCACACCGACTTTCCCATGTCCTGACACACCCCATTCCCATGTCCTGAACCAACACACTGCCGGGGGCGCTGTTGTGATGTGTCAAGACATCGGAACGTTGTGAACCTGCGCGGGGCGGGTTTTACGGGGTTTTGTTTCGGGGTTGGTAGTCGGTGTTGGGGTTGAGGGTGAGGTGTCGGAGGAGTTCTCCGGTGGTGTGGTCGATGACGCGGATGTCGAGGTCTGCGGCGAGGATGGTGACGGGGGTGTGTTTGTGGGCTCTGCCGATGCCTATGTGGTGGAGTTTGCCGTTGTGGAGCAGGGTGACGGTGCCTGATTTGTTGATGCGGTCTTTGCGGACTCGGAAGTGGGTTCTGTCGCCGTTGTGTTCGGGGGTTGCTTTGGGCAGGCGGGTGTAGGCGGCGGCGGGGGTTTGGCGGTCGAGGCTGCGGTGGGGGCGGTGGTGGTTGTAGGCGGCGGTGAATTCGTCGAGTTGGGTTTGGAGCTGGGCGAGGGTGGTGGCGGGGGTTCGGGCTTTGAGCCATTTCTTGAGGGTTTGTTGGAACCGCTCGACTTTTCCGCAGGTGGTGGGGTGGTTGGGCGCGGAGTTCTTCTGTTCGATCTCGTGGTCCGCCAGGAGTGCCTCCAGGGCGTTGCGGCCGCCTTTCCCGCCGGAGAATCGGGTGGTGTAGACCATGGCGTTGTCGGTCAGCACCGATGCGGGGAACCCGTGCTGTTCAGCGGTTTCGCGGAAGGCGTCGGCGGCGATGGGGCCGGTGACTCTGCGGTGGGCGGTGACCGACAGGGCGTAGCGGGAATGGTCGTCGAGCCAGGTGATGATCTCGGTTGTGGAGCTGTCGGCGAGGCGCCAGTGGGTGAAGTCCGACTGCCAGGTTTCGTTGGGCAGATCGGCTTGGAACCGGACATAGGACGATTTCGGGCGCTTTTTCGGGTTGGGCTCCACCAGGCCCATTTCTTTGAGGCGGCGGCGGATAGTGGAGGGCGACACCGTGATGTGGTGGCGCTGGTGGAGGTGCCAGCAGATGGTGTGGGGTCCGGCGTCGAGGCCCTCCGACTCCAGCTCGGCGCGCAGGTTCACCGCCAGCTCGACTGTCTCGGCGGGGACCGCCGCAGGCGAGGTGCGGGGCCGCTTTGATCGGGGCTCGAACGCGGCGGGGCCCTCGGCCCGCCAGCGGGCCATGAGCTTGGAGACCCAGCCCTCGGACACCCCGTAGCGCCTGGCTGCCTGGGCCTGGGTGATGCCCTCGACAGCTACAGACATGATGATCGCCCGAGCCTTCGACACCCCCTACAATCACCCGCACGACCACCCAACAAAGTTTCCTATGTCTCGCGACATGGGTTTCCTATGTCCTGAAACAACACACTGCCGTGGGCGCTTTTAAAACTGACGGAGGTTGTTGGCAGTCGGGGTCTTTCGTGAGAGGAAGATCCTATGGACGAGAGAGCAGAGCCGGCAGCCACGCCGCCGTCCTCGCCAACAGCAATCCGATTCAAGCATGGGCCCGATTGCGGGGCACAACAGCAGAGTCGAGCACTCTGGGCTGTTGACCATTGGTTGGCGCTCAAGGCCATCGTGATGCGAGAGCCCGAGCGTCTAGCATGAAGCTATGGGAACACGACGCGATGCTGTGTTGGGGGAGCACCGTCAGGCGATCCGGGATGCCGCGGCCCGGAACAAGGCCGACTCGATAGCGCTGATCGGCTCGGTGGCGCGCGGCGACGACACCGACGACAGCGACTGCGACTTTTTGGCACGGTTCGTAGAAGGTGCCTCGCTGTTTGACCAGGCAGGGCTGAAGCTGGACCTGGAGAAGTTGTTGGGCTGGGATGTGGATGTGGTCTCTGTGGGCGGCCTGAAAGACAAGCACAGCGGCTTGCTCGCCGACGCAATCTCGCTGTGAGCAGCCGCGATCGCGACCTCATAGAGCACATCGTGCTCGCCGCGCAGCGCCTCAAAAGGATCGCTGACGCCGGCCGGGACCAATTCGAGGCCAGCTGGATGATGAGAGCCAAAGCGCGGGCCATGCGCAACTTCATCGCGTACGACTACGACGACATAGACCGGAACCTGGTGTGGGAAGCCGTCTGCGCAAGCGTCCCGGACCTGGCCGCCGCAGTGTCCGACCTTTCCGACGACACACCCGACCAACCAAGTGCCGATTAGGGAGCGTCTGGCAGTCCTACCTCACCGGGCTGGATTCGCTGGATTGGGTTCGGTAGAGGGGGCCGATTCGCGATTCTCGGTTCCAGCGCGACGTTTGCTCTTGGCAGCGGGCGCAGTGATTGCCGCGGTTGCAGCCGTGGTGAGCTGCTCCCCAGGGGAGGCCCCCGCTGCTGACCTGCCCGCTGAAGCGGAAGAGGTGTCGGCGGGATACTCCGGGTGCGCCCCCGGCAAGGTCCTTGACTTCGCGTTTTTCACCGATTTTGCGCCGGTCAGCTACGGCGTCGAAGACGCGGGTGGTCCCGAGGGGCCGGTGGTTCATGGCGGCTATGAGGCTGACCTCGTCGACGCGCTCGAGGCGATGGACGGCTCGGGGCTGCGATTCCGCCGTATTCCCGTGTCGGAGTGGACCGATATCTGGCTGCTGCCCGCGGCGGGCGTTGTGGACATCGCGGGAGGAGGCATTTCTATTCTCCAGTCGCGCACCCGCGACGACCAGGGCGACACGGTCGTGGCATTTACCTCGGGCCACATCCAATACCGCCAATCGCTGCTGGTGCGAGAGGGCGATGTTCAGCGCTACGCCAGCTTCGACCACCTGTCGGGCGGCGACCGAGTGGGGGCCTCCCGCAACACGACCAACGAGCAGAGGCTGCTTGAGTTGACCGGGATCACCGGCCCCAACGGAGAGCTCGCCGCCGGAACAAGGGTTCACACGGCCGACGGCGTTGTCATTGCCGACGGGACGAGCGACTACGCCATCACCGCGGCAGGTGCCAGCGGCAACATCAAGACCAGGACCCGGATCGAGCCGCCTTTGCCCACACAGCCGGAGGTGTACTACGAATACCGCGAGTCCACTGCCCTCGACGCGCTCGCCGCGGGCGAGATAAACGCCGTGGTGAGCGAAGCCATCGGCAACACTGAGGCAGCCGCTGCCTACCGCGGTGGCGGAGTGCTGGCGGTTTCGGCGCTCGACGAGGCCGTCGAGTTGGGCGGGTGGACGCTGCGATCAGGCGATACTGCGCTGCTCGCCTGCCTGAACGCGAAAATCGACTACCTCACCGACAGCCAGCGCATCGGGTTCTCCGAATGGCACGAAGACAACCGGGTGTTTATGGAACGCGCCCTCGCCTGGACCCCATGACCCCTCAGGCGTCTTTTCTGCTGGTCGCCATCCCGGCTACCAGACGGGCCACGGCGATGGCGATGTAGAACTGCCCGGCCATGGCCTCCAGCGTTACCAGCGTCCTGCCGCTCGACGCCGCCGGAGTGAGGTCGCCGAACCCGAGCGTGGTCAGGGTGACGAAGCTGAAGTAAATGGCCGACTCGGGGGTGAGCACCTCGCCCGAAGACAAGAACGCTCCGTCGGCGATGCGGTCGATCAGTAAGTAGAGGCTGGCGAACGAATAGCCGATCAGAAGGTAGGCGCACGCCGACGCAGCGATCGACGTGGTGTCGGGCAAGGGCCGCAAAAGCACCTGCCTGGAGATAGTGGCAACGGCCACGATGCCTATAGCCATCACTATGGCCGGGCCGACACGGGCATCGTCTGGGCCTACAACGACAAGCTCAATCGCGGTGGCGCACCCCAGCCCGGCCAGCACCGCCCACGCCTTGGCCCGGCCCACGGCGAGCGCAGACGACTCGATCAGCGTCCCGGTGATGAGCACGAGCCCGACGATGCCCGAAGCCGCGGTCAAGGCATCGACACCAGTGGCCGACAGCCCCACTATGGCCACGCACAAAGCCAAAATCACGTCGTACCGCTCCTCGCCGAGGATGCGAACAATTCGGCGAAGCGGAACTATCAACATTCCCTCAAACTAGCGGCGTGGGACAGGCGCTAGATGCGGGCTTCGCGTACGTCTAGGCGGCGGAGGAGTTCGTCGCCCACGAAGTTCAGCGCCATGAGGGTGGCGAACATGACGCCGCCGGTGGTCAGGGCGATGTGGGGGGACTCCTCAAGCCGACCGCGCCCGGCGGCCAAGATGTTGCCCCAGGTGATGCTGGGCGAGCCGACGCTGACACCGATGAACGAAAGGCTGCCCTCGGCGATGATCACGATGCCCATGGCCAAAAAGGCGATCGAAGCCAGAGCGGGCACCACATTGGGCAGTACGTCGCGGAACAGTATCCGAGGCCATCGGGCCCCCATCGTCTTGGCCACCGTCACGAACTCCCGGGCAGCAAAGCGAAGCGCCTGGGCCCGGGCAATGCGGGCGATGGCTGGGATCGACAAAACGGTCACGGCAATGGTCACGTTCACGTAGCTCTGGCCCAGCACCGTCACAATGAACAGGGCGAACACCAGCGCGGGCAGCGCCAGCGCCACGTTCACCACGCTGCTGACAACGAGGTCGATCCACTTGCCGAAATAGCCGGCCATCACCCCCAGAACACCGCCCACCACCACCCCGATGCCCACGGCCGGACCGGCGATGGAAAGGGAGAGGCGGCTGCCCCACACCGAGCGGGCGAACATGTCCCGCCCAAGCTGGTCGGTGCCGAACCAATGCGACCAAGACGGCCCGAGTTCCGGGTCCCCGGCCAAAGGCCTGTTGGGATCCTCCAGAAATCCCAGCCAAGGCGCCAGAACCGCGCCGGCCAGCACCAAGGCGAGCCATCCCACCGACAGCCAAAGGGCGATGTTGATCTTGCCCCTCCTCGGTCCCGCTCTGGATTCGGCATCCACCAGCGTGGCCCTGAATCTGCCCCCGATCGGGATCCGCAGAAATCTTGTCGGCACTCGGGGCTTGATGGCCGCGGTGGTGGTTTCAGACGGATCGGTCATCGTCGCCGCACCCTGGGGTCGAGCATGGAGTAGACCACGTCAACCAGCGCAGTCACGGTCACGAACACGGCAGCGATCAGCGCCACCAGGGTCTGGACCAGCAGATATTCCCGGGCCGCCACCCAAGACACCAACAGCGATCCAACCCCGTCGAGATCGAACAAGTACTCCACCACGATGGCACCGTTCACCGCTTGGGCGGCCTGGATGCCGAATATGGTCAGCAGGGTGAAGCTCGATGGGCGCAGCACATGGGTGAGCAGCACCCGGTGGACTGGCAGGCCCTTGGCTCGGGCGGTGCCCACGAAGTCCTCCTGCAAGGTGCCGATAACGTCGGTCCGCAGCAGTCTCAGATAGATGGGCAGCAGTCCCACAGCCAGCGTCACCGCGGGAAGGAACATTACCTTGAAATGCGCGACCAGACCCTCCGATATCGGCCGATAGCCGCCCAAGTCGAACCAATCCAGCTTCACCGCGAAAACCAGGATGAGCACCAAGCCGACCACGAAGACCGGTGACGACAGCAGCGCGAACGCGCCGCCGCTCACAACCTTGTCGCCCACGCTGTCTTGGCGGTATCCCGACCACAACCCAAGTGGAATGGCCGCGCCCAGAGCCAGCGCCTGGGAATAGGCCAACAGCAGAAGGGTGCGGGGCAGCGCATTGGAGATGGCCTCGCCAAAGGTGCGCCCGGTGAGGTACGACTTGCCGAAATCGCCGGTTAGCACGTCGCCGCCCCACTTGGCCCACTGCACGATCACCGGGTCGTCCAGGTTGCGGTCTTGCTCGCACTCGGCGATCTGCTCTGGGGTGGCCGCGCCGCCGAACGCAGCCACACAGGGATTGCCGGGCAGCAAGTTCAGCATCCAATAGAACAGCAGCGTGACCACCAGCACCACCACAGCCAGCTGTGCCATGCGCGTGCCTATGAAGCGGAGCACCGACTCTTGCCTCCCCCTGCTTGTTGTCGTCCCCTCCTAGCCAGTGCCTGCTGCTATTGCTCGATCCAGGCCTCGGTGAGAAAGACCCTGCCCGCGAGCACTTTGACGTGCTCTTGCCCCTCGCGAAGGGTGAGGTTGTCGATGCCGTGTACGTGGTCGTGAGCGGCGATCAGCCAGTTTGAGAAGTAGAACCAGATGTTGTGGACCTCCTCGGCGAACGCCCGGTTTATGTCCTCGGCGAGCTCTGTGAGGCGGTCGAAGTCGTCGGTGGTCAACGACTCGTCCAGCGCGGCGTCGATCACCGGGTTGTTGATGCGCCCGAAGTTCAGCGCAATGCCCTGGCCGAACTCGCTGTGCCACCAGATCCGCTCCGCGGCCACGTGGAAGCTCGGGTGGTTGCGCCACAAGAATGCGGTGAAGTTCCCGATCACCGCGTTGGTGATCAACTCGGCCTGGTCCACCTGGGTGATTGACACGTCGAGCCCGCAGTCGCCCCACATGGCGGCCAAGAGCTCGGTGTTGAGAAGGTTGGCCGGGTCGGTGGTGGTGCCGAGCTCCACATCGGTCACACCAAGGCGGGCGATGGTGGCGCGACCGGCATCGGGGTCGAAGCCCGGGAATCCGGAGTCTTCCAGGTAGCCGGGCGTCCCCGGCGAGAACGGGCCGGTGGCCGGCGCCTGCCCATCCCAGCGAATGGTGTTGAACGTCTGGCGATCGGTGCACTGGGCCAGCGCCCGGCGGAACTCCGCGTTGTCGAATGGTGCCCGCGAGTGGTTGAACATCAGGTAGGTGGGCTCTTCGTACGCCTCTCCCTGCCAGAAGGTTTTGAACTGCTCGTTGTAGTCGTCAACTCGAATGCCAGTGTTGTCCACGCTGGCATCGAGATCGCCAGACCTCAGGGCCGCATACCGGGCGTCGCTGTCGTTGTTGGGTCGGAACTCCAGTGCGTCGAGGTAGGGAAGCTGGCGTCCCTCGGCATCGGTGCGCCAGTAGTCGGGGTTGCGCACCATCCGGGTCACCTCGTTGGGAATCCACTCGTCCAGCATGAACGGTCCAGTGCCGATGGGGTTGCGTGCCGCGTCTGCCCCCAAGTCATGCATCGACGGCGCCCCGAAATATCCGAGGTGGCTGGTCAGATACTCCGGCAACGCCGCAAATGGCTTGGCCAGCACCATCCATATGGTCAAGTCGTCCATGATTTCGATGCTCTCGATTTCCCAGGACCGCACCGAGATGCCGGTAAGGGTGCCCCTGAGCTGCTCCTCAAAGTGCCGCTTCAGCGCCGCTGCGTCCGCTGGCGAGCCGTCGTGGAAGGTGATGCCCGGCGGCAGTGTCATCGTCCACTCGGTGAAGTCGTCGTTCGGGCTGATGCTCTCCAGCAAGTTGGGCACGGCCCTGCCGTCCACTCCTTCAATGGTCAAAGTGTCGTACAACGCTCGGAACAAGATGTGGCCCGACACCGCGGCCTGGGCATTCACCGGGTTCAGCCCGTTGGTGGTCTCCGCCTCCAGGCCCATGACCAGAGTGCCGCCGTACTGGGGCTCCATTTCGGCGGCCGGGGCCTCGGTGGCCGCGGTCTCCGGCGCAGCGGTGGCCGCGGGGGCCTCTCCGCCTTCGTCGCCGCTGTCATCAGGGGCTGGCTGGCCATCGCCTCCATCGTCGTCGCTGGGAGCAGATGCGCCGTCATCTCCCGAAGACGCCTCCGGGGCGGCGGTGGCCTCGGCGGCCACACCGCCGCCGGCATCATCGTCGTCCCCGCCTCCGCAGGCCGAAGCGGCCAGCGCCAGAGCGCAGACCAAAACCAGCCAGCGCCACCGCGCCGGCTTTGAAACCCGCCAAGTGCTTGTCATGACACGAACCCCCATATCTCCTGTCGTCAAAACGTTACCCCAAAGAGAGGATGGGCACGCCCCCCTCTTCTCCTTGAGGCGACAAGGATGCATTGAGCCGGTGACCGAGTCTCACGGTGCCTGGGCGATAAACCAGTGCGAACGGGAGAAGTGTGGGGAATAGTCGTCATAATGCTGTATGCGTGCGAGCACGAACCCATCGCCGACGGCCATCTCGACCAGCCTGTCGTCGCCCTCAGATGGATCGATTCCAAATGCATCAGCTGGAGTCTGCCAATCCCATTTGGCACCGTCGGCCGACCACCCCAGCCATTGCTCCTCATTTTCGGGGCCGTCAACAGTCAACCCCGTAATCATCCACAAGGGGAAAGAGGGCAGCAGCTCGCCACGAGTGAACGACGCCAGTTCCGCCCCGGTCTGTCTGTCTTCGAACACCAGCACCACTGAGTCCATGTCTGCGTTGTCTGTTACCGGATACACAAACTCACAGGCGCCCTCGGCAAAGGCTAGTCCCTGGGCCCAGATAACCTCCTGCCCGCACTCGTAGACCGCGGTGTCTGTCGCCAATTCCCAGAGACTGAAGCCTCCCTCGGGCTCGTTGAGCCGCAGTTCGTAGCCTTCCTTGACAATTCGCCGGTCGGGGAGTGTGAAGAGGTCGGTGCCGGGACTGGTCATCGCGGTGACCGCGACCCCGGACGGCCCTGCGGACGCAAGGAACGGGAGCGAGTTGTCGATAGCAACCTTGGTTGTCAGGGTCCCCTCCCTGTCGTATTGGTGCAGGCCGTAACCGGCACCCAACCAGGTTGTCCGCCATAGCGATCCATCGGGACCGAACGCCGTTGAGTTATAGAAGCCCGCAGACTCGCTCTGGCTCCAGATGCGGCCATCGGGGGAAGTCAGAGTGGATGGCCGAGCAGGTTGATGTCCGGTTCCGTCCTCAACATAGAAAAGAGAAAAGCCCGCAGGAGTGCCGAAGCTCCAGCCGAAGAAGCCGCCGTAGATCGAGCCGTCGTAATCGGCAACTTGTTCAAAGGTCCCGCCGTCGCTGGCAAATATCCAGGATTTGTGATTCTCCCCGGTGTCGTCCTCCGACCCGCTGAACACCCCACTGCCGGAGTCGGGCACTGTACTCGCGCCCACTTCCTCGCCCCAGAGCACGATCACCATGTGCTCTCCCGAGGTCAATGCCTCGGAGATGAAGAAAGGAGGAAATTCGCAAGCGGGGGGCACTTGAATGGAGCTTGAGGAGAAGTCGAATTCCAACTCAGCCCAGTTCGCCCCCTGGTCATCGGAAAAGAATGCCCGAAGCACGGAAAGGGCCCGGCTACAGATGCCTTCTGTTTCCATGGCAGACAGGAGGGGCTCGCCGGCGAGGTCATATCCCGCAACCAGCCAGCGTTCACCGGTCAAGTCAGGGTAGAGCGGCCAGATGCCCGGCGGCATCGGCACCTCAGACCAGTCGACTCCGTTCTCGGTGACCAGGAACCTGAGGCCAGGCGCCGCGCCATCGTCCTCCTCGCCAGAAGCGCTGACAAGGATCCGGCCGTCGCCGAGGGAAATGAGAATCCCCGAAAGCGCAGCCTCATCTAAGCCCGGGTCGAACTCGACCCATTCAAGCGCTGGCCCAGTGGAGACGAGCCCTGGGCCGGTGACGTGAACATTGTTGTCAGGCCCGTTGCGCTCCAATATCCGCCAAACACCGATACCGCCAGCGACCAGGACGAGCGCCGCGACGGCGGCAATCGCCTTCCGGCGACCATGTCGGGCTTTGGCCGAGGCCTCACCTTGGCCCTCACCTGACAGCGCTTCCACAACGAGAACGTACTTCGAGCATCCCCTCTTGTCTGGTCACCTCGATTGGGAGGCAATAGGGCTCGCCGTCTTCCTAGGCGATCTCTGCGGCGATCAGGTGTGGTCCGTCGTTGGCGAAGGCCGCGGCCAGCGCACGGTCGAATCCCTCGGCGGTGGTTGCGGTGGTCGACGGCACTCCCATTGAGCGGGCAAGGCTGGCGAAGTCGATCGGCGGGTTGCTCAAAGACAAAAGGTGCTGTGCGGTTGGCCCGGGTGCTCCGGCGCCGGTGCGGGCGAGCTCGATGTTGAGGATCCGGTAGGACCGGTTGACGAACACGACCGTGACGATGTCAGTTCCCTCGCGCGCCATCGTCCACAACGCCTGGTTGGTGTACATGGCGGCGCCGTCTCCAACGAGGCACAGACCCTTGCGCTCGGGGGCGGCGATGGCCGCCCCGAGGGCGACGGGGAGTCCCTGGCCGAGTGCGCCGCCGGTCAGCGGCATCCAGTCGTGCGGCGCGGCAGATGCGGTTGCTGCCCAGGTCGGGCCACCGCTGGTGCCGGCTTCGTCGGACACGAACGCCCCCTCTGGGAGGTGCCGGGCGATCGACAGCCCGATGGTCTGCACGCTGAGCTCGCCCTGCGGCGTGTTCGGCATCGCAAGCTCGGAGACGGGCGCAACGTCGGTGCCGGTGGCGCCGAGAGCGTTGGCGAGCTGGATGACGGACTCGGCGCTGTCGATTTCGGGGCCGCCGAGCGAGATCACCTCGCAGCGATCGGGGGCCAATTCGCAGGGCTGGTTCGGGTAGGCGAAGAACGCGACCGGCGGCCGGGCCTCGGCGAGGACGATCACGTCGGTTCCATCCAGGCTCTGGACGACGCGTTCGGCGAAGTACTCCATGCGCTCGGGGGCGTAGCGGCCCGCGCCGCGCTGGAGCCGGGGAAAGAAGAACTCGAACAGCACCCGCACCCCTGCGCCAGCGAGGCGGCGGGCGGCCCGCAGGCCGGGTTCGGTCAGGGCCGGGCCGGTCATCAAGAGCGTGGGATTTTGGGCGGCGCGCAAGGCGCGAGCCGCGTGCTCAACCGCGTCGGAGTCTGGGCCCGTCCGCTCCGGTGCGGCGAGCCGCTCGGGGATCGACGCGCCCGGCAGCCAGGCCACATCGGCAGGCAGCACTAGCGAGACCGGTCCGGTGGGGGCTTGGAGGCTGGCGTGCCATGCCTCGGCCGCGAGCCGCCCCGCGTCCTCGGGGGCCGCTGCGGCTCGCAGCCACTTCGAGTTCGGCGCGGCCATCGCCTGGATGTCGGAGGTGAGCGGCGCATCATTGCCGAGGTGGTAGGTGGCGTGGTCGCCGATCACATTGATTATCGGCGACCGGGCTCGCCGGGCGTTGTGGATGTTGGCGCCGCCGTTGAGGTAGCCGCTGCCCAGGTGCAGCAGCGTCATCGCCGGGTTGCCGCTCACGCGGGCGTAGCCGTCGGCCGCGCCGGTCACGACGCCTTCGAACAGCCCGAGGATTGAGCGGACCCTGGGTTCGCCGTCGAGAGCCGTCACGGCGTGCATCTCGGATGTGCCTGGGTTGGCGAAGCACGCGGTGACACCGTGGTGGGCCAAGGTGCCAACAAGCGCCTGGGCGCCGGTCAAGCGGGCAGAAGGCGACATGGCTACTCCGTCTTTCTCGCGGGCAGATCAGGTTTCCCAGAGGTACGACATCGGGAGGGCGACAATTCGGTTTGATATGGGCTGCGGGCGCTGTCCTGTGTGCAGTATGACGCCGGCTTCGAACCGGTCGCCCATCAGGTCTCGCAGCCAGGCCAGCCATCTGGCGTCAGTTGAGCGCACTGTTGCCCCCGCCTTCACTTCCACTGCGATGATTCGTCCGTCTGACCGCTCGATCAGGAGGTCGATTTCCCTGCCCCGAGTATCACGGAAGTGGCTGAAGCGGAGCGGTTCGTCAAGCGCCGCCGCCTGACGGCGCAATTCGTTGACGGCGTAGGTTTCATGCAGCGGTCCGCGGCTCGGTTCGCCGGCCTCGCCGAGGCGCTGTGCGTCCACGCCGAGTGTTGCCGCGGCCAGACCGCTGTCGGTCACCAGCACCTTGGGTCGTCGCTTGGCCTGTGTGGCTGCGCTCGGCGCCCAGCCGCCTAGGCGCACCACTAGATGGGTCATCTCGAGGTGCGACAGGTAGTCGGCGGTGGTCTCGACTCGGCCGAATCCGAGATCGCGATGCAGATCTGCCAGCACCAGTTCTCCTGCCGTGCGCGCTGCCACAGCCCGCAGCAGCCGCGGCAGCTCTGCTGAGCGCCGCGCTCCCGTGGCCTCGATGATGTCGCGAGTGACTGAGGTGAGGATGTACGACTCGAACCAGCGGACGCGGTCGGCATCGCTAAGGCCGATAGCTTCGGGGTAGCCGCCCCGACAGATCCGCTCGGCATAGTCCGACCGCCCAAGTGTGGACGGGGGTGAGCGGAGGAGATCGGACACGGTCTCTGCGATGCCTCCGCTTGCCCCCGCGCTCGTGCAGAGGCGCGCGAGCATGCCATCGGGCCCGGTATGCAGTTCGACTGCCGAGAAGGGCGACAGGCTGAAGAACACAGCTCGCCCTGCCAGCGACTCCGACAAGACGGGGACCGTGAGAAAGTCGGCCGATCCGGTGAGCAAGAAGCTGCCCGGTGTCGGATCGGCATCGACCGCAAGCTTGATCGCTCGCACGAGATCGTCACCGCCTCGCTGGATCTCGTCGATGACCACGGGCCGGCGGCGGTCGGCGATAAAGCCGATGGGGTCGTCCACCGCGAGCGACAACTCTGCCGGGTTGTCAAGGCTCAAGAACGTGCCCCCGTCTGTGATGTGGCGGGCCAGCGTGGTCTTGCCCGACTGGCGCGGTCCTTGCAGCACCACGATGCGGAACGTGTCGAGCGCGCGACGGAGTACCGGCTCGATCCGCCGCTGCACGACATGGGGTTGGAAAGCTGGCACAGAGCCTCCCGGTAGACGCAAAGATACGCAAACTTGATTATACCTTGCTAATAGGTATTTTATCTACTATCTAGTAGTATATTTCTCACCTAGCTGCATGGTCAATCATCGGCGCTATTCTCGTGGGGCCTTCAATGAGGGGCTTGGCGTGGAAGCTGACGGTGCAGGCCGGAATGGCCGAGGCCATACAATGAGGCGTTGGAGTAGGGGAGGACGATGACCGAGGTTCCTGTCTGCATCATCGGCTGCGGGCCGATTGGGCTCACCGGGGCGCTGCTGCTGTCGCGCCACGGCGTGCCGTCGCTTCTGGTGGAGCGGCGAAGCGAGCTCAACACCCATCCCCGGTCCCGCTTCGTCGACACCAACACCATGGAGCTGTTCCGCGAGTTCGGCATCGAGAAGGCGGTTGAGGCCACCGGCCTCGGGCCCGCGTGGACCGCCTACAACCGGTGGTCCGACAGCCTGGCCGCCGAGCCTTACGCCAACATCCCGAGTCCCACCTTCTACAGCGTTGCGGGGCCGAACAGCCCGTGCATCCCCGTGATGACGGCGCAAGACGAGGTCGAGGCCGCGCTGATGACCAGAGTCGCCGCCGACCCCATGATCACGGTTCGGTTCGACACCGAGGCCATAGATGTGACCCAGACCGATGACGCCACCCATCTCTGGCTGCGCGACACCAACACCGATGAGCGCCGGCCGGTGACGGCGCAGTACATCATCGGCGCCGACGGGCCCGGCAGCGAAACGCGTGGGGTGATCGGCACCCATCTGGAGGCCGAGCCGCGGCCGGTGTACTCCCAGGATGTGATCTTCCACGCCGATCTCGAGGCGTATGTGGGCGACCGCAAAGGATCGCTGCTCTACACCACAACCCCCGAGGGCATCGTCATCTTCCAGCCTCTCGACGGGCGCCGACGGTGGCGCTGCCAGGTGGTTGTGGGAGATGAGAACCTGATCTCCGAGGAGGCGGTCGGCCGGCGGATCCGGGTGGCTCTCGGCACCGACGACGATGTGGAGTTCGCGATCCTCAGCATGCGCATGTGGCAGCCCACTCCGGGATGCGTGACCCGGTTCTCCTCAGGGCGCATTTTCTTGGCCGGAGACGCCGCGCACGTCTCGGTTCCCACCGGGGGTATGGGCAACAACACCGGATTCGCCGGCATCCGCAACCTGGCGTGGAAGCTGGCTTATGTGGTGCGGGGCCTGGCGCCCGCGTCGATCCTAGAGACCTACGAAACCGAGCATCGGCCCATCGCCATCGAGCGGATCGCCTTCGGGGTCAGCACCACCGATCACATGACCCGGATGATGCTGGGCCACCGTCGAGGCGATGATGTCTCCGAGCACATCCAGGCCACCCACCAGTACGCCGACTACGACCACCTCCTGCTCGGCTTCGAGATGTCGTCGGGGCTCATCGCGCCGAACGCCGAGCCCGCACCGCACCTCGACGATTCGAGCGGCGGTTTCGTACCACTGGCCCGGTCGGGCCGCCGCGCCCCCCACGTGTGGGTCGATGCCGACCAGGCCGAGTCGGTGCTCGACTGGTTCGGAACCTCATACGTGCTGCTGCTCGGCCCGGAGTGCTCCCGCCCCGCATGGGAGGCCGCCGTCGCGGAGTTGCCGCCGGGAGGCGTGCCGGTCGCGGTGCGCCAGCTCCCCGCTGGGATCTCTGCCAGCCCGTACGAAGCCGACTCCGTGACACTGGTCAGGCCCGACGGGATCATTGCCTGTTGCCAAAAGGACCTCGGTGGCCCAGCCGCCCTGTCAGGGTTCTCGAAGTACCTGCCCAATCGCAGCGGCTGATATTGCTCTTGTGCTTTTGACGAGGCGGTAGGTCCATGTACTGGGCGGGTGCCCAGTTTTCTCCGTCCCAAGTGGACTGCTAGGTTGATTGGCCGTAGGGGCCCCTTGGCACGGAGTCTGTGGAGGTTTGGCTATCCCAGAGTCCCGTAGCCATAGGGTCCTTTCGCGTTGCAATACAGGTAATCGACCCGAGTCCAACATGGCGGGAGGGCTTGAAGTATGACGTTGTCGAGAGCAGCCGCGGGGTTCCTATCCCCCCCCCCCCTTGCGCGCGGTAGGCCTCATAGCAGCGTTTGGCGTGCTGGCCGCCGCTGCACTGATACCGCTGCCAGCGGACGCGGCGACCCCGCCGCCGGGGCCGTGCGAGCCTGGCTATGTCGCACCGACGCCTGCCTCCGTCGCCGTCACCAACGTTCCGATCGAGGTGGCCTCGACCAGCTCGGACTACTTCGTGCTGTATGCGAAGCACACTCTCAATGGGGAAACCACCGATATCCCTGTTTCGGTGACGCGAGGTGAGGACGGCACGACCGCGCTGTCGGACAATCTGGAACCCTTGGCCGCAGACCAGTATCGGGTGGAGAAATACCAGGTCGCCCAACCCGCTGACGTGGACGGCGACTGCGTCGACGACATCACCGAACTGGACGACCTCGGTGCCTATAACCCGATCAATTCAGCCAAGAAGATCAATCCCATCGACGGTGCCGTCGCCATAGATTCCCATGAAGCGTTCCAGAAGTTGGCGTTTCAGGGCACTTCGCATGAGTCCCATCTCGATGGCATCGCGTTCGTGAAATTCTGGATCTTTGACCCGTATTCCGACAGCCCCGAAGTCTTCTTCATGAATACGAAGAGAATTAAATACCATAATTCGTTCCTCAAGGCGATCGGTTACACGGGACGAGACACTGCAGGCGACATGGCCGGCCAGTTGGTCTGGCATCCTAACGTACCCGCTCCCGACGGGACCCTGGGTTCCTATCGGTTCGAGTGGGGCGCGTTCGCGGCCCGTACGTTCGAAGGGACGGAGCGTGTGTACATGATGCTGGCCGCAGCGATGCCGTTCTTGGAGGACAACCTGTACTTCTACCCGGAGACGACTCGCTACTTCTCAAGCTACTGGGATGAAAGGGAGAAATTTGACGCCTCCAGGATTCGCATCCTGCTGGAACACCAGGTGCTGGCGGACGTGGATTACATCGCCCTCAACGAGGCGGAGGGCTACGGACGGCTGCGGTTGATGGAGGATGATGACCGCCCCAGCCCGTTCGACGTGGCCATCTACACAAGCCTGCCCAACGACCTGCCCCGCGTGGCCGGAACCATCACCACCGTGCCGCAAACGCCGCTGTCGCACGTCAACCTGCGCGCTATACAGAACGGCCTGCCCAATGCCTTCATCCGCGACGCGCTGGAAGTGGATGTCATCAGCTCCCTGCTGGATAGCTACGTCTATTACGCGGTCACCGCTGACGGCTACACCATCCGAGCCGCAACCAAAAAGGAAGTGGACGACCACCACGCGAGCTTGCGTCCCCAGAGCGTCCAAACCCTGCAAAGCGACCTGACGGCCAAGACGATTGTCTCGTTGGCGAATGTCGACTTCGACGACTGGACTTCCTACGGCGTCAAGGCGGCCAACGTGGCTGAATTGACCTCCCTATCCTTGCCGGCAGGCACGACACCCGTAGGATTCGCAGTTCCCTTCTATTTCTACGACGAATTCATGAAGCAGGCGACTGTTTCCGAGAAGACGCTTCTCGGCAAGAAGAAGTGGCCCGACGACGAGAAGATTGAGTTGGCGGCTGGAACGACGCTGGCGAGCGCGGTCACGCAGATGCTGGCACACACCAAATTTCAGACAGACTTTGACGTCCAGGAAGAGATGCTGGACGATCTGCGCGACGCCATCAAGGACGCGACCACACCAAAGTTCATCATCGACGCGCTGACCGCCATGCATGCCAAGTACCCCGACGGCCAGTCGTTGCGCTACCGGTCCAGCACCAACAACGAGGACCTGCCATCGTTCAACGGAGCCGGCCTGTACAGTTCCAAGACTCAGGACCCCGACGAGACGACTGCCGATGGCATCGACAAGTCCATCAAGGCCGTCTGGGCCAGCCTGTGGAACTACCGCGCCTTTCTGGAGCGCGACTTCCACCGGGTCGATCACACTACCGTGTACATGGGGGTGCTGGTTCATCCCAACTACTCCGACGAGTTGGTCAACGGCGTCGCGGTCAGCTATGACCCCGTTACCTTCCGGGACAATGCCTATTTCGTCAACTCGCAGGTGGGCGAGGATCTGGTAACCAATCCGGAGGCCTACTCCCAACCCGAGCAACTGCTGCTGGGAGCCACTGGTGCCGCCACCGTGATGTCCCGATCCAACCTGGTGACTTCAGACAAGCTCCTGATGAGCGACGCCCAGATGCGTCAACTGCGCAGCAACCTCGAGACCATCCATAACCATTTCAAGACCCTGTACGGGGTTCAGGACGGCGATGACTACGCCATTGAGATCGAGTTCAAGATCACTGCCGCCAACAAGCTGGCCATCAAGCAGGCCCGGCCGTGGATCTTCGCCGAGCCGCTCGTCATTCCGAATCCGACGGTATCGCTTGCCATTGCCGACGATGAGATCACCGAAGGCACCGGCCTTCAACTGACGGTCACTCGCAGCGGCGGCATTCTGTCCTCGCCCCTGCGCGTCGGCTTGACCTGGAGCGAGACCGGCGAGATGCTCACCAGCGAACCGTCTTCCGTCACGATTCCCGGGAATCAGACAAATGCAGCTGTCACCGTCGCGACGCAGTCAGACTCCCAAGACGAGCATGACAGCGTGGTATCCGTGAGCATCGTCGACAACAGCGACTATGTCATTGGGACTCCCGGCTCGGCGACTGCCACTGTAACCGATGATGACCTGACTCAGATCGCCGTGCGCGCTCACGCCGGAACGGTGACCGAGGGATCGCCTGCCGCCTTCACGTTCACCCGCTCCGGCACAGTCTTGGAGAATCCGCTGACTGTGCCGATCACCGTCAGCGAGACCGGTTCCAGGCTCGCCGGCACATCACCCACCGAAGTTGTTTTTGCCGCCGACAGCGCAACTGTGTCCATGTCCCTTGCGACCACAGATGACTCTGTGATTACTCCTGAGAGCACGGTGAGTGTGCAGATCAGTCCGGGCAGCGAATATGGAATCGGTGGGGCTGGAGTTGCGAGACTCAAGATCAAGGATGACGAATTGCCGGGCCCGAGCATTCGGATTCCGCTTGATCATATGTTCGAGCACAACAGGGTGCATGCGGTTGCGCTGTACGCCAGCACACGAGATGTGAGCTATGCGATTGCCGGCCCAGACACCGATGACTTCACTCTCTATTCGGCAAGCGGATTGTTGGTCTTTGAATCGCGCAGTTTCGCGAACCCTGCTGACGCTAATCAAGACGGCGTCTATGAGATCGATCTCACGGCTTCTACCAGAAATACGCTTCCTACCACGGTGCGGATGAGGTTCGTCGTCACCCGAGACGCTTTCCTGTCAGTCACCGAGCAAAGCTGGGATCAACTCAGCCTCAACGACCGCACTGCTCTCCTTCCCGACATTGCGGCCTCGCATCTCAATCGCGCTTTCGCCAATCTGGAGGACCACATTCAGGCCGCCGTGGCGATCCTCTCGAGGCAGGGCCAGATCCCGGCGCCTGGACCCACGATCAGCGTCAGCAGCGGCAGCGATGTCACAGAAGGCAACAACGCCGCCTTCACGGTCACCGCGAACCCGGCCCCGGCGGCTGATCTCGATGTCGCTGTGAGCATTGCACAGACCGGCGACTTCGGTGTCGACACCACCGTCCGCACCGTGACCATTCCAAGCAGCGGCACCCAGACGCTGACCCTGGCCACCGCCGACGACGACATCGACGAGAACAACGGCTCGGTGACTGCCACCGTCGACCGGGGCAGCGGATACCTGGTGTCCCATTCAGGCGGACAAGCGACAATCGGAATCAACGATGACGACGACCCTCCAGCGGTCACGCCGGAGGTCAGCATCGCGGCGGGCGCTGGTGTGACGGAGGGTGGTGACGCCACGTTCACGGTCACGGCAAGCCCGGCGCCGTCGAGCGCGTTGACGGTGGATGTGACGGTCGCCCAGAGCGGCGACTTCGGGGTTGCCACGGGGTCGCATACGGTGACCATCCCGACCACGGGCAGTTACACACTGACGGTTGCGACTGTGAATGACAGCGCCGACGAGGCCGACGGCTCGGTCACCGCGACGGTCGGCGGCGGCAGCGGCTACACGGTTTCTGCGACGGCGGGCATGGCGACGGTCGCGGTGGCCGATGACGATGTGCCCGAGGTCGGCATCACCGCGGGCGGCGCGGTGAGTGAGGGCGGCGACGCGACGTTCACGGTGACTGCTGATCCGGCGCCGTCGGCGGCGTTGGATGTGACTGTGGCGGTCACATCGGCGGGCGATTTCGGCGTCACGCCGGGCTCGCACACCGTCACCATCCCCACGTCGGGCAGCGCCACCCTCACGGTGGCGACGACGAACGACAGCGCAGACGAGGCCGACGGGTCGGTCACCGCCGCCCTCAGCGGCGGCAGCGGCTACACCGTCTCCGCCACTGCCAGCACGGCCACGGTCGCGGTGGCCGACGACGACGATCCGCCGGTGTCTGATCCTGAGGTGAGCATCACGGCGGGCAGCGGCATCGGCGAGGGCGGCGACGCGGTGTTCACGGTGTCTGCTGTTCCGGCGCCGTCGGCGGCTTTGGACGTGTCGGTGGCGGTCACGCAAGCAGGCGATTTCGGTGTGTCGCCGGGTTCGCACACCGTCACGGTCCCGACCTCGGGCACAGCCACGCTGAGGTTGGCTACGGCCGACGACAGCGCTGACGAGGCTGACGGGTCGGTGACGGCGAGCCTCGGCGCGGGCTCTGGCTACACGATCTCTGCGACGGCGGGCACAGCCACCGTGGCGGTGTCTGATGACGACGATCCGGCGCCGGTGGGCGATCCGTGTGTGGCTGCGCTGTCGGGTGATGGGAGCGTCACCGGGCAGTGGGCTGCGGGCTGCGGTTCGTCGGCGCGCGCCGGCCGGTTTGCGCGGTTCTATGCGTTCTTGCTGGACGGCCCGAGCCGGGTGACGATCGATCTGGAGTCGGCCGCTGACACGTTCATGTATCTGCGCCGGGGTGCGGCCCAGAAGTCGGGTGCTGCGCTGGCGTCGAACGACGACGGCGGCGACGGGTACAACTCGCGGATCAGCCGCCAGCTGGCGGCGGGCGGCTACACCATCGAGGCGACGACGTATCGCGCGTCGACGCCGGGGTCGTTCACGCTGACCGTCGACGGCATTGCGGCACAGACCGTGGTGCAGCCCGACCCCGAGGTCAGCATCACGGCGGGCAGCGGCATCAGCGAGGGCGGCGACGCGGTGTTCACCGTCACCGCCTCGCCGGCGCCCGCAGCGGCCTTGGACGTGACGGTGGCGGTCACCGCGGCGGGCGATTTCGGTGTGTCGCCGGGATCGCACACTGTCACGGTTCCCACGTCGGGCAGTGCTGTGCTGACGGTGGCCACGACCGGCGACTCGGCCGACGAGGCGGACGGGTCGGTCACCGCGACGGTCGGCGCCGGATCCGGTTACACGGTGTCGGCTGGCAGCGGTTCGGCGTCTGTGGCGGTCTCAGACGACGACGATCCGCCGCCGGCGGTGTGTGTGCCGTCTTTGCCGTCGGATGCGGTGACCGCAGCCGAGGTGACCGGCTGGCGCGACGGCCATTCGGGGGCGGCGCACGTTTTGCGGTGGAACCGGGTGCTGGCTGCTTTGGGGGTGGACACCGGCGAGGCGGAGATGACCGTGGAGCAGTCCCGCGCCAAC